>DATJXR010000014.1:0-106354 GCA_035499995.1 Rhizomicrobium sp. | reverse complement strand
CGGCGTTCAACGCCGACTTCGACGGCGACCAGATGGCCGTGCACGTGCCCTTGTCGCTGGAAGCGCAGCTCGAAGCGCGCGTCCTGATGATGTCGACCAACAACATCCTGTCGCCCGCCAACGGCAAGCCGATCATCGTGCCCACGCAGGACATCGTGCTCGGCCTCTATTACCTGTCGCAGGAGCGCGACAAGGAGCCGGGCGAGGGGATGGTGTTCAACGACGCCGGCGAGATTGAGCACGCGCTCTACTCCGGCGCGGTGACGCTGCATGCCAGGATCAAGGCCCGCTACAAGACGGTGGACAAGGATGGCCATCCGGTCACCCGCCGCGTGGACTCCACGCCGGGCCGCATGATGATCGCCGAGCTCCTGCCGCGCAATCCCAAGATTCCGTTCGAGCTGGTGAACCGGCTCCTGCGCAAGCAGGAGATCAGCCAGCTCATCGACGAGGTCTACCGTCACTGCGGCCAGAAGGAGACCGTGCTCTTCGCCGACGCGATGATGAGCCTGGGCTTTCGCGAGGCCTGCAAGGCCGGCATCTCGTTCGGCAAGGACGACATGGTCGTGCCGGCCACGAAGGAGAAGCTGATCGACGAGACGCGCCACCGCGTGCGCGAGTACGAGCAGCAGTACCTGGACGGGCTGACGACCGACAAGGAGAAGTACAACCTCGTCGTCGACACCTGGTCCAAATGCACCGACCAGGTCGCCGCCGAAATGATGAAGGAGATCTCCGAGCCCAAGATCGACCCGAAGTCCGGCCGCATCCTGGAGATGAACTCCATCTACATGATGAGCCACTCCGGCGCCCGCGGTTCGCCCCAGCAGATGAAGCAGCTGGCCGGCATGCGCGGCCTGATGGCGCGTCCGGACGGCTCGATCATCGAGACGCCGATCCTGTCCAACTTCAAGGAAGGCCTGTCGGTGCTCGAGTACTTCAACTCGACCCACGGCGCCCGCAAGGGCCTCGCCGACACCGCGCTGAAGACGGCCAACTCGGGCTATCTGACGCGCCGGCTCGTCGACGTGGCGAACGACTGCATCATCACCACCGAGGACTGCGGCACCAGGAAGGGCATCACCGTCCAGGCCGAGATCGACGGCGGCCAGGTGGTGTCCTCGCTCAGCGAGCGCATCCTGGGCCGCACCACCGCGGAGGACGTCAAGCACCCGGACACGGGCGAGGTCCTGCTCAAGCGCGGCAAGGAAGTCACCGAGGATGTCGCCGAGAAGATCGAGCAGGCGCACGTCCAGAAGGTGCGCGTGCGCTCGGTGCTCACCTGCGAGCTGACCGATGGCGTTTGCGGCAAGTGCTACGGGCGCGATCTGGCCCGCGGCACGAACGTGAACATCGGCGAGGCCGTGGGCGTGATCGCGGCGCAGTCGATCGGCGAACCGGGCACCCAGCTCACCATGCGCACCTTCCATATCGGCGGCGCGGCGCAGGTCGCGGGCTCGTCCAAGATCGAGGCGTCGTACGACGGCAAGGTCAAGATCAACAACCGCAACGTGGTGAAGAACTCCGACGGCGAGCTGGTCGCGATGGGCCGCAACATGCAGGTCGTGATCGTCGATCCCAAGGGCGGCGAGCGCGCCAACTACCGCATCACCTACGGCGCCAAGCTGAAGGTGGATGACGGCGTGCAGGTCAAGCGCGGCGACCGCCTGGCGGAGTGGAACCCCAACTCGCTTCCGGTGCTCACCGAAGTCAGCGGCACGGTCAAGTACGAGGACCTGATCTCGGGCATCTCCCTCAAGGAAGTGGCCGACGAGAAGACCGGCGTGACCAACCGCGTGGTGATGGACAGCCGCGGCACGGGCTCCAAGAGCCAGGAGCTGCGTCCGACCGTCGTCATCGTCGACAAGAAGGGCAAGGCCGTGGCCGCGCCCTCCGGCGGCGATGCGCGCTACGCGCTGACCGTCGACGCCATCCTCTCGGTCGAGGACGGCGCGGAGGTCCATGCCGGCGACGTGCTGGCCCGCATCCCGACGGAAGGCGCCAAGACCCGCGACATCACGGGCGGCCTGCCGCGCGTGGCGGAGCTGTTCGAGGCGCGCAAGCCGAAGGAGTCCGCGGTGCTGGCGGAGATCGACGGCTTCGTGGAGTTCGGCAAGGACTACAAGAACAAGCGCCGGGTCATCGTGAAGCCCAAGAACGACAAGGGCGAGCCGTCCGAGTACCTGATCCCCAAGGGCAAGCACATCAGCGTGCGCGAGGGCGACTATGTGGAGAAAGGCGACTACATCGTCGAGGGCAATCCCTCGCCGCACGATATTCTCCGCATCAAGGGCATGGAGGAACTGGCGACCTATCTCGTCAAGGAAATCCAGGACGTCTACCGGCTGCAGGGCGTGAAGATCAACGACAAGCACATCGAAGTGATCGTGCGCCAGATGATGCAGAAGATGGAGATCACCGAGGGCGGCGACACCACGCTGCTGGCCGGCGAGCAGGTCGATCTCCTGGAGATGCAGGAAGCCAACACGAAGGCGGAAGAGGCGGGCGGCAAGCCCGCGGAAGGCCGCCCGGTGCTTCTCGGCATCACCAAGGCGAGCCTGCAGACCCGCTCGGTGTTCTCCGCGGCGTCGTTCCAGGAGACCACCCGCGTGCTCACCGATGCCGCCGTCAACGGCAAGGTCGACACGCTGGAGGGCCTCAAGGAGAACGTCATCGTGGGCCGCCTCATCCCGGCGGGCACCGGCGGCGCCATCGCGCGCCTGCGCCACGTCGCCGGCGAGCGCGACAAGGCCATCCAGGCCGAGCAGGCGGCCAACCAACCGCCGGCCCAGCTCGAGCCGCCGCAGGCCGCCGCGGAGTAGCGACCGTTACATCGGAGCAGAAGGGCCGCTGGCAACAGCGGCCCTTTTTCCGTACGTTGCGGATCGCATGCCGTGCCGGCACCCGGAGCCCCCCGATGAAGTTGCAGGGGTTGAGCCACATCTTCCTGTTCGTGACGGACGTCGAACGGGCGCGTGCCTTCTACAGCGACATTCTCGGGTTGGAAGTTCTGGAGGAAGATCCGGCGCACGGCGGGCTGTTCCTGGCGCTCCCCGGTGGAACGCATATCGTCGACATGACGAAGGTCGATGCGCCGCCGCCTTCCGCCCCCGAGCTGGATGGCAGCTATAGGCCCAAACCCGGCGTTGGCCATGTCGCGTTTCATATCGGGAGCCACGAAGCGCTGCGTGACGCCTATTTCGAGTTGCTCGACAAGGGCGTGCAGGTGTTCGCGAAAGCCGATCACAAGAGCCAACAAAGCATCTACTTCCTGGATCCGGACAACAACCTGCTCGAGATCTGCTGGGAAAAGCCGAATGCCCGCGAACTCTATCTCAACGGCCGCGGCGACGAGGACGAGCCGCTCGAATTCGCGCCGCGCTGATGTAAAACGCAAGAATTGGGTGGCGAAAAAGCAGGCCACCTACCATATTTGACGCATGGACGGATCCGATCTCCGCTGGGGTTCCTTCGAAACGCGCTTCGGCGTGCTGGGCGCAGTCGTCGACGGCGATGGCGTCCTGGTGCGCTTCCGTTTCCACGCCCAGCGGCGGCCCTCCTACGGCGTGGAAGACAGCGCGGCGATCGCGCATGTGCGCGCGCAGGTCGAGGAATATTGCGCGGGCAAGCGGCACGAATTCCTCCTGGAATACCGCATCGACGCGGGCAGCGAGTTCGAGCGCGGCGTATGGCGCAGCATGGCCGGCATTCCGTTCGGAGAAACGACGTCCTACGGCGCCATCGCCAAGCAGCTTGGCGCGGGTCCGGAAGCGGCCCGCAGCGTGGGCGCCGCCTGCAACAGCAATCCCATTCCACTCATCATTCCCTGTCATCGCGTCATCGGCTCGGACGGTGCGTTGGTGGGGTTCGGCGGTGGGTTGGCGCTCAAGCGCGCGCTGCTGGACTTCGAGTCGGTGATGGCCGGCCATCCGCGCGATCTGTTCGCCGCCTCCTGAAAGCGTGAACATGGAACGCCAGAAATGGGAGGCGGCGGGGCAACCCGCGCATTAGGTTCCCCCCATGCTTCCCAAGCCCTACACATGGAACCGGGCCGACGCCAAGGCCGGCAAGTTCGACGGCAAGTTCATCATCGGGGTATGGACGACGGGGATCTACTGCATCCCCTCCTGCTCGGCGCGCCAGCCCAGGCCCGAGAATGTCTCGATCTTCGCCAGCGAAGCGGACGCCCGGGCCGCCGGCCTGCGTGCCTGCAAGCGCTGCCGCCCCGATCTCTTCTACAAGGGCGAGGACGAGAACATCGCGCTGTTCGCAGGTCTCCAGGCCCGCGTCCGCGCCGACCTGAACGCGCATCCGGACGCCTCCGCGCTCGCCCGCGCCGCGGGCGTCAGCCAGACCAAGCTCGGCGAATTGTTCCGCGAGCACGCCCATCTGGCGCCCGCCGCGTGGCTGAGGCGCGAGCGCGTGCGCGCCGCGGCGCGGATGCTGCTCGACGGCGAGGCGCGCGTCGTCGACGTGGGCTACGCTGTGGGCTTCGAAAGCGAGTCGGTGTTCCATCGCCAGTTCCTGGCGCTGTCGCGGATGACGCCCGGCGCCTATCGCGCGCTGCGGGGATCGGGCGTGTTCCTGCTGCAACTGCCGCCGGGCTATCGCGCCACTGAAGTGCTCGCCTACCACGCCCGCGACCCGGAGAATATCTGCGAGAAGTGCGAGGGCAGCCGCATCTGGAAGGCGCTGGCGACGCCAGATGGCGCCGTGGTGCTGGAGGTTTCGCTGGAAGGCGAGGGTGCATGGTGCCGCGTGCATGCGCCAGGGAAGATGGGTCGCGAAAGCCTCGCCCAGCTTCACATGCAGGCGCTGAAGATGCTGGGCCTCAACAACGAGGTCGCGGCATTCGAAAGGCGCGCCGCCGCCGATCCGGAATTGTCGCTGTTCACGCGCCGCCGGGGCCTGCGCGTGCCGTCGATCCCGACCGGTTTCGATGGGTTGACCTGGGCCATCGTCGGCCAGCAGATCAACGTGACGTTCGCCACCGCCTTGCGCCGCGAAGTGATCCGGCTCGTCGGCGAGCCCGCGACTGGCGGCATGATCGCCCATCCTTCGCCCGCGCGCGTCGCCGATCTGGGCGTGGCCGCGCTGGCCAAACGCCGCTTCTCCCGCTCCAAGGCCGAATACCTGACCGGCGCGGCGAAGGAAGTGGCGGAGGGCCGCCTCGACATCGAAGGATTGCCGGACGGTTCGGCCGTTGCCGCGGAGAAGAAGCTGAAGGCCGTGCGCGGTGTCGGCACCTGGACGGCGCGTTATGCGATGCTGCGCGCGGGCTTCGCGGATTGCGCGCCAGCGGGCGATTCCGCGCTCGCCACCGTGCTCCAGCGCCTGCACCGGCTCGACGAGCGCCCGGACCAGGACGCGACGCAAAAGTTGATGCTGCCCTTCTCGCCCCATCGCAGCCTTGCGACCTGTCACCTGTGGGCGAGCTACCGGGACGCGGCATGAGCGCGGAGAAGCGTTACTGGGCGCCGATCGCCTCGAAGTTCGGCAGGTTCGCGGCCTGGGTGGACGGCGAGGGCCGGCTGATCCGCTTCAATCTGCGGGCGAAGAACGCCGCCCATGTCGATCCCTGCGCGGAGAAGAGCGAGAAGGCGCTGGCCGGCGTCCAGAAGCAGGTCGCGCAATACGATGCCGGCAAGCGCCAGGATTTCGCGTTCGCGCTGTTGGCCGAGGGGCCGGATTTCCATCGCCAGGTCTGGGATGAGCTCCTCAAGATCCCCTTCGGCACCACCACCACCTACGGCGCCATCGCCCGGGCGCTCGGCCGTCCCAACGGCGCCCGCGCGGTGGGGGCGGCCAACGGCGCCAACCCCATCGCGCTCGTCATCCCCTGCCACCGTGTCATCGGCAGCGACGGCACGCTCACCGGCTATGGCGGCGGCCTGCCGCTCAAGCGCGCGCTGCTGGAGCACGAAGCGCGGGTATCGGGCACGAGGATCGGCCTTTTCCCATGAGCGTCACGGCCCGCGAATAGGGGCCGCCCGGATCGGTCCCGCGCGATGGCCAGCCGCCGGCGCACCGTGAACCACAGGAGCAGAATCATCCCGTAAAGCGCCGCCACGGGGATGAGCTGCTTGGGCGTGACCCAGCGGATCTGCCCGACCGGCAAATCCTTCGGATGCTCGCCGCCATGCAGGTCCGGTGGGCGAGTGGAGGGTCGTGGGCGCGACCCTCCGTTCCCGCGATCAGATGGATTTCGAAAGCCCGAAGAAGAAGCCGCGCCGGGGCCCGAACTGGGGTGCGCCCACGCCCACGCCCGTGCCGTCGCGAATCTCGTATTTCTCATCGAACAGATTGATGACGTCGAACCGCGCCGTCACGTCGCCGCCGTCGCCGAGGTCGAAATCGTGACTGAGGCCGGCGTTGACCTGGAGGTAGCCCGGAACGTGGTCGCCATTCGGCACCGCGCCGTCCTTGCGGAGGCCCGAGCCGTAGAGGAAGTCCGCCGACAGGCGCGTACCGTACCAGTTGTAGGTCATCCCGCCCGAGGCCGACAGGTATTGTTCGTGATCGAGGTGGATATAGTGATCGGCGATGTAGGCGAGGTCGCCCGGATCGAAGTCGAACTGGCTCGAAACGATGTCCTTGCCCTCGGCGTGCTCCAGCCCGGCATTCGCATAGGCGGTGAAGTTGTCAGAGTTGTAGCTGGCGGAGAATTCGATGCCGTACTGCTTGCCGTGCTTGTAGTTGAACGGCGTCAGGATGATCGGCGCGCCGAACTGGCCCTCGTCGATCAGGTTGTGGGAGCGCTTGAAGTAGGAATCGACGCCGAACGTGAAGTGGTCGAACAGCTGCTGGCTCACGCCCAGATCGAAGTAGTTCGCCCGCTCCGCCTTGGAAATGTCGTCCCGCGTCAGCGCCGGCGTCGCGGTGGTGTAGCAGGGCGAGGAGACGGTGCCCGGGCAGGTGTCCACGAATTTCGCCACGCTCTCCGCCGCCACCAGCTCGAACGGCGGCGGGGTGAAGAAGCGCGAATACCCGAAATGCACCGTGGTTCCGTCGAAGGGCTGCCACACCGCGTTGATGCGCGGGCTGAGCTGGTTCTCGCGGTCGAAGCCGTCATACTGGTCGAAGCGCACGCCGTAGTTCAGCGTGAACTGCGGCACGATCTTCCATTCGTCCTGGAGATAGGCGCTGTAGCTGTTCTGCGTCTTTCCGCCGTTGTCGATGACCGTGACCGGGACGTCGTTGGGCGGCGCCACCTCGGCGCAATCGTATGGGTCGGCCATCGTGCCCGCGCCGGTGCAGTTGGCGGGCAGCACCTGCGAGGTCGTGTCGCTGGTCGCCCGTTCCGTCTGCACGATCACGCCGCCACGGATCGTGTGGTTATCGCCGATCTCGTAATCGCCTTCGGCCTGCAGGCCGAACGACGTGTCCTTCTTGAACGCCGCCTGCGCGATGCCGTCGAACTCCAGGTCGCCCGTGGGATCGGGCGAGAAGTTCAGGCTCGAATAGCGCGCGAAGGCCGAGACCTGGAAGTTGAAGCGTCCCTGGCTGTGCAGGTAGCTGAGGATGCCGTAGTCGGTGATTTCGCGCTGCGTCTCGTTGAGCTGGGCGCTGTTGAAGCTGGAATCCCCGTTCACGGTGAAGCCCGCCAGCTGATCCGGATTGTCCGGAATCTGGAAGTGATCGTGGGAGATGCCCGCGATCAGGGTGACGCGGCTGTTCGAGTCCAGGATGTCCTCGAAATAGCCGAAGCCGTGATATTGCGCGGTGTGATCGTGGATCGGAACCGAGGCGCCGTTGGGCGACTCGATGCCGTCGTGATCCTCCAGATAATCGCCCGCCACGAAGTAGTTGAACGTGCCGCTGTTGCCGCCGTAGTCGAAGCTCGGCTCAAGCGTGCCGTGGCTGCCGCCATAGATCGACACCTGTCCGCCCGGCTCGAACTGGCCGCTACGCGTCTGCATGTCGATGACCGCGCCGGTGACGAGGCCGTACTCTGCGGGGAGCGCGCCGGTGATCAGCTTCACCGAGGAGGCGAGCCTGGGATCGAGCGTCTGCCCGAACACGCTGATGCCCTCGGGGATGATCACGCCGTTCAGCCGGTATTGCAGCGCATTGTGCTCGCCGCGCACGTGAAGCTGGCCGAACGAATCCTGCGCCACGCTCGGCGCCTGCAGGATCACCTGGTTGAGCAGGTTGTTCTCTCCGCCCGGCGCGGCTTCGATGTCCTTCTGGGAGAAGGTGTAGGTGGAGGCGCCGGTCTGGGTCTGGATGCTGTTGCGCGCCTCGTCGAGCCGGTGGGCGGTGACGGTGACGTTCTCGACGGCCGACGGCCCCGATTGCGAGGGCCCGGACTGGTCGTTGATCTGCGCCTGGGCTGCCGAACTCATCGCCAGGGCCATCGCGGCCGTTGCGAGCAAAATGGAACGAGACATTCGAATTCCCCTGTATGACGCCCCGCCACGGGCCACGCGGGCCGCACAAGCGGATCGGAATTGCCTGGATGAATGACGCCGTGCGCCGGACGGAATCCGGGCGCAACGTCAGGCGGTCGCGATGCAAACGTCAGGGGCGGGGAGGCGCGCGGCCCTGCCAGCCGTGCGAGAACACGCTGACGATGCGCGGCAGCGCGATGACGATGGAGACGTAGGAGAAGGCCTCGACCGGCAGCGCCACGAGCGGCGCGCCGGGCATGACGAAATGCCCGGCGTAGAGCATCTCCTGGCAGAACGGGCAGTTGTTGCTGTCGTTGTCGACCGGGCTGCTCTTGCCCTTCACGGGCGCCGGATGCTCGGCGACGACGCCCGCGGTCA
The DNA here is from genome assembly GCA_035499995.1 of Rhizomicrobium sp. Classification (GTDB taxonomy): domain Bacteria; phylum Pseudomonadota; class Alphaproteobacteria; order Micropepsales; family Micropepsaceae; genus Rhizomicrobium. The sequence goes on along the minus strand of DATJXR010000014.1, from coordinate 97,586 downwards.
CGGACAGCCGCCCGACATGGATGTGCGTCTGCGTGACGGTGGCCTGGAGCGCGAAGGAGAGCGTGATGAGCAGCGCCAGCGCCAGCCGCAGCCCGCCTGGGGCGCGTCCGGCAGCGGCGCGAGGGACTCTCCGTCTCATGGCGCAAGGCTAAACCGGAACGCGGGGGGCTGCGCAAGAGGAGATATGACACGCGCCGTCAGATTAACCCTTCGGTCGCGCCGGCCTGCGCGTTCATTCCCAGCCCGAGCCTGCGCAATTCGGCGTGAAGGCTGGAGGACAACGCTGTCGCCATCGCCGACCGCGTGGGTTGCGGCGCCGCGGCCAGCGCACGCTCGAACCAGAGCGCGGCGCCCGCGATGCAGCCCTCCGCGACAAGCAGGGTGGCATAATTGTAGGCCCCGCGGAAATAGCCGCCTTCGGCCGACTTCCGGTACCACGCCCGCGCAAGCGCCATGTCGGGCGCCGCGCCCCAGCCATGTTCGTAACAGCGCGCCAGGAGGTTCATGGCACGGATGTGACCCTGTCCCGCGGCCTTTGCATACCAGCCGAAGGCCGCTTCCAGATCCCGCGCCACGCCGAGTCCGTCGAGGTGAAGGTGGCCAAGATTGTATTGCGCCCAGTCATCGCCCGCTTCCGCCGCCGTTCGATAGTGATGGGCGGCGCGCGCGAGGTCCCGTCCGGCGCCCCAGCCATTCTCGAAGCAGCGGCCCAGCATGTTGTGAGCGTCGGCGAGCCCCGTTTCGGCTGCGCGCGCGAACCAGCCGAACGCGGCCGCCTCGTCCCTGCGCGTGCGTTCGCCCGCGAGCAGCATGCGCCCAAGCCGCATCTGCGCCTCGGTCAATCCCGCCTTCGCGGCCGCCATGACCCACGCGAAGGCGTTCGAGCCGGACAGCGCCGCGGCCAGCTCCTCGCGGCCCATCGCCGAGAGCGCGGCGACGCGCCAGGCATCCGCTGCGGCGAAGGCGTTCACATCTCGGTCCATTTGCGCACGAGGTTGTGGTAGGTGGCCGTCAGCCGCACGAGCGCCGGATGATCCGGCAGGGCCTGGCCCATCTCCGCGATGGAGCGGTCGAGCTCGTGGAGAAGCGTGCGCTCGGCGTCGTCCTTCACCAGGCTCTGCACCCACAAGAACGAGGCGAGCCGCACGCCGCGCGTTACCGGCGCGACGCGATGCAGGCTCGTGGCGGGATAGAGCACCATGTCGCCCGGCTCGAGCTTCACCGCATGCGCGCCGTAGGTGTCTTCCACGACCAGCTCGCCGCCGTCGTAGTCGCCGGGCGGCGACAGGAACAGCGTCGCCGACACGTCGGTGCGGATGCGGTGCGCCGCGCCGGGCACCTGGCGGATGGCGTTGTCGACATGGGCGCCGAAACCCATGCCGGCCTCGTAGCGGTTGAACAGCGGCGGATAGACCGCGCGGGGCAGGGCGGCGGAAATGAAGAGCGGATCTCGCTCCAGCGCGGCCAGCACGATCTGCCCCAGCTCGCGCGCCAGCGCGCCGTCTTCCGCCAGTTGCAGGTTGTCCTTCACCTTGGCCGATTGCGGCCCCGCCGTGACGCGCCCGTCCACCCATTCGGCCTGCGCGAGCCGCGCGCGGATCTCCGCGGCGGCGGCCGGCGAGAGCAGGTGGGGGACGCGCAGCAGCATCAGAGATTCACGATCGCCGAAAGCGTGAAGGTGCGCCCCGCGCCCGGCACCACGTGGTTCTCGACGACCGAGGAGAAGTAGGCGTTCGAGAAGTATTTCCTGTCGAAGAGATTGTAGCCGTTGAGCTGCAGCGAAACATTGTCCGTGACCGGATAGGACGCCATGGCGTCGAACGTGACGTAGGACGGGACGTGCGCCACTTCGCCGTCGGCCGTCTTGAAGGCCGCCCGCCGCCCCAGATAGTTCACGCCCAGCCCCGTCTTGAACCCGCCGTCGAAATCGTAGGTGGTCCAGAGATCGGCCTGGTTGTGCGCGGTGTTGGGCACCGGGCCCTTCAGGCCGGTCCCGAACACGCCCAGCGAGCGCCCGTCGAGATAGGTGTAGCCCGCGACGATCTCCCAACGGTCGGTGAGGTTGCCCGCGACATCGGCCTCGAAGCCGTTCTCGCGCAGCTCGCCCGACAAGGTCTGCAGGCCGGGATTGAGCGGGTCGGCGATGCGGGCGTTCTCCATCACCGTGTCGAAGAGCGCAGCGGTGACCGAGAGCATGCCGTCCAGCAGCTGCGTCTTGCCGCCGAGCTCGAAGGTGTGGTCCTTCTCCGGCGCGAGATCGGCATTGCGCGCCGAGAGCGACAGGTTCTCGGCCGACGGGTTGAACGAAGTCCCCCACGACAGATAGATGCTCGAATTCTCGTCCGGCTTGTAGACCAGCGCCGTGCGTGGGCTGGCGAAATAGTCGGTGTGGTGGAAATGCGCATGCGTGACGGGCTCGCTGAAATCCGCGTCGAAGCGATCCCAGCGCAGTGCCGCCACCAGGCTCCAATGCGTCCCCCAGTCGATGGTGTCCACGGCATAGAGGCCGGTCGTGTCGGCACTGGTGCCGGGGCGCTGGCGGATGCCCGTCTGGTGCCCGGGAAAAGCCTCGTCGGGATCCGGGTCGAGCAGCGGCGTGGGCAGGATCGCCGTGTCCTGGTTGGTGTAGCGCGTGAGATCGGCTTCCTCGTGATCGAGTTCGACGCCCGCGATGAGCGTGTGCGCGAGCACGCCGGTCGTGAACTTCATGCTCGCATCGGCGTCGTTCATCAGCGTCTTCACGGTGCCGGAAACGCTTGGCCGGTCGCGCAGGACGAAGATCTGGCCGAGCGGCATGCCCGCCACCGGAAAGAGCGGATTGAAGGTGGCGACCGGCACCTCGCCGGCCGCGCCCGTGCACACCGGCGCGCCCGCCCAGGGCGCCGAACCCGCGTAGCAGTTGGCATCGCCATAGACCGGCGAGGTCTGGCGGGTATCGAAATAGTAGTTGCCCCAGCGCGCCTTGTCCGAGAGCGTCAGGCCGTTGGCGAAGTCGTGCTTCACCGTGCCGGTGACGATGTTGACGTTGGTCTTCTGCCGGTCGTCCGCCGGCAGGCCGTAATAGGCGTCGCGCTTCACCGGCGCGGGCTCGCCGAACAGGAACGGCACGCCGAAATCGGGGACGTTGTCCTCATATTCGTGGAAATAGGCCAGCGTGAAGGTCGTCGGCGTGTCGAGCCCGAACGCGACGGAAGGCGCGGCGCCCCAGCGGCGGACGCGCGCGTCGTCGCGGTCCGCGATGTGCGATTTCATGCCCATGAGATCGATGCGCAAGGCGGAATCGTCGCCGAGGAGATAGTTCACGTCGGTGGTGCCGCGGTATTCCTCGTTCGTGCCCACGGTGAAGATGCCGCTTTCGATCGGGTAGAGCGTGGGCAGCTTGGAAACCTGGTTGATCACCCCGCCGGTCGAGCCGCGGCCGAACAGCGTCGAGGCCGGGCCCTTGTAGACCTCCACCGCGTCGTAATCGAAGCTGTCGCGGGTATAGAAGCCGGTGTCGCGCAGCCCGTCGAGGAAGAAATCGTCGCTGGCGGAGAAGCCGCGCAGGTTGACCGTATCGCCGTGCGCGCCGCCTTCGCCGGAATTGAGCGTGATGCCGGGCACGTTGCGCAGCGCGTCCTGCAGGCTGGCCGTGCCCTGTTCCTGGATGACCTTCAACGGCACCACGTTGATCGATTGCGGGGTGTCGAGGATTTTCTCCGGCAGCTTGTCCAGCTGCGGCCGCCGTCCGGTGACGGTGACGTTCTCTGGCTCTGGCGCCGGACCGTTGCCAGCCACAACGGTGTCCGCCAGCGCGCCCGAAAGCGCCGCCAGCGAAGTGATCCCAAAGCCCGTCGCCCCCAACGCCGTGCGCTGAACCAGAGTCCGCATCCTGCTCCACCTGAAACTGATAATCGTTCGCAAGTCGGTGCAGATTGCGCGGGAACCTTGGACCTGTCAATGAGACTTACTCGCAAAAACGCCGCAGGCGGCGTGTTGCGTCCTGGGCGCCATTCGGGAATCTGATGGCACCGGATCGGGGACGCAGATGGCCGCGAACAAGACCAAGGCGACGCAGGCAAGCGTGGCGGATTTCCTGGCTGCGATACCGGACGAAGCCCGCCGGAAGGACGCCCGGCTTCTCACCCGGATGATGCAGAAGGCGACGGGCGAGAAGCCGAGGATGTGGGGCCCGTCGATCGTGGGCTTCGGCAGCTATCGCTATGTCTACGAGAGCGGCCGGGAAGGGGACATGCCGCTCGTCGGCTTTTCGCCGCGCAAGCCCGCCCATGTCCTCTACGTCCGCGCCGGCTCCGGCCACCTCGACAAACTCCTCCCCAAGCTGGGCAGACACACCACCGGAAAAGGCTGCCTCTACGTCAAGAGGCTCGGCGACGTGGACCTCCAGATCTTGGAAAGGCTGATCGCCCGGGCGGCCGCGACGGCGGGCAAGACGTAGGCCGGAAAGGCCTCCCGGCCGGGCCGTTTTTGACGCAGTGCGAAATATCCTTTCTTTCGGCTTGACCCCCCACCCCGCGCTCTGTAAATAGCGCGACCTCGCAGGCAGGCCGTCTGGGCGCTTGAGCCAAGAAACGCTGCTGGCAAGCCAGTTTAGAAGCGTAGACGCGCGACTCAGGGGCCTCCCCTCAGTCCTCCGCATGTCCGGAACGGGGCCGAAAGGGTCCGTGACCGGAGTTTTGGTTTTGGCCGTGCCCGTTCGCGGGCCGTCCGTTGGGAACAGGAAGACGAATGCCGACGATCAACCAGCTCATTCGCAAGCCGCGGGGCGAGAAGCCCAAGCGCAACAAGGTTCCGGCCCTCAAGCAGTGCCCGCAGAAGCGCGGCGTCTGCACGCGCGTCTACACCACGACGCCGAAGAAGCCGAACTCGGCGCTGCGCAAGGTCGCGAAGGTTCGCCTGACCAACGGCCACGAGGTCGTGAGCTACATCCCCGGCGAGGGCCATAATCTGCAGGAACACTCGGTCGTGCTCATCCGCGGCGGCCGCGTGAAGGACCTGCCGGGCGTTCGCTACCACATCATCCGCGGCGTCCTCGATACGCAGGGCGTGAAGGACCGCAAGCAGCGCCGTTCGCTCTACGGCGCCAAGCGGCCGAAGTGATCTGAGCGAAGCGAAGATCATCCCGGCCAAGCGAAGCGCGAGCCGGGATCGATCGAGAGGAAAAGAGACGAAGGAAAGAATCGAATGTCCCGTCGCCGCCGCGCAGACAAACGCGAGATCGTTCCGGACGCCAAGTTCGGCGATTTCGTCGTCGCCAAGTTCATGAACAGCCTGATGTACGACGGCAAGAAGTCCGCCGCCGAGGGCATCATGTACGGCGCGTTCGACACGATCCAGCAGAAGACCAAGCAGGATCCGCTTCAGGTCTTCCACGAGGCGCTGCGCAACGTGTCGCCGGCGCTGGAAGTGCGCTCCCGCCGCGTCGGAGGCGCCACCTACCAGGTGCCCGTCGAAGTGCGCACCGACCGTTCGCGGGCCCTCGCGATCCGCTGGCTGATCACCGCCGCGCGCGGCCGCAACGAGCCGACGATGACCGGACGGCTGTCGGGCGAGATCCTCGACGCCGCCAACAACCGCGGCAACGCCGTCAAGAAACGCGAAGACACCCACAAGATGGCGGATGCGAACCGCGCGTTCTCGCACTACCGCTGGTAACGAACAGTACAAGAGTCAGAAGATGCCCCGCACGACCCCGCTCGACAAATACAGGAACATCGGCATTGCCGCGCACATCGATGCCGGCAAGACGACGACGACCGAGCGCATCCTCTATTACACGGGCAAGAGCCATAAGATCGGCGAGGTGCACGACGGCGCCGCGACCATGGACTTCATGGAGCAGGAGCAGGAGCGCGGCATCACCATCACCTCCGCCGCGACCACCGCGTTCTGGAAGGACCACCGCATCAACATCATCGACACGCCCGGCCACGTCGACTTCACCATCGAGGTCGAGCGCTCCATGCGCGTGCTCGACGGCGCGGTGGCGGTGTTCGACGCCGTGGCCGGCGTGGAGCCGCAGTCCGAGACGGTGTGGCGCCAGGCCGACAAGTACGAAGTCCCGCGCATCTGCTTCGTCAACAAGATGGACCGCATGGGCGCGGACTTCCCGCGCTGCATCGAGATGATGATCGACCGGCTCGGCACCAGGCCGATGGCGGTCACCTGGCCGATCGGCGCCGAGGCCGATTTCAAGGGCATCGTCGACCTGGTGCGCATGACGGCGCTGATCTGGAAGGAAGAGCAGCTCGGCGCGAAGTTCGATGAAGTCGAGATTCCCGCCGACCTCAAGGCCAAGTGCGACGAGCTGCACACCCAGCTGGTCGAGATGGCGGTCGAGCAGGACGAGAAGCTGCTCGAGGCCTATCTCGATGGCCACATGCCGTCCGAGGCCGACCTCAAGCGCTGCATCCGCAAGGGCTGCATCGGCTTCGCCTTCGTGCCGGTGCTGTGCGGCTCCGCGTTCAAGAACAAGGGCGTGCAGCCCCTGCTCGACGCGGTGATCGACTACCTGCCGTCGCCGCTGGACATCCCGGCCGTGAAGGGCATCGACCCCAAGGGCAACGAAGTCGAGCGCCCCGCCGACGACAAGGCGCCGTTCGCGGGCCTCGCGTTCAAGATCATGGACGACCCGTTCGTGGGCTCCATCACCTTCGTGCGCGTCTATTCCGGCACGCTGGTTTCGGGCACGGGCGTGCTCAACTCGGTGAAGGACAAGAGCGAGCGCGTCGGCCGCATGCTGCTGATGCACGCCAACAGCCGCGAGGACATCAAGGAAGCCTATGCCGGCGACATCGTCGCGCTCGCGGCGCTCAAGCTCACCACCACGGGCGAAACGCTCTGCGATCCCAACAATCCGGTGATCCTGGAGCGCATGGAATTCCCCGATCCGGTGATCGAGGTCGCCATCGAGCCGAAGACCAAGGCCGACCAGGAGAAGATGGGCGTGGCGCTCAATCGCCTCGCGCAGGAAGACCCGTCGTTCCGCGTCTCCACCGACCAGGAGTCGGGCCAGACCATCCTCAAGGGCATGGGCGAGCTCCATCTCGAGATCAAGGTCGACATCCTGAAGCGCACCTACAAGGTGGACGCCAATGTCGGCGCGCCGCAGGTGGCGTATCGCGAGACGCTGTCGCGGCCCGTGTCGATCAAGTACACGCACAAGAAGCAGACCGGCGGTTCGGGCCAGTTCGCCGAAGTCTCGATCGATTTCGAGCCGCTACCGCCCGGCTCCGGCTTTGTGTTCGAGAACGACGTCGTGGGCGGCTCGGTGCCGAAGGAGTTCATCCCCGCGGTCGAGAAGGGCCTCAAGAACCAGAAGGAATCCGGCCTGCTCGCCGGCTTCCCGGTGATCGACTTCAAGGCGACGCTCACCGACGGCAAGTACCACGAGGTCGACTCCAACGCGCTGACCTTCGACATCGCGGCGCGCGCGGCGTTCCGCGAACTGGCGTCGAAGGGCGCGGTGAAGCTGCTGGAGCCGATCATGAAGGTGGAGGTGGTGACGCCGGACGAGTTCCTCGGCGGGGTCATCGGCGACCTCAACTCCCGCCGCGGCCAGGTGCAGGGCACCGACAGCCGCGGCAACGCCCAGGTCGTGACCGCCATGGTCCCGCTCGCCAACATGTTCGGCTACATCAACACGCTGCGCTCGATGTCCCAGGGCCGCGCGCAGTATTCGATGCAGTTCGACCACTACGAGCAGGTGCCGCAGGCGATCGCGGACGAAGTCAAAGCCAAGTACGCCTAATCCAATTCCAAGAGCTTACGGAGAGAACAAATGGCCAAAGCAAAATTCGAGCGGAACAAGCCGCACTGCAACATCGGCACGATCGGCCACGTCGACCACGGCAAGACGTCGTTGACGGCCGCCATCACCAAGGTGCTCGCCGAGAAGGGTCAGGCTTCGTTCACCGCCTACGATCAGATCGACAAGGCGCCGGAAGAGAAGGCGCGCGGCATCACCATTTCGACGGCGCATGTCGAGTATGAGACCGACAAGCGCCACTACGCGCACGTCGACTGCCCCGGCCACGCCGACTACGTGAAGAACATGATCACCGGCGCCGCCCAGATGGACGGCGCGATCCTGGTGGTGTCCGCCGCCGACGGCCCGATGCCGCAGACGCGCGAGCACATCCTGCTCGCGCGCCAGGTCGGCGTGCCGGCGCTTGTGGTGTTCATGAACAAGGTCGACATGGTCGACGATCCCGAGCTTCTCGACCTCGTCGAGCTCGAGGTCCGCGAGCTCCTGTCGTCCTACAACTTCCCCGGCGACAAGATCCCGATCGTCCGCGGCTCCGCGCTCATGGCGCTGGAAGACAAGAACAAGGAGATCGGCCACGACGCGATCCTCAAGCTGATGGACGCGGTGGACGCCGCCATTCCGCAGCCCGAGCGCCCCGTGGATCAGCCGTTCATGATGGCGATCGAGGACGTGTTCTCGATCTCCGGCCGCGGCACCGTGGTGACCGGCCGTATCGACCGCGGCGTCGTCAAGGTGGGCGAGGAAGTCGAGATCGTCGGCATCCGCCCCACCACCAAGACGACCGTCACCGGCGTGGAGATGTTCCGCAAGCTGCTCGACCAGGGCCAGGCCGGCGACAACGTCGGCTGCCTGCTGCGCGGCGTGGAGCGCGACGGGGTGGAGCGCGGCCAGGTGCTGGCGAAGCCCGGCTCCATCACGCCGCACACCAACTTCACCGCCGAGGTGTACGTGCTGACGAAGGAAGAGGGCGGCCGCCATACGCCGTTCTTCGCCAACTACCGTCCGCAGTTCTACTTCCGCACCACCGACGTGACCGGCATCGTCAAGCTCCCGGAAGGCACCGAGATGGTGATGCCGGGCGACAACGTGTCGATCGAGGTCGAGCTGATCGTGCCGATCGCCATGGAGGAGAAGCTCCGCTTCGCCATCCGTGAAGGCGGCCGCACGGTGGGTTCGGGCGTCGTCGCCAAGATCATCAAATAAGGACCGATCGATCGTCGGTCTTGTGGCCGATCCGGAGAAGCGAATATGCAAGGTCAAAACATCCGCATCAGGCTCAAGGCCTTCGATCACCGCATCCTCGACAATTCGACGCGGGAGATCGTCAACACGGCGAAGCGCACCGGCGCCCAGGTCCGCGGACCCATTCCGCTGCCCACCGGCTTCGAGCGCTTCACCGTCAACCGTTCCCCGCATGTGGACAAGAAGAGCCGCGAGCAATTCGAAATCCGCACGCACAAACGCCTGCTCGACATCATCGATCCCACGCCGCAGACGGTCGACGCGCTGATGAAGCTCGACCTCGCGGCCGGCGTCGACGTCGAAATCAAGCTTTAAGGAGTACGAGCGCGATGCGCACAGGCGTCATCACGCAGAAAGTCGGCATGACACGGCTGTTCCTCGAGGACGGCCGGCATGTGCCCGTCACGGTCCTGAAGCTTGACGGCTGCCAGGTCGTGGGCACGCGCAACAAGGAGAAGGACGGCTACACCGCCGTCCAGCTCGGTGCCGGCTTCGCGAAGACCAAGCGCTTGACCAAGGCCGATCGCGGCCAGTTCGCGAAGGCCGAGGTCGAGCCCCGGAAGAAGGTCATGGAGTTCCGCGTCGACGAGAAGAACCTCCTCGAAGTGGGCGACATGCTGAAGGCCGACCATTTCGTGGAAGGCCAGATGGTCGACATCACCGGCATCACCATCGGCCGCGGCTTCACCGGCGCCATGAAGCGCTGGAACTTCCGCGGCCTCGAGGCGAGCCACGGCGTGTCGATCTCCCACCGCTCCCTGGGCGGCACGGGCGGGCGCCAGGATCCCGGCAAGACCTTCAAGAACAAGAAGATGCACGGCCATTACGGCGACGAGCGTGTCACCACCCAGAACCTGGAAGTGGCGAAGGTCGACGTCGAGCGCGGCCTCATCATGGTGCGCGGCGCCGTGCCCGGCTCCAAGGGCGGCTGGGTCATGGTGCGCGACGCCGTGAAGAAGCCGCACAAGGACTCGCCGATGCCGGGTTCGGTGACCAGGCGCGAGAAGGCCGCACCGGCGGCCGCTCCCGCCGAACAGAAGACGGAGGGCTGAACGTGAAAGCGAAGGTCCTCAATCTCGACAACAAGGCCGCCGGCGAGGTCGATCTCAAGGACGAGATCTACGGTCTGGAGCCGCGCCCCGACCTCATCCAGCGCGTCGTCGTCTGGCAGCTCGCCAAGCGCCGCGCCGGCACGCACAAAGTCCTCACGCGCGGCGAGATCAACCGCACCAAGAAGAAGGTCTACAAGCAGAAGGGCACGGGCCAGGCGCGTCACGGCGCGCGTTCGGCTCCGCTCTATGTCGGCGGCGCCAAGGCGATGGGCCCGGTGCAGCATAGCCACGAGTTCGACCTGCCCAAGAAGGTCCGTTCGCTCGGGCTTCGACACGCGCTCTCGTCCAAGGCCAGGGGCGGCAATATCGTGGTGATCGACGAGGCGAAATCATCCGCGATCAAGACCGCCGATCTCGCCAGGCGCTTCGGCGAGATGGGCGTGGCGAACGCGCTGGTGGTCGATGGCGAGTTCGACAGGAACTTCCATCTTTCCGCCCGCAACCTCAGCCACGTTTCGCTGCTGCCCGCCAGGGGCCTCAATGTCTACGACATCATGAAGAGCGAGAAGCTGGTGCTGACCAAGGCCGCCGTTGCCGCCATCGAGGAGCGCCTTTCATGAGCGGCCCGAACTACGACGTGATCCTGTCGCCGGTCATCACCGAAAAGGCGACCAAGCTGACCGAGGCCAACCAGGTGGTGTTCCGCGTGAGCCTGGACGCGACCAAGCCGCAGATCGCCAAGGCGGTCACCGACCTGTTCAAGGTCAAGGTGACGGCGGTCAACACCGTGCGCGTCAAGGGCAAGGTCAAGGCCAACCGCTCCGGCCGTTACAAGAAGAGCGACTACAAGAAAGCGATCGTGACGCTCGCCGAAGGCCAGCAGATCGACGTGACGACGGGGCTGTAAGATGGCGTTGAAGCAATACCGGCCGACCACTCCGGGCCAGCGCCAGCTGGTGCTGATCGACCGTTCCGGCCTGCACAAGGGCGGCCCCGTCAAGGCGCTGACCGAGGGCCAGACGCGCCATGGCGGCCGCAACAACACCGGCCGCGTCACCGTGCGCTGGCAAGGCGGAGGCCACAAGCAGCGCTATCGCATCGTCGATTTCAAGCGCAGGAAGTTCGATGCTCCCGCCAGGGTCGAGCGTCTGGAATACGATCCCAACCGCACCGCCTTCATCGCCCTCATCAAGTACAAGGACGGCGAGCTCGCCTACATCTTGGCGCCGCAGCGCCTGGCCGTCGGCGACACGGTCGTCTCGGGCGCCAGGGTCGACGTGAAGCCCGGCAACGCGATGCCGCTGTCGGCCATGCCGGTCGGCACCATCGTCCACAACATCGAGATGAAGCCGGGCAAGGGCGGCCAGATCGCCCGCTCCGCCGGCACCTACGCGCAGTACCTGGGCCGCGACGCGGGCTACGCGATCCTGCGGCTGAATTCCGGCGAAGTGCGCCGCGTGCAGCTCGTCTGCATGGCCACGGTGGGCGCGGTGTCCAACCCCGACCACATGAACGAGGTCATCGGCAAGGCTGGCCGCAACGTCTGGAAGGGCAAGCGCCCCCATGTCCGCGGCACCGCGATGAACCCGATCGACCACCCGCATGGCGGCGGCGAAGGCCGCACCAAGGGGGGCCGTCATCCCGTCACGCCGTGGGGCAAGGGCACCAAGGGCAACAAGACGCGCAAGAACAAGCGCACCACGAAATTCATCGTCCGCTCGCGGCACGGCAAGGCGGCACAAGGGTAATCGGCATGGCACGCTCAGTTTGGAAAGGTCCGTTCGTCGACGGCTATCTGCTTCAGAAGGCGGATGCGGCCCGCGGCTCGGGACGCAAGGACGTGATCAAGACCTGGTCGCGCCGCTCCACGATCCTGCCGCAGTTCGTCGGCCTCACCTTCGGGGTCTACAACGGCAGGAAGCACATCCCCGTGCTCGTCACCGAGGAGATGGTCGGCCACAAGCTCGGCGAGTTCTCGCCGACGCGCACCTTCCACGGCCACACCGGCGGCGGCGACAAGAAGGCGAAGAGGGACTAGATGAGCAAGCAATCCCGCGCGCGCGTTCTTGCGGACAACCAGGCCCGGGCGGTCGGGTACAATATCCGCGTCAGCCCGCGCAAGCTGAACCTCGTGGCGCAGTCGATCCGCGGCCTCAGGGCCGAGGCGGCGCTGAACACGCTCACCTTCTCGCCCAAGCGCATCGCCGGCAACGTCAAGAAGGTGCTGCAGTCCGCCATCGCCAATGCCGAGAACAATCACGACCTGGACGTCGACGATCTCGTCGTCACCGAGGCCAGCGTCGGCAAGAACATGGTGCTCAAGCGCTTCCATGCGCGTGCTCGCGGCCGCGGCGCCGCCGTGATGAAGCCCTTCGCCCAGATCACCATCGTGGTCGAGGAGAAGCGCGAAGAGAAGAAGGAAGAGCCGAAGGGCAAGAACGCCCCGGCCAGGAAAGCTGCGGCTAAGAAGTCCGCCGCGAAGAAGGAGACGGCCTGATGGGTCAGAAGGTCAACCCGACCGGCCTTAGGCTCGGCATCAACCGCACCTGGGATTCGCGCTGGTACGCCGGCAAGAAGGACTACGGCAAGCTCCTGCAGCAGGACATCAGGATCCGCGAGCACCTCTCGGAGCGCCTCAAGCTCGCCGGCGTCAGCCGCGTGGTGATCGAGCGTCCGCACAAGAAGTGCCGCATCACCATCCATTCCGCGCGCCCCGGCGTCGTCATCGGCAAGAAGGGCGCCGACATCGAGAAGCTCAAGGGCGACGTCCAGAAGTTCACCTCGGACGAGGTGCATCTCAACATCGTCGAGATCCGCAAGCCCGAGATCGATGCGAAGCTCGTGGCCGAGAACATCGCCCAGCAGCTCGAGCGCCGCGTCGCCTTCCGCCGCGTGATGAAGCGCGCCGTGCAGTCGGCCATGCGCCTGGGCGCGCTCGGCATCCGCATCAACTGCGGCGGCCGCCTCGGCGGCGCCGAGATCGCGCGCGTGGAGTGGTACCGCGAGGGCCGCGTGCCGCTGCACACGCTGCGCGCCGACATCGATTACGGCACCGCCACGGCCAAGACGACCTACGGCACCTGCGGCGTGAAAGTCTGGATCTTCAAGGGCGAGATCATGGAGCACGACCCCATGGCCGTCGACAAGCGCCAGTCCGAAGCCGCCGAGCAGAAGGCGCCGCGCACGCCCACGCCCGCTCCGGCCCCCGCAGACTGATGGAATAGAGTCATGCTGTCTCCCAAACGCACCAAGTTCCGCAAGCAGTTCAAGGGCCGCATCCACGGCGCCGCGAAGGCGGGCACGCAGCTCAATTTCGGCGAATACGGCCTCAAGGCCATGGAGCCGGAGCGGCTGAACGCGCGCGAGATCGAGGCCGCCCGCCGCGCCATCACGCGCGAGATGAAGCGCGCGGGCCGCGTGTGGATCCGCATCTTCCCGGACGTGCCGGTGTCGAAGAAGCCCGCCGAGGTGCGCATGGGCGCCGGCAAGGGCGCGCCGGAGTTCTGGGCGGCGCGCGTGAAGCCGGGCCGCATCCTGTTCGAGATCGACGGCGTGGACCTGACGACGGCCAAGGAGGCCATGCGGCTCGGCGCGGCCAAGCTCTCCATCGCGACGAAGTTCGTCGCCCGCCCGCACAGCAAATAGGAAACGGCCATGGCAGCGAAGGAAAAAAAGAAGAAGGCCCCGGCCATCGAGCGGGCTAAGCACGCCACCAAGGCGGACGAATTCCGCGGCCAGACTGAGGATCAGCTGGGCGACCAGCTGGCGAAGCTGAAGAAGGAGCAGTTCAACCTGCGCTTCCAGCGCGCCAACGGCCAGCTCGAGAAGACCAATCGCGTGCGCCAGGTCCGCAAGGACATCGCCCGCATCGCCACGGTGCTGAACGAGCAGCGCCGCAAACAGGCGCAAGGATAAGAGGAAGACTATGCCCAAGCGCGTGCTGCAAGGCGTCGTGGTCAGCGACAAGAACGCCAAGACCGTGGTGGTCAACGTGGAGCGCCGCTTCACGCACCCGGTGATGGGAAAGACCGTGCGCCGGTCGAAGAATTACCATGCCCACGACGAGAAGGGCGAGTTCAAGGCGGGCGACGTCGTGCGCATCCGCGAGTGCAAGCCGGTTTCCAAGCTCAAGCGCTGGGAAGTCGTCGAGCGCGTGGGCAAGTGAGCGGGCGGAGCTTCGGGAGTTAGAACATGATTCAGATGACCACCGAGCTCGACGTCGCCGACAATTCCGGCGCGCGCCGCGTGATGTGCATCAAGGTGATCGGCGGCTCCAAGCGCCGCTACGCCGACGTGGGCGACACCATCGTGGTGTCGGTCAAGGAAGCCATCCCGCGCGGCCGCGTGAAGAAGGGCGAGGTCGTCAAGGCCGTCGTCGTGCGCACCGCCAAGGGCGTGCGCCGTCCCGACGGCAGCCTGATCCGCTTCGACAACAACGCCGCCGTGCTGGTCAACGCGCAGAACGAGCCGATCGGCACGCGCATCTTCGGGCCGGTGACGCGCGAGCTGCGCTCCAAGAACCACATGAAGATCATTTCGCTCGCGCCGGAGGTGCTGTGATGGGTGCGTCGATCCGCAAAGGCGACCGCGTCGTCGTCATCACGGGGCGCGACAAGGGCAAGAAGGGCGAGGTGCTGAAGGTCTTCCCGGCGGATGACCGCGCGCTCGTCTCCAATGTGAACATGGTGAAGCGTCACACCAAGCAGAGCACCAGGAGCCAGGGCGGCATCGTCAACAAGGAGGCGCCGGTTCACCTGTCGAACCTCGCCCATGTCGACCCCAAGTCCGGCAATGCCACGCGCATCGGCTGGAAGGTGCTGGGCGACGGTCGCAAGGTGCGCTTCGCGAAGAAGTCCGGTGAGGTCATCGATGTCTGAGGCTGGTAACGAGAAGCCCAAGGCCGCCCAAAAAGCCGCAAAGGGGGGCGACAAGCCCCAGGGCGAGAAGGCGAAGGGCGGCGGCGTGCCCAAGGAGAAGAAGGGCAAGAAGGACGCGGCCGGCGGCAACGCCGTGGCCGTGGGCGAGACCTCGCGCGACCCGGACTACGTGCCGCGCTTCAAGAAGCGCTATCAGGAGGTCATCAAGCCCTCGCTGATGAAGGAGTTCGGCTACAAGAACGCGATGCAGGTGCCGAAGATCAACAAGATCGTGCTGAACATCGGCGCGGGCGAGGGCGCTTCGGACGGCAAGAAGATCCAGCAGGCGCAGAACGACCTGACCGCCATCGCCGGCCAGAAGGCCGTCATCACCAAGGCCAAGAAGGCGATCGCGCAGTTCAAGATCACGGTCGGCCGCCCCATCGGCGTGAAGGTCACCCTGCGCAAGGACCGGATGTACGAGTTCCTCGACCGCTTCGTGACCATGGCGCTGCCGCGCGTGCGCGATTTCCGCGGCCTGAACGGCAAGAGCTTCGACGGCAAGGGCAACTTCGCCGTCGGCGTCAAGGAGCACATCATCTTCGTCGAGATCGACTACGACAAGACGGAGACGGTGTGGGGCATGGACATCGTGATCAACACCTCTGCGAAGACCGATGCGGAAGCCAGGGCGCTTCTCAAGGGCTTCCAATTCCCGTTCATGAACTGAGGCGAACATGGCCAAGAAAAGCCAGATCAACCGCAACAAGAAGCGCGAAAAGCTCGTGGCGCAGTATGCCGAGCGGCGCAAGGCGCTGAAGGCGAAGACGCAGGACATGAGGCTTCCGCCGGAGGAGCGCTTCGCCGCCCAGCTCAAGCTCGCCAAGCTGCCGCGCAATTCCTCCAAGGTGCGCGTGCACAATCGCTGCGAGCTCTCGGGCCGCTCGAAGGGCTACTACCGCAAGCTCAAGCTCTCGCGCATCGCGCTTCGGCAACTCGGAAATTTCGGCCAGGTCCCCGGCATGACCAAGGCGAGCTGGTAAGGAAAGGAACAGAGGATATGGCGATCACGGATCCCATCGGCGATCTCCTGGCGCGCATCCGCAACGGACAGCTTCGCGGCATGGCGAAGATCAAGTCGCCCAATTCGCGGCTGAGGACGCGCGTGCTCGACGTGCTCCAGGCCGAGGGCTTCATCCGCGGCTACGCCGAGGTGGAGTTCAAGGGCAGCGGCCGTCGCGAGCTGGAGATCGAGCTCAAGTACCATGACGGCAGGCCCGTCATCCGCGAGCTGAAGCGTGTCTCCACGCCCGGCCGCCGCGTCTATGCGGGCGTTACCGACCTCAAGCCCCACCGGCAGGGTCTCGGCCTCAGCATCGTCTCCACGCCGCAGGGCGTGATGACCGATGCGGCGGCGCGCGAGAAGAACGTCGGCGGCGAAGTCCTGTGTCAGGTGTTCTGATGTCGCGCATCGGCAAGAAACCCGTGCCCCTGCCCAAGGGCGTCACCGCCTCCGTCCAGGGCCAGACCGTCAAGGTGAAGGGCCCCAAGGGCGAGCTTTCGGTGAATCTCGTCAACGAAGTCGAGGTCAAGGCCGGCGACGGCGGCGTCAGCGTCATGCCCCGCGAGGGCGCGGAGAAGGGCCGCCAGATGTGGGGCCTGTCCCGCACGCTGGTGAACAACCTCGTGGTCGGCGTCACCCAGGGCTTCCAGCAGAAGCTCGAGATCAACGGCGTGGGCTACCGCGCGGCGGTCCAGGGCAAGAACCTGAATCTGCAGCTCGGCTTCAGCCACGACGTGGTCTATCCCATCCCCGCCGGCATCACGATCACGGCGGAGAAACCGACTGCGCTGACCGTGGCCGGCATCGACAAGCAGCTCGTGGGGCAGGTGGCCGCCGAGATCCGCGGCTTCCGCCCGCCGGAACCCTACAAGGGCAAGGGCGTGAAATACGCCGAGGAGCATATCCTCCGCAAAGAGGGTAAGAAGAAATGACGTCGAAACTCTTCCAGCGCCGCCAGTCGCGCACCCGCTATCGCCTCCGCCAGACGGCGGACCGCGCGCGGCTGTCGATCTTCCGCTCGGGCAAGCACATCTATGCCCAGGTGATCGACGATGCCACGGCCGTCACGCTCGCCTCCGCCTCGTCCAACGAGAAGGGCGGCAAGATCGCCAAGGCCTACAATGTCGAAGCCGCGAAGGCGGTGGGCAAGAAGATCGCCGAGCGCGCGCTCGCCAAGGGCGTCAAGCAGGTGGTGTTCGACCGCGGCGGCTACATCTATCACGGGCGCGTCAAGGCGCTCGCCGATGCCGCCCGCGACGGCGGCCTGGAATTTTGAGGAACGAACCAGATGGCGCGTGAAGAAGGCAACACGGGCGGCGAGCGCGAAGGCCGCGGACGCGGGCGCAGGGACCGCGGCGAAGGCCGCGGGCGCGATCGCGAGGACCGCGACAACGAATTCGTCGACAAGCTCGTCCATATCAACCGCGTGGCGAAGGTGGTGAAGGGCGGCCGGCGCTTCGGCTTCGCGGCGCTGGTCGTCGTGGGCGACCAGCGCGGCCGCGTCGGTTTCGGCCACGGCAAGGCGCGCGAGGTTCCCGAAGCCATCCGCAAGGCGACGGACGAGGCCAAGAAGGCCATGATCCGCGTGCCGCTGAAGGACGGCCGCACGCTGCATCACGAGACCCGCGGCCATCACGGCGCGGGCAAGGTCGTCGTGCGTCCCGCTCCGGCGGGCACCGGCATCATCGCCGGCGGCCCGATGCGCGCGGTGTTCGAATCCCTCGGCGTGGGCGACGTGGTCGCCAAGTCGCTGGGCACCTCCAACGCCTACAACATGGTGCGCGCCACTTTTGACGCGCTGAAGAACCAGCAGTCTCCGCGCATGGTCGCCCAGCGCCGCGGCCGCAGCGTCGCCGAGATCATCTCGCGGCGCGAAGGCAAGAGCGAGCAGGCGACGGCCGGCTGAGACGGGTAACGAACGGAACGTGTGATGGCTGAGAAGAACGCCGCGAAAAAGACCCTCCGGGTGCGCCAGGTGCGCAGCGCCGCCCGCCGACCGGCCGTCCAGGCCGCGACGCTGCGCGGGCTGGGCCTGGGCAAGATCCGCCGCGAGCGCGTGCTGGAAGACACGCCCGCCGTGCGCGGCATGATCCGCTCGGTCGCGCATCTGGTGGAAGTGGTGGGGGAGTGATGCATCGTGGCCCGCTTCGCGCGCGCCTTGGCATGACGCAAGTTCGGTATCGCCATCCAGAGGTGCGACCCCGGGCATGACCGGGCCCCCGAAGGACAAGAAGGTTGTTACGATGAAACTCAACGAAATCCGCAACAAGCCGGGCTCGCGTGCGCGCAAGACCAAGCTGGGCCGAGGCTCGTCGTCGGGCCTCGGCAAGACGTCGGGCCGCGGCGTCAAGGGCGCGAAGGCGCGCACCGGCAACGCCGTCTACGGCTTCGAGGGCGGCCAGATGCCGCTGCACATGCGCATGCCCAAGCGCGGCTTCAACAACATCTTCGCCCGCGATTTCGCGGAACTGAACATCGGCCGGCTCCAGAAGGCGATCGACGAGAAGAAGATCGACGCCAACGCCAGGATCACGGAGGAAACGCTCAGGAATGCCGGCCTGGTGAAGAAGAGCCGCGACGGTATCCGCCTTCTGGGCGACGGCGCGTTCTCGGCCCGGCTCGACATCACGGTCGCGGGCGCCACAAAGGGCGCCCGCGCGGCGGTGGAGAAGGCCGGCGGCTCGCTGACGACCACCTGGTCGAAGAAGGTCACGGCCAACAAGAAGGGTCATCCCGGCAAGCGCCAGGAACGCCGCGCCAAGGCCGCCGAAAAGCGGGAAGAACGGCGCAGCGTGTAGTTCACCTCCCGCGAGGGGAAGGTGGGAGATCGCGCAAGGCGTCCTATATACTGGCGTGGTTGGCCCGACGCCTGGTTCAGGGAGTGACTCATGCCCTCAGCAGCCGAACAACTGGCCGCGAATTTCAATTTCTCCAGCTTCGGCAAGGCCACCGAGCTGCGCCAGAGGCTGCTGTTCACCCTGGGCGCCCTGATCGTCGCGCGCCTCGGCACCTTCATCCCGATGCCGGGCGTCGATCCGTCCGCGCTGGCGCACATGATCCAGCAGAACACCGGCGGCCTGCTCGACGTGTTCAACGTGCTGGCGGGCGGCGCGGTGCAGCGCATGGCCATCTTCGCGCTGGGCATCATGCCCTACATCTCCGCCTCGATCATCATCCAGCTCATGACCACGGTGGTCCCCGAGCTGGAGGCGCTGAAGAAGGAAGGCGAGGCCGGCCGCAAGACCCTCAA
Organism: Rhizomicrobium sp.; assembly: GCA_035499995.1. GTDB lineage: Bacteria > Pseudomonadota > Alphaproteobacteria > Micropepsales > Micropepsaceae > Rhizomicrobium. The sequence goes on along the minus strand of DATJXR010000014.1, from coordinate 78,355 downwards.
TCAGTACACGCGCTACGGCACCGTGGCGCTCGCCGCGCTGCAGGCCTTCGGCATCGCGCTGGGGCTGGAGCGCATGAACGGCGTGGTGATGGATCCCGGCTGGGCCTTCCGCATCACCGCCGTCATCACGCTCACCGGCGGCACGATCCTGCTGATGTGGATCGGCGAGCAGATCACCGCCCGCGGCGTCGGCAACGGCATCTCGCTCATCATTTTCGCAGGCATCGTGGCGCGCTTCCCCACCTCGATCTCCCAGCTCTTCGAATCCGCGCGCACGGGCTCCATCAGCTGGCTCGCCATCGGCGCGGTGGTTGTGGGCATCGTGCTCCTGGTGGCGTTCATCGTGTTCATGGAGCGCGCGCAGCGCAGGCTCCTGGTGCAATATCCCAAGCGGCAGGTGGGCCAGCGCATGTTCGGCGGCGAAAGCTCGCACCTGCCGCTCAAGCTCAACGTGGCCGGCGTGATCCCGCCGATCTTCGCCTCCTCGATCCTCCTGATGCCCACCACCGTCGCCGCCTTCTACGGCAACAACATCTGGGATTGGCTGCAGAGCGTCGTGGTCTACCTTTCGCCGGGCCAGCCGCTGTACCTGGCGCTTTACGGCCTGATGATCGTCTTCTTCGCCTTCTTCTACACCTCGATCGTCTTCAACCCGGAGGAGACGGCGGAGAACCTGAAGAAATACGGCGGCTTCATCCCCGGCATCCGTCCCGGCAAGAAGACGGCGGAATACATCGACTACGTGCTCACCCGCACCACCGTGGTCGGCGCGATCTATCTTGCCTTCGTCTGCCTCATCCCGGAATCGCTGCGCGGTTCCTATCAGGTGCCGATGGGCGGAACGTCCATCCTCATCATGGTCAGCGTCACCATGGACACGGTGGCGCAGATCCAGAGCCATCTCATCGCTCAGCAATATGAGGGCCTCATCAAGAAGGCCAAGCTCAGGGGAATGAAGCGGTGAACCTGGTGATCTTCGGCCCGCCGGGCGCCGGCAAGGGCACGCAGGCCAAGCTACTGCAGGAAAAGCACGGCTGGCCGCAGCTTTCGACCGGGGACATGCTCCGCGCGGCCATCGCGGCGGGCACCGAGCTCGGGCGCAACGCCAAGGCCATCATGGACCGCGGCGACCTGGTGTCCGACGAGATCGTCATCGGCATCATCGCCCAGCGCTACGACCAGCCCGATTGCCGCTTCGGCGCCATCTTCGACGGCTTTCCCCGCACCATCCCCCAGGCCGAGGCGCTGGACGACATGCTGGCCCGCCGCGACCGCAAGATCGACCTGGTGCTCGAGTTGAAGGTCGACGATGCGATCCTGATCGGGCGGGTGGAACAGCGCATCAGGGATTCGGGCGGAGTAGCCCGCGCCGACGACAATCCCGAAACCCTCAAGACCCGCCTTGCCGCCTACTACAAGAACACCGCGCCGCTCCTGGTCTATTACGGCAACCAGAAGAAGGTCGTGACGATCGACGGCATGGCCCCCATCGCGGACGTCACCAAATCCATCGACGCGGCGGTGAAGGCGAGGTCAAAATAGGAAATCTCCGGGCGCCGGTCCGTCAATAGAACCACCAATACCGGTTCTTCCGGTACCATCTGGCAGTCCGCGCGGTCTTTTCCCTTGCCGAATCCGGCGTCACCTGCGCCTGGTTGGCGCGCTCGTTCATGATCAGGACGTGGTCGATGAGTATTCGCCCGATCTGGAAATGTTTCGACAGCTGGTAGGCAACGATGGCGTTCAGCACCGACAGGGCGACAAGCAGGAGAAATGCCGAAAGCATGATGGGCTGCACGATTTCCTGGTAGCTCGCTTCGACCGCGATGACCGCCGCCGCGTAAGCCGAAAGCACAAACCAGAAGAATCCATATATGCCGGACTTCCTGGTTCTGACATAGATCCGGAACAGGTCGGTGAATCCCAATATCATGATTTCGTTTTCCAGGGTTTGCGCTTGCGCGTAGCGCTTGGGCCAGGTTACGGAGCGAAGAAATATCAGTTGCGAAAGGCTGAGGACGCTGGGGACCAGGATGATCGCCGGAACGATCGATATGTACAGCATCGTCCGCCAGTGATGATGATGATCCGCCGAGCCCAACGCCAGCCGCACCAGAGCGGGCGTCGCGGCGAAGAGCATGCCGATCAGCGCCGCCCGTGCCGTGAGCTCGATCGCAGTTCCCAGCCGCCTCGAATCCGCAAGGTGCGCCAGGCGTTGTTCTTCCTTGACGCTGAAACGAATGCTGCCGTCAGGGGGTTCTGCGTCGTCCGCGGGGGGCGATCCGTCGCCGCCTGCGCGGTCGTCCGCCGCCAGACGCACGCCGCTTTGCGTTACGGGTTCCGAATTTTGGACTTCAAAATATTTTGGGTCACGCAATTTGATCGCTCTGCCTGAGCGGACTGATTGACCCGGCCATGGTGCGTGCGGGAGGGCGGGGTGGACACCCCGGAATTGAAAAATTGGGAAGGGGCGGCATTCGTGCAACGGGCGCCGCGGTGGCCGCTCCCAAAACGATCCAATCTAACATCTTGAAATAGCAGCTGAATCGGCCGAATTTTAGGGTGTTGACTGGGGCGGTTGCGTGAGTAATATCCGCGCCCTTGCGGCGACTCCCGTCCGGGACTCGCCGCGTTTGGCGTTAGAAAAGCAACGAATTCAACTGCTTAGGAAGAACATGGCCCGCATCGCCGGCGTGAACATCCCGACCCAGAAGCGCGTCGATGTGGCATTGCGCTACATCTACGGCATCGGCCCGACCAACGCCGTCGAGATCCTCGACAAGGTGGGTATCGCGCATGAGCGCCGCGTCTCCGGCCTGTCGGACGCCGAAGTCATCCAGATCCGCGAAGTGATCGACCGCGACTATGTCGTGGAAGGCGATCTGCGCCGCGAGATCGCGATGAACATCAAGCGCCTGATGGACCTGGGCTGCTATCGCGGCCTCAGGCACCGCAAGGGCCTGCCCGTCCGCGGCCAGCGCACCCACACCAACGCGCGCACGCGCAAGGGCCCGGCCAAGGCGATCGCCGGCAAGAAGAAAGTGACGAAGTAATATGGCAGCCGAGAAGAAGGGCGCCAGCCGCGCCCGCAAGAAGGAAAAGAAGAACGTGGTCGTGGGCGTGGCCCATGTCGCCGCGACCTTCAACAACACGATCATCACGATCACGGACACGCAGGGCAACGCCGTGTCGTGGTCGAGCGCCGGCATGATGGGCTTCAAGGGCTCGCGCAAGTCGACGCCCTATGCCGCCCAGGTCGCCGCGGAAGACGCGGGCAAGAAGGCCGTCGATCACGGCATGCGCACGCTGGAAGTGGAAGTCAGCGGCCCCGGTTCGGGCCGCGAGTCCGCGCTCAGGGCGCTGCAGTCGGTGGGCCTGACCGTCACCTCGATCCGCGACGTGACGCCGATCCCGCACAATGGCTGCCGCCCGCCGAAGCGCCGGCGCGTGTAAGAGTTTCGAGTTTCGGACCTAGCAACCGTCGAAACGGAATGGGCGTGATCCGACACGTCCGGGAAACGATGGAGACACCAGAAAGATGTTCCAGAAAAACTGGCAAGAGCTGATCAAGCCCCAGAAGCTCAAGATCGAAGCCGGACACGAACAGGGCAAATCCGCCACGCTCACCGCCGAGCCGCTCGAGCGCGGCTTCGGGCTGACGCTGGGCAACGCGCTCAGGCGCGTGCTCCTGTCGTCGCTCCAGGGCGCGGCGGTGACCTCGATCCAGATCGAGGGTGTGCTGCACGAATTCTCCTCGATCCCCGGCGTCCGCGAGGACGTCACGGACATCGTGCTCAACGTGAAGCAGATCGCGCTGCGCATGCATGCCGAGGGCCCCAAGCGCCTGTCGCTGCGCAAGACCGGCCCCGGCGAGGTGACCGCCGGCGACATCGCCGCGATCGCCGACGTGGAGATCCTCAATCCCGAGCTCGTGCTCTGCACGCTCGACGAGAAGGTCGATTTCCGCATGGAGCTGACGGTGGCGACCGGCAAGGGCTACGTGCCCGCCGACCGCAACCGGCCGGAAGACGCGCCCATCGGGCTCATCCCGGTGGACTCGCTGTTCAGCCCGGTGAAGAAGGTGTCCTACCGCGTGGAGAACACCCGCTCGGGCGAGTCGCTGGATTACGACAAGCTCACCATGCAGGTCGAGACCAACGGCGCCGTCACGCCGGACAACGCGGTCGCCTATGCCGCGCGCATCCTGCAGGACCAGCTCCAGGTCTTCATCAACTTCGAGGAGCCGCGCGAGCGCGTGGCGGAGGAGGCGAAGCCCGATCTCGCCTTCAACCCGGTGCTGCTCAAGAAGGTGGACGAATTGGAGTTGTCCGTGCGCTCGGCCAACTGCCTCAAGAACGACAACATCGTCTACATCGGCGACCTCATCCAGAAGACCGAGGGCGAGATGCTGCGGACGCCGAATTTCGGCCGCAAGTCGCTCAACGAGATCAAGGCGGTGCTCGCCGAGATGGGCCTGCACTTGGGCATGGAAGTGCCGGGCTGGCCGCCGGAGAACATCGAAGACCTCGCCAAGAGGTATGAGGATCAGTACTAGTCGTCCTTCGGGGCGCTCCTTGCGGAGCGCGCCTCAGGATGACGAAGGGATGAACAGCGTCATGCTGAGGTGCGAGGCGTAGCCGAGCCCCGAAGCACGAAAGATGGAAGAGACCGCTAAATGCGTCACCGCAACCAGGGCCGCAAGCTCGGCAAGACCTCGTCGCACCGCACCGCGATGTTCGCCAACATGACGGCGGCGCTGATCAAGCACGAGCAGATCAGGACCACGCTGCCCAAGGCCAAGGAGCTTCGCCCGGTGGTGGAGAAGCTGGTGACGCTGTCGCGCCGCGGCGCCAAGGACCTGCACGCCCGCCGCCAGGCGCTGTCGCAGGTCCGCGACGAGGCGCAGGTGACCAAGCTGTTCGACGTGATCGGCCCGCGCTACGCGACCCGCCCGGGCGGCTACACCCGCGTCCTGCGTGCCGGCTTCCGCCATGGCGACAACGCCGAGATGGCCTTCATCGAGTTCGTGGACCGCGACGTCGACGCCAAGGGCCAGGATTCGGGGCCCGTGGAAGCGGAAGCCGCCGAAGAGTCCTGAACGGGCTCCGCGCCGGGTAAGGTAAGGTCTCCCCCAAGGGTTTCGGCCGCTCCGGCGCGACACATTGTCCGGACCGGCAGATTATTCGCCTACAATCGCCGGTAGATTGGCCTATCGAGCCATCAGCGCCCAAAAAGCCGCGCACATGTCCGTGCCGATCCTTCCATCAATACCCTGAAATCAAAGAGATTTTCCGCGCAATATTCTATCTGCGCAAATTGAAATTTCCTGTCGCCCGAAAACCCGGCAATCCTTGACAGCGTGACGCTGCTACGCTAGGTTGAGCCCATCTCCCGGATTGCGCCCGCACCGCGGGCTTCGCCCGCCGTCCGCCCGCGCGCTCCCGGCGCGCGGGTCAAAGCGTGCCCTCAGCTGCACCCGCTCGTGCTGCCGCAGGTGTTGCACTTCATGCAGGTGCCGTTGCGGACGAGGGTGAAGTTGCCGCAGGTGCCGCAGGCGTCGCCCTCAAAGCCCTTCATGCGGGCTTCGGCGGCGCGCTTGGCGGCGAGTTCGCGGGCGTGGCCGGCCTTGTCGGCGGCGGCCTGGGCGCGCAGCGACAGGCTCGCGCCGATGGCCGTCACCATGTCGCCCACCGGGTTGGCGCCGGCCTCGGCCAGCACGCTGGCGCGGATCTCGCTCAGCGCTTCCGCCACCGGCTCGTCCGCGGCGAAGAACGCCTCGGTCTCGGGATCACACGCCTCGTCATGGTGGTGGACGTGTTCCTCCACGGCCAGCATCTTCGGCGCCGCGCCGCCCTTGTAGACGGCCAGCGTCTTGAGCTGGCCGCGCAGGAAGCCGGTGGAGGCGAAGCGCGAGATCGCCACCTCGCGGGGCGCGCTGCCGTCGCCCACGCCGGTGCCGACGTCCTCGTCCGCCGTGGGCGGAACGTGCGCGAGGTCGTGGCGGCCGAGATAGGACACCGCCAGCTCGCGGAAGATGTAGTCCAGGATGGAGGTCGCGTTCTTGATGGAATCGTTGCCCTGCACCATGCCCGCCGGCTCGAAGCGGGTGAAGGTGAAGGCGTCCACGAACTCCTCCAGCGGCACGCCGTATTGCAGGCCCATGGAGATGGCGATGGCGAAGGCGTCCATCAGCGAGCGGAAGGCCGCGCCGTCCTTGTGCATGTCGATGAAGATCTCGCCGATGCGGCCGTCCTCGTATTCGCCGGTGCGCAGATACACCTTGTGGCCGCCCACGATGGCCTTCTGGGTGTAGCCCTTGCGGCGCTGCGGCAGCTTCTCGCGCTCGCGGCTGACGCGCTCGATGACCTTCTCGACGATGCGCTCGGCGACGACGGCGGTGCGGCTCGCCTGCGGCGCGGCCAGGAAGTCCTCGGCCTCGTCGTCTTCGTCGTCGAACTGGAACACCTGCGCCGCCAGGGGCTGGGAGAGCTTGGAGCCGTCGCGGTAGAGCGCGTTGGCCTTCAGCCCCAGCTTCCAGGAGAGCATGTAGCTCTCGCCGCACTCCTTCACGGTCGCGGCATTGGGCATGTTGATGGTCTTGGAGATGGCGCCGGAGATGAAGGGCTGCACCGCCGCCATCATGCGGATGTGGCTTTCCACCGGGAGCGCGCGCTTGCCGATGCGCCCGCAAGGGTTGGCGCAGTCGAACACCGGCAGGTGCGCGGCCTTCAGGTGCGGCGCGCCTTCCAGCGTCATCGCGCCGCAGACGTGCAGGTTGGCCACCTCGATCTCGGCTCTGGAGAAACCGAGATGCCTCAGCATGTCGAAATCCGGCGCGTCCATCGCGGCGGCGTCGATCTTGAGCGCGCCGGTGCAGAAGGCCTCGCCCAGCGTCCATTTGTTGAAGACGAAGCGGATGTCGAAGGCGCTTTCCAGCGCGGCCTCGACCTTGCCGATCTCCTCGTCGCCGAAGCCCTTGGCACGCAGCCGCTCATGGGTGACGCCAGCGGCATTGCTCTCGAGCGTGCCATGGCCGACCGCGTAGGCGACGATGTCGTCGATCTCGCCCTGGCCATAGCCCAGCGTCTTCAACGCCTCGGGTACGCAGCGGTTGATGATCTTGAAGTAGCCGCCGCCGGCCAGCTTCTTGAACTTGACCAGCGCGAAATCCGGCTCGACGCCGGTGGTGTCGCAATCCATGACGAGGCCGATCGTGCCGGTTGGCGCGATCACGGTGGCCTGCGCGTTGCGGTAGCCGAAATCCTCGCCCAGCGAGAGCGCGTCGTCCCAGGCCTGCCTGGCCGCGTCGGCCAGCGCCTTGTCGGCGATGGCGGGCAGGTCCAGCGGAACGGGGAGGGTGGAAAGCGCCTCGTAGCCGATGGTCTCGCCATGGGCGGCGCGGCGGTGGTTGCGCACCACCCGCAGCATGGACTCGCGGTTGGCGGCGTATTCCGGGAACGGGCCGAGCTCGCCCGCCATCTCGGCGGAGGTCGCGTAGGACACCCCGGTCATCACGGCGGAGATCGCGCCCGCGATCGCGCGGCCTTCGCGGCTGTCATAGGGAATGCCCGCCGCCATCAGCAGGCCGCCGATGTTGGCGAAGCCGAGGCCAAGCGTGCGGTAGTCGTAGGAAAGCTGCGCGATCTCCTTCGACGGGAACTGCGCCATCAGCACGGAGATCTCGAGCACCACCGTCCACAGCCGCACGGCATGCTCGAAGGAGGCGACGTCGAACGTCTTGCGGCCATCGGCGTCCTTGCGGAACGCCATCAGGTTCAGCGAGGCGAGATTGCAGGCCGTGTCGTCCAGGAACATGTATTCCGAGCACGGGTTGGACGCGCGGATTTCGCCGCCGGCGGGGCAGGTGTGCCAGTCGTTGACCGTGGTATGGAACTGGATGCCCGGATCGGCGCAGGCCCAGGCGGCGTAGGAGATCTTCTCCCACAATTCGCGGGCCGGAAGCGTCTTGTGGACCTTGCCGTCGCGCCGCGTGGTCAGCTGCCACGGCGCGTCATCCTCCACGGCCTTCAGGAACGCGTCGTTGACGCGCACGGAATTGTTGGAGTTCTGGCCGGAGACGGTGAGATAGGCCTCCGAGTCCCAGTCGGTGTCGTAGACGCGGAATTCGATGTCCTTGAAGCCCTGCTTGGCAAAGGAGATGACGCGCTCGATGTAGTTGTCCGGGATCATGGCGCGGCGCGCGGCCTTCACCTCGCGGCGCAGCGCGGGGTTCTTCCTGGGGTCGAAGCAGTCGTCGCCCGAGCCGTCGCAATTGATGCAGGCCCTGAACACGGCCTTGAGGTGCTTCTCGGTGAGCTTGGAGCCGGCGACCAGGGCCGCCACCTTCTGCTCCTCGATCACCTTCCAGTCGATGAACTGCTCGATGTCGGGATGGTCGACGTCCACGATCACCATCTTGGCGGCGCGCCGCGTGGTGCCGCCGGACTTGATGGCGCCCGCCGCCCGGTCACCGATCTTGAGGAAGCTCATCAGGCCGGAGGACTTGCCGCCGCCCGACAGCCGCTCGTTCTCGCCGCGCAGCATGGAGAAATTGGTGCCGGTGCCCGAGCCGTACTTGAAGAGGCGCGCTTCGCGCGTCCACAGGTCCATGATCCCGCCTTCGTTGACGAGATCGTCCTTGATCGACTGGATGAAGCAGGCGTGCGGCTGCGGATGCTCGTAGGAGGAGGCGGATTTCACCAGCCGGCCCGAGACGTGGTCGACGTAGTAGTGGCCCTGGCTGGGGCCGTCGATGCCGTAGGCCCAATGCAGGCCGGTGTTGAACCATTGCGGCGAGTTCGGGGCGGCCTTCTGGGCCGCCAACATGAAGCACATCTCGTCGTGGAAGGCGCGCGCATCGGCCTCGGTGTCGAAATAGCCGCCCTTCCAGCCCCAATAGGTCCACGTCCCGGCCATGCGGTCGAACACCTGCTTGGCGGAACGCTCGCCCGCGGTCTCCGCGCCGTCGGCTTCCTTGCGCCACAGCCAGGACGGCACGCCCTCTTCGGGCACGGGCTTGAGCCTGGCGGGCACGCCGGCCTTGCGGAAATATTTCTGCGCCAGCACGTCGGAGGCGACCTGGCTCCACTCGGCGGGGATTTCGATGTCGGTCTGGCGGAAGACGATGGATCCGTCCGGATTGCGGATTTCGCTGGAGACCGTGGTGAACGCGATCCCTTCATAGGCCGAGTGGCCTTCCGCCGTGAACTGACGCCGAATACGCATCTGTTTCGCCCCCTGATGTGCCTTAAGCGGTTGCTTCCGGCCGCCTCTCGTTCCTTTTCGGGGACAGCTTTCCCTCCGCCGGGGCATAGCCTGTGTGGCCGAGCCACCGGCGGCTGGGATGTTGTTCCGTCCGCCAGATTTTGTGTCGCGAGAGGCGACAGGGGCAAAGTATGGGCACGTGCCGAACGAGCGCGCAAGCCAAAAGTGGTAAACGAATTCTTACCCACCAGATGTTGCGTCTTAAGCCCCGGCCAAAAACCCGCGAGTCAAGCGGGGTCCTGGAATCGCGCAAAAAAATTTTTCACCGTCATGACAGTTTTCGGCCGGGGAACCCGCCGCGCGGCCTGTGTGCTGCGCCACCGCGTTCCGTGGCGGAGGCGGGTAGGGGCCGGTATAGTCCACAGGAATCGCCTCTAGGGCCGCCCATGTCCGTCTTGCGCATGATTTTCGTCTGGTGGCGCAGCGCCACGCTGGGCACGCTCGTGACGACCTGGCTGACCGGCGAGCCGGTGGGTGCCGACAGGTTCGGCAACCGCTACTACCAGAACCGCCGCGGCCGCCGCTGGGTCGTCTACAACGGCACGGTGGAGGCGAGCCGCGTGCCGCCGGACTGGCATGGCTGGCTGCACAAGACGTTCGAGGACCCGCCGACGTCGGCGCCGCTGCCCGCGAAGCCGTGGGAGCTGGAGCACGAGCCCAACCGCTCCGGCACACCCGCCGCCTACCGGCCGCCGGGAAGCCTGAGCGGCACCGGCGTCCGCGCGCCCGCGACCGGCGACTACCAGGCCTGGAAACCCGAGTAAGGTCTCATGCAGAACAACACCGTCGAAACCCTGATCGGCGCCATCGTCGTCGCCGTTGCGGCCTTCTTCCTGTGGTTCGCCTACAGCACCGCCGGATCGACCGGCGTGTCGGGCTACGAGATCACGGCCAAGTTCGCCAGCGCCGATGGAATCACGCCGGGGACCGACATCCGCCTGCACGGCATCAAGATCGGCACCGTCGCGAGCCTGACGCTGGATCCGAAGACCTATTACGCCATCGCCCATCTCAGCATCCGCGACGACATCAAGATCCCCGATGATTCGGCGGTGAAGATCACGTCGTCGGGCCTGTTGGGCAGTTCCTATGTGGCGATCCAGCCGGGCGGCAGCGAAACCGACATCAGGCCGGGCGGGGAGCTCACCAACACCCAGGGTTCCGTGGACCTGATGGGCCTGATCGGCCGCGCGGTGATGGGAGGCGGCAAGTGAGGCGCCTGGCGCTGCTTGCTTGCCTCGCCGCTCTGGCGCTGCCGGCGCTGGCGGCGACGGAGGACGCGGCATCGCCGCACCTTACGGTCGCCGACGCCAAGCCCGGCAAGGACGGCGTCAAGCGCATGCTGGTGCTGCGCGGGCTCGACAAGATCACCGGCCGTCCGCAGAACATCTACGCCCCCGTGGGCGTGCCTGTGACCTTCGCCACGCTCACCATCACGGCGGACTATTGCTATTCCACCCCGCCCAGCGAGCCGCCGGAGACCACCGCCTTCCTGCAGATCACGGACAACCGTCCCGATCAGCCGGCCCGCAAGGTGTTCTCGGGCTGGATGCTGGCGTCGAGCCCGTCGCTCAACGGGCTGCAGCATCCGCTCTACGACGTCTGGGTGATCAGCTGCATGACCAACCTGCCGGGCCAGCAGGCGCCGACAGTGGCGTCCACCGCCAAGGTGAAGGTCGCCTCGCCCGACGCCGGCGCCAAGGAGCAGATGCCGACGCTGCCCGAGGATTCCGGGCAGTAGAGGTCCGCCGGCCTCACGATCGCCGCCTGCAGCAATTCGAGGTACCGCGCGCGCGGGATTTCGACCGCGCCGAACTGCGAGAGGTGCGCCGTCAGGAACTGCGCATCGAGCAGCGTGAAGCCGCCCTGCTTCAGCCGCGCCACCAGGTGCACCAGCGCGACCTTGCTGGCGTCCCGCTCGCGGCTGAACATGCTTTCGCCGAAGAAGGCCCCGCCGAGCGACACGCCATAGAGCCCGCCCGCCAGCACACCGTCGCGCCAGCATTCGACGGAATGGGCATGGCCGATGGCGTGGAGCTCGCTGTAGAGCCGCACGATTTCGCCGTTGATCCAGGATTGCCTGCGGTCCCCGCCGCCGGGCGCCGCGCAGGCCGCGATGACCTGGCCGAAAGCCCGGTCGAGCGTCACGCGGAAGCGGTCGCTGCGGACGGTGCGGGCGAGGCGGCGGGAGACATGGAACCTGTCGAGCGGAATGACCCCGCGCGCGTCCGGCGAGACCCAGTACAGGGCCTCGTCCTCCCGCCGCTCGGCCATGGGGAAAATCCCTTCGGCGTAAGCCTGGAGAAGCATGTCCGTCGTGATCTGGGCGCGGCCGTGCATGGCGGCGCGAGTATAACCCGGCGCGGCGGCGAAAACGTCACGCGGGGCGGCTACGCCTTGTGCGTCGAAAGGAAGCGTTCCAGCCAATGGATATCGTAGTCGCCGTTGAGGATGTCCGGCTCGCGGACGAGCTGCTGGAAGAGCGGGATGGTGGTCTCGATGCCGCCGACCACGATCTCATCCAGCGCGCGCCTGAGCCGCATGAGGCATTCGTTGCGGTTCTTGCCGTGGACGATGAGCTTGCCGGTCAGGCTGTCGTAGAAGGGCGGGATGCGGTAGCCGGTGTAGAGCGCGCTGTCGAAGCGAACGCCCAGCCCGCCCGGCGCATGGAACGTCGTGACGGTGCCGGGCGAGGGCGTGAAGGTGAACGGGTTTTCGGCATTGATGCGGCATTCGATGGCGTTGCCGGAGAAGGTGATGTCCTTCTGATCGATTTCCAGCGCACCGCCGGCGGCGATGCGGATCTGCTCGCGCACGATGTCGATGCCGGTGATGGCCTCTGTGACGGGATGCTCGACCTGCAGGCGCGTGTTCATCTCGATGAAGTAGAAGCCGCCGTCCTCGTAAAGGAACTCGACGGTCCCGGCGCCCAGATACCCGAGCCTGGTCAGGGCGCGGGTGACGACGCCGCCGATCTCCTCGCGCTGGGCGGCGTTGAGGGCGGGCGAGCCCGCCTCTTCCCAGACCTTCTGGTGGCGGCGCTGCAGCGAGCAGTCCCGCTCGCCCAGATGGATCACCTTGCCGTAGGAATCGGCGAGAACCTGGAGCTCGATATGACGCGGGCGGCCGAGATATTTCTCCATGTAGACGGTGTCGTTGCCGAACGCCGTCTTGGCTTCCGTGCGCGCGGTGGAAAGCGCCAGCGAGAGGTCGGCCGGCGAATGGGCCACCTTCATGCCGCGCCCGCCGCCGCCCGCCGTCGCCTTGATGAGCACCGGATAACCGATGTCGCCGGCCATTTCCGGGGCATCGGCGTCGGAAACCGCGCCGTCGGAGCCCGGAACGGTGGGAATGCCCGCCTCCTTCACGGCCTGCTTGGCCGTGATCTTGTCGCCCATCATCCGGATGTGCTCGGGCGTCGGCCCGATGAAAGTGATGCCGTGCTCGCGCACGATCTCCGCGAAGCGCGCGTTCTCCGAAAGGAATCCGTAGCCGGGATGGATCGCTTCCGCGCCGGTGATCTCGCAGGCCGAGATGATCGCCGGGATGTTGAGGTAGGACTGCGTCGCCGGCGCCGGGCCGATGCACACGCTTTCGTCCGCCAGGCGCACATGCATGGCGTCGGCGTCCGCCGTGGAGTGCACCGCCACCGTGGAGATGCCCATCTCCTTGCAGGCGCGGTTGATGCGCAGCGCGATCTCGCCGCGATTGGCTATGAGGACTTTTTCGAACATCAGGAGATGATCAGAAGGGTCTGGCCGAATTCAACCGGCTGGGCGTCGCGGATGCAGATCTCGCTGACGGTGCCGGAGCGGGGCGCCAGGATCGGGTTCATGGTCTTCATCGCCTCGACGATGAGGAGCGTGTCGCCCTCCTTGACGGAGTCGCCCACTTTCACGAAGGGCGGCTTGCCGGGTTCGGGCGAGACATAGACGGTGCCCACCATGGGCGAAGGCACGGCGCCTTGCGCGGGACCGGCGGGCTTGGCCGAGGGGGCCTCCTGCGCCGAGGGCGCGGCCACATGCGCCACAGGCGCGGGCGCCGCCGCAACGGGGGCGAACACGGCGGAGCCCTGGCGCGCCACGCGCAGCTTCATGCCGCCCTGTTCGACCTCGATCTCGGTGAGGCCGGTCTCGGCCAGCAGTTCGGCGAGTTCGCGGATGGCTGCCGCGTCGACGCCCGACCGCGTCTTCGGGCCGTTCGTCAGCCGCGCACCGATGGCCTTCATGTCTTTCATGTTCATTCCGGATGGTCCTTGAGCATTCGCGCCAGCGCGTCAATCGCGGCCAGGTATCCATGGACGCCCAGTCCGCAGATCACGCCCGTCGCGACTTTGCTGATGTAGGAGCGATGGCGGAATCGCTCGCGTGCATAAGGGTTTGAGAGATGAACTTCAATCAGCGGCCTGTCCAGCGCCTTGGCTGCATCCAGCAGGGCCACGGAGGTGTGCGTGTAGGCGCCGGCGTTGAGGATGACGCCGGAAGCCCTTGTGCGGGCTTCCTGAAGCCAGTCGACCAGTTCGCCCTCGTGGTTGGACTGCCGGAACACGACGGTGAGGCCGTGCTCCCTGGCCTGCCTGGCCACGCGCTTGCCGATCTCGGCCAGGCTCGCGCGCCCATAGATCTCGGGTTCCCGGGTGCCCAGCAGGTTCAGGTTGGGGCCGTTCAGGACGTAGACCGGCGAAATCTTGGCTTTTCGGGCCACTGGAACTCCCGGGCGGGTACGAGTCCGGCCTTATAAAGCCCCAAAGGCCCGGCGAAAACCTTTTGGTGGCCCTTGGGTTTATTGACTTCCGCGTCAGCTTGGGGACGATCCGGCCATCCCAGGGGCGCCCGGAAGGGCTGAGATCGCGAATCCTCGCGGGTCCCTTTGAACCTGATCCGGTTCGTACCGGCGTAGGGAGAGGCGGACATGAGCTTGAACATCACCCTCAACGGCGAGGCGCGCCGTATCGAAGGCGCGCCCAGCATCCACGAATTCCTCGCGTCACTGGGCCAGAACCCGGCCAAGGTCGCGGTCGAGCGGAACCTCGAGATCGTGCCGCGCTCCGAATACGCGTCCACGCGGCTGGGCGAGGGCGACCGCATCGAGATCGTGCAGTTCGTCGGCGGCGGCAACGCGCCGGCCGAAACGCCGCGCTCCGACAAGCCGCTCGTCATTGCCGGCAAGACCTACAGCTCCCGGCTGATCATCGGCACCGGCAAGTACAAGAGCTACGAAGAGAACGCGCGCGCGCTCGAGGCCTGCGGCGCCGAGATCGTGACCGTTGCCGTGCGGCGGGTGAATCTCACCAGCCCCGATCAGCCGAAGCTGGTCGATTTCATCGATCCCGGGAAGGTGACCTACCTGCCGAACACGGCGGGCTGCTTCACCGGCGAGGACGCGGTGCGCACGCTTCGACTGGCCCGCGAGGCCGGAGGCTGGTCGCTGGTGAAGCTCGAGGTGCTCGGCGACAGGAAGACCCTCTATCCCGACATGATCGAGACTCTCAGGGCGACCGAGCTTCTCGTCAGGGACGGATTCCAGGTGATGGTCTATTGCAGCGACGATCCCCTGATGGCCAGACGGCTCGAGGAGATGGGCGCCGCCGCGATCATGCCGCTGGCCGCGCCCATCGGGTCGGGGCTGGGCGTGCAGAACCCCGTCGGCATCCGGATGATCGTCGAGGAGGCGAAGGTGCCGGTCATCGTCGATGCGGGCGTGGGCACGGCGTCCGATGCCGCCATCGCCATGGAGCTTGGCTGCGATGCCGTGCTGATGAACACGGCCATCGCGGAGGCGAAGGATCCCGTGATGATGGCCCGCGCCATGAAGTGCGCGGTGGAAGCCGGGCGGCTCGCCTATCTCGCGGGCCGCATGCCGAAGAAGCGCTACGCCGATCCGTCCAGCCCGCTGGCGGGGCTGATCTGATGGCGGAGCTGCCCATCTGGATGCGCGATCCCATTGGCTCGGCCGAGCGGGGCGAAAACCCCACCGTGCTCGCCCGCCTGCGTTCCGGCTTTGCCGTCTTCGGCTGGTCGCAATTCCTGCCGGGCTACAGCCTGCTCCTGGGCGTGCCGAGGGTCGCCCGGCTGGAGGACATGCCGCGCGACGGCCGCCGCCTGTTCCTGGACGACATGGGACTTCTGGGCGAAGCCGTCGCCAGGGCCTGCGCGCCGCGCCGGGTGAACTATTCGATCTACGGCAACACCGATCCCTATGTGCATGCCCACGTCGTGCCGCGCTACGACTGGGAGCCGGCGGAGCGCGTCACGCGGCCAATCTGGGAATACGGCCCCGAGAAGTGGTCGGCGCCGGAATATGCGTTCGACGAGGCAAAGCACGGCGATCTGAAGCGCCGGATCGCGGCCGCACTCGCGGAGTCCGTCTAGGGAAGCTCGCCCGTGGCGAGCCAGCGGGCGCATTCCGCGCCGAGTTCGGCCACGGCCCGGGCTTCGTAGCGGGCATTGTCCCCGGCCGTGAGCAGGTCCTTCCAGCGGCCGTTGACGCCCTTGTTGATGAAGGTCTCCGCGCCGCCCTGCCAGAGGACGCCGCCGAGCGGCGCGCTCTTCGCGGCGTGGGCCTTCATGTAGTCGAATGTGCAGTGCTCGACGATCCGGGGCCATCTGGCCTCGTCGACCGGCGTGTCGAGATAGCGGGCGATGTCGCGCATCTCGCCGGACAGGTCGCGCTTGAGGTTGGCGAAATGGATGAGCTTCACGTTGGGAAGGTCGCGGATGGCCCACCAGCCGCGGACGTTCTCCCAGAACGGCCAGAACGGAAAGCCGTCCCTGTCCAGCCATTGGCGGAAATAGGAGGCGACGTCGAGATCGGTCCGCTCGATGGGCGGGCCGACGCGCCCCGGCGTGTCGTTGAGCGCGGCGTACCACAGGTCGTTGGCGTTGACATGGTGGTTGTACATGCTCCAGACGACGTCGCGCCCGTCGCGGCCGATATAGATGTATTTCGCGCGCGGCGAGAACACGAGCGCATCGACGGGCAGGTGCGTCTTCACGAAGCGGCGCCCGGTCTGCGCTTCCAGGCCCTGCAGCTTCACCTCCTTCGGCGGAATGCGCAGGTCGAGCCAGGGCGACAGCGCGCCGACGTCGAGGCTTTCGTCGCCATTATGGAGAATCTGCCCCACGATCTGCTGCGTCCAGGTCGTGCCGGATTTGGCGTAGGTCGCGACGATCACGTCGTCGTCGCGGAACTTGAAATCGTTCCACACCGTGGAGTCGAAATGGTGACTTTCCAATTCCCGCGTCTTCTGCGGCAACGCTGTCATGGCTATCCTTCCCCGGTCCCTCGATGGCGTTTCCACGGTATCCGGCGCGAGGCGGATTTTCAGGATTTGAGCAGCTTGTCGAGCGTTTTCTGCTGCAGCAAGCCTTCGTGGACCTTGCCGTTGACGATGAAGGCCGGCGTGCCGTCGATCTTCGAGGCTTCCGCCAGCGTGTGCGCGGCGGCGATCTCCATGCCGACGGAGGCGGTTTCCATGTCCGCCTTCAGCTTGTTGACGTCGAGGCCGGCCTTGCGGGCGTCGTCGAACAGCAGATCTTCGTCGACGAGGTCCGTCTCGCCCATGAGGAGGAAGTGGAAGGCGAGGTACTTGTCCGGCTGTTTGCGGGCGGCGATGGCCGCCCGGGCGGCGACGCTGGAGGCCGGCCCCTTGATGGGGAATTCGATGAAGGCGAAGCGCGTGTCGCCCTTGTGCGCCTCGTAGTACTTCTTCACGACCGGCAGCGAGCCGCGGCAATAGGGGCAGTTGTAGTCGAAGAACTCCACCATCGTCGTCCTGGCGTTGGCGGGGCCCGTGATGAACGCGATCCTGGGGTCGAAATACGCCTTGAGCCCCACCTTGTCGACCGCCGCCTGCCGCTCCCGCTCCTCGGCGTCGGCCTGGTCGGCCTGGAGCTTGTTCGTCATGTCGATGAGGATGTCCGGATGCGACATCAGATAGTCATGGATGGCCGCGTTGCTCGCCGGAAAAAGACCCGCGCGCGCGCCCGCGAAAACCAGCGCGAGCGCGAGCACGGCCCCGCCGAGGCCTCCGGCCGCCGCCTGCATCCAGCCTTTCATGTGTCCCCCCGGGGCGATGTCCATCAGCGCTGTTCGCGCGCCTGCGTCGGCCCGATGACGGCCATGATGTCGTTCGCGCGCTGCCAGTCGGGCGTGCCCTTCGGAAGATCGTGCGCGGCCATCGTCGCGAAGTAGCCCGCCTTGCGCATGTCGCCGATGTTGTAATTGAATTCGGCGGTGGAAAGATTGGCCATCGGGTCGTTTCCGAGCGCGCTGTAGGCCGCGGCCAGCTCGTACCAGGCGAAGGTATTGGTGCTTTCCTGCTGCAGCGCGATCTTCAGGTTGGTCAGCGCCTGCTTGGCGAGGTCCTGCCGCTCGGTGGCAAGCTGCGCGGCCGCCAGGTCGATGCGGATCAGCGGTGCATCCGGCAACAGGTTCACGGATTTCTCGTAAGGGCCGATGCCTTTCACGGGCTGCGCCATCTGGACATAGATCTGGCCGAGCACCTCCCAGAAATAGGGATTCGCCGGCTCTTCCTTGATGAGGGCGTTGATCTCGGCCAGCGCCTTCGCCATGTCCGGCTTGCGGAAGAAAGCCATTGCGCGGGCGTAATGGGCTTCCTCGCTCTGGTCCGACATCGGCCAGCGCTGCAGGACGGCATCCGGCGTCGAGAGGTAGCCGGCGAGCTTCGCCTGTATCATGTGGAATTCGTGGACTGTCTCGGGACTGTCTTTTGTGTCTCTGTAGGGCGAGGAGTCGACCTCGCGCTCGAGCTCGTCGATGCGCTGGCGGTCGGCCGGGTGGTCCGAGATGAAGGCCATCTGATAGTAGGCGCCGCGCGCGTCATCGTCGGCGAACTTCTCGAAAACCTCGAGCATGCCCCGGCCGGACTGATGGGTCTTCAACAGGTAACGTTGCCCCATCTGGTCGGCGGTTGCCTCCTGCGCCCGGCTGAAGGCGAAGAATTGCGATTGCGCGGCCTGCTGGCCGAGCATGATCGCGCCCATGCCCGCCTCGCCGCCGCCGGCCGCCATCGCGGCCACGCCGACCACCATGCCGAGCAGCATGGGGATGCTTGCCTTCTGCATCGCGGCGGTGTCGCGGACGAGATGCCCGCCGGCGATATGGCCGGTCTCATGGGCGAGAATGCCGATGACCTGGTTGGGGCTGTCGAGCTGAAGGAAGGTGCCCGTGTTGACGATGATGTCTTCGCCTTCGGCCGAGATCGGGCTTTGCGTGGCCTCCGCGTTGATTTCCGGGTCGCTCACGAGATAAAGCTTTATGGTCGCGGGGTCGATGTTGGCCGCCTGAAGCAACGGAACCTCATAGGTCCTGAGGACGCGCTCGATTTCGGTGTCGCGGATGAGCTGGATGCCCTGGGCGGCTGCCTGCTGCGACGGGACGAGGCCGATCAGAAGAGCCGGAAGAAAGATGAGCGCGCACCAAAGCCCGCTGGGTGCGTGGCGAGTCCGGGTGCCGAAAGGCCAGCGAAGCCGGGAAGGGTTGCAAAATGCCAAGGCTTGGACTCTCCTCTCACCCCGCAGTCCCCAAGGTGCCGGGACGGTAGGTGCGCGCCGCCCGCGCGTCAACGGAAGCGCGGACGCGCCTTCCGGTAACCATTATAGGACATCGGCCGACTACATGCGAAGATTCCTGCCACCAACCCGCAGCCTGCCCTGCGCGCTCGTCTGCACAGCCGCGCTTCTGATCGTTACGGCGTGTTCATCCTCGGACGACAGCGGAACCACTGCGCCCAGCGGCGGCTATGCGGTGGGCGACGAACCCTTCGCGGTCAAGGCTGCCACCTCCATCCTCGCCCAGGGCGGCAGCGCGGCCGATGCGGCGACGGCGATGTTCTTTACCCTGTCCGTCACCTATCCGGTCGCGGCGGGTCTCGGCGGCGGTGGAATCTGCGTGGTTCACGATCAGGCGACGGGCCGCAACGAGGTGTTCAATTTCCTCGCGCGCGATACCGCGTCGCAGGGTGCTTTTGCCATTCCCGGCAATGTGGCCGGCTTCGCCGCCCTGCAGGCCGCGTATGGCAACATGCCCTGGCAGCGCGACGTTTCTCCCGCCGAGCAATATGCCGCGACGGGCTTTCCGATTTCGAGCGCCCTGTCCGACCGGCTGGGTTCCGCGCAGGACGTCGTGCGCCTCGACGCCGGGCTCGCGCGCGAGTTCCTCAACGAGTCCGGAGCCGTCAGGCCCGCCGGCCAGATCGCCACGAACACCGATCTCGCCTCGACACTCGCCGCGATCCGCGTCGGCGGAGCGGACGCGTTCTATCGCGGAAATATCGCGGCGAAGATTTCCGGTTACACGTCGACCCAGAACGGCGCGATCTCGATTGCGGAGCTCGCCAATTATCAGGTGCATCGCGAGATGCCGCGGGTGGTCGCGCTCGGCGGCGAGCTCGGATACCTGCCTCCGGAGCAGATCGGCGCCGGCGCCTTCGCGGGGACGCTGCTTTCCAGGCTCGTCGACAGCGAGGGCAACATCGTGACGGGCGATCACGTCGCCACGGCGACGGCGTCGGCGACGAAAGCGGCGCTGGACCAGTTTGGCATCTCCGAATTGCCGCGCGATCTGGGCGCGACCGGTTTTGCCGTCGTCGACAATTCCGGACAGGCGGTGTCCTGCGCCGTCACGCTGGATGGGCCGTTCGGGTCGGGGCACACCGTGCCCGGCACCGGAATCACGCTGGCGCGTTCGCCTTCTTCGGGCCAGACGGGCATTGCCGCGGCGTTCCTGACGCCGGCGCTGGCGACGGACGGTCAGGGCGGAAGCGTCATGCTCGCCGGCGCGGGCGCCGGCGGCCCGAATGGCACAGCCGCCATCGCCTACGCGTTGCTGCGGCTGGCGCGCGGGGTGGACATGACGCAGCCCGATTCCGTGCGCTCGACCGGCATCGCGCCCTATGACACCGTGAACGTGATCACCTGCCAGGGCGGCATCTGCGCGACACTGCCCGATCCGCAGGCGCACGGGCTTGGCGCTGCGGCGGGCAACGTGACGGGCGCCCAGTAGAGCGGCTCAGCTGCGGAACGTCCGCTGCCACCAGCCTTTTCGCGGCGGCTGGGGAGGCTCGGTGGCCGCGGGTTCGGTCCGCGCCGGCGGTGCTTCAATGCGCGGCTCTGGGGCCGCCCGGCCAGCAGGCTCCGGTTCCTCGACCGCAATCGGCTTCGATGCCCGCGGCACATCCGCGATCTCGCGTTTGGGCGTTTCGGGCGTCAGCGACCAAACCGGCGCGGAGGGCGCGTTGGGGACGACGCGTGGAGCCTCATCGCGCGCCACCGCGGCGTCGGCTTCGACACCGTCGTCCGCCGTGCCGACGATTTCCTCGCCCTCGTCGCGCACGCTCGGATCGACCGGCACGCCCTCGAGCTGGGACTCGGCGTTCATGCCGTAACGCTCGCCGTCGCGGCGACGGCCTCTGCGGCGACGCCGGCGCCTGCGATGGCCGCCGTCGTTCTGGAACGCCTCGGCCGCCTCGCCGCTCGCCGGCACGAGGTGTACCGGCCCGTCGGCCGGGCGGATGTCCGTGGACGGCTGCGAAGCGCCGTCCAGCGGCGTGGTATCGGGGATGTCGTCGTTGTAGCCGAAGCGGTCCGCGTCGAACGGATCGGGGCGGAGGTGCTGCTCGGGCTGCTGCGGGGCGCGCTGGCCGCTCGCGGGCCCCCGGTCGCGGTCGCGTCCGCGCCGCCGCCGCCGCCGGCGCCGGCGTCCACCGTCCTCGCCATAGCTGCCCTCGGCGCGCTGGCCATGACCATGAAGAGGCGCCGCCGCCGGAGGTTCGGCATGGGTGAGGTCTTCGTGCTCTTCCTCTTCCTCGACCTCTTCTTCCATGTCGCCGGGCGCTTCGGCGAGCGTTTCCTCGGGGGCGGGTGGCGCTTCGGTCGGGAAGTATTTGCGGTCTTCGGGTGCGCGCTGGGCCGTGCGCTCGATCTCGAAATTCCCGGCCAGGACGTCATCCTTCGGCAGGAAGCTCACCGTCATGCCGTAGTCGTTCTCGATGCGCGCCAGTTCGCGCCGCTTCTGATTGAGCGTGTAGATCGCGACGTCGGACGGCACGCGCACCGTCACGGCGGCCGCCTTCTGCTTCTGTCCCTCGTCGTCGAGCGCGCGCAGGACGCGCAACGCCGTCGACTCGACGGAACGCACGATGCCCTGGCCGCCGCAATGCGGGCAGGGCACGGTCGACCCCGCGATCACGCCCGCGCGCAGCCGCTGGCGCGACATTTCGAGCAGGCCGAACTGGCTGATCTTGCCGATCTGTATCCGGGCGCGATCGTTCTTGGTCGCGTCCCGAAGCCGCCTCTCGACGCTGCGGTCGTTGCGGCTGTCCTCCATGTCGATGAAGTCGATCACGATGAGGCCCGCCAGGTCGCGCAGCCGCAGCTGCCGCGCGATCTCGTCCGCCGCTTCGAGGTTGGTCTTGTGCGCGGTCTCCTCGATCGAATGCTCCCGCGTCGCCCGGCCGGAGTTGACGTCGATCGAGACCAGGGCCTCGGTCTGGTTGATCACGATGTAGCCGCCGGACCTCAGCGTCACGGTCGGCTGGAACATCGCGTCCAGCTGCGCCTCGATGTGATGGCGCTGGAAGAGCGGGACGGGCTCCTTGTAGAGCTTCACGTTCTTCGCATGGCTCGGCATGAGCATGCGCATGAAGTCCTTGGCGTTGCGGTAGCCGTCGTCGCCCTCGACGACGACCTCCGCCACGTCCTTGTTGTAGAGGTCGCGGATGGCGCGCTTGATGAGATCGCCTTCCTCGTTGACGCAGGTGGGCGCGTTGGATCGCAGCGTCCGTTCGCGGATCGTGTCCCACATGCGCAGGAGGTATTCGTAATCGCGCTTGATCTCGACCTTGGTGCGGTTCTCGCCCGCGGTACGGATGATCAGGCCCATGCCTTCGGGCAGTTCAAGCGCGGCTGCCGCGGCCTTCAGCCGTTTGCGGTCGCCGGCATTGGTGATCTTGCGGGAGATGCCGCCGCCGCGCGGGGTGTTCGGCATCAGCACGCAATAGCGGCCCGCAAGCGAAAGATAGGTCGTGAGCGCGGCGCCCTTGTTGCCACGCTCCTCCTTGACCACCTGGACCAGGATGATCTGCCGGCGCTTGATGACTTCCTGGATTTTGTAGTGGCGGCGGCGCAGGAAGCGCTGCGAGGGCCGCGCGGCGTGAAGCGCTTGCGCGGGCTGTCCGTCCGCGGCCGGCTCGTCCCCTTCCGGCGACGATGATTCACCGGCGACGGGCGCGCCCTCGATGGCGGCGTCCGCTGCCATCTCGAAGGCCCCGGCTTCGTCATCGGAACCGGCCGCATCCTGGCCGAATTCGTGAGAGGCATCGTCACCTGCGAGGTGTTCGCCGTTTTCGATGCGATCGGAGTCGGGCTGACCGTCGGGCTCCTCGGTATCTTCGGAGTCGTCCGGCTCGTCTTCGCGGCCGGCCTTGTTGTCGAAGACCTCTTCGCCGTCCGCATCCGGCGCGTCGCTCGTCTCTTCGCCGGATGTCGCATCGTCTTCCGATCCGGACTGTTCGGCGGCATCCGCTTCGTCGCTGGCCTCGAGCTGTTCGTCGCTGACGACGGCCGTGCCGGTTTCGACCGGCTCGAACTCCTCTTCGGCGCGGCGGCGCACCTCGGCCTGCTGCTGCTCAAGCAGCGCCTGACGGTCCGCCATCGGGATCTGATAGTAGTCGGGATGGATTTCCGAGAAGGCGAGGAAGCCCTGGCGGTTTCCGCCGTACTCCACGAACGCCGCCTGAAGCGACGGCTCGACGCGCGTCACCTTGGCGAGATAGATGTTTCCCTTGAGCGGCCGGCGCGAAGCCGACTCGAAATCAAACTCCTCGACCTTCTGTCCGTCGAGGACGACGACCCGGGTCTCTTCCGGGTGGCTGGCGTCGATCAGCATGCGCTTGGGCATCGATAACTCCGCGCGACGGCGCCCGCAGGTTCCTCAGGAACCCGGTGCCATGTCGCATTGTCTGGGGGTGAGGCTCGCGCTGCTCCCGCCGCGGCCGGGCCGCAGTCTCGGATGGAAGGGCGCAAACGGTATAGGTCATGACTCAATTCGGTCGTTTGGCGGCGGAGCCGCCGGGGACCTGCATATTGGCGAGGAGGATCAGCGCTCTGGCCGGGAACCGCCCTTTGGGCGGCTTCTGCCTCGCGGCGAAGCAGGTTGTTCCTCTTTTAGGTATGCAGTTGCATCGCCGCAAGGGCAGGGTCGGGAATTCATTGTAAATTCCAGACATGCTAACGACCCGTAAACGGATTCCCTGCACTTTGAACGGGTGGGTATGGGTAGCATCAGGCACCGGAGGGCCGTTCTGGCCGTTTCCCTGGCTCTCGGGCTGGGGGCGGCTGCGGCCGCCCAGGGCCCGGCCCCAAAATGGCACCCGCCCAACGCGCCCGCCGAGGCGCCTGCGGAAGCCACCGCCACGACCCCTGTCGTCCTGAATGCCCGCATCGGCGAGCACCCGGACCGCACCCGGTTCGTCATCGAGGTATCCGATCCCCTGGCCGTGCGGGTCTTCACCCTGGCCAACCCCGACAGGGTGGTGATCGACATGCCGGAGGTCCTTTGGCGCCTCTCCGGCCCCGAGAAGCCGACCGGCCTGGGGGTGGTGAAAAGCTACCGCTACGGCCTCTTCCGGCCCGGCGATTCCCGCTTCGTCATCGATCTGAGCGCGCCGGCGACGCCGTCCCAGGCGATGATCCTGCCGCCCGCCGACGGCCTGGGCTATCGCATCGTGGTCGATCTCTTTCCGGTCAGCCAGGCCAAATTCGACGGCGGCTCGGGCTGGCCGGCCGACCTGCGCGTCCGCGAGGCCCAACAGGACGATTCGCTCGACGCCCTCATCGCCAGGACCGCGGCCCAGGAGCCGGCGCGCGGCAAGAAGGTCATCGTGATCGATCCCGGCCATGGCGGCATCGACTCCGGCACGATCTGCAGCAACGGCACCATGGAAAAAGACCTCGTGCTGGACGAAGGCAAGCGGCTGGCAAAGGCGCTCAAGTCGCGCGGCTACGTCGTCCACATGACGCGCGACAGCGACATTTTCATTCCGCTGCGCGAGCGGGTGAATATCTCCCGCGGTTACGGCGCGGATCTGTTCATCTCCCTTCACGCGGACTCCAATCCGGATTCGACCGTCAGCGGAGCGTCGATCTACACATTGTCGGAGCGCGGTTCGAACGCGGAGGCCGCTGCCCTGGCGCAGCGCGAGAACCAGTCCGACGTCGTCGCCGGCGTGGACATGAAAGGGCAGGACGACTCCGTTTCCCACATCCTGATCGACCTCGCCCAAAGGGACACGATCAACCGGTCGGCCCGTTTCGCGGAGACCGCCGTGTCGCGGCTGGGGGCCGTCACGGACATTTTGCCGCGCGAGCCCCACCGCTCGGCGGCCTTCGTCGTCCTCAAGGCGCCCGATGTTCCGGCAGTCCTTATCGAACTCGGTTATCTTTCCAACGCCCATGACTGTGCCCAAATGGGCACGGACCGCTGGCGTGACCGCACGGCTTCGGCTATTGCGGCGGCCGTCGACAGCCATTTCGCCCCCAGCGCCCCGGCGATGGCGAGTGACGGGACGCCTTGAGGGCGTCATAATCGAGGGGCATCAAGGACTTCGTCTCTAGGGCCGATCGACATGTGGCGGCGCATTCTGGTTTACGGCGGTCTCGCTTTCGCGGGCATTGCGGCCGTCGTGCTTCTCGGCGGCGCGATCTACATCTATTCGCTGACCCGCGACCTGCCGAGCGTGGAGACGCTGCAGAACTACCAGCCGCCCGTCACCACCCGCGTCTACGCCGGCAACGGCACGGTGCTCGGCGAATACGCCCGTGAGCGCCGGATCTTCGTTCCCATAACCTTCGTGCCGAAGCAGCTGATCAATGCCTTCACGTCCGCCGAGGACAAGAACTTCTTCAGCCATCCCGGCGTCGATCCCAGCGGCATCCTGCGCGCCGCCGGCAAGGACGTGATCAACGTCCTCGAGCACAAGCGGCTCGAAGGCGCGTCGACCATCACCCAGCAGGTCGCGAAGAACTTCCTGCTCAACAGCGAGCAGAAATTCTCCCGCAAGATCCGCGAAGCCATCCTGGCCGTGCGCATCGACGCGACCTATTCGAAGCAGAAGATCCTCGAGCTCTATCTCAACGAGATATTCCTCGGCGAGAACTCCTATGGCGTCGGTGCCGCCGCGCTCAACTATTTCGGCAAGTCGCTCGACCAGCTCGACGTCGCCGAATGCGCCTTCCTGGCGGCGCTGCCCAAGGCGCCGAGCAACTATGATCCGCGCTACAACAGGGACGCGGCGCTGCAGCGCCGCAACTGGGTGATCGGCCAGATGGCCGAGAACGGCTACATCACGCGCGCGCAGGAAGAGCAGGCGCTGGCGGAGCCGCTGGTGACGCAGATGCGGCCGCTCGGCAGCCAGGCGGAAGACGCGGACTACTTCGTCGAGGAGGTTCGCCGCCTGCTCTACGACAAGTACGGTCAGAACGCGCTCTACGACGGCGGCCTGCAGGTCCGCGCCACGCTCGACACCCGGCTGCAGAACTACGCGGTGAGCGCGTTGCGCACGGGGCTGGTGCGCTACGACCGCCGCCACGGCTGGCGCGGCGCGACGTCGAACATCTCCATACAAGGCGACTGGAAGGACGCGCTCGCAAGCGCGGGCAACCAGTCGGGCATCGACACCTGGCGGCTCGCCGTGGTGCTCGGCTATGGCGCGGACAAATCCGTCGACATCGGTCTCGACAATGGCGCGCACGGCGTCATTGCCTTCAGCGAATTGGCCTGGGCGCGGCCGGAGATCAAGGCCAGCGCGTCGGTCGGTGCGGCGCCCACCATGCCGCAGCAGGTGGTACACCCCGGCGACGTGATCTATGTCGAGCCGCTCACGGCGAAAGGCCAATACGGCCTGCGGCAGGTGCCGGAAGTGAACGGCGCCATCGTGGCGATGGACCCGCACACCGGCCGCGTGCTCGCGCTGTCCGGCGGGTTCAGCTTCGCCTCCAGCCAGTTCGACCGGGCCATGCAGGCGGAACGCCAGCCCGGCTCCTCGTTCAAGCCCTTCGTCTATGCGGCCGCGCTGGACAATGGCTTCACGCCGGTCAGCAAGATCCTCGATGCGCCGGTATCGCTGCCGCAGGGGCCGGGGCTTCCGATGTGGACGCCCAAGAACTTCGAGAAGCACTTCCTCGGGCTCGCCACGCTGCGGCGCGGCATCGAACTGTCGCGCAACCTGATGACCATCCGCCTCGCCGCCGCCGTTGGCATGGACAAGGTGGTGCAGTATCCGATCCGCTTCGGTGTCTACGACAAGCTGCCGCCCTACCTGTCGAACTCGATCGGCGCCTACGAGACGACCCTGATCCGGATGACCACCGGCTATTCGGAGTTCGTCAACGGCGGCAAGAAGATCAACGCCACGCTGATCGACCGCATCCAGGACCGCAACGGCCTCAACGTCTATCGCCATGACCCGCGGGACTGCCAGGCCTGCAACCAGCCCGTCTGGCACAATCAGGACGAGCCGCTCCTGCCCGATACCCGCGAGCAGATCCTCGATCCGCGCACCGCCTATCAGATCGTCTCGCTGCTCGAAGGCGTCGTGCAGTACGGCACCGGCGTATCGGTGAAGGCGGTGGGCAAGCCGATCGCCGGCAAGACCGGCACATCGAATGATTCCAAGGACGTCTGGTTCATCGGATTCTCGCCGGACCTCGCCTGCGGCGTCTTCGTGGGCTTCGACAATCCCCGCACGCTGGGCCGGCTGGAGCAGGGCGCCACGGTGGCCGCGCCCATCTTCCGCGATTTCATGGAGGGCGCCTTGGCCGACCAGCCGCCCACACCGTTCCGCGTGCCGCCGGGAATCGATCTTGTTCCCGTCGACCGGGTGACCGGGGCGCCGACTTCGGCGACAGATCCCCACAGCATCATGGAGGCCTTCAAGGCCGGGACGGAGCCCGGCCTGGCGGCCAACGGCCCCCTCGACAACAGCGCCAACAGCAACCCGGCGAGCGACGTGAACCAGGGTACCGGCGGGCTTTACTGAAACAAGCCGCGGCTTCACCCCTTGCACACGGAAAGTTTATTGCGGCCGACCTGCCGGCAATTGTCCGATCCTGTGCGTGGGGTATGATCGACCCTTGGCACCAAGGGGGTCCCAGCCATGCGCAAGATGATCGCCATTTCCATCGCCGCCGCCGCCGCCGTCTTCATGGCGGCGCCCGCGTTCGCCGACTATGCCAAAGCGCATATCGACACCACGCAAAACAACCAGACGATCTACCCGGCCTCCTCACAGGCGGCGGGAGAGGAGGGCCTGGTCAAGATGAAGGCCTATGTCCGCGCCAACGGCCGCGCCACGCGGGTGAAGATCGTGCAGTCGACCGGCTATCGCGATCTCGACGACGCCGCGATCCAGAGCGTCATGAACTGGCGTTTCGTGCCGGCGATGGAGAACGGCCAGCCTACGTCCGACTGGACCGAGCTCGAGATCGGCTACAAGCTGCCGCCGGAAGCGCCCAAGAAGAATAATTCCTAGTTCCGGCTCGCTTTACAACGCCGCTTCGTAACGCCATATCGGGGCGCACAGGAGAGTGCCGTGCGCCCCGAAATCCAACGCAGCGTCGACGACATCCAGCAGGCCATGGACCTGCTGAGGAGGCATCTTTGACTGGGATGCCGCCCATTGCCGTCTCGACGAACTGAACGCCAAGGCCGAAGATCCGGCCATCTGGAACAAGCCCCAGGACGCCCAGAAGCTGATGCGCGAGCGCCAGCGGCTGGAGAAATCGCTCGGTGCCGTCCAGGCGCTCGCCAGCGAACTCTCCGACTCGACGGGCCTGCTCGAAATGGCCGAGGCCGAGAAGGACGCGGCCATGGTGGCCGATGCCGAAAAATCCATCGAGGCGCTCAAGTCCAGGGCCGAGCAGCTCAAGCTCGAATCGATGCTATCCGGCGAGGCGGATGCCAACGACACCTATCTCGAGATCCATGCCGGCGCGGGCGGAACGGAAAGCCAGGACTGGGCGGAGATGCTCTTCCGCATGTACACGCGCTGGGCCGAACGTCACGGCTACAAGCTCCAATTGATCGAAGAAAACGCGGGCGAGGGTGCGGGGCTCAAATCGGTGACGGTGCTGGTCAAGGGCGAGAACGCCTATGGCTGGCTGAAAACGGAAGCCGGCGTGCACCGGCTGGTGCGCATCTCGCCTTTCGATGCCAATGCGCGCCGGCATACGAGCTTTTCCTCCGTGACGGTCTATCCGGTGATCGACCAGTCCATCGACATCGAGATCCCCGAAAAGGACGTGCGCATCGATGTCTATCGCGCCTCCGGCGCGGGCGGCCAGCATGTCAACAAGACCGAAAGCGCGGTGCGCATCACGCATCTGCCCACGGGCATCGCGGTCTCCTCCCAGAGCGAGCGCTCGCAGCACCAGAACCGCGCCATCTGCTGGGACATGCTGCGCTCGCGGCTCTACGAGATCGAACTCGAGAAGAAGCAGGCCGAGACCGGCGCCTTCATCGGCGAGAAGAGCGACATCGGCTGGGGCCACCAGATCCGCTCCTATGTGCTGCAGCCCTATCAGCTGGTGAAGGACCTGCGCACCGGCGTCGAGAGCCGGCTGCCCCAGGACGTGCTCGACGGCGATCTCGACCCCTTCATGGCTGCGGCGCTCGCCCAGGCCATAGGCGGCAAGCCGAAAGAGGCGATCGCGGATCTCGAATAGCCAAGGCCCCGCGCCGCTTTCGCGACGCGAGGCCCGGAGCCCTCCAAACTGGAGCGTGTCTCAGCCGCCGGCTTTCAGCGGCGCGAAGGTCGCGGCAGCGGCCGGGCGCGGCACCTGCGCCTCGGCCGGCTTGAGCGACGGCGCGGCCCCGGCGGGCGCGGCCTGCTTGAACTCGGTGGTGCGGCGGGCCTCTTCGGACAGCGGGTTGTCGGAATGGCGGCAGTTGCCCTCGAAGAAGGCGCCGGCTTCGACCGCGAAGGCCTCGTGCAGGATGTTGCCTTCGACATGGCAGGTCGCGCAGAGCAGGACCTTGCGGGCGCGGATGCCGCCCTGGACGCGGCCGCGCACGGTGACGTCGTCGGCGAAGACTTCGCCCTGGATGAAGGCCTTGTCGCCGATGACGAGGCCCGAGGAACGCACGTCGCCTTCGACACGCCCGTCGATCTGGATGTCGCCGGTCGAGGTCAGCGTGCCCTGGACGACCAGGTCGGCGCTGATGATCGACGGCGCGGCCGAGCGCCCGGCGCGCTTGGCCTGTTGAGCGGGAGCCGCCGGCATGGCGGGAACTTCGACGTCCTTGGACTTACTGGAGAACATGGCGGCCAGCCTCGATATACGTGCTCGGATTCCTCACGACATCCCCAAGCCACACTTCGTAGTGGACATGCGGCCCCGTGCTGCGCCCCGTGGATCCGAGTTTTCCAATGGGCGTTCCCTTTTGGACCTTAGCGCCGACTCTCACAAGAATTGATGCAAGATGGCCGTAGCGCGTCCTGAACCCGTAGCCATGGTCGATTTCGACCAGGTTGCCGTAGCCGCCGCGCGGCCCGGCCCACACCACGGTGCCCGCGGCGGTTGAGCTGACGGTCGCGCCCCACGGCCCCGCGAAATCGACGCCCGGGTGGAAGCCAATCCGGTGCGTGAACGGATCGATGCGGGGGCCGAAGCCGGATGTCCGCTCGAACTCGTTGCCGTGCACCGGCGTCGTCAGCGGAACGTGGTGCAGGGCGCCGAACAGGGTCTCCAGCTCCTTGGAATGCGCGATGGCGCCGACGTAGGCCTGGGTGAAGGTCTGATCCGAAATCCCGTCGATGCGGTAGGTGTTGATCGGAATGAACGGACCGCCGATGCCGGCGGGCTGCTCGAGCGCCGCGGGGTTGACGCCCACCCGCTTCAATACCGTCTCCAGTTCGTCGATCCGCGAGCTCACCTCGCGGTCCACGCCCACGAGCAGCGACGTCTCCTGGCCGCTCATGCTGCGGATACGCTCGGTCTGTTCCGCGAGGATGCGGAAGGCGGGCGCATTCGGCACATGGGCGGCGGGCGCGGGCCGCCGCGGATGGAAGAGGGCGCCGGCGATGCGGCTCATCGCCTGGTCGATCAGGCTCGGGCCTTGCGGCTGGGCCTGGGCCTGCATGGCGGCGGGCGACAGCGTGTCGGCCGCGGCCATCTGCTGGATCTGCGTGTCCGCCGCCGGATCGGCGGAGGGCTGTGTCTCCAGCATGCTCTGCTTGCCCAGCGCCGGGCGCGCGGTGCGCGGCTGCGGCGCGGCGCTCTGCGGCATGACGTTCAGCTGCGAAGCGCCGCTATGGGCGGCGGGACCGGCGTCACCGACGCTGTCGCTGGCGCCGGACGCGGAACCCTGAGGGATATCGTCATCCGGGGTGTCGCTGCCCTGACGCAGCACGGCGCCGGCCGAAATGGACGACAGCGTCTGGTCGACCGCCTGCTTCTGGCCGAGAAGGCGCGCCACGGTGGTCTGCTTGTTCTGAAGTTCGTCGGCGGTCTGCTTGAACTTGTCCTCGGCGCCGATGAGCGCGCCGTTGAGCTCGTCGTAGGAAACCTGCAGGTCGGCGACGCGGTTCTCGTAGGTCGACTGCATCTGCTGGTAGCGATGATCCTTGGCCGCGATGATGCGGTCCTTGAAGATCACGTTGACGGATGCGAACGCGACCCAGCCGAGGAAGATGAGCGAGAGCCCGGCCATGGTGGCCTGCAGCGTCGGTCCGAAGGTGAAGAATTGAACCCGCCCATCCGAGCGGATGTAGACTTGCCGTTCCGGAAACGTCGCATGGAGCCACGCCCACGCACGCTCGATGAGCGTTCCGGCCATGCGGTCACTTCCCTCTTTGGCGTCTTTCGCGCCGACCCCTGAAGGCATCATTTCACCTACATCTGGGCGCTTGATCAAGCTCTTAGCCCAGAAAAAAGAACCCGAGGTTAATCTGGGGCCGAATGGCGCGTCCGGCCGGTTCACAGGGTCTTTGCCGCGGCGAGCACGGCCTCCACATGACCCGGGACTTTGACTTTGCGCCAGATGTGCCGGATGACGCCCTTGGCGTCGACCAGGAACGTCGCCCGGTCCATACCCATGTATTTGCGGCCGTATAGGGTCTTCAGCACCCAGACGCCATAGGCCTCGGCCGTTTTTTTCTCGGGATCGGAAGCCAGCGTGATCTTCAACTTATGTTTGTTCTTGAACTTGTCGTGAGATGTTGTGGTGTCCTTGGAGACGCCCACAATATCCACCCCCAGTACCTCGAATTTCTTCCGCGCGGCGGAGAAATCGATGGCCTCCTTCGTGCAGCCGGAGGTGTCGTCCTTGGGGTAGAAGTAGAGGACGTAGGGTCTGCCCCTGAGGGTGGCGGACGAGATTTCGCCGCCGGAATCGGCAGGCATCCGGAATGCGGGCGCCCGGTCTCCGGGCGCGAGCTCGTTGGCCATCAAGGTCTCCGGTACGCGTGTTAACGAGGCCCCGCTTCCGGCGTTTACCAGAAGCGCGTGTTAGGCGATAAGCTGATGCGCGATCAGACGCAAGAGGCCGGGCCCGAATCAGGCACGGGCCCAACAGGTAGTAGCAAACGACCGATCGGAAGAAGCGGCCCTGTGAATGCGTACCTCAAAATCCTGAAGTCGCCGCGCCTCAAGCTCTCCTGGCCGCGCCGCCACCACTGGCACCGCGCCGGCCTCATTGCCGCCTGCGTGCTGGTGTTCGCCCTGACTTTCGCGATCGGGGCCTTCCTGCGGGTGCTCGTCGGGCCGGTCTCGCTCGATCTCGTCAACGGCACGCTGGCTTCCTCGGTCTCCAACGCGCTGCCCGGCCTCAAGGTGCGCTACGACGAGGCGGCGCTGGAATGGTCGCGCGAGGAAGGCCGCATCAATCTCGTGGTGCTGGGCGCGCGCGTGTTCGACGACAAGAGGCGGATCATCGCCCAGGCGCCGAAAGCCGAGATCGGGCTCGGCGCCGGCGCGTTCTTCCGCGGCCACATCAAGGTCAAGCGCATCGCGCTGGTGGGCGTGCAGCTCAATTTTGTGCGCATGGCGGACGGCAGGCTCCGCCTCGGCGTCGAAAACGACAACGGCAATACCAACGCGCTCGACCGCATCCGTGACGCCATCAACAGGGGCCAGGGCGGATCTTCGCTGCAGAGCTTCGCCGTGCGGCATGCACGCCTGGCGTTCTATGACGAGAGCTCGCACCTCTTCGTCGTGGCGCCGGATGCGAGCCTGCAATTCTCCAGCGGCAACACCCTGGACGGCGCGCTGATCGCCGCCGTCAACGCCCAGGTCGAGGTCTCCGGCAACCGGGCCCAGATTTCGGGCGAGCTGCGCCTGCCGCCCATCGGCCCCACCACCGGCGACATCGCCATGAAGGGGCTCAACCTGTCCGCGCTGGCAGCGAACACCAAGGCGCTGTCGATGCTGGCGCCGTTCAATCTGGCGACGGACATCTCCGGCAGCTTCACGCTGGACGGCGCGCGGCTCGTCTATGCCGATTTCGCCGCCGGCGCGACCGGCAATGTGACCGGCCTCGGTCCCAAGCCCCTGCCGGTGAAATCCCTCAGGGTGGTCGGACGCTACGACGGCAAGACCGGACGCCTGCTGATCGACGACGGCACGCTCGCCGGTTCGGAGGTTCAGGCGCACCTGCAGGGCGAGGGCGACGTCGCGTTCGGCCCCGACAACAGGCTGTCCGCCGCCACCCTCGACATCACCATGGACAAGGTCGTGTTCGACGTGCCGGCGGTGACGAACAAGACGGTGGACATCGCGCGGGCGAATTTGCGCGCGGCCTATTCGGCCGCGGACAATTCCATCACCGTTTCGCGCGCCGCGATCTCCGGCGGCGCGTTCCAGGCCGAGTTCGCCGGCAAGGTGACGCTGGCGGGCGATGCGTCGCCGGGCATCGACGCCGACGGGCATATCGCGCCGCTGGGCGTGCGGGATCTGCTGCACTACTGGCCCCTCAAGGCCGGCGCCGGGGCGCGGGAATGGATTGACGCCAATGTGGCCGCGGGCCGGATCGGGCCCGTCGAAGCGCATGTGCACATCAAGCCGGGCGAGCTCGACCAGCCGGTGCTGCCCGATGCCGACGTCAGCGTGTCGTTTCCGCTTTCCGGCGCCACGATTACCTACGTCTCGGGCCTGGACCCGCTGACGAACGTGTCGGGCACGGCCCAGCTCAGCGGAGACAATTTCCGGGGCGAGATCGCCTCGGCCAATGTCGGCCGCATCTCGGTCGGCGCGAGCAGGGTGGTCATTCCCGACCTGCATCTCGACACCAATGTGGCCGACATCACCGCCCACATCTCCGGCGGGCTGCCCGACGTGCTGGCGCTCATCGACGAGAAGCCGCTGCAATACCCCTCGCGCTTCCACATGCGCACCCAGGGCGCGCGCGGCGATGTCGAGGCCGATCTGAGCTTCCATGTCCCCACAAAGCACGACGTGTCGATCGACGAGGTCGGCATCAGCGTGAAGACGACCGTGAGCGGGCTCGCCATCGCCCTGGGCGAGCACACCAGGATCACCGACGGCATCGCCACCTTCGTGATCGACAACAATTCGCTGCATGCCGCCGGCCCGGTGATGATCGGCGGCGTGCAGATGAACGTGGACTGGACCGAAACCTTCAAGGACACGCCCATCACCACCCGCGTCACGGCCAGGGGCGTGATGGACAACGACGCCCGCGACGCCTTCGGCTTCCGGCTGGGCGATTTCATCGACGGGCCGGTCGGCGTGAACGCGCTCCTGCTGGGCCGGCGCGGCCAGCTCCAGACCGCGCAGGCCACGCTCGACCTCACCCAGGCCAGCGTCGGCTACGACCTGATCAACTACAAGAA
Source organism: Rhizomicrobium sp. (assembly GCA_035499995.1). Lineage (GTDB taxonomy): Bacteria > Pseudomonadota > Alphaproteobacteria > Micropepsales > Micropepsaceae > Rhizomicrobium. The sequence continues at coordinate 44,223 of DATJXR010000014.1, read as the reverse complement.
GCCCCCGGGCACGCAGGCCGGCGGCACGGCGAACGCGAAATTCGCGCCCGACGGATCGGTGAGAAGCGCGACGTTCCAGATCGGCGGGCCCGGCCTGACCGCGCGCGGCACCGCCATGCTCGATGCCAACGGCGATCTGGTGCGGCTGGACGCGCCGGTGGTGAAGGCGGGCCCGGCCAACGATTTCGCCATCACGCTCGTCCAGGGCCCGACGGTGGGTCTGACCATCGCCGGCCGCTCGTTCGACGGCTCCGCGCTCGGCAAGCACAATCCCGGCGTCTCCGCCGCCGGCGGCCCGGCCCGGCCGCAACCCATGGACTCCAACGATCCCTTCCACGCCAGCGTGAAGGTGGACCGGCTGGTGCTGCAGGAAGGCGTGGTGCTGACGCCGTTCGATCTGGAACTCAGCGGGCTCGGCCACCGGCCGCAGGCGATGTCGCTCTCCGCCACGCAGACGAAGAACGACAAGGTCCAGGGCTCGCTCACCACCGACAGTTCCGGCCGCAAGGTGACGCTCACCGCCGACGATGCGGGCCTTCTGCTCAAGGGCCTGTTCGGCATGGAAAGCGTGCGCGGCGGCACGCTTTCCGTCACGGTGAAGCTTCCGCCGATGGCGGAGGCCGCGCGCAACGACGCCGGCGTGCCGGACTACACCGGCACGCTGACGCTGAAGGACATCCGCGTGCTGAACCAGCCCTTCCTGACGCGCCTGTTCACCGCGGGCTCGCTGGAAGGCTTCGTGAACCTGATGCGCGGCGAGGGCGTGGTGCTCGACAAGGCGGAGGTGCCGTTCACCACCCATGGCGACGTGATCGACGTCCACGACGCGCGCGCCTCCGGTCCTTCGATCGGCATCACGGCGGACGGCTATCTCGACCGGCGCACTTCGACACTGGCGCTGAAGGGCGCGGTGGCGCCGGCTTACGGCCTCAACAGCGTGCTCGGCGCCATTCCGCTCCTGGGCGACGTGCTGGTGTCGAAGAAGGGCGAGGGCATCCTGGGCATGACCTACAACGCCACGGGCAGCTTCGACTCCCCCGACGTCAGCATGAACCCGCTGTCGGTTCTGGCGCCGGGCATCCTGCGGCGGATCTTCGAAGGCAGGACGCCGTCCGCGCCCTCACAGGCCAACTCCTCGGGCCAGCCACCGGAGAAGCAGCCGGACCGGCAGCCGCAATAGCGGAATCCACGGCTGCCTGTCCTTTGACGCACGCGATCGCCACGGGCGGAGGCTCCATGGAGATCACACGCGGGGGTAGATTCAAGGGGATTGAAACTCTTGCAGAAATTGGCCTTTGCCAGGGCACAATTCTGCAGCCTGCCTACAACCTAGCATAGCAGCGTCACGCTGGCAAGGATTCCGCCAAATCGCGCGGACACAAAATTCCAATTTGCGCGGGCCGCAAATTTTGCCTTGGAAGTCAGAGGCTTGAACAGCTCTCGCGCTGTCATCCGCGGCGCGAAAACCGGCGCCCTGAGCGTCGGACAGGCGAATATTCGCCTGCGGGCGCCCGCCTGCGTCAGAAATGCGCACCGGCGTTCGGCGGGTGCGCCGCCGCGGCCGGAAGCGCCGCGCGCCGCTGCAGCAGGTTCTTCAGGACCCAGAACTCACCGGCCGTGGCGCCCACGGAGCCGCAGGGCTGCGGCATCGCCCTCATCGTGTCATGGCCTACGAATGCGGGCCGTGACGCGACGCCGCTTAAACCGGCTTCACGAGAACTATCTTTTTCCTGCCGTACTGAACTTTGAACGCGCCGGTCCGGGCATCAGCCTGTCCCGCCTCGAACATCGCCTTGGGATCGCTGATGACCATATCGTTGATCTTCACAGCGGTGTTTCCGTTTTCCGCGATCTTGCGCCTCGCGTCTCCCAGGGATGAAGCCAGGCCGGAGGCCTTGAGCAAAGCTTCGGCGCTGCGCATGGTCCGACCCTGGTCGACACCCTTGTCGTCGGCTGACCAGTCGAATTCCACAGTTGGAAGATTCAGGGACGCGACACCCTCCTCGAACGCCTTCTTCGCCGTGTCCGCCGCTGCGTCGGCGGCCGCCTCGCCGTGGAGGATGGTGGTGGCTTCAGTGGCGAGAATCTTCTTGGCCTCGTTCAGCTCCGCGCCTTGCAGCGCCTCCAGCCGCGCGATCTCGGCGAGCGGCAGGTCGGTGAACAGGCGCAGGAAGCGGCCGACGTCCTTGTCTTCCGTGTTGCGCCAGAACTGCCAGTAGTCGTAGGGCGAGACCAGGTCGGCGTTCAGCCACACCGCGCCCGCCACCGTCTTGCCCATCTTGGCGCCCGACGCGGTCGCGATCAGCGGCGTGGTCAGCCCGAAGAGCTGGACGTTCGCCATGCGGCGGCCGAGCTCGATGCCGCTGATCACATTGCCCCACTGATCGGAACCCGAGGATTGCAGGCGGCAGCCATGGCGCTTGTGGAGCTCCACGAAATCGTAGGCCTGCATGACGGAGTAGTTGAACTCCAGGAACGACAGCGGCTGCTCGCGCTCGAGCCGGAGCTTCACGCTTTCCATGGTCATCATGCGGTTGACGGAGAAGTGCCGCCCCACCTCGCGCAGGAAGGGGATGTATTCGAGCCGGTCGAGCCATTCGGCGTTGTCGACCAGCAGCGCGTCGGTGGGCCCGTCGCCGAATTTCAGCAGGTGCTTCACGCCCGCGACGATGGCGTTCTTGTTCGCCTCGATCTTCTCGGGCGTGAGCAGCAGGCGTGTCTCGTCCTTGCCGGAGGGATCGCCGGCCTTGGTCGTGCCGCCACCCATCAGCAGGATCGGCCGGTGCCCCGCCTGCTGCAGGCGGCGCAGCGTCATCAGCTGTACGAGGCTGCCGACATGCAGGCTCGGCGCGGTGCAGTCGAAGCCGATATAGGCGGTGACGCGCTCCTTCTGGAACAGGGCGTCGAGGTCCTCCGGTGCGGAGCAGTCGTAATAGGCGCCGCGCTCCACGAAGGTGCGGAGGAATTCGGAGCGGAATTGCGGCGCGGCGGTCATGGCCTTACTTTCAACGCGATTTTTGGGCCGGGTGTGTAGCACGAATGGCGGATATCCAGAAAGTCATGGGGTTGATGAGCGGCACCTCGCTGGACGGCATCGATGCCGCCCTGGTGGAGACCGACGGCGAGGACGTGGCTGTGCCCGGCGCCACGCTGGCCGTGCCCTATGACGCGGAGACGCGCGCCATGCTGCGCGCCAGCCTGGACGAGGCGCGCAACGTAGCCGAGGGCGCGCCCGTGCCGTGGTCGATCCGCGAGGCGGAGCGGCGGCTGACGGAAGCTCATGCCGGGGCCGTGAAGGCCCTGCTTGCGAAGGCGGGGCTCGCAGCCCGCGACGTCGCGCTGATCGGCTTTCACGGCCAGACCATCCTGCATCGGCCGGCCGCGCGCTGGACCTGGCAGATCGGCGACGGCGCGCTGCTCGCGCGGCTGACCGGCATCGACGTCGTCAACGACTTCCGCTCCGCCGACGTGAAGGCGGGCGGGCAGGGCGCGCCTCTGGTGCCGCTCTATCACGCCGCTCTGGTGCGCGAGGCGGGCCGCTACGAGAAGCCGGTCGTGCTGGTGAATATCGGCGGCGTGGCGAACGTCACCTATGTCGGCGCGGACGACATCCTCGCGTTCGACACCGGCCCGGGCAACGCGCCCATCGACGATTGGGCGATGGCGCATACGCGCAAGCCCGTCGACGAGCACGGCGCGCTCGCCCGCGCCGGCAAGGTCGATCACGCGATCCTGGCAGCGATGCTGGCGCACGATTTCTTCGCGGCGGTACCGCCCAAATCGCTCGACCGGCTCGATTTCACGGCGGAGGCCGTGCGCGGCCTTTCGCCGGAGGACGGCGCGGCCACGCTCACGGCCTTCACCGCCGCCGCGATCGCGAAGGCCCGGGCGCATTTCCCGCAGATGCCGAACACCTGGATCGTCATGGGTGGCGGGCGGCTCAATCCGGTGCTGATGGCGGAACTGCGCGCGCGGGTGAATGCGCCGGTCCTGTCGGCCGAGGACGCCGGCTGGCGCGGCGACTTCATCGAGGCGGAAGCCTTCGCCTATCTCGCCGCGCGCTCCGTCCGGGGCCTGCCGCTGAGCCTGCCCACCACCACCGGCGTGAGAGAGCCGATGACGGGCGGGCGGGTGCATCGCGGGTGATGCCGCTTCTTCCCCGCGGGAGCGGGGACCGCCGCAGGCGGTGGAGCGGGGACGGCAGTGGCGAAGAACTGTGATTGTGCCGTCACCAGCGGACACACCCCTCCGTCTTGCTCGCTCTCGCGAGGGAGGAAGAACGTCACTGCATCCCGTACTTGTTGTCCGGATCGAGTTCCTTGAGCTTGGCGCGGTCTGCGGCCGCCTTGTCGGGCTGATTGAGCTTGTCATAGACTTGTGCGCGCAGGCCGTAGGACGGCGCGTCGCTGGAATCGTTTGCGATCGCGGCGGTAAAGCTGGCGACGGCGTCGTCGTAGCGCCGCTCCGCCAGGAAGAGCTGACCCTGCATGCGCACCGGTCCCGGCTCCTTGGGCGCCAATTGCATCGCGACATCGATGTCGGCTCCGGCCTTGTCCAGCTCCCCAAGCGCGCCTTCTGCCGCACCGCGGTTCTCATAGGCGCGCCACAGCTTGGGATCGGCTGCGATGGCGTTGTTCAGCGCCAGGATCGCCTGGTCGTACTGCTTCAGGATGATGTGCGCGCCGCCCACATTGTTCCAGGCCTGGGCCAGCGATTGACCGCCGACAAAGCCGGAATCGATCGCCTTCAGGCACGAGGCGATGATCAGCTCCGGATTGTCGGCGACGTGTGGCTGGCAATATTTGATCGCGTCGTGAAGCTGACCATAACTTTCCTGCGACTGGGCGAGCGCGCCAGTCGCGACGCAGGCGAGCAATGTCGCCGTCAACGCAATCTTCATGGCTTGGGCTCCTTCACTTCGTAGCGTGCATAGTCGGCGACCGTGCCGAGACCGAGTCCGATGGCACTGCTGCAATCGGCAAGGGCCAGGTCGAACGCGCCGCGCCGCGCATAGGTCCCCGAACGGTCCGAATAGGCCTGCCACATGGCGGAATCGACCGCGATGGCCTTGGAGAATTGCTCGAAGACGCGGTCACGGTCGCCCGCGGCCAGCGCCGCGACGCCGAGATTGTTGGGCGCCGCCGCGCAAGCCGTGGTCACGAGCTCCCCGGCGAGGACCAGGGCGGCGAAGGCATTCCGGTTCATGGCGACGGCTCCGCTACGCCGTATCTGGCGTAAACGGCCGCGACGTTCGGATCCATCGCCTTGGCGGCAGCGATGTCCGCCGCGCCGGAAGCGTCGCCAGTGCGCAGCTTGCAGATGCCGCGCATGTATTGCGACGAAGCGAGCTTGGGATTGTGCGCGAGCGCATCGGTAAAGCTTGCGATCGCATCCGCGAACTTGCCGGCGCGGAACAACGCGAAGCCGAGGCTGTCGATCAGGTCGGCGTTGGCCGGCAGGATCGCGACCGCCTTGCGGCAGGCATCTTCCGCCTTGCCGGGCTCGACCATCGCGACGGCCCGGAACCAGCAGGCGTCGTTCCATGCATCGGCGCGCTTCGGGTCGATGCTCGCCGCGCGGTCGTCGTCGGAAATGGCATGGGTGTAATCGCCGAGTGCCGCTTCCGCGGAGGCGCGGCCGACATAGGCATCGGCAAACTCCGGCGAGAGACCGATGGCCGTATTGAAGTCGGACACCGCCAGATCGTGCCTGCCGAGCCGGTCATAAGCCCGGCCCCGGCTGTTGTAGACAGCGGCGGTTCCGGCTTCGAGCGCCAGCGATTGGCTCAGATCGGCGAGCGCCAAATCCGGCTTTCCCGCTTCGCGATAGATTTCTCCGCGCACGAAGTAGAATGTCGCGTCCTGCCTGCCAGTGAGGGCCGAGGTGGCGTCCGCGATGGCGAGGTCGAAGTTCCGCTGCGTGGCATAGATCGTCGCCCGCACCACCAGCACGCCCGGGTCGCCGGGTTTGATGGCCAGCGCCGCGCTGCAATCCGCAAGCGCCTTGTCCGTCTTTCCAAGCGTGTTTTCGAGGCTGGCCCGGTTTGCGTAGATGTAGGTGGCGCCGGGATCGGCGGCGATGGCGTCGGTGAAAGCACCGAGCGCGCTCTCATAGAAGCCCTTTTCCTCGTAAGCCAGGCCGAGGCCGCTGAGGGCGGCCGCATTGTCCTTGCTCGTCAGCTTCTGCTGCGCGAGCACGGCCTTGCAGGCATCGATGCGCTGGTCGACGTCGAGCTTCCTGTCCTCGCAGACATGCCAGTCAGCGCCGGAATCCGCCTCTGCAAGGGCAGGCGTTGCGCAGGCCAGCAACATGGTGGCCGCCAGGATTGCCGCCGCGTTCATTTCGCCGGCGCCGCTTGCGCCGCGGCGGGCTTTACGCCGTAGCCGGCGAATTCGACGTCGATGTAGGGCTCGAGGTCCTTTGCCTTGTCGATGTCGTCCTGGCCATCGGCGCCTTTTGCGACGCCGCGCAGGAAATACGCGCCGGCCGCCTTGGGCCGCGCGTCGATGGCGGCATCGAGGTCGGCGATGCAGTCCTTCATGTCTCCCTGCTTGTAATAGATCATGGCACGGGCGAGCAGCAGCGCGAAGTCGCCGGGATGCTGCGCGAAGGCGTTGTTGCAGTCGTCCAGCCCGAGCGCGAGGTCGTTGCCCGATACTCCGCGCACCCAGCAGCGCTGCATGTCCGCGATGGAGGGATCGTCGGCGTGGGTGGCGATGAACTCCACGTCGTCCAGCGCCTGCTGGTACTTGCCGTCCTCGGCATAAGCGGTGGAGCGCTCGAGCCAGGCATTGAGCCAGGTGGAGTCGAGCAGCATCACCTTGCTCATCGTCGCTTCGGCGTCGGGATAATCGCCCGCCAGCCGATAGGCCCAGCCCAGCGCGTACTCCGCCGCCGTGTACTGGTCGGTGTCCACGCCGTCCTCGGCGTAGGATTTGCAGTACTCGATGCGCTCCTGCGGGGAGTGGAACTTGCTCAGGCACTGGCCGGCGGCGAGCCCCATGCGGGCTTCGGCCTGCGGCGCGAGCATGGCCAGCGCGCAAAGCGCGGTTGCGAAGACGATCGGCTTCATGGGCCCCTGCGACTGCTGAAATACGGCCGCGATTATAGAGCCAATCGGGCGATAAATCGCGGCCAGATTTGTACGGAGTTAATCATGCAGGGGGGCTCAGCGGCCCTCGCGCGGGCCGCTCATCATCCGCGAGGCATATTCCTTCACGGCCTCCACGACTTCGGCCTCGTGGTGGTCGAAGAAGTGGTTGGCTCCTTCGATTTTTTCATAAGTGATCTTGATGCCCTTCTGGGCGGAGAGCCGGTCCACCAGCTTCTGGACGTCGAGTTCCGGCACCACCTGGTCGCGGGTTCCGTGCACCATCAGGCCGGAAGCCGGGCAGGGGGCCAGGAAGTTGAAATCGTACATGGAGGCCGGCGGGGCGATGGAGATGAAGCCGGTGATCTCCGGCCGGCGCATAAGGAGCTGCATCCCGATCCAGGCGCCGAACGAAATGCCGCAGACCCAGACGAAGGAGGGGTTGGGATAGAGGGTGTTCATCCAGTCGAGCACGGCGGCGGCGTCCGAAAGTTCGCCCGCGCCGGAATCGAAGGTGCCCTGGCTCCGGCCCACGCCGCGGAAGTTGAAACGGACCGTGGTGCAGCCCAGCCCGTGGAACATGTGGAAAAGGTCGTAGACCAAGGGGTTGTTCATGGTGCCGCCGAACTGCGGGTGCGGATGCAGCACAAGCGCCATCGGCGCACCCGGCATCTTCTGGCGCTGGTAGCGGACTTCGATTCGGCCGGCGGGGCCGGGAAGGATGATGTCGGGCATTAGGGGGTCCAGGACTTGGTCCAAGCAGGCAAGTGGGAATTGAGGCGAATAGACGCAGCACATAAATCCTTTTTTCTCAATGGCTTAAGAATATACGGCCTGCCATGCACGCCGAATTCTTGACCATGGGGGTCGGGGAATCTATATGCAGCGCAGTAAGAACCCATGTGCGCCTTGGTTTGGGGCTGGCTTTGTTAACACGTTCGCCCCCCCGAAAATCAAGGAAAAGCGCGAGCGAAGCGGGAGTTTTCCCATGAGACTGAGCACCAAGGGCCGCTATGCCGTGATGGCGATGGCCGATCTGGCGAGCCATGAAGGCGCGGGCAAGCCGGTGTCGCTGGCGGAGATCGCCAGGCGGCAGGAGATTTCGCTGTCCTACCTGGAACAGCTTTTCGCCAAGTTGCGCCGCGGCGGGCTGGTGAAGAGCGTTCGCGGCCCGGGCGGCGGCTACCGGCTCAGCCGTCCCTCCGCCGACGTGCGCATCGCCGACATCATCCTGGCGGTGGACGAGCCGATCACGGCCACGCGCTGCCAGCCCGGGAGCCCCGTGGGCTGCACCGGCGCCTCCACGCGCTGCGTGACCCACGACCTGTGGGAAGAACTCGGCCGGCAGATACACGTCTTCCTCTCCAGCGTGTCGCTGGGCGACGTGGTGGAGAAGCGCGTGCTGGGGCGCGCCAAGCCCTGCGAGGCCAAGCCAAGCAACAGCGACGTGAAGCCGGACGCGTCGCGCGAGGCGGCGTAACATCCGTTATTCGCCATGATGTATTGGGATCACAACGCCACGGCGCCTTTGCGCGACGAAGCCCGCGCGGCCATGCTGCGCGCCCTGGAGGCCGGCGGTAATCCGTCTTCGGTACATGCCGCGGGCCGCGCCGCGCGCGCGATCGTGGAGGAGGCGCGCGAGCAGGTGGCGGCCTTTGCCGGCGCGAGGCCATCCGAAGTGGTCTTCACCAGCGGCGGCGCAGAATCCAACGCGCTGGCCCTGCGCGGCGCCATCGCGGGCGCGCTGGAAGACGAGGATCGCATCACGCGGCTGTTCGTGGCCGCGACGGCGCATGACAGCGTGCGCGCCGTGGCGGCGACGCTCGCGGAGACCGTTCCGGGATTGAAGGTGAGCGAGATCGCGGTGGATGCGGACGGCCGCGTCGATACCGCGCAATTCCGCTTCCAGCTGATGAACGGCAAGGGCCGCGCGCTGGTGTCGCTGATTTTCGCGAACAACGAGACGGGCGTGATCGAGGAAATCTCCACGCTGGCCGCGCTGCTGCGCAAGGAAGCGGGCGAGGGCGCGCTGTTGCACGTGGACGCGGTGTCGAGCGGGCTTTCGCCGATCCGCTTCGCGGCGTGGGACGCCGATTACCTCTCGCTCTCCGCCCACAAGATCGGCGGGCCGCAGGGCACGGGCGCGCTGGCGGCGCGCGAGACGGCGCCCCTGGCGGCGCTGTTCGACGGGGCGCAGGAGATGCGCCGCCGCGCCGGCACCCAGAACGTTCCCGGCATCGCGGGCTTCGGCGCCGCGGCGCGGGCGCTGCAGGCCAATTTCGACAACGAGGCACAGGCCGCGTCCGCGGCGCGCGCGGCGTTCGAGATCGCGCTCAGGAAGCTCGAGCCCAACACCGTTTTCTTCGGCGAAGGCGCGGTCAGGCAGAAGAACGTCTCCTGCTTCGCCATCCCGCAGCTTCAGGCGGAGACGACGCTGATCGCGCTGGACCTGGACGGGATTTGCGTCTCCTCGGGCGCGGCCTGCTCGTCGGGCAAGGTGGCGCCGAGCCATGTGCTGGCGGCGATGGGCGTGCCGGAGAGCCTGGCACGCTGCGCGCTGCGCGTCAGCTTCGGAGCGGACACGACGCGGACGCAGATCGATGCCTTCATGGCTTCGGTCGGCAAGCTTCTCGCGCGCAAAGTGGCATTGGCGGGCTGACGATGGCAGCGATAGAAACTCGCGAACAGGTGGCCGCGCTCGGCGAGAAGTACAAATACGGCTTCGTCACCGACATCGAGATGGAGCGCGCGCCCAAGGGGCTTTGCGAGGATACCGTCCGTTACATCTCGGCCCGGAAGGGCGAGCCGGAGTGGATGCTGGATTGGCGGCTCGCCGCCTATGCGCGCTGGAAGGAGATGCGCGAGCCCGGCTGGGCGCGCGTGCATTACCAGAAGATCGACTACCAGGACGCCTATTATTACGCCGCGCCCAAGAACACGCCGCAAAAGCAGAGCCTGAACGAGGTCGACCCCAAGCTGCTGGAGACCTACGAGAAGCTCGGCATCCCGCTGCACGAGCAGAAGCTGCTGGCCGGCGTGGCGGTGGACGCGGTGTTCGACTCCGTGTCGGTGGCGACCACCTTCAAGGCCAGGCTCGAGGAGGCGGGCGTGATCTTCTGCCCGATCTCGGAGGCCATCCGCGAGCATGGCGAACTGGTGCGCCGGTATCTCGGCAGCGTGGTGCCGGTGACGGACAATTTCTTCGCCACGCTGAACTCCGCGGTGTTCTCCGACGGCACCTTCGTCTATGTGCCCAAGGGCGTGCGCTGCCCGATGGAGCTCTCGACCTATTTCCGCATCAATGCCAGCGAGACCGGCCAGTTCGAGCGCACGCTGATCGTGGCCGACGAGGGCTCCTATGTGAGCTATCTCGAAGGCTGCACCGCGCCCAAGCGCGACGAAAACCAGCTCCACGCCGCGGTGGTCGAGCTGGTGGCGCTGGAAGGCGCGGAGATCAAGTATTCCACCGTGCAGAACTGGTATCCCGGCGACGAGAACGGGCTGGGCGGCATCTACAATTTCGTCACCAAGCGCGGCGATTGCCGGGGCGCGCGCTCCAAGATTTCGTGGACGCAGGTGGAGACCGGCTCGGCGATCACCTGGAAATATCCGAGCTGCATCCTGCGCGGCGACGACAGCGTGGGCGAGTTCTATTCGATCGCCATCGCCAATCATTTCCAGCAGGCCGACACCGGCACCAAGATGATCCATCTGGGCAAGAACACCCGCTCGCGGATCATCTCCAAGGGCATTTCGGCCGGCAAGGCGCAGAACACTTATCGCGGTCTGGTCAGCGTCCATCCCAGGGCGGCCAGGGCGCGCAACTACACGCAATGCGACTCGCTCCTGATCGGCAAGGAATGCGGCGCCCACACCGTGCCCTATATCGAATGCCGCAATCCCACCGCGCGCCTCGAGCACGAGGCGACGACCTCCAAGATCGCAGAGGACCAGCTCTTCTATTGCCTCCAGCGCGGCATCCCGCAGGAAGAGGCCGTGGCGCTGATCGTCAACGGCTTCTGCCGCGAGGTGCTGCAGCAGCTGCCGATGGAGTTCGCGGTCGAGGCGCAGAAGCTGGTGGGGATTTCGCTCGAGGGGAGCGTGGGATGACGCCATTTCTTCCTTGTCATGGCCCGCGCATGCGGGCCACCCAGGTGAAATCCTGCGAACCTTTCGGCCGTTACGGCACCTCAACTGGGTGGCCCGCATGCGCGGGCCATGACAGTTGTATTTGTTGGATCCGCAATGATGCTTGAGATCAAAGACCTGCACGCCGCCGTCGACGGCAAGGAAATCCTCAAGGGGCTGACGCTCAGCGTCGGCGCCGGCGAGGTGCACGCCATCATGGGGCCGAACGGCTCGGGGAAGTCGACCTTGTCCTATGTGCTGGCGGGCCGCGAAGGCTACGAGATCACATCCGGCACGATCCGTTACAACGGCGAAGACCTCGCCGGGATGTCGCCGGATCAGCGCGCGGCCAGGGGCATTTTCCTCGCCATGCAGTATCCGGTGGAAATCCCCGGCGTCACGACGTTGACCTTCCTCAAGACCGCGCTCAACGCCCAGCGCCGCGCGCGCGGCGAGAAGGAGGTCGACGCCGTCGGCGTGCTCCGGCTGGTGCGCGAGAAGGCGAAAGCGCTCCAAATCTCCGAGGAGATGCTGAAGCGGGCATTGAATGTCGGCTTCTCCGGCGGCGAGAAGAAGCGACTCGAAATTCTCCAGATGGCGCTGTTCGAGCCCAAGCTGGCGATCCTGGACGAGACCGATTCCGGCCTCGACATCGACGCGCTGAAGCTGGTGGCCGACGGCGTCAACGCGCTGCGCCGCCCCGACCGGGCCATGCTGGTCATCACCCATTACCAGCGCCTGCTCGACTACATCGTGCCCGACCGGGTGCATGTGCTCTCGGCCGGCCGCATCATCAAGGAAGGTGGCAAGGAGCTGGCCCACGAGCTCGAAGCCAAGGGCTACGCGCAGATCGTCAAGGACGCGGCATGAACGCACTTCCCAACCGGCGCGTCGAGGACTGGAAGTACAGCGACCTGCGCAACGCGGTCGACGAGGTCACGGTCGTGGCCGCGCCGGTGGCGGCGTGGTCGGTGCTGTCCGCCGATGGCGGCGTGGAGATCGCCGACCTGCCGGAGATCGCGCCGCGCGGGACGCATGGGGCGATGGCGGAGACGGCCCTCGCGCGCGCCAAGGCCGGGCCCTATGTGCGCGTGCCCAGGGGCGAGGCGGGCGCGATCCATCTCGCGCTGACCGAAGGCGGTCACGGACGTGCCGTGATCGTGGTCGAGGAGGGCGCATCGCTGTTCTTGCGCGAGACGGTTTCGGCGAGGGACTTCGCGAACGTCGCCGCCGACATCGTGCTCGGCGCCCATGCGCGGCTGACCCATCTGCGGTTCGCGCCCGCGAATGCCGTGGCGCAGGTCGCGGACTATGCCGTGCGCGTCGCTGGCGGCGCGTCCTACATCGCGCATTTCGCCAATTTCGGCGGCCGGCTTTCGCGCACCGAATTGCACATCGCGCTCGAAGGCGAGGGCGCGCAGGCGCATCTCTCCGGCGTGGCGGTGCTGGAGGGCTCGCATGCGGACGTCACGACGCATGTCACCCATTCGGTGGCGGACACGACGAGCACGCAGCTCTTCAAATACGTCGCCGGCGGGCATGGGCGCGGCGTCTATCAGGGCAAGGTGACGGTGGCGCCGGGCGCGGACGGATCGGACAGCCGGCAAACGGCCAAGGGGATATTGCTGCACGACCGCGCCGAGATCAACCTCAAGCCGGAGCTCGAAATCCTCGCCGACGACGTAAAGTGCGCGCACGGCGCGGCGGTGGGCGACCTGGACGCGGATTCGCTGTTCTATCTCAGGTCGCGCGGCATCCCGCAGACCGAAGCGCGCGCACTGCTCATGCGCGCGTTCCTGGGCGATGCCGTCGAGGCGATCGCGGACGAGGCGGCGCGGGCCGATGTGTGGCGTGCGGTCGAGGCGGCATTGGAGAGCCTGTCGTGACGGCGCAGCCCATATTCCCGAAGCTGTTCGATGCCGCCGCCGCGCGGAAGGATTTCACCATCCTGTCGCGCGAAGTCTACGGCAAGCCGCTCGTCTATCTCGACAGCGCCGCCTCGGCGCAGAAGCCGGACGCGGTGCTGGACGCGATGGCGGCGTTCGCGCGCACAGACTACGCCAACGTCCATCGCGGCGTGCATTATCTCTCCGCCCAGGCGACGGAGCGCTACGAGGCCGCGCGCGAGACCGTGCGCAAATTCCTCAACGCCGCGCATGAAGACGAGATCGTCTTCACCAAGGGTGGGACGGAGGCGATCAACCTCGTCTCCTATTCGTATCTTGCGCCGCGGATCGAGCCGGGCGACGAGATCGTGCTCACCGCGATGGAGCATCATTCCAACATCGTGCCGTGGCATTTCCTGCGCGAGCGCCAGGGCGCGGTGCTGCGCTGGGTGGACGTGACGGACGACGGCGCGCTGGATGCCGAAGCGGTCGATGCCGCCATCGGCCCCCGGACGAAGCTGGTCGCCGTCGCGCATATGTCGAACGTGCTGGGCACGGTGGCGCCGCTGAAGGAGATCGTGGCCCGCGCGCACGCCAAGGGCGTGCCGGTGCTGGCCGACGGCTGCCAGGGCGCGGTGCATGAACGGGTGGACGTGCGCGACCTCGACACCGATTTCTACGCGCTCACCGGCCACAAGCTCTACGGACCCACCGGGATCGGCGCGCTTTATGCGAAGCGCGCGCACCTCAAAGCCATGCGTCCGTTCAACGGCGGCGGCGAGATGATCCGCGAAGTCTCCCGCGAGCGCATCACCTATGCCGATCCGCCCGCCCGCTTCGAGGCCGGCACGCCGCCGATCGTCGAAAGCGTCGGCCTCGCCGCGGCGCTCGACTACTTGTCCGGCTTCGACCGCGAAGCGGTGGCCGCCCATGAGCACGCGCTGCTCGCCGCCGCGCGCGAGGCGGTGCGCCAATTCAACTGGCTGCGCGTGATCGGCGACGCCCCGGGCAAGGGCGCGATCCTGTCCTTCGAGACCGAAGGCATGCATGCCCACGACGTGGCCACGATATTGGACCGCGAAGGCGTGGCGGTGCGGGCCGGGCATCACTGCGCACAGCCGTTGATGGAGCGCTTCGGCGCCGCGTCCACCACGCGGGCGTCCTTCGCACTCTATAACGAACGTGCCGATGTGGAGGCGCTGGTCGCGGCGCTCGCCAAGGCACGCAAGGTGCTGACGTGATGGACGACGCGACCCGCGAGCTCTACCAGGACGTGATCCTGGACCATTCCAGGCACCCGCGCCATTTCGGCGCGCTGCCCGGCGCCACGCACACCGGCGAAGGCTACAATCCGCTCTGCGGCGACCGGGTGAAGATCTACCTGGTGGTGGACAAGGACGGCCGCATCGCCGACATCGGTTTCGAAGGCCGCGGCTGCGCCATCAGCCAGGCCTCCGCCTCCCTGATGACGGACATGCTGACCGGCCGCACGGTGGCCGAGGCCGAAACGCTCATGGGCGGCTTCCTGCATCTGGTGAAAGGCGAGGACACGGCGCTTGCCGGCGAGGACCGCGAGCGGCTGGATGTGATGGCCGGCGTGTCGGCCTTTCCCATGCGGGTGAAATGCGCCACGCTGGCGTGGCACACGATGAAATCGGCTCTGGAGGGCGGCGCCGCCGCCGTGACGGAATGAACGCGCAACCGGCCGCAACCGGATTGACGGACGGGACCTCGGCGATCGCGCCTGAGGAACTCGAGGCGTTCACGGAGAAGCTCGTGACCGCGCTCAAGACCGTGTTCGATCCGGAGATCCCGGTGGACATCTACGAACTCGGGCTTATCTACAAGGTGGACGTCGAGGACAACGCGGAGAGCGGAAAGAAGGACGTCAAGGTGGACATGACGTTGACGGCCCCAGCCTGTCCGGTGGCGGGCGAGATGCCCAACATGGTGAAATCGGCGCTGGAGACGGTCGAGGGCGTGGGCGAGGTGACGGTCAACATGACCTTCGATCCGCCTTGGACGCCGGACATGATGAGCGAAAGCGCGAAGCTCGAACTGAACATGTTTTGAGGGAAGTGGGCGAATAGCGAGTGGCGAATGGCGAATAGGGAAGTCGAGAGATGGACGGCGAGCATGCGAATCCCACAATTCGCCATTCGCCATTCGCTGGTCGCAGGAGTTGAACGGTGACGGAAACCAGGACTGAGACGACAACCAGGCTCCGCCGCCCGCGCCCCAAGGCGATCCGGCTGACGGATGCGGCGGCGGCGCGCCTGCGCGAGATCATGGCGGCCTCGGACGGCAAATATCTCGGCCTGCGCGTGGGCGTGGTCAATGGCGGCTGCGCGGGCATGAGCTACACGATGGATTACGCCGAGGCCGCGCAGCCCTTCGAGGAGGTGGTCGAGGACAAGGGCGTCAAGGTGTTCATCGACCCCAAGGCGATCATGTTCCTTATCGGCACGGAGATGGACTTCACGCGCGACAAGCTTGCCGCCCGCTTCGTCTTCAACAACCCCAACCAGACTGCCGCCTGCGGCTGCGGCGAAAGCGTCTCGATCACGCCGGCGAAGATGGAGTGAGGCCTTACAATCCGGATTCGTCCGGTTCTGTCATTGGGGATGGCATTGGTGGCGAACCTTCAAGCGGCGGACGAGGCCGTGCTCCCGCGCAAGCGGATCGACTCCGTCGACCTGCTGCGCGGCGTCATCATCGTGCTGATGGCGCTGGATCACTCACACGACTTCTTCGGCGACTTTGCCGCCAATCCGGTCAACCTGACGACCACCACCGTGGCGCTGTTCTTCACGCGCTGGGTCACGCATTTCTGCGCGCCGGTCTTCTTCCTGCTGACGGGGACCGGCGCCTATCTGACGCGGCGGCGGATGCCGAAGCCCGCGCTCGCGCGCTTTCTGGCGACGCGGGGGCTGTGGCTCATCTTCCTCGAGCTCACGGCGATGCGCTTCGCGCTTCAGTTCAACATCGACTACCACGTGACGATCATCACCGTGCTGTGGGCGCTGGGCTGGGCCATGATCGTGCTGGCGGGCCTGATCTGGCTGCCCAACTGGGCGATCGCGGCCTTCGCCCTCGTCACGATCGCGGGCCACAACCTGCTTGACGGGATCGGCCCCCAGAGCTTCGGTGCGCTCGCGCCGCTTTGGAACGTGCTGCATTCGCCCGGCATCGCGTTGGACGCCGATGGCCATCTGGTGCTGATTTCCTACGTGCTGATCCCATGGGTCGGCGTCACGGCGCTCGGCTATGCGCTGGGCCAGGCCTATGAGTGGAGCACGGCGCGGCGCGAGCGCCTGCTGTTTTGGATCGGCCTCGGCCTTGTCGCCGGATTCATCGCATTGCGCTATGCAAACGTCTACGGCGATCCGGTTCCATGGCAGCCGCAGAAATCCGCGCTCTGGACCGTCATGGCGCTCATCGACACCACGAAATATCCGCCGTCGCTTCTGTTCCTGATGATGACCCTCGGGCCGGCGATGCTGCTTTTGGGCCTCTTCGACCGCGGCGTGCCGGCGTTCCTTCGTCCCGCCCTGGTCTTCGGCCGCGTGCCGCTGTTCTTCTATGTGATCCACTTCTACCTGATCCACCTGCTGGCGATGCTGGCAAGCTGGCTCCGTTACGGCGAAGTGCGAGAGACGTTCAGCTCGCCCGATCTCGCGCATTTCCCGTTCGCGGCACCGCCCGGCTGGGCGGCGCCGGGGCTCCCACTCGTCTATGGGGTGTGGATTGCCGTCATTGCGATCATGTATCCGCTCTGCCGATGGTACGCCGGCGTGCGCCGCCGCAACGCCGCCTGGTGGCTGAGCTATCTTTGAGGAGACCTCATGGCGGCCGCCGGCGCCCACCGCTTCGACGATCTGTTCGCCGAGTTCGGGCCCATCCGGCTCAAGCGGTTCTTCGGCGGGGAGGGAATCTGCCTCGGCGAGACGATGATCGGGATGGTGTTTTCGGGCACGATCTACTTCAAGACGAACGAGGAGACCCGCAAGGCATTCCTCGCGGAGACGTGCAAGCCGTTCTCCTTCCTGAAGCGTTCCACCGGCGAAACGATCGTGACGACCTGGTACGCGCTGCCTGACCGGCTCTACGACGATCCGGAGGAACTCGCCCGCTGGGCGCGCGCGGCGCTGGCGGTCGCGGAAGGGTCGCCCGCCGTGCGGAAGAAGCGGAAGAAGATGCGCTGAGTGGCGGGCGGACGTGCCACTCCTTCCACGGCCGCCGCGGCGCGCGGCCACCGCCTCCGCTTCTCGGGGGAACCGGACGCCAAGCGAGCGAAGCGAACGACGGCAGACGGAAGGAGCAAGTCCCTACCAGATATGCACCCTCTGGTCCGGCGGCAGGTAGTATTTGTCGCCGGGCTTGACGTCGAAGGCGTCGTACCAGCCGTCGACGTTGCGCAGCGGGCCGATCACGCGCCAGCGGGGCGGGGAGTGGGGGTTGGAGAGCAGCTGCTGGCGCATCTGGCCCTCGCGGTACTTGCCGCGCCACACCTGCGCATGGGCGAGGAAGAAGCGCTGGTCGCCGCTGAAGCCGTCCAGCACCGGCGCCGGCTTGCCGCCGAGCGAGTAGTGATAGGCCTGCAGCGAGATCGTGGCGCCGGAGAGGTCGCCGATGTTCTCGCCCATGGTGAGCTTGCCGTTGACGTGCATGCCGGGCAGCTCCTCGTAAGAGTCGAACTGCGCGCCCAGCGCCGAGACCCGCGCCTCGAACTTCTCGCGGTCCTCGTCCGTCCACCAGCTCTGGAGGATGCCCAGCCCCGTGTATTTCGAGCCCTGGTCGTCGAAGCCGTGGCCGATCTCGTGGCCCATCACCACGCCGATGGCGCCGTAGTTCACCGCGTCGTCGGCATTGGGGTCGAAGAAGGGCGGCTGCAGGATCGCGGCCGGGAAGAAGATCGAGTTGAACACCGGGGTGTAATAGGCGTTGATGGTCGGCGGGGTCATGTTCCACTCGTTGCGGTCGACCGGCTGGTCGATGCGATCCAGGCGGTAGCGCCATTCGAACATGTTGCTGCGCTCGATGTCGCCGATCAGGTCGTCCCGCTTGATGACGAGGCCCGAGTAGTCGCGCCATTTGTCGGGATAGCCGACATGCGGGGTGAAGCGGTGCAGCTTGTCGAGCGCCTTCTCCTTGGTCTCCGCGCTCATCCAGTCGATCTTGCGGATGTCGGTGTCGTAGGCCTTGAGCAGGTTGGCGACCAGCGCCTCAACCTTGGCCTTGGACTCCGGCGGGAAGTAGCGCGCGACGTAGATCTTGCCCAGCGGATGGCCGAGGCGCTTGTCGAGCAGATGCACGCCGCGGGTGGCGCGGGGAAGCTCCTGGTCCTGGCCGCCAAGCACCTTGCCGTAGAAGTCGAAATCGGCCTGGTCGAACGCCGTGGGCAGGTAGTCCGACATGTTGTGCAGGAAGTGCACCGTCATGTAGTCGCGCCACACCGCAACGGGCGTGACGGCGAACACCTTGGCGATCTCCGGAAACGCGGTGTTCTCGCGGACGATGATGGTGCGGTCGCCCTTCGGTCCCGTCGCCTGAATGTCACTGGCGGCGAAGTAGGCCGCCCAGTCGAAGCCGGGCGCGAATTTGGCGAGTTCGGCTTCCGTCATCGGGTTGTAGGTCTTGTCGGCGTTGCGGCGTTCGGCGGCGGCCCAGTGGGCCTTGGCCATCGCGGCTTCGAGGTCGTAGACCGCGGCGGCGCGCTTGTCGGCGTTATTCGCGCCGGCGAGCGTCAGCATGCGGGCGACGTACGCCCGGTAAGCATCCTGCGTCTTGACGATCGCGGGATCGGTCTTAAGGTAATAGTCGCGGTCGGGCAGGCCGAGCCCGGACTGGCTGACGTAGACGGCGTACTGGTTGGAATCCTTGGCGTTGGGGTTGACGAAGGCGCCGAAAGGCCCGTCGACGAACAGCGCCGGTGAGCCGGAGAGGCGCGCGATATCCTTCAACGTCTTGGCGTGCGCGATCGCGTCGAGATCGTGCTTGAACGGCTTCAGCCCGCGGGCGTCGATCTGCCTGGTATCGACGAAGGCGTCGTAGAGGTCGCGCAGCTGCTTCTCTTCGGGCGTGAGCTGGGCGTAGGGCTTGGCCTCCAGGTCGGCGACGATCGCGCTCATGCGCTGCTCGCTCAGGATGGCCAGGTTCTGGAACGAGCCTGTTGAGGTGCGGTCGGCGGGGATGACGGCGTTTTTGTACCAGGTGCCATTGGCATACTCGAAGAAGTCGTCGCCGGGCTTCACTGACGTATCCATGCCCGAGAGATCGAAGCCCCAGGCGCCAATAGCGGGTTTGCCCCGGGGCGCGGTGTCGGACTTGGCCGTGCCGCTAACGGCGAGGCATGCGATGGCGGCGAGGCACGCAGTGAGCTTCTTCATGTCATCTTCCTTTCGCTTCCTTCCCCGCGAGAGCGGGGGAGGTGGATGCCGCGCTGTTCTGCGCGGTAGACGGAGGGGGTGCGTAGGTGCCGCAGACCCAGCTCCAATACCGATGCACCCCTCCACCGCTTCGCGGTCCGCCTCTCCCGCTCGCGCGGGGAGGAAGCCCAGTCACCACAGCCTCACCCGCTGATCTGGCGGCAGGTAGTACTTGTCGCCGGGCCCGATCTGCGGAAAGGCGGCATACCAGCCGTCGTCGTTCCGCACCACGCCGTTGACGCGGTAGTCTTCGGGGCTGTGCGGGTTTGAGAGCAGGCGCGCGCGCTCGATGCCGGGACGATTGTGCTGGCGCCAGCTCTGGGCATAGGCGATGTAGAAGCGCTGGTCGCCGGTGTAGCCGTCCAGCACCGGCGCGGGCTTGCCGCCGAGCGACAGGTGGTAGGCCTTGAGCGCGATCACGAGCCCCGCGAGGTCGGCGATGTTCTCGCCCAGCGTCAGCTTGCCGTTGATGTGCACGCCGGGAAGCGGCTCATAGCTGTCGTACTGTTTCGCCAGCGCTTCGGTCCGCGCGTCGAAGTTCTTGCGGTCCGCCGGTGTCCACCAGTCCTTCAGCGAGCCATAGGCGTCGTATTTCGAGCCCTGGTCGTCGAAGCCGTGGCTGATCTCGTGGCCGATGGTGGCGCCGATCTCGCCGTAGTTCACCGCGTCGTCGGCGTTGGGATCGAAGAAGGGCGGCTGCAGGATGCCCGCCGGGAACACGATCTCGTTGAACACCGGGTTGTAGTAGGCGTTGTTGGTCGGTGGCGTCATGCCCCATTCGGCGCGGTCGACCGGCTTGTCGATGCGCACGAGATTGCGGTTCCACTCGAAGCGCGCGGCGTTCTTCACGTCGCCGATCAGGTTGTTGCGGTCGATGGCGAGCGCGGAATAGTCGCGCCAGGCGTCGGGATAGCCGACCTTGAGCATGTAGTGATGCAGCTTCTCGCGCGCCTTGGCGCGGGTGGCGGGCGTCATCCACGACAGCGTCTGGATGTCGGCGTCGTAGGCGGCCAGCATGTTGTGGACGAGCTTGAGCGCCTTGGCCTTGGCGTCCGCCGTGAAGTAGCGCGCGGCATAGAGCTTGCCCAACGCCTCGCCCATGTCGTTGTCGAGGAGCTGCACGCCGCGGGTCTCGCGGTCGAGCTGCGCGGTCTTGCCCTGGATCGCCTCGCCGTAGAAGGCGAAGTCCGCGTCGTCCACCGCCTTGGGCAGGTAGGCGGCGAAGCTGTGCATGTACCGGACCGTGAGATAGTCGCGCCAGGTCGTCACGGGCGTCTTCGCGAACATCGCGTCGAGCTTGGGGAACGCCGTGTTCTCCGCGACCACGATCACGCGCTCGCCCTTGGGCGAGGATTCCGAGAGCCCGTTGGCCGCGAAATAGGCGTCCCACGGGAAATGCGGCGCGAGCTTCTTGAGGGCCGAGACCTTTGTGGGATTATACGTCTTCTCCGCGTCGCGGCGGTCGGCGGCGGGCCAGGAGGCGACAGCGATCTGGCGCTCGAGCCGATAGACCGCGGCGGCGCGCTTGCCGTCCGCGTCCCGGATGCCGGCGAAGGCCAGCATCTGGGCGAGGTATTTCCTGTAGGCGGCCTGGGTCTTCGCGATCTCGGCGTCGGTCTTCAGGTAGTAGTCGCGGTCGGGCATGCCGAGGCCGGACTGGCCGAGATACATCTCGTAGATGTTGGGATCCTTCTGGTCGACGCCGATACCACCATTGAACGGCCCGTCGAGCCCGAGCGCCGGATCGCCCATGGCGCGCGCCACGTCGTCCGGTGTCTTGAGGCCGGCCAGCCTCTGCAGGTCGGACGCGGCGGGCTTCATGCCGTTGGCGTCGATCTGCTTCCGGTCCTCGAAGGCCGCGTAGAAATCGGCGAGCTTTTTCTCCTCGCCGGTGATCTGCGCCTTGTCGTGGAAGCCGTTGACGATGTCCTTCAGCCGCTGCTCGTTCTGCTTGTCGAGCTCGAGGTTCACGCCGGAGAAGGAACGGTCGGCGGGAATGGTGTCATGCTTGAGCCAGGTGCCGTCGGCGTAGAGGAAGAAGTCGTTCCCCGGCTTCACCGACTTGTCCATCATCGAAAGATCGACGCCCCAGGGCGGCACGGCGGGCTTGCCGGGGGATTGGGCGGAGGCGACGGTGGCGATGCTTACGGCGGCGAGCAGCGCGACGGTGAGCGATTTCATGGCGATCCCCTTCAAACCCAATTGTCACCCCGGCCGCGCGTCGCGCGAGTCCCGGACGCGCCGGGCACGTGTCGCGGCGCATCCCGGCCCCATGCGACGCTCACGCATCGCTTGGCCGGGATGACAGGCCTATCGTCACCACAGATGCACCCGCTGGTCCGGCGGGAGGTAATACTTCTGTCCAGGCTTCACGTCGAACGCCTTGTACCATTCGTCCTGGTTGCGGGTGGTGCCGATGGGACGGAACATCGCGGGGCTGTGCTCGTTGGACAGGATCTGCTGCCGCAGCGCGCCTTCGCGCATCTTGGAGCGCCAGATCTGGCCATAGGACAGGTAGAAGCGCTGGTCGCCCGTCCACCCGTCGATCACCTTCGCCTTCTTGCCATGAAGCGAGATATGATAGGCCTTGAGCGCGATGGCGATGCCAGCATTGTCGGCGATGTTCTCGCCCATGGTGAAGGCGCCGTTGATGTGCAGGCCGGGCAGGGGCTCGAACGCGCTGTACTGCGCGCCCAGCGCATCCTGCTTGGTCTTGAACGCCGCCTTGTCGGCGGGCGTCCACCAGTCGTTGACGTTGCCGTCGGCGTCGAACTTGGCGCCCTGGTCGTCGAAGCCGTGGCTGATCTCGTGGCCGATCACCGCGCCGATGCCGCCGTAATTCACCGCGTCGTCGGCGTTGGGATCGAAGAACGGCGGCTGCAGGATCGCCGCAGGGAACACGACCTCGTTGAAGAACGGGTTGTTGTAGGCATTCACGGTCGGCGGCGTCATGCCCCACTCGCTCTTGTCGACCTTCTGGTCGATGCGGTCGAGCTCGCGATGCCACTCGAAGACGTTGGCGCGCTGGATGTCGCCGATCAGGTCGTCGCGCCTGATGACCAGCGCGGAATAGTCGCGCCACCGGTCGGGATAGCCGATCTTGATGCCGAACTTGTGCAGCTTGTCTAGCGCCTTCTGCCGGGTGGCCGGCGACATCCACGACAGCGTGCGGATGTCGGCGTCGTAGGCGGCGAGCAGGTTGTGCACCAGTTCCACCGCCTTGGCCTTGGCTTCCGGCGGGAAGTACTTGGCGACGTAGAGCTTGCCGAGCGCCTCGCCCATGAGGTTGTCGAGCACGTGGGCGGCGCGCGCGGCGCGCGGCAGCTGTTGGCTCACGCCCTGCAGCGTGCCGGAATAGAAGGCGAAATCCTCGTCGTCGAACGCCTTGGGCAGATAGGGCGCGTAGGTGTGCAGGTAATGCGCCGTCAGGTAGTCGCGCCACACGTCAACCGGCGTGTCGGCGAAAATCTTGGAGAATTTCGGGAAGCCCGACTTCTCCGACACGATGACGATGCGCTCGCCCTTCGGCGAGTTGGCGGAGATGCCGCCGGCGTTGAGATAGTCGTCCCAGGGGAATTCCGGCGTCAGCGCCTTGAGCTGCGCGATCGACATCGGGTTGAACACCTTGTCGGTCTCGCGGCGTTCGGCGTTCGGCCAGGTGGCTTCGGCGAGCTTGTATTCCAGGTCGTAGACCTTCTGGGCGCGCGCGTCGGCGTCGCTCAGGCCGGCAAGCTTGAACATCGTCGCGATGTGCTTCTTGTAGGCATCGCGGGTCTTCTCGAGGTCGGCGTTGTCGGTCTTCAGGTAGTAGTCGCGGTCGGGCATGCCGAGGCCGCCCTGGCTGAAGATCAGCGCGTATTCGTTGGTATTCTTCGGATTGAAGGCGATCTGGGTGTTGAACGGCGAGTCGAGGCCGAGCCGCGGATCGCCGAACGCGGCGGCGACGTCGTCGGCCGTCTTCAGGTTCGCGATGCGGTCAAGGTCGGCCTTCGCCGGCTCAAGTCCATTCTTCTCGATCTGCGCGGTGTCGTTGAAGGCGTCGTAGAGGTCGCGGAGTTTGGTTTCTTCCGGCGTGAGATCGGTCTTGGCGTCGAGCGAGGCCGCGATCTCCTGCATGCGCTTTTCGGAGAGCACGCGCAGATCCTGGAACGAGCCGGTGGAGGAGCGGTCGGCGGGGATCTCGGCGTTCTTGTACCAGGTGCCGTTGACGTACATGAAGAAGTTGTCGCCGGGCTTGACGCTCTTATCCATCGCGGAGGAGTCGAAACCCCAGGTGCCGTATTGCGTGCCCGCGGCAGCAGCCGCGACCGCCGTGCAGGCCGCCAGACCGGCCAGCGCCATCAAACTCCGTCGCATGCATCACTCCTACAGATTGTTGTCGCGCGGGCCGGCCTCTGAGCGCCCGCCCAACCCCTCGTTTTGCCGGGGATTGGGCCGGTTTTTGACGATTGGCGCAAGTCACGGCCCGCGATTGGGTCCGCCATGCGCGAGGCGGATGGCCGCCTGGTAGTTTATTTCCCTTTGAACTTCGCCGGACGTTTCTGCGCAAAGGCGGTTACGCCTTCCACGAAATCTTCGGTCCGCCCGGCCCGGGCCTGGGCTTGGCGTTCCTGGTCGATCTGCACCTCATAGGTGTTCTGCGGGCTGTCCCAATAGAGCTTGTGGATCATGCCCAGCGATTGAGTCGGGCCATCGGCCAGTCGTGTTGCGAGCTTCAGGGCCGCGTCCATCAACGCTGCGTCGTCATGCACCTGGTTGATGAGGCCCCATTCCAGCGCTTTTTCGGCCGGAAGTTTCTCGGCCAGCATCGATAGCTCCTTGGCGCGCGCGAGCCCGATGAGGCGCGGCAGCAGCCAGGTTGAGCCGCCGTCCGGCACCAGCCCGATGCGCGCGAAGGCCTGGAGGAAATAGGCCGAGCGCCCGGCCAGCACGATGTCGCCCATCAGCGCGATGCTCATGCCCACGCCGGCGGCGGCCCCGTTCACCGCGGTGACGAGCGGCATCCTGAGGTCGCGCAGGCGGCGCAGGAAGGGATGGTATGCCGTCTCCAGCGCCGAGCCGACGCCGGCGGCGGATTGCTGTTCCTCCGGGATCTCGGTCAGGTTCGCGCCGGAGCAGAAGCCGCGGCCTTCGCCCGTCATCACGATGGCGCGGAACTCGCCGGAACGCTCGACATGATCGAGCGCCGAGGTGAGCCCGCGCAGCATCTTCACCGACGCCGCGTTCAGCGCCTCCGGATGATTGAGCGTGACGATCGCCACCGCGCCATGCGCCGTGACATGAGCCCGTTCGAAATCCTTGCGCATGCGTTCCTCCGGATATCTGACGGAGGCAGCTTAGCAGGGGGAAATGCGGATTGGCACGCTTCCTATTTGTGTCATGGCCCGCGCTGGCCGGCCATCCAGCAAATACGCTCCGGCGCGCGCAAAACGTTGTCGCGGCCGCGGACAATACCGGGACCGGGCAAGCCGGGTTATCACGCCGAGGGAACAGCTTTACGCTGCGGCAGTCCGTGCCGGCAGCTCCGACACGATGCAGTTGCGGCCCGCGTCCTTGGCGGCGTAGAGGCATTCGTCGGCCCGCTGTATGAGGCTCGCGGCACTGTCGGCGGCGGAGAGCTCTGCCACGCCGCCGGACACCGTGATGGTGCCCAGGATGTCGCCGGTCGATTTCTTGACGAGCTTCTTGCTCTCCACGGTCGAACGGATCTGGTTGGCGAGCGTCACCGCGGCGTCCTTGGGCGTCTGGCGCAGGATCACCGCGAACTCCTCGCCGCCGTAGCGCGCCGCGGTGTCGCGGCCCTTGACGTTCTCCGACAGGCAGTGCGCCACCAGTCGCAGCACCTGGTCGCCGGTCTGGTGGCCCCAGGTGTCGTTGAACACCTTGAACTTGTCGATGTCGCACATCATCAGGCTGAGCGGCTCGCCCGCGGCGCGCGCCTGCGCGATCGCCTGCGCCAGCTCGGTGTCGAAGGCCTTGCGGTTTGCGATGCCGGTGAGCGGATCGGTAAGGCTTTCCTTGCGGATGTTGTCGAGCTTGCTCTTGAGCTCGCCGATCTCGTGCGAGGATTCCTGCAGCTTGCCTTCGAGCTCCCTGGTACGCTCTTCCATGGCGCGCGTCGCGCCGCGCAGATTTTCGACCAGCTTCTGCAAATCTTCCGGCGAATGCTCCTCGCCGAGTTCGCTGCGCGCTTCGGACAGCGTGCGGCCATAGGCGACGGTGTCGCGGCCGGCTGCCTCCAACGTGCTCATGGCGGTGGTCATCGCCTGCTGGATGCCTGCGCCGAAGCTTTCGGCGGCGCGATCCTCGCGCGAGGCCGGGAAGAAGCGCTGGCGCAGATCCTCCAGCACGTCGGGAGAGAAGGGACGGCGCTGGCTCACCATGTCGCCCACGATGCGCGCGACGGCGGGGTTCTCCCCCGAGGCATAGGCGAAGAATATCTGATAATTCTCGGGCGTGGGCGCGACCTTGCGCTCCGCCATCACGGCCAGCGCGGTTTTCGCGAGAGCCTGCGCCCGCTCATGCCGATCCATCGCCGAAATCTTCCCTTTCCCCGACGGCACCATTCTGATCGGGGGTCCGGTAACAAAGAGTAAATCCGGCCTCCCAAAGTCATGGTTTCCCCTGCTATTCTGGGGGTGACCGTCATTTCGAGGACATCCCATGAGCGCCGCCGAAGCCCGACCCGCCGCCGATCCCGCCGCCCGGATGAAGGACGTCCTCGACGCGCAAAAGAAAGCCCACATCAGGGGCGGTTCGCCCAGCGCCGAGAAGCGCATCGAGTGGATCGACCGGGCCATCGGCCTGCTCGTCGGCCACAAGGACGCCATCGCGGACGCGCTGCGGGAGGATTTCGGCAGCCGCTCGGTGCATGCCAGCCTGCTGACCGACGTGTCAGGCTCCATCGGGCCGCTCAAGCACGCCAAGGCACATCTCAAGACGTGGATGAAGCGCGAGAAGCGCAAGGTGGAGCCGGCGCTGCTCGGTCTGTTCGGCGCCAAGGCCTATGTGGAATACCAGCCCAAGGGCGTGGTGGGCGTGATCAGCCCGTGGAACTTCCCTTTCAACCTCACCTTCACCCCGCTCGCCGGCATCTTCGCCGCCGGCAACCGGGTGATGATCAAGCCCAGCGAATTCACCCCGCGCTGCTCGGAGCTGATGGCCCGCATGTTCGCGTCGGCCTATGACGAGACGGAAGTCGCGGTGTTCACGGGCGGGCCGGACGTGGGCGGGGCGTTCTCGCGGCTCGCCTTCGACCATCTGCTGTTCACCGGCGCCACCTCCATCGCCTATCACGTGATGAAGGCGGCCGCCGAGAACCTGGTGCCGACGACGCTGGAGCTGGGCGGCAAGTCGCCCGTCATCATCGGCGACAGCGCCGACATGACGCTCACCGCCAACCGGGTGATGATGGGCAAGACGCTGAACGCCGGGCAGATCTGCCTGGCGCCCGACTACGTGATGGTGCCCAGGGCGAGGGCTGGCGATTTTGTCAGCGCGGCCACCGGCGCCGTCTCTGCCATGTTCCCCACGCTCAAGGACAATCCCGACTACACCTCGCTCATCAACCAGCGCCATTTCGACCGGCTCAACGGCTACATCGCCGACGCCCGGGCCAAGGGCGCGGAAATTGTCGAGATCAATCCGGCGCGGGAGAATTTCACCCAGCAGCCCTTCCACAAGATCCCGCCCACCATCGTCCTCAATCCGACCGACGACATGAAGATCATGCAGGACGAGATCTTTGGGCCGTTGCTGCCAGTGAAGACCTACGACCGCGTGGACGAGGCGATCGACTACGTCAACGCGCACGACCGCCCGCTCGGGCTCTACTACTTCGGCCAGGACAAGGCGGAGCAGGAACGGGTGCTGACGCGCACGACGTCGGGCGGTGTGTCGGTCAACGACGTGGTGATGCATGTGTCGATGGAGGATCTGCCGTTCGGCGGCATCGGCCCCTCCGGCATGGGCGCCTATCACGGCGTCGACGGCTTCCGCACCTTCAGCCACGCCAAGGCCGTGTTCCAGCAGGCCAGGATGGACGTCACCGCCATGATGCGCCCGCCCTATGGCGAAAAGATCCAGAAAATGATGGACGGCGCGATCAAGCGGTAAGCGGAATTCGAACGCTGCTGTCATTCCCGGCCGGGCGGAGCGGGAGCGGGGCCCGCTGAGACCATGTCCATCATGGGTGCCGGCTCAGCGCGGTGCCGACGCATCGCTCGGCCGGGACGGCAAAGGACGTTACGTCTCTCCGTCCGCCTTCTTCGTCACTTTCGGTTTGTCCGCCGGTAGCTTGACCGGACGCATCAGGAAGGCGGGAAGCTGGTGGGCGTCCGGCTTCTTGGGCTCGGACGGCTTCTGCGCGTAGTGCTGCGGCTGGTGCTGCTGCGGCTTCGCGGGGCGATGGTCGCGGCGGCGGTCCTGGCGATGCTGCGGCTGCTCCTGGTGCGGCTTGGGGGTGTGCGGCGCCGGAGCGGCGGCCTGCGGAGCGGGCTCGGACTTCGCCGGCTCCATCGCGGCACGGTGGCCGTGATCCTTCACCGGGCGCGGGCCGTGAAGGCGGTCACGGCCGTTTCCCTTGCCGCCGCGGCGGTCGCGTCCGCGGCCGTGACCCTGGCGGTCCTCGCGCGGACGGTCCTCCACGGCTTCGGCAAGGCCCTCGAGCGTGCGCCGGACGAGCGTGTTGCCCGTCAGCTTCTCGATCGCCTCGACATATTTGCCGTCGCGGCTGGACGCCAGCATGTAGGCGTGGCCGGAGCGCCCGGCGCGGCCGGTGCGGCCAACGCGGTGGACGTAGTCGTCGGCGTGGAAGGGCGCGTCGAAATTGAACACATGGCTCACGGCGGGGATGTCGAGCCCGCGTGCGGCCACGTCGCTGGCGACGAGGAGCTGCAGCGTGCCGGCGCGGAACCCGTCCAGCGTCCGGGTACGGACGGACTGGTCGAGGTCGCCGTGCAGCGGGGCCGCGTTGAAGCCGTGCTTCTGCAGCGACTTGGCCACCACGTCGACGTCGCGCTTCCTGTTGCAGAAGACGATGGCGTTGGTGATGGCGCCGGCCTCGCGGATGAGGCGGCGCAGTGCCTCGCGCTTGGCCCATTCGTTGGCGGGCACTTCCACCACTTCCTGCACGATGTTCGACGCCGTCGTCGCCGGCCGCGCCACTTCCACGCGCACGGGATTGTGCAGGAACTGATCGGTCAGCCGCTGGATCTCCGGCGGCATGGTCGCGGAATAGAACAGGGTCTGGCGGGTGAAGGGCAGCTTCTTGCAGATCTCCTCGACGTCGGGGATGAAGCCCATGTCGAGCATGCGGTCGGCCTCGTCGATGACGAGGATGTTGACCTGGCTCAGCATCAGCTTGCCGCGCTGGAAATGGTCGAGCAGCCGGCCCGGCGTGGCGATCAGCACATCGACGCCGCGGTCGAGCTTGCGATCCTGGTCGTCGAACGAGACGCCGCCGATGAGCAGCGCCATCGAAAGCTTGTTGTTCTTGCCATACTTCTCGAAGCTCTCGGCCACCTGGGCCGCGAGCTCCCGTGTCGGCTCCAGGATCAGCGAGCGCGGCATGCGCGCCTTGGCCCGGCCGCGCGCCAGAAGTTCGATCATCGGCAGCGTGAAGGAGGCGGTCTTGCCGGTTCCTGTTTGGGCGATGCCGATCACGTCCCGGCGGGCCAGCACATGGGGGATGCCCTGTGCCTGGATGGGCGTGGGCGTGGTGTAGCCGGCCTCGGCAACGGCCTTAAGCAGTTGATCAGAAAGGCCAAGGGTCTCGAACCCGGAGGATTCGGACTTCGGCTTTTCGGAGGGGAGGGGGGTATCCGCCGTGGCGGCCGCCCCTGTGGATGGTTCATGGTCCTGCGGGGCTGGGCCCTGCAGGGCCGGGGAAGTGATCTCGTTGGAAACAGCTTCCAGGCCGGCTTCCGCGCCGGCAGTCGTGTCACTCGGTATCATACGCTCCTGAGGTGGGGCGCATGTTCCGCGCCCGCTCGGCCAGCCCGGATGGCGACCGATTCCGTATGCACTGCAACATAGTGAGAGAATATGAATAGTCAATGACCTACCGCAATGAAGGGGATTTGGGCCCTGCGGCGGGCGGACGCGGCGTCCAGGGCGACAGCCGCGGCTGGGACCAGGAGGGGCTCCACCGGATCGTGGGCCGATCATTAACTCAACGCAATGCGCGCGGGCCGCGGCAGATGGGGCGGAAACCGATTCGACTTAGATCGTGATACGTCCTATTTTCCAAATCCGTATCACAACCGTCATATCCGTGAGTAAACTCCGTGACGGAATAGTCATCGGAACGATGCCATGGCCAGGGACATCCGTGCGATTTTCGCCGTCAATCTGCGCAGCCTGCGGGAGAAGCGCGGGCTCTCGCAGGAGCAGCTCGCGCGGCGCGCGCGGATCGACCGCACCTATGTCAGCGCGCTCGAGCGCGGCATCTATTCCGCCACCATCACGATGGTCGCCAGGCTCGCGAAGGTGCTGCAGGCGACGCCCGCATGGATGGTCTCCGAAGGCGCGAAGGCCCGCCGCGGCCGGCGCTGAAGCTCAATTCGCGCGAACGCGTTCGCCCGCGAGAAGCCAGCGCAGCGTGAATGCGCCGCACAAGGCTCCCAGGATCTGCGCCGCGACGAAGGGCGCGACGGAGCCCGGCGCGATGCCGGCGAAGGTGTCGCTCAAGGCGCGCGCGACCGTGACCGCCGGATTGGCGAACGAGGTCGAGGCCGTGAACCAGTACGCGGCGGCGATGTAGAGCCCCACCAGCAGCGGCGTGCGCGAGGGCGCGTGGCGTCCGGCACCGAGCACGGTGGCGACGAGCCCGAAGGTGGCCACGAATTCGGAGAACGCCTGCGCCGGGCCCTCGCGCAGTTTGGTGGATATTTCGAACACCGGCAGCGCGAACATCAGATGCGCCGCATAGACGCCCGGCACGGACGCAGCGAACTGCACGGCGGCGTAGGCGAAGGCGTCGAGGATGGAGATTTCGCCGCGCACGGCGAACACCAGCGTCACGGCGGGATTGAAGTGCGCGCCGGAAATGGGCCCGAAGATCGAGATCAGCACGATCAGCGCCGCGCCTGTCGCCAGCGTGTTGGCGAGAAGGGCGATGGCGTCGTTGCCGCCGGCCAGCCGGGCACCCATGATGCCCGAGCCGACCACGGCCATGAGCAGGAGTGCCGTGCCGAGCGCCTCGGCCGCAAGGCGGCGTGGCAGGTTCATGACCGGTCAGGCTTTCTCGTTCTCCGCCTGCGCCTGGCCGATCGCCTTGACGCGACTGAGGAGCGACAGGCGGTCGAGCGATTTCATCGGCAGGCAGGTGAAGAGCTCGATGCGGCGATGAAGCACCGCGTAGGCATCGCGGAACGCCGCCGCGATCTTCTCGGCACCGCCTTCGACGGCGGCGGGATCGGGAATCCCCCAATGCGCCGTCATCGGCTGGCCGGGCCAAACCGGGCAGGCCTCGTTGGCCGCGTTGTCGCAGACGGTGAAGACGAAATCGAGCTCGGGCGCTCCGGGGATGGCGAACTCGTCCCATGGCTTGGAGCGCAGCCCGTTCACGTCGTAGCCGAGGCGGCGGAGCAGGGCGAGCGCTTCGGGATGCACAGCGCCCCTCGGCTGCGATCCGGCGGAATAGGCGCGGAACCCGCCCTTGCCGACCCGGTTCAGGATCGCCTCACCGAGGATCGAGCGCGCGGAATTGCCGGTGCACAGGAAGAGCACGTTGAAAGGCGCGCCGCTCATCCGCAGCTCGTCCCGCAGCCGCAGGCTTCGGCGTCGCGTTCGGTCCTGGCCGCCGGCGCGGCGCGGCAGGCGGTCGCACGCGCCGCTTCATGCTGGGGCGCCTCGGCTTCGCCGTAGATGGTGGCCTCGCCGAAGGTGAAGAATGTCTCCCAGCGCACGCCCGAGGGATCGGCGACCCAGGACTTGTTGGACTGCGCGTAGCAGCAGGTGGTGGCTTCCTCGTCCAGCGTGGATTCGCCGGCGGATTTGAGGCGCCCGGCCAGCGCGCGCAATTCGCCGTCGGTTTCCGCCTGGATGCCGAGATGGTCGATGCCCGCAGCTCGTCCGCGCGCGGAGATGGCGAAATTGACGCGAGGATCCTCCAGCATCCACTTGGCGTAGTCCGGCCTGACCACGCTGGGGGCGGCGTCGAACAGGGTCGAATAGAAGCCGATCGAGCGCGAAAGATCGTCAACGGCGACGTGCACGTGCAGGCGTTTCATGGGAAGCGCTCCTTGCGGGGTTGCAACAGGCGGTGGCCGCGGCCGCGAGCGGGGCGCAGACCTCCGCCCGCCCGCCGCAGCAATCCTCGGTGAGATAGACGAGGAGCTCGCTCATCGCGGCGTAGTCCGCCGCATAAATGATCGAGCGCCCCTCGCGCCGCGCGCGGATCAGCCGCGCATTGGAGAGCACGAGCAGCTGCGCCGACAGCGTATTTGCCGCGACGCCCAGCGCGCGCGCGATCTCCCCCGCCGCGACGCCTTCGGGTCCGGCCTTCACCAGAAGCCGGAACACGGCCAGGCGTGAGTCCTGCGCCAGGGCGGACAGGCGCTTGGTGGCGGTTTCTGATTCCATAATTCAACAAATATGGAACTATTCAGCTTGAGTCAAGGCACGACGAGTGAGTGGCCTGCACATTGACGAGATACCGACTAGTCGGTATGCTGTTTCCATGAGCACGCAGACGGTCTCACGGCCCGGGGGTGCGCGGGGCAAGCTCGTCGAAGCGGCCACGTCGGCGATCCGCGAGAGGGGCTACGCGGCCACCTCGCTGGACGAACTCTGCGCCCGGGCCGGCGTGACGAAAGGTGCGCTTTTCCACCACTTTCCAAGCAAGGACTCGCTCGCGGTCGCGGCAGCCGAGCATTGGTCGGAAACGTCGGAGGCGTGTTTCGACGCCGCGAACTACCATCGACTGGACGACCCGCTCGATCGCGTCCTCGGCTATCTGGACTTCCGCAAGGCCATGCTTCGCGGCCCTGTCGTGGCGTTCAGCTGTTTCGTCGGCACGATCGTTCAGGAGGTCCATGCAACGCACCCCGACATCCGGCGGGCCTGCGAGGCCTCCATCGGCGGTCATGCCGCCAAGCTGGAATCGGACATCGCCGATGCGATGAAGCGTTATCGCATTCGCGTACCATGGACGGCCGAAAGCCTCGCGCTCCATGCCCAGGCAGTGCTGCAGGGTGCCTTCATCCTGGCGAAAGCCAAAGACGAGGCCGCGGTCGCCGAAGCATGCGTCGACCATTTGCGCCGCTACATCGAGTTGTTATTCCGCCGTCCCGGCAAGGCATCCACGCCGAAGAACCGGCACAAAGGGAGAAACGAGTCATGGCAGCAATAACGATGTCCCGGCGCCTGCTTTTCGGGGTGGGCACCACCGCGCTGGCCGCGGCGGCAGGCATTCCGGCGATCGCCGGCGCGCAGGCCGGCAACGATTCCAGCTCGGAGACCGAGGCGATCATCCGCAGGCACTACAAGGCCTGGGAAGACAAGGATTGGACAACCGAAGACATTGTGCTCGCAGACGACTTCGCATTTTCCAGTGCGGCCGGCGACGACCACATCAGCAAGAGCGTCTTCAAGACGCGCTGCTGGGACAATAACGTCAAGGAGATCAAGCGCTTCGAACTGCTGCGGCTGTTCGCGAGCGGCAACGAGGCGTTCGTTCTGTACAATTGCGTGACCATGAACGACAAGAACATCCGGAACGTGGAGTATTTCAAGGTCAGGGGCGGAAGGATAACGGACCTCGAATGCTACTTCGGCGCGCCCTCCAACTTCCCCGCCGCGGTGAGCGCCCGCAAGGCCTGACACGAACCGCCGCTGTGTGTGCTCGCGCGGCGGTTTTCGGCACGTTGCGGGGCCGATCCACCGTGGCATGCCGAAGGGCTTGCCATGGTGGATGCTATCGCCTTGCGCAATGCTATTACTCCCCCGCCTCCAGCAGCGCGCCGGGTTCGGCAACCAATGGGACGTGTTCGCCGTTGCGCACGGGGATGAACACCGCGCATCCCAGCGCCACCACCGACAATCCGGCCAGCGTGGCCAGCAGGTAGAAGAATCCGTCCGCCGGGTCGTACAGCTTTGCCACCAGCCACACACCCGCGGGCGTACCGATGGCGGCCAGCGCGTAGCGGATGCCGAAGACGAGGCCGCGGCGGCCCTGCGGGGTGAAGCGGGCGAGGAACGTCGTCTCGATGGGCGCGATCCATTCGAAGAGGAACACGGTGGCGATGCCGGCAGCGGCGAGGCCGAGGCCCCTGCTCAGCGCGAGCAGCGGCAGGATCACCGCCAGCGCCGCGAAGCCGCCCATGTAGGCGAGCTTGGCGTGGCCCTTGTCGGCGAAGCGGCCGCCGGCGAACTGTCCGGAGGCGCCGATGAGCTGGATGGCGCCCGCCGCCAGCCCGATGGCGAAGAAGCGCGAGGCATTGTCGCGCACGCCGAGCTTCGTGCCCATCTCGATCATCTTGGGCAGCGCGGTGCCGAAGCCGGAATAGATCACCAGCGTCGCCGTCATCGTCACGGCCATGGCGGCGAAGGCGCGCGTGGCGTCGGCTCTGCTGTGCGCGACGGCGTGCTCCACCGCATCGCCGTGGCGGTCCGCGATGCGGCCGGTCAGGTAGAACCAGGCGAGCAGGGCGCCGAGGCCCATCGTCAGCGCGCCCGGAAGAATGAAACCCACGCGCCAGCCGAACAGCGTGGCCAGCGCGCCGGCCGTGATCGGTCCCATGGCGACGCCGAAGGAGCCCGCGATGCCGGTGGAAGCGATGGCACGTCCGCGCGCCCGTGCGTGTTTCACCACCCAGGCGATGCCGACGGGATGATAGACGGAGCCTGCCAGGCCAAGGAGCGCCAGCGCGCCTTCGAGCTGGAGCGCCGTCCGCGCCAGTCCCGCCAGCATGGCCGAGATGCCGAGCAGCGCGAAGCACAGCACCAGCACGCGGGTTTCGCCCCAGCGGTCACCCAGCCAGCCGGCGAGAGGCGCGCCCAAGCCCACCAGCATGGCGCCGGGCGCCCACAGCGCGATCAGGGTGTTGTAGCCGAGGTGCCAGTCCTTCGCGACTACCAGCACCAGCGTGAGATAGAGCGTCAGCAGCACGTGGTTCATCGCGTGCGCCGCGCTTGCGAAGAACAGGATTGGGAAGGGCGCGCTCAGTCTTGCACTGCGCATCGTGACGGTTCCGTATCGGCTGCCGGGATGCTAGGGCGCGCGCCCCTGCCGCGCCAGTTGCGGCCGCGCATGGCTGACCGGAGTAAAGCTGCTATCCCGGACGCATGGCCGGGATGACAGGCTGCTGGTTCTTCATGCTAGCGTCCGCCCCAGGGCAAAGGGGATTCCACATGGGTTCGGGGCTCGGCGGGCTGGTTCGCGTGGCAGTGCTGGCGCTGGTCATGGGCGCGATCTGGTGGGTGTCCAAATACGATCAATCGGTGCCGTTTCCGCGCGGCAC
This sequence comes from Rhizomicrobium sp., assembly GCA_035499995.1. Lineage (GTDB taxonomy): Bacteria > Pseudomonadota > Alphaproteobacteria > Micropepsales > Micropepsaceae > Rhizomicrobium. The sequence goes on along the minus strand of DATJXR010000014.1, from coordinate 9,227 downwards.
GGACGCGCCGGCGGATGTCTTCTCCGCCGGGCGCGCGGAGGACGTACTGGCGCGGCTGCTGGGTCCGGAGCGTCCGCATCCCGCCACCAGTGCGGAGAACGCAGCGGTGCGCGCGCGCATCCTGCGTGAGCTGGCACGCCTGGGTGTCAAAGCCACGACCTACGCCAACACCGGCTGCAATTCCTCGCCGCGCTACGGCGTGGTCGAGTGCGGCACCGTCACGGATGTGATCGGCGACGCGATACCCGGCCCGGCATTCGGTTCCGGCAAAGCCATCGTGCTGCTGGCGCATTACGACTCCGTGCCGGCGGGCCCGGGCGCGGCCGACGACGAGTCCGGCGTCGCCACCGTGCTCGAAACCATCCGCGCACTGAAGGCGAGCCATGTGGCGGCGAAGCATCCGGTGATGGCGGTGCTCACGGACGGCGAAGAGTACGGATTGCTGGGCGCGGCGTCGTTTCTCGACAATCCGGCGCTCAAGGCGCGGGTGGGCGCGGTGATCAATGTCGAGGCGCGCGGCAACCAGGGCCAGAGCCTGCTGTTCCAGACCAGCCCGGGCGACGGGCCGCTCGTCGATCTGTACGCCAGGAGCGTGCCGCATTACGCGACCTCGTCGCTGTTCTCGGTGATCTACAGGCTCCTGCCGAACGACACTGACCTTACGCTCTTTATCGCGCAGGGCTTCACCGCGTTCAATTTCGCCTTCAGCGACAATGTCGCCCACTACCACACCCCGCTCGACCGCCGGGAAAACCTCTCGACGGTCACGCTGCAGCAGCATGGCGACAACATGCTGGGCATAGCACAGGGGCTTCAGGGCGTGGACTTCGCGAGCCTCAGGGGCGGGCATGACGACATCTACCTGACGGTGATGGGCGCCTGGCTGCCGCGGCTGCCGGCCTATTGCGCTCTGCCCCTGTCGCTGCTCGCCTTCGCCATGCTGGTGCTGCTCGCTTTCCTCGCCAACGGGCCGATGACGACGACGGGGGTGCTCAACGGCGCGGCGATCCCGCTGGCGGTCATCCTGGGTGCCGCGGCGCTGGGTTGGGGACTGCACGAGATCGCGGTGCTGGTGTCCGGCGGGCCCGATCCGTCCTTCGCCTATCCGCTGGCGCTGCGCTTTGCGCTTGCGTTCGGGACGGCCACGGCGGTGCTGTTCTGCGCCCGCCCGCTGCCGGCCTCCAACGCGGCGCTGGCGGCATGGATCTGGTACGCCGCCTTCGCCATCATCGCGGCCATTTTCGCGCGCGGGTTGACACCATACTTCCTCTTCCCGGCGCTGATCGCCGTGCCGCTGCTGTATTTGGCCTGGTGGCTGGGATGGGAGAGCCTCGGCGGCAAGCTCGCGTTCTTCGCCGCGGCGCTGCCGGCGCTGTTCATTTGGCTGGGCTTGGCGGCCATGGGCGAGACGGTGATGGGGCTGGCGCTGCATCCGCTCTTCACGGTGCCTGCTGCCATCGCGGCGCTGGCGCTGCTCCCCCTGTTGGCGGCGCACGACATGCCGCGCCGCGCATGGCTGGCGGGCGCCGCCGCACTCCTCGCCGCAGCCGTGATCGCGGCGGTATGGGCGGGGACGGAACCGGCCTACAGCGCCATCGCGCCGCAAAGGCTGAACGTGACCTATGTCGAGGATCATGCGGCGAACAAGGCCTTCTTCGCCGCCGACGCGAACGCGCCGCTGCCCGCGCCGATGCGCGCCGCCGCGAAATTCTCCGAAACGCCTGAGCGGCCTTACGCCTTCGCCCGCGGCGAAGCCTATGTTGCCTCAGCCGGCGCGCCGCGCTTGCCGGCGCCGGACGCCACGGTGACGTCGCGCCCGATGGGGAAGGGCAGGATGATCTCGCTGGCGTTGTCCGCCTCGCCGGAGACCGCGCAGACGGCGCTGATCGTTCCACGCGATGCGGCGCTTTCGGCGCTCACCGTCAACGGCAAGCGCATCGCCGCGCCGCCGCAATGGGCGCAGCTGCCACAGGTGATCCTGCTGTGCACGACGCGCGACTGCGCGCACGCGACGGTCGGATTGGCGTCGGGCGCCGCCAAGCCGTTCGATGTGACTTTGGTCGAGCGCCGCTTCGGCATTCCCGGCTTCGGCCGTGCCATCGTCGCCGCGCGCCCCACAACGGCCGTCCAGTCCCAGCTCGGCGACGGAACGCTGATCCTGACGAAGGTGAGGGTGCCGTAGTTCCAAACGCGATGGCCGCCAGCGCAGCCGCGACGGCCCGCGCTAGACATCCACGTCTTTTGCCGCGAACTGGGCGTGTTCCTGGATGTACTGGAAACGCAGCTCCGGTTTCTTGCCCATCAGCTGTTCGATCAGCTTGCCGGTTTTCTTGTCCTCGTCGAGGTCCACGCGGATGAGCGTGCGCGTGCCCGGCTTCATGGTGGTTTCCTTGAGCTGGGCCGGCAGCATTTCGCCCAGGCCCTTGAAGCGCGAGATCTCCACCTTGGCGTTCGCCCGGAACTCGCTCTTGAGCAGCTTCTCGCGGTGGGCATCGTCGCGGGCATAGACGGTCTTGCCGCCCTGGGCGAGGCGGTAGAGCGGCGGGCTGGCGAGGTAAAGATGCCCGTCGCGGATGAGCTGCGGCATCTCGCGATAGAAGAAGGTGAGCAGGAGCGAGGCGATGTGCGCGCCGTCCACGTCGGCGTCGGTCATCACGATGACGCGGCCGTAGCGCAGGTCGCTCTCGCGGTATTTGCCGCCTGTGCCGCAGCCCAGCGCCTGCAGAAGATTGGAAAGCTCCGCGTTCTGCTCGAGCTTGCCGGCGGCGGCGCTGGCGACGTTGAGGATCTTCCCGCGCAACGGCAGCACGGCCTGGATGTTGCGGTCGCGCGCCTGTTTGGCCGAGCCGCCGGCGGAGTCGCCTTCGACCAGGAAAATCTCGGTGCCGTTCGATCCCGAGCGCGAACAATCCGCGAGCTTGCCGGGAAGCCGAAGCTTCCGCGTGGCGGATTTGCGCGCGGTCTCCTTTTCCTGTTTGCGTTTCAGGCGGTCTTCCGCCATCTCGATGACGAAGTCGAGCAGACGGCCGGCTTCCTGCGGGCTCTCGGCCAGCCAATGGTCGAAATGATCGCGCACCACGTTCTCGACCAGGCGCTGGGCATCGGGCGTCGACAATTTTTCCTTCGTCTGGCCCTGGAATTCCGGCTCGCGGATGAACACCGACAACACGCCGCACGCCGCGGCCATCACGTCGTCCGGCGCGATCAGCTGGGTCTTGCGGTTGTTGGCACGCTCGCCCTGCGCGCGCAGCGCCTTGGTCAGCGCATTGCGCAGGCCTTGTTCGTGCGTGCCACCTTGCGGCGTGGGGATGGTGTTGCAGAAGGAATGCAGGAACGGCTCGGCCTCCGGCGCCCAGGCGACCGCCCATTCGACCGCGCCTTCGCCGTTCTTGTTTTCCGTGCGGCCGAAGAAGCTGCGCGGCGTCACCGTTTCCTTGCCCTCGATCTCGCCTTTCAGGAAATCGAGCAAGCCGCCGGGAAATTTGAACACGTCCTCGGCCGGCGTGCCGCCCTTCACCAGCGAAGGATCGCACGCCCAGCGGATCTCCACGCCGCGAAAAAGATACGCCTTCGACTTCGCCATGCGGTGCAGAGCGGCGGGCGAGAAGTGCACCTCCTTGCCGAAGATCCTCTCGTCCGGCTTGAAGCTTACGATGGTGCCGCGGCGGTTGACGGCGCCGCCGTCCTTCAGCTTGCCGACGGGCTTGCCGCGCTCGAAACGCATGATCCTGGCGCGCTTGTCGCGCGCGACGTCCACCACCATCCATTCGGACAGCGCGTTCACCACGGATGCGCCGACGCCGTGCAGCCCGCCCGAAGTGTCATAGACCTTGCCGCCGAATTTCCCGCCGGCGTGCAGCGTGGTCATGATCACTTCCAGCGCCGATTTGGTCTTGAACTTGGGATGCGGGTCGGTCGGAATGCCGCGGCCGTTGTCGCGGATGGTCAGCACGTCGTCCGGCTGAAGCTCGATTTCGATGCGGTTGGCATAGCCGGCCACCGCTTCGTCCATCGCGTTGTCCAGGATTTCCGCGGCGAGGTGATGCAGCGCATGTTCGTCCGTGCCGCCGATATACATGCCCGGCCGGCGGCGGACGGGTTCCAGCCCCTCCAGGACTTCGATGTCTTTTGCGGTGTAGCCGCGCGAGGATTGCGGCGAAGAGTCGAACAGATCCGGTGCTTTGGCCATGTCGGTACTTACAAGAGCCCCGCGCGCGGGGCCATGGGTGTCGATTCGGAGTAAGACTACGTTAACGCAGGCAAACGCGCCGCGCATCGCGGCAGGCATTTTTTAAGGGCTTTAATTTAATTTCCGCAACGTCTGGCAGCGATTGCCAGCGGCGTTTGGGAAGCGGGCCGCCAGGTTGATGGCTAAACCTCACGATCGATCCAAGCTGGACCGGGCGCGCACCTTGCGCGCAAGGCTGGAGATTCTTGTCAGCACCATGCCGGCCATGGCGTGGATCAATCCGTGCTGGGCGATGATCCTGTCGCTGCCCTTCGCGGGCTTCTTCCACTCGTTCGGCGCCATCAGCGCCTGGAACATCGGTCTCATCCTGACCGCGCACGCCACCAACAGCGCGGTCAGCCTGTCGCTGTTCCGCCGCTACCGGCGCGAGAAGGTGCGGCTCAAGCGCCAGTTGAGCGAACTCGCGGTGCTACAGGTGCTGATCTCGCTGTCCTGGGGCATCATGCCGTGGCTTCTGTGGGTCGACGGCAACGACGCCAACAACGTTCTGGTCTTCACCGCGATCTTGGTGATCATGACGGGTTACGTCAGTTCGCGCGCGATGCTGATGTCGATGTACGTGCTGGCGACGGCGCCGGCCTGCGGGCTTGCGATCCTGCGCTTCGCCACCGCCGACGGCAGCGTGCCCTGGCACCTCGCGATCCTGCTGGGCGCGGTGTTCCTGTTCGGCCTGGCGCTGGCGCGGGTGAATTTCGGCCACGTCGAGGCGCGCCTCAAATCCATGCTCGCCAACGACGCGCTGACGAAGGAATTGCGCCGCACGCGCGACGAAGCCATGCGCAAGCGCTTCGAAGCCGAGGCCGCGAACGCGTCCAAGACCACGTTCCTCGCCAATATGAGCCACGAATTGCGCACGCCGCTGAACGCGATCCTGGGCTTCTCCGAGATCATCAGCCACGAAACGCTGGGGCCGGTGGGCACGCCGCGCTACCGCGATTACGCGGCCGACATCTACAATTCCGGCCATCATCTGCTGAGCATCATCAACGACATCCTGGACGTCGCCAAGATCGAGGCCGGCCGCATGGAGATCGAGCCCCGCGCCTTCGATCCCAAGCCCGTGCTCGACAAGGCGCTGCGCGTCGTCGTCGCGCGCGCGCGCGAGCGGCATCAGGACGTCGCGGTCGACATCGCGCCCGACCTTGGCCGCATCTTCGCCGACGAGCGCGCGCTGCGCCAGATCGTGATCAATCTCGGCTCCAACGCGGTGAAGTTCACCCAGGAAGGCGGCAAGATCGCCGTGCGCCTGCGCCGCACCGTCGACGGCGGGTTCCTCCTGTGCATGGAAGACAACGGTCCCGGCATTCCGACCGGGCTGCTCGACCGCATCTTCAAGCCGTTCAACCAGATCGACAACCGCTACAACCGCCAGGTCGGCGGCACGGGGCTCGGCCTGTCGCTGGTGCGCGGGCTCGCCGAATTGCACGGCGGCCAGGCCTGGATCGAGAGCGAGCCCGGCGCCGGCGTGAAGGCCTTCGTGCGCTTCCCGCCGGGTTCCGCGTTGGAGGATTTCGTGCCCGAACCGCTTCGCGTCGTCGGTTAATTCGATATTTGCCGTCGGCTTGCCGCAACGCGGCGGTCTCCTAAGCGAATGTTAGGAATAGCCCCCCTAGACTGCCGTCGCTTTGGGGGATGTCTCTCGTGGGATATGGACAGCGCCTGCGGGTTCAGCGGAGCGCCGACGCGCGGGTCTTGAAGGCGCAGCTCGACCTGATCGCCGAGATGGTGCACGGCGGCCGCTTCATCGCGCCGCTGCTGGCGGCGGCGATCGCGTGGCTGGGCTCCTCCGAATTCGGCCATGTCGGCAGCGAGCCGATCTTCATTTGCCTGGCGCTGCCGATCGCGGTCGGCGCCACAACCGCGCTCTCGGCCTATTTCGTTTCGCTCTATCGCGGCGACACCGACGCGGCCAACAGCGAGACTTTGCTTCAGCCCTGGTTCGGGCGCTTCGTGTCCGTCCAGATCGCGATCAGCGCGTCGTGGAGTCTGCTTCCCTGGATCATGTGGGAGGCGGGCAATCCGCTGAACCATCTGTTCCTCGCCGCCGGCGTGTGTTGCGTGCTGGGCTGGCTCGCCATCAGCCGCGCCAACCACATGGAAATGTTCATGGCGAGCCTGGCGCCGATCGTGGCGCTGTCGTCGTTGCGTTTTCTGTTGGACGGCGAGACGCTCAGCCTCGGGATCGCGGCGGCGCTGCCGCTGTTCGCGGGCCTCCTGTTCTCGCAAGGCTCGCGGCTGACGCAGCGCCTGGAGCAGGACTCGCGCCTGCGCTTCGAAGTCGAGGATCTCGCGCGCGACGTCGGCGTGGCGCGCGACGAGGCCCTGCGCAAGCGCTTCGAGGCGGAAGCGGCCAACGCGTCCAAGACCGCGTTCCTCGCCAATATGAGCCACGAATTGCGCACGCCGCTGAACGCGATCCTGGGCTTTTCCGAGATCATCGCCCAGGAATGCTTCGGCTCGATCGGCTCGCCGCGCTACAAGGAATATGCTGGCGACATCCATTCCTCTGGCGCGCATCTGCTGAGCCTGATCAACGATCTGCTCGACGTGGCCAAGATCGAGGCCGGCCGCATGGAGATCGAGCCCAATCCGCTCGATGTGCGCAAGAGCTTCGAGACCTCGCTCAAATTCATCGCGCCCAAGGCGCGCGAGCGGCGGCAGAAGCTGTCCATCGAAGTCTCGCCCGACGCGCCGCCGCTTTATGCCGACGAGCGCGCGCTGAAGCAGATACTGATCAATCTCGTCTCCAACGCGGTCAAGTTCACGCCGGAAGGCGGCCACATCACCGTCACCGGCACGCGCGCGGCCTGCGGCTCGTTCCTGATCCTGGTGGAGGACAACGGGCCCGGTATCCCGCGTGAGAAGCTCGACCGCATCTTCAAGCCGTTCAGCCAGGTCGACAACCGCTATGACCGCCAGGCCGGCGGCACGGGGTTGGGCCTTGCGCTGGTGCGCGGCCTGGCCGAACTGCACGGCGGCCGCGCCTGGCTGGAAAGCGATCTCGGCATGGGCTGCCGTGCCCATGTGCTCTTGCCGATCCCGTCGGCGGAAGCGCTGGCCGACGCCGAACGCGACGGCATCATCACCGTCGAGGCGGCTTAAGTTTCACTCTGCGGCGACCGCGTGCATCGCCGCGCTCGCGCCGTCACCGGTCTTCCCGTTGACCCTGTTGCCCCCCAGGCATATCGGTTCTCAACTGCGCGCCGGTTTAGATCTTGCCTTGTTTTGACTACACGATTGCTTTGCAGACCCAGCCAAGGTGGTCTGCGTGGTAAGGTGTGTCACGCTCTGACTGTGAGGTGGTCGCAAGGCCGCATTTACATATAGTCCAGGAGATCGGGGGGCATATGTTTGCGAAGCATCTTGAATCATTCTTGATGGAGGAACTTTCGAAGACTGACCTTACAGCGCGCGCGATTGATGACATTCACAATCGATTTGAAGCACTGCGTGGGTGCGCATTGATACCTCGCGGCAGAGGTAAGAATTCCACGCATCTCACATTGACCGAAATCTCAGCCGCAGTTCTGTCGATAGCAGCTGCAAAGCCGGGATGGGCAGGGTTCGGCGCGTTGGGTCTGGCTAACCTACAGCCAGTAGGGGGTACCGGCGCTTCATTTGATGAGTGTCCGACCTTCGGTGCGGTCATAGAAACCGTTCTGAGAAACGGAACAGTTCGCAAAAAAGTGACAGAGATTAGGTTGTCCAACAGCGAAATTTACATGAACTCGTATAGCCGTGCTTCAGTTAGATATAAATCCGGGGGCACTAGCAAAATATCGTACTACGTCAGCAGATACGCTGTGTCGCTCATAAAGCCGGGTGCAGAGCGAAGTTACGATCCGACAAGTTTGATTTCAACAGCGATCACCGAGACCGTTCTTTTTCAGTCGTTCTTCGATCACCTCAGCAGCGAAATCGAACAAAATCTTCCACCACCTCAACCCGACCCTGAGGAAGAAGATGAAGAGGTACGCAAGGAGCAGCGCGCACGACGTTTAGGGCTCACCAAGGCTTCTCGTTTCTTAAATATGGGAGTAGATAATCAGGTTACCTGGCCGCGTGAGGAAATGGTGGTTGAATTCAACGGCCATAAGTTGATTCTACTTCCAAAGACCGAGGAATATTCCACATCTATTCATGTCGACCTTCACGGACAGAAATTGCCAGATGACGATGCGGTAACACTCTTTAATCGATTTCTTAGCCTTCTGGCTTGGTGCAATGACAATTATGCCATTCTCCAAAGTGGTTGGTCGGGTAATCCAGTTCCAGTTCCTGTACCAAAGCGAAATTTGGCGTTCACAACCGCTTATAATTGGACCTTTTTTCGTAACAGTCCGAAATCACCAGAAGCGCGAAAGGCTATCGCAATATATAGGGACGGCCGCAATGCCGAACAGAATTTCTTAGTTGGCTACGCAGTCCTCTGCTACTACAAAATCATTGAGTTGAAGCACAAGGGGAGGACGAATGCGCGAACTTGGTTTCGCGACCATTACCCATTGTTGAGGGACAATGCAGGGCTGGCCAAGGACGTTGCCGAGTTTGAGAAGGCGTGTGGCACTCAACAACCTGAAACCTATTTGTATGAGGCGTGCCGTTCCGCAGTCGCGCATGCGAACAAGCCATACTCCTCTGATCCAGACGACGTTCACGAGTTGAGACGCTTGCACGTTGCTGCGGCGATTTTGCGTCCTCTTGCTCGTATCTTCATCGAGAGCGAGTTGGGTGTTTCCACTTGCCCTTATGATGGAACATAGGGATTAGGCAACGCTCTTTTAGCCGCAGATTTCATTCCGCAAGCATCGGCTGCATCGCCGCGCTCGCGCCTTCCGGCGCGATGTCGGTGAACAGGTGGCTCGGATGCGTGCGCAGGAACGCCGCGACCAGCGCCTGCTTGTCGCCCGGCACCGGCTTCTTGAGCGCGATCCATTGGCTGACATCGGCGGCATCCACGTCGCACGCCGCCGCCAGC
>DATJXR010000013.1:0-4531 GCA_035499995.1 Rhizomicrobium sp. | reverse complement strand
ACCCGCGCTCCCGGCGCACCCACCGTGCAGGCGGGCGCCATGTCCACGTTCTCTGCGCCCGCGATCAGCCCGGCGTACCTGGGTGTCGGCTACATCATCGGACCACGCCTAGGCGCACTGAACTTCGCCGGCGGCGTCTTTGCGTGGGGACTGCTGGTGCCCCTGCTGGCATTCTTCATGGGGCCGCAACTCGGAGGCGCCGCCACGGGCGAAGGCGACTGGGCGAAGGTTGCCGGCGCGATCTGGTATCACATCGTCCGGCCCATCGCCGTCGGCGGCATGATGGTCGGCGCGTCGTTCACACTGTTCCGGATGCGGAAGAACCTCGGCCTCGGAATGAAGCGCGCGGTCGCCGATTTGAAGAAGTCCGCCGCCGCGCACGAGGCCACCGGCCGCACGCAGCGCGATCTCAGCGGCAAACTGGTCTTCGGCGGTCTGGCTGTCGTGTTCATTTGCATGATCGCCCTCTATCTTTATTTCGCGGGCGAGATCAGCGCCGCGGTTGCGGCCGCCATCGTGATGATCGTCCTCGGCTTTTTCTTTGCGGCTGTCTCCGGCAACCTGGTGGGCATGATCGGCTCGTCCAACAACCCGATCTCGGGCCTCACGCTCTGCACTCTGGTGATCGCGGCCCTGCTCATGGTCGCGATGGGGCTGCGCGGCAACACCGGCATCGCCGCCGTGCTGGGAGTGGCGGCGGTGGTCTGTGTTTCCTCCGCGGTAGCCGGTGAAATGCTCCAGGACCTCAAGGCCGGGCACATTCTCGGCGGCACGCCCGCCAAGATGCAGATGGGCGATCTGCTCGGCATCGCGGTCTCCAGCCTCGCGCTGTTCTTTCCCCTGATGTGGCTGCACCGCGCCTACACTTTCGGCACCCCGCAGCTCTCTGCGCCGCAGGCCGGCCTGATGGCTTCGCTGGCGCAGGGCATCGTCGGCGGCGCCATGGCGTGGCCGCTGGTGGTGGTCGGCATCTTCATGGGCTTCGGGCTGATCCTGGTCGAAGTGCGCAGTCCCATGCTGTTCAGCGTCGGCATGTACCTGCCGCTGGAGACCACTTTTGCAATTTTCGTCGGCGGACTCTTTCGCTGGGCCACCGACAAGCTGCGCGACAGGGGCGGCTTCAACGACGCGCAAAAGGCCCGCATCGAGAACGCCGGCGTGCTCACCGCGTCCGGCCTCATCGCCGGCGAGGCGCTCTGCGGCCTGGTAGTGGCCGGCTTCCGTGCCGCCGAAAAGAGCCAGGGCAAGCTGCTCCTCCCCGACGCTACCTGGGGCGGTACGGATTGGCTCGCCATCCTCGTGCTCATCGGGTTGGCGCTCCTGATGATCCGCCTGCCCCTGCTCAACGCGGGCCATCCCGACGAACCGGCGCCGCCCACCGCCATCATGTAATCGTCATTCGACACAAGGAGCTTTCATGACTTACTTTCAGGAGCACAAGGCCGACTTTCTGGAAGGCCTCAAGAACTTTTTGCGGATTCCCAGCATCAGCACCCTGTCGGAGCACAAGCCCGACATCCGGCGCGCGGCCGACTTCGCTCTGAACGAGCTGCGCGGGGCGGGGATGACCTCCGCCGAGCTGATCGAAAGCAACAACGGCGGCAACCCGCTGGTCTACGCCGAATGGCTGGGCGCTCCCGGCAAGCCGACCATTCTCTTCTACGGGCACTACGACGTGCAGCCGGCCGACCCGCTCGACGAATGGAAATCTCCACCCTTCGAGCCCGACGTGCGCAACGACAACATCTATGCGCGGGGCGCCGTCGACGACAAGGGCCAGGTCTATATTCAGATCAAGGCCGTCGAGGGCCTGATGAAGACCCACGGCAAGCTGCCGGTCAACGTCAAGTTTCTGCTGGAAGGCGAGGAGGAAACCGGCGGCGAGCACATCGAAGCTTATGTGAAGAGCAAACCGCCGCGCCTCAAAGCCGACGCCGTAGTGGTCTGCGATACCGAGATGTTCGCGCCCGAACTGCCCAGCATCTGCATCGGCCTGCGCGGCATGGTCTACTACGAGTTGTTCGTCGAAGGCGCCAACCATGACCTGCATTCGGGGGTCTACGGCGGCGCGGCGCCCAACCCCATGATGGCCATCGCCGAGATCCTGACTGCGCTCAAGGATCGCGACGGTCATATCCTCATACCCGGCTTCTACGATCGCGTGGTGCCGCCGGCCGAAAAGGAGCGCGAAGCATGGGCCAAGCTTCCGTTCAACGAGAAAGAATACACCGAGGTCGAAATGGGCGCCAAAGAACTGACCGGCGAGCCGGGCATTTCCGTGTTCGAACGCACCTGGGCGAGGCCCACGCTCGAGGTGCACGGTATTCGGGGCGGCTTCACGGGCGAAGGCGCCAAGACCGTGATTCCCGCGCGCGCCGTGGCCAAGATCAGTACGCGCCTCGTGGGCGATCAGCAGATCGACGAGTGCATCGCGCAGACCCAGGCCGCCGTCAAGGCCGCCTGCCCCAAGGGCGTCACCGCCGAATTAAAGGTGCTGCACACCGGCGCGCCGTCGCTGACCAATCCCGACAACCCCTATATCCATGCTGCCGCCGATGCGCTTAAGCAGACCTTCGGCAAGGAGACGGTCTACATCCGCAGCGGCGGGTCAATCCCGATCGTGGGCGTGTTCGACCGCTATCTTGGCATACCCAGCGTGATGATGGGCTTCGGACTGCCCGACGACAACCTGCACGCGCCCAACGAGAAGTTCCACCTGCCGAACTTCTATCGAGGGATTGAGACGGTGGCGCGCTACCTGGAGATTCTCGGCGGCTGAGATCATAATATAGACATGCGCCCCAGCAACATATCACCGGAAGACTGGAGAGCCTATCTCGATTCGATCCGGCAGATGTCGCCCGAGGAGCGGCTGCAGCGGTGCTTCGAGCTTTCGGCGGAGGCCCGTTCGGCGGCCGAGGCCCGCCTGCGTGAGGAGTATCTCAAGCCAGTGATCGGGAGATCTTCTTGCGGGCAGCGAGGCAGAGGTTAGGCCCGGAATTGTTTTACAGGGTCTATGGGGACGAGCTTCAAGCCGACGCTCAAGCCTTGTAAACCTTCCAGAAAACGTCGCGGAACTTCGCCATCTCCTGTTCCGTCCCGATGGTCACCCGCAGCATGTTGTCCAGCGGCGGGAACGGACGGCCGGGCGCCACGCCCTGTTTCGGCATCTCGGTGATGAATTCGCGCGCGTTGCGCCCCACGTCGATCATGATGAAATTGGCCTGCGGCTCGATGTAGCGCACCTTCCGTTCACTCAGCCACGCGCACAGCTCGCCCCGCGTCTTCGACATCGCGGCCTTGCGCTCGCGCAGGATGTTGTGCCGGTCATCGAGTGCCGCCACCACGCCCTTGGCGCTCACGATCGAGATCACGTTGATGCGCAGGGGCGACATCTTCACGACCCAGTCGGCGTTGGCCGCCGCGAACCCAACCCGCATGCCCGCCATGCCGTAGATCTTGGAAAAAGTGCGTGTGACAATCACGTTCTTGCCCTGCCGCACATAAGGCAGCGCGCTCGCCAAATCGGGCGAATCGCCGAAGTGAATGTACGCTTCGTCCACCAGCAGAGTCGTATCCGGCGGCAGGTTCGCGACCAGCCAGTCCAAGTCCTGCCTGGAAGTCATCGCCGAAGTCGGGTTGTTCGGATTGCAGATGTAGATCAGCCCGCCGCGCGCCCGCGCCGCCTCCTCGACAAGCTTGTGCACGTCGGCCGTGTAGTCCGGCCGGAGTTTAGTCAGCACCACGGGGCGGCCCAACGCGCGCGCCAGTTCCACCGGGCCTTCGTAGGTCGGCGCCACCGTGATCAGCGGACGCGTGGCGGAGGTCAGCGAATCCACCGCGATGTGCAGCGCCTCGCTCGATCCCGAGCCTACCATTACCTGCTCCGGCGCGAGTTCCTCGCTCTTGGCGATCGCGGTGTAGATGCCGCGGAAGTCCTGGTAGCGGTAGCGCCACGCGGTAGGCAGCGTCTCGTTCATGGCAGCCAGGGCCGCACGCGGAATCCCCATGGGATTTTCGTTGGCGTTGAGCCAGACCATGTCCGAGGGCAGGTTGGCGTTCTGCACCGCCGCGCGTTGCGCGTAGGCCATTTCCGGCAGCATGCGGAATGCCGCCGCGCCGGCTCCTAATCTGGCAGCGAATCCTCGTCGGGTGAGCATGAAGTCATCATACCGCCCGCCCGCGACTGTTAGGGCCGGACGGAGCACCCGAACTGTGTTCTCGCCCTCTCGCGCTGTTCCTGGGATCGCGCGGGCTCGCGCGCCTCCGCAAAGGTATCCGCCAGGTCTGCGAGCGCAACACATGTCTGTTGCCGCACCGCCGGGCATCCATAGTTGATTGTCATGGCCGCGCCGGACTGCGCCACCGCGCACTCACCGCCGGGCATTTTGTTGGCTGCCTCCTGGAAAAAGTGCAGCGCCTCGGGCCTGGCGCCATCCAGGAGGACCTGCTCCAACATGATGGCCGTTGCCATCGCCGCATCTCCCAGCGCCAGGTATTGCGACGACGAAACGGTGTACAACTCGAGATA
>DATJXR010000012.1:0-65471 GCA_035499995.1 Rhizomicrobium sp. | reverse complement strand
ATGCGATCACCGGGATTTTCAGCTTCGCGGTCGTCACCGGGAACAGCACCAGCCCGCCGATGTCTTCTTCGCCCGGATGACCCGCGCACTCGAAGCCGTCGATCGACACGCAGTCGACGCCGATGCTCTCGGCCTTCACCGCGTGGCGGGCCGTAACGCATTTGTGGATCACCTTCACGCCCGCCGCCTTGAACGAGGGCAGGTGCGGCGCCGGGTTGTTGCCCGCGGTCTCGACCACCTTGCAGCCGCTCTCGCAGATCACCTGGCGGTATTCGTCATAGGGGATTGGGTTGATCGACGGCAGGATCGTCAGGTTGATGCCGAACGGCTTGTTCGTCATCTCGCGTGTCTTCTTGATTTCCTTGACCAGCGCTTCCGGCGAGCCCGGCGTCAGCGCGGTGAGGAATCCGAGCGCGCCGGCGTTGGCGACGGCGGCGATCAGCTCGACCTTGCCGACCCGCGTCATGCCTCCGCAGGTGATCGGCGCCTCGACGCCGAACATTTCGGTGAACCGTGTCTTGATCATGGAATGCCCCTCGCAATGTCTGTCGGGGCAAGCGTGCCGGGGGAGCGGCCCGCGCGCAAGCCTATTTCAAGGCTGACGCAACGTCGGTATGGCTGAAATCCCGCCCCTTGAAGAGAAGCGGTTCGCCCGAGATTTTAGCCAGGGCATACGCGAAGCAGTCGCCGAAGTTAAGCCTGGCCCTGTGTCTGCTGCCCTTGCCGAATTTGCGATAGGCTTGTCGTGCGACCCGGACATGGGTCTCGTCGGGCGCCACGACGATCAAGGGTATCCGCGTGCAGAGATCATCGAGTCGCCGACCGATAAGCGGATCGCGCAACCGGTCGGCGACGATGCAGACCTCAAACAAAGTGCCCGCCGAAATCCGAACCTCGGAAGCGCCATCGATCGCGTCCGACAGCCGCGAAGCTTCCGGTTCCTGACGCAGGATCGCAATGAGCGCCGAGGTGTCGACGATCACTTGGGCAGACCATTTTCGTCATAGAGATCAGCGTCGTAATCCCATTCACGCTCCGCTTTGGTCATGCGGCTCGCGGCGTCTTTCCCGATGCGCATGAGTTCGGCAGCCAATGCGCCTTTGGGGCGCTTGGTTTTGCGTATAGCGCTTATTTCCTTGCGCACCGCTTCGGTGACTGCGGCGGTTTTGCTCCGGCCGGTGAGTTTGGCGAGCTCCGTGATCAACTTCTCGGTCTCGGCGTTCTTGATGTTCAGGCCCATTTTCTTCACCAACAGGGCTTTCTACCATTTTGGCAGGCCATTCTACCTTGCTGCCTACCGGTCGACAAACGGGTCGCGGACCAGGATGGTGTCCTCGCGCTCGGGGCTGGTGGAGAGCAGCGCCACCGGCGCGCCGATCAGCTCCTCCACGCGGCGCACATACTTCACCGCCTGCGCCGGCAGGTCGGCCCACTGCCGCGCGCCGCGGGTGGAGGACATCCAGCCTTCGATGGTTTCGTAGACCGGTTTGCAGCGCGCCTGCTCGCCCGCGCCGGCGGGGAGGTGGTCGATCCGGTGCCCGTCGAGATCGTAGCCCACGCAGAGCTGGATCGCGTCGAAATCGTCCAGGATGTCGAGCTTGGTGAGCGCGATGCCGTCGATGCCGCCGGTGACGACGGTCTGGCGCACCAGCACGGCGTCGAACCAGCCGCAGCGGCGCTTGCGTCCCGTCACGGTGCCGAACTCCGCCCCGCGGGTGCCGAGCTTGTCGCCGACGGCGTTCTGCTGCTCGGTCGGGAACGGACCCTCGCCGACGCGCGTGGTGTAGGCCTTCACGATGCCCAGCACATAGCCGATGTCGCGCGGCCCCACGCCCGCGCCGGCCGCCGCCTGCCCCGCCACGGTGTTGGACGAGGTCACATAGGGGTAGGTGCCGTGATCGACGTCGAGCAGCACGGCCTGCGCGCCCTCGAACAGGATGCGCTTGCCCTCCCGCCGCGCCGTATCGAGCCTGCGCCAGGCGCAGCCGGCGAAAGGCAGGATCCTGGGCGCGACGTCCTTCAATTGCGCGATCAGCGCGTCCGCATCGATCTCGTCGAGATTGTTGCCGCGGCGCAGCGCGTTGTGATGGGCGAGCAGCCGCTCGACCTTGGCCGGCAGCGACGCGAAATCCCTGAGATCGATGACGCGCAGCGCACGCCGCCCCACCTTGTCCTCGTAGGCGGGGCCGATGCCGCGCTTGGTGGTGCCCAGCGCCTGCACGGAATTGGACGTCTCGCGCGCGATGTCCAGCTCGCGGTGGAGCGGCAGGATCAGCGCCGCGTTTTCCGCGACCACGAGGGTCCCCGGCGTGATGGCGATGCCCTGGCCCTTGATCTTCTCGATCTCGCTCGCGAACGCCCACGGATCCACGACCACGCCGTTGCCGATGACCGCGAGCTTGCCCGGCCTGACCACGCCGGACGGCAACAGGCTCAGCTTGTAGGTCACGCCGTCGATGACGAGGGTGTGGCCCGCATTGTGGCCGCCCTGGAAGCGCACGACCACG
This sequence comes from Rhizomicrobium sp., assembly GCA_035499995.1. Taxonomy (GTDB): domain Bacteria; phylum Pseudomonadota; class Alphaproteobacteria; order Micropepsales; family Micropepsaceae; genus Rhizomicrobium. The sequence continues at coordinate 62,964 of DATJXR010000012.1, read as the reverse complement.
TCGGCCCGGGCGCACAGCCAGTCCACGATCTTGCCTTTGCCCTCGTCGCCCCACTGGGCGCCGATCACGGCGACGTTGCTCATCGATTGCCGTACCTGGATGAATGGTCCGCCTTCGGCACGAACGCCAAGGCACGGTGTCTACGTATAGACCGAAGCTGGCGCGAAAGTCAGCGGTATTTTGACCCCAGCGGCACCAGCATGGGCACCCTGCGGCGATAGGCGTCATAGGGCTCGGGGCCGAGTTCCGCGCGCAGGAATTCCTCCTCCACGCGCGCCTTGAGCCAGAAGGCGAGGACGAAGCACACGGCACCCGCGAAGCCTTCGGCCGTGCCCTGCTCGGCCGCGAGCAGGAAGCTCGCGACGATGATCCCGGTGTAGATGGGATGGCGCACGATGGCGAACGGACCGGTATCGACGATGCGGTGATTCTCGAGCCGCGAGACGAAGCCCGACCACAGCCGTCCCATGGTGAGCCGCGCCCACCAGCAGAAGGCGAAGCACAGCGCCGTGAGGCCGAACAGCACCCGGCCGGCCTGGTCGGAGGTCTGCCACAGCACATGTGGCGCATAATTCACGGCGGCCTCAACGAACAGCAGATAGATGCCCGCCATGGTCACGAGCTGGTACGGGACGTGCGACAGCGAGCGGACGGCCTTCGCCGGCCGCCCCGCCCAGAACAGCGACAGCAGCCAGGACGCATACCAGACGCCCCACAGCCAGTAGAGCGCATGATGGGGATTGAGGATGTCAGGATCGAGATCGGCGAGGCGCATGTCAGAAGCTCCTGGGCCCGAACGGGATCAGCATCGGCACGCGCGCGCGATAAGCGTCGTAATCCTTTGGCCCCAGTTCCTCGCGCAGGAAGCGCTCCTCGAGCCGCGCCTTCATCCAGTAGCCGACGTAGAACAGCAGCGCGCCGATGACCGCCAGAGGCGTGCCCTTCTCCGCCGCGGTGGCGAAGGCGGCGAGGATGAGGCCGGTATAGATCGGATGGCGCACGATGGCGTAGGGGCCGGTGTCGACGACCTTGTGGCCTTCCTTGCGGGTGATGCGGCCCGACCACAGCCGGCCCAGATGGATGCGCGCCCACCAGGCGAACAGGCAGCCAAGGCTCACCAGTCCCACCATGACCCAGCCCACGTTGCGCGGCAGCGCCCAGTAGCGCTGCAGGAGCGGTTGCTGCGTGTGAAGGCCCTTCAGGAAATCGCCCGAAGTCTGGCCCTGCACGAAGAGCAGGAGCACGAAGCCGAGCAAGGTTAGGATGCGGTAGGCGATCTCGCGGCCGATGCCGGGCGTCTTGACCGTGCGGTTCGCCCACAGGGCCGCCGCGATCCAGGTGACGATCCAGATATCCCAGGGGATGTAGATGGCCGCTTCGGGCCAGCTCAGATACGCCACGAAACCGGACATGCCCGCGATCCCTCCCCGCGCACCCGAGAGGTGGGGCAGGCCGGGGCCTATTGCAAGGGCCCTCTATTGCAGCGGGACCGGCGCGCAGGCGTCCTTCGCCCGGGCCTCCGCCATGCGGGCGCGGCTGAGGAAGGCGTCGGCATCGGCCTGGTTCATGCCCCGTTTCAGCATGACGTCGGAGAGCTGCTTGTTGAAGCTCTTCTCGTCGGCGCCGAAGGCCAGGATCTCCTCCATCTTCTCATGCAGATCGTAGTCGGCCGGCGACAGCAGCTTCTTGAGCTGGTCCACCGTGCAGGTGCAGCCGGCGCGGTCGATGTCGGTGGCCCGCGACTGCGTCACTGCGGCGGCGGCGCGCATGCACACATCGGCGTCGGACGACGGTGCCATCACCGAGGGCACCGCCGCGAGCGCCATCGCCGCGAGAAAGACCAAACCGCCTCCGTCAGAACGCCAGCGTCTTGGCCAGCTTTACATGCGGCAGCCCGCGGATGCTTGTGAGGGTTTTTTCATCCACGCCGCCGTCGACCTCGACCAGGCAGAGCGCATCTTCGCCCGGCTCGGAGCGGCCGAGCGCGAAATTGGCGATGTTGGCACCGGCGTCGCCGAGCAATGTGCCGAGCCTGCCGATGAAGCCCGGCTTGTCCTCGTTGATGACGAACAGCATGTGCGGCGCGAACTCCGCGTCGAGATTGATGTCGCGCACCTGGATGAGCCGCGGCCTGCCGTCGGAGAACACCGTGCCCGCCACCCGCCGCGTCGAGCCTTCCACGGCCGCCACGACCTTGATGTAGCCCTCGTAGATGCCCTGCTGCGGCCGGCGGGTCTCGCTCACCCTGATGCCGCGCTCGCGGGCGATGATGGGGGCGTTGACCATGTTGACGTGGCTGAGCGCGGGGCGCAGCAGCCCGGCCAGCACGGCCTGGGTCAGCGCGCGCTGGTTGAGCTCCGCCGCGGTGCCTTCGTAGAGGATATCCACCGAAAGGATCGGCGTGTCGATCACCTGGCCCGCGAACAGGCCGAGCTTCTCGGCGAGCGCGATCCACGGCTTCACCTTCTGGGCTTCCTGCGCGTTGATCGAAGGCATGTTGAGCGCGTTGGTGATGGCGCCGGTGAGCAGGTAGTCGGAGATCTGTTCGGCCACCTGCAGCGCCACGTTCTCCTGGGCCTCCGCCGTGGAGGCGCCCAGATGCGGCGTCGCCACCACCTTGTCGCTGCCGAAGAGGATGTTGGTCCTGGCCGGTTCCTCCTCGAACACGTCCAGCGCCGCGCCGGCCAGGTGCCCGGAATCGAGCGCGGCCTTCAGCGCCTTCTCGTCCACCAGCCCGCCGCGCGCGCAGTTGATCAGCCGCGCGCCCTTTTTCATGCGGTTGATGGCGTCGGCGGAGATGATGTTCCGCGTCTCGGCGGTGAGCGGGGTATGCAGCGTGATGAAGTCGGCGCGCGGCAGAAGCTCGTTGAGCTCCACCTTCTCGATGCCGAGATCCCCGGCGCGCTCCGGCGAGAGATAGGGATCGAAGGCGATCACCTTCATCTTCAGGCCCTTGGCGCGGTCGGCCACGATGGAGCCGATATTGCCCGCGCCGATCAGCCCCAGCGTCTTGCCGTAGAGCTCGCTGCCCATGAACCGGTTCTTCTCCCATTTACCGGCATGGGTGGAGGCGTTGGCGGCGGGAAGCTCGCGGGCCAGCGCCATCATCAGCGCGATGGCATGCTCCGCGGTGGTGATGGAATTGCCGAAAGGCGTGTTCATCACGATGATGCCCGCGGCGGTGGCGGCCGGGATGTCGACATTGTCCACCCCGATGCCCGCGCGGCCCACCACCCTGAGCTTCGCCGCCGCCTTCAGCACCTCGGCGGTGATCTTGGTGGCGGAGCGGATGGCGATGCCGTCATAGTCGCCGGCGATGGCAATGAGCTCGTCCCGGGAGAGTCCCGTCCTCACGTCGGCGTCCACGCCGCGCTCCTTGAAGATGGCGAGCGCGGCGGGCGAAAGCTTGTCGGCGATGAGCACGCGGGGCGCGGTGGCGGCGGTCATTGAGGCCTCATCGGGTTGGTCTGCAGCAGCCGCGCGACTGCTTCCGCGGGCATGCGCAGGCCGTAGGGGAATCCGGGATTGAGCAGGAAATGCGCGCCGCCTGCCATGGCGAACAGCGCGCGCCCGTCCATGGTGAGATAGTGGCGGATGAGCGCGGACTTGGTGGCGTTCTCGAAGAAGATCGCAAGGCGCGCCGGCGAGGTGAAGGCGGGGATGTACTGGACGTCGCCGCGGCGCACGGCAATGAGCTGGACCTGCGCGCCATTCTGCACCGAGACGGTGTCCGTGCCCTTGCTTTTGCTCTCGCCGATGACGTGCAGCGGCGATTCCAGCAGCAGCCTGTCGAACACCGCGCCCGCCTCGGGGTTCTTCGCCATCTCGACCAGCGCCGCTTCCAGCGGATTCTCGGGCACGAACGCGGTCGCAGTCATGGCTTCAGCTGGCTCCACGCCCAGTCGAGCCACGGGCCGAGCGCCTCGATATCGGCGCGCTCCACGGTGGCGCCGCACCAGATGCGCAGGCCCGGCGGCGCGTTGCGATGGCCCGCCGTGTCGAGCGCCACGCCTTCCTTTTCCAAAAGGCCCGAAAGCTTCTTCACCACCTCGTGGCGCGCCTCCTCGCCGAGCGCCGTGAATGCGGGGTCGACGATCTTGAGGCACACGCTGGTGGGCGAGCGGCAGGTTTCGCGCTCGGCGAGGAACCCGATCCACGGCGTCCCGGCGACCCAGCGGGCGAGCGCCCCGTAATTGGCGTTGACGCGCGCGATCAGCGCCGGCAAGCCGCCGATGGCCTCGGCCCATTTGAGCGTGTCGAGATAATCCTCCACCGCCAGCATCGACGGCGTGTTGATGGTCTCGCCCTCGAAGATCGCCTCGTTGAGCTTGCCCGATCTGGTGAGCCGGAAGATCTTGGGCATCGGCCAGTGCGGCGAATGGGCTTCCAGCCGCTTCACCGCGTTGGGCGAGAGCACCAGCATCCCGTGCGCCGCCTCGCCGCCCAGCGCCTTCTGCCAGGAAAAGGTGACGGCATCGAGCCTGTCCCACGGCAATTCCATCGCGAAGGCCGCGCTGGTGGCGTCGCAGATGGTGACGCCTTCGCGGTCCGCGGGGATCCAGCCGCCGTCCGGCACGCGCACGCCGGAAGTCGTGCCGTTCCAGGTGAACACGGCGTCGCTGTGACGGCCGATCTCAAGCGCCGGCAGCTCGCCATAGGGCGCCTTATGCACGGTCGCCTTCAGCTTGAGCTGCTTGACCGTGTCGGTCACCCAGTCCTCGCCGAAGCTTTCCCAGGCGAAGGCGTCCACCGGCAGCGGCCCCAGCAGCGACCACATGGCGATTTCCATCGCGCCGGTGTCCGATGCCGGTACGATGGCCACGCGGTATTCCGGAGGCACGCCCAGGAGCGCGCGCGTGCGGTCGATCACCTCTTTCAGCCTGGCTTTGCCCGGCTTGGAGCGGTGCGAGCGGCCGAGCAGCGCTCCGCTGAGCGCGTCCGGCGTCCAGCCCGGCCGCTTGGCGCAGGGTCCGGACGAAAAAAAAGGCCGTGCGGGGCGCACGGCCGGACGATTCCCGGTCATGTTTCATCCTTCCAGATGATCGCGCCGCGTTGGGACGGCGTGGCCCGCGACCTATGTAGGCCCTCGCGTGGAATGCGTCAATCGTGGCAAGCTCATCGGGTCGCGCATTCGGGGGATGATCATGCGGCATATCGTGCTTTCGCTCGCATTGCTGTTCGCGGCGGCGCCCGCCATCGCGGGCCCCATCGCCGATCCCGTCGCCTATGTGAAGCACGGCTACCAGCTTCTGGCCGCGGACAAGGACGTGCCGGACGATCCCGCCACCTTCACGCCGCGGCTGAGAGCCCTGTTCGCCCTGGAGAAGAAGGAGGCGGGCGGAGAAGTGGGGCGGCTCGATTTCGACTATTGGACCAACGGGCAGGACTGGAAGATCAGCAGGCTTGCCATCAGGGCCGTGCCGGTCGAAGGCGCAAAGGACCGTGAGATCGTCTTCGCCACGTTCCACAACATCGACCGGGACGAGGAGATCCATTTCTATTTCGAGAAGGGCGCCGGGGGCTGGCAGCTCGACGACGTGCGCTCGCTCAGGGGCGAGGAGCCGTGGACGCTGTCCCTGATCCTCAAATATGGCTGGGACGGCAAGGACTAGAGCAGGATCGCTCTTCGTCGAATCGCGATCCCGCTCCAGGTATTTGATTGACGCGCAATTTTTCGGGCGAACCGCTGCACACTTCGCCCGATTGCGCTCTAGGCGCAGGGCCGTTTCGCGCCATCCCCGCCCTTGATTCCGGTCAAACACCGGGAACGGCGAAGGCGCGACATTCGTTTCCGGGACCACCTCCCGGAGGAACGCCATGCCGTCTGCCGCCAGACCCGAAATGCCCGCGACGCCCGAACTCGGCATCTCGCCGGAAAAGGTGCGCTACATCATCCTGAAGGCGCGCCAGTACGACGCCAAGGAGGCCGACGCCGATCCCGACGAAGGCTCGAACGCCGTCGACGACGGCATGGCCGACGTGCTGGAGGACAAGCCGTCCCAGGACCCGGTGCGCCGGGAGCTGATCGACTACATCAATCGCGGGCTCGACGAGGAGGAGCAGATCAACCTCGTCGCGCTCGCCTGGCTCGGCCGCGGCACCTACGACATCGGCGAATGGGCCGACGCGCTCGATACCGCCCGCACCGAACACAACCGCCGCACCGCCCAATACCTTCTTGGCCTGCCGCTCCTGGGCGACTACCTCGCCGACGGCCTCGAGGCGTTCGACGAGAGCTTCGACGACGAGGAGGAGGGGGACGAGTAACACTTTCTCCCCCGCTCTCGCGGGAGAGGAATCGTCACACGAATATCTCCCCCCGCATGTACAGCGCGCACGGTCCTGCCAGGATCGTGCGTTCGCCGGCATGGGTGCAGATGAGGTCGCCGCCGCGGGGACTGGCCTGGCGGGCTTTCATCACCGTTTTGCCCAGGCGCCCGGACCAGTAGGGCGTGAGCGCGCAATGCGCCGAGCCTGTCACGGGGTCCTCCGGCACGCCCTTGTCCGGCGCGAAGAAACGCGAGACGAAATCGTAGCCGCCGGAATCATCTCTGTCGCCGGGCGCGGTGGCGATGCAGCCCCACAGGCCCAGCGGCCGCAGCACGCGCGCGATGTCGCCACAGCCCCTGAGCGCGCGCACCTTCGCCGCCTCGTTCCACACGCCGATCAGGTAGCGGCTGCGCACGAGCTGCGATGGCGGCGCGGTGCCGAGCGCCTCGCCCACTTCCCTCGCCAGCACCGCGTCCTCGAAGGGTTCCAGCGGATCGCTCGGCATGGACATCACGTGGCGGCCATCCGCGCCGCGCTCCACGCTGAGGATTCCCGAGCGGGTGGAGAAATCCACGCGCTTCAGCGCGGGCTCCAGCTCCTCGAACACGAGCCAGGCGCTTGCGAGCGTCGCGTGCCCGCAGAGATCGACTTCCGATTCCGGGGTGAACCAGCGCAAATCGTACCGGCCCGGCGCCTTGTGCACGAGATAGGCCGTCTCCGCGAGGTTGTTCTCGTTGGCGATGCGGCGCAGCATGTCATCGTCGAGGAAACGCTCCAGCGGCACGATGGCCGCCGGATTGCCCTCCAGCACCTTCGCCGCAAACGCGTCCACCTGCCAGAGCCTGAGTTTCATGAGGGCCTCGCCGCTTTCGGCCGCGTGTCATAGCCGAAGCCCGGCAGCAGGGGAAAGGCGCAACGCCGCATATCGGGTCCGCCGGAGACGGCGGCGATCGTTATGCCGCCGGCTGGTGGACGATATGGGAGCGCTTTTCGCTCAGCGCCTGCTTCATCGCGCCCTGGAGCTTCTCGAAGGCGCGGACCTCGATCTGGCGCACGCGCTCGCGGCTGACGTTGTACTTCTGCGACAGCTCTTCCAGCGTGGCCGGCTCGTCACGCAGGCGGCGGGCCTCGATGATGTCGCGCTCGCGCTCGGTGAGCTCGCCGAGCGCGTGCTCGAGCAGCTCGTGCCGCTCGCCGCGCTCCTCGCGCTGGGCGAGCTGGCTTTCCTGGTCGAGCGTGTCGTCGGCCAGCCAGTCTTGCCATTCGCTTTCGGAATCCGAGCGCAGCGGCGCGTTGAGCGAGGAATCCGGCGCTGTCAGCCGCCGGTTCATGCTGGTGACTTCGTCCTCGGACACGGCGAGCTGGCGGGCGATCTCCTTGGTGTGCTCGGGCGTGAGATCGCCTTCCTCGATGGCGTTGATCTTGGACTTCGCCTTCCTGAGGTTGAAGAACAGCTTCTTCTGCGCCGCCGTGGTGCCCATCTTCACCAGCGACCATGAGCGCAGGATGTATTCCTGGATCGAGGCGCGGATCCACCACATGGCATAGGTGGCGAGCCGGAAACCCTTGTCGGGCTCGAAGCGCTTGACCGCCTGCATGAGGCCGACATTGCCCTCGGCCACCACTTCGCTGATCGGCAGGCCATAGCCGCGATAGCCCATCGCGATCTTGGCCACGAGGCGCAGATGCGAGGTCACCAGCCGGCGCGCCGCCTCGGGATCCTCATGCGCGCGCCAGCGCTTGGCGAGCATGTATTCCTCCTCCGGCTCCAGAAGCGGAAACTTCCGGATCTCGGTGAGGTATTTGGAAAGGCCACCTTCGCCCTGGAGGGCGGGCAGGCCGCGGCTGCTCATCTCTGACCCCTTTGACCGCACCCAAGCCCAAGCACATAGACCGGACGGTCACCCTATCTAACGCTTCGCGGTGCCCTTGAGTGAACGCCGGCGGCAAAGCGCCCCATATATGTAGTTCCCCTTACGCGCCATTCAAGCCGCGTAAGGCCTTAACAAGATTGGTAAAATCCGTCGGCCATGGCCTTTCGAAGCGCATGGTCTTGTTCAGCGCAGGATGGTGGAAGCCCAAGAGCCAGGCGTGCAGGGCCTGGCGGGGGAACTCCACCGCCGCCCGGTAGGCCGCCGCTTCCGCTTCGGTCTTGGGCCGGGGCGCGGCGCGGGCGCGGCCATAGGCCGGGTCGCCGATCAGCGGGTGGCCGAGATGGGAGAGATGCACCCGGATCTGGTGCGTTCGCCCCGTCTCCAGCCGGCACTCGACAAGGCTGGCGAAGGGCCGCGGCCCGAAACGCTCGGCCACGCGGTAGCGCGTGCGCGCCTCCTTGCCGCCGCCGCGCAGCACCGCCATGCGCTTCCTGTCGAACGGGTTGCGCCCGATCTGGCCTTCGACCTTGCCTTCGCCCGCGCGCGGCGCGCCCCACACCACCGCGTGATAGGCGCGCTCGATGGCGTGCGCGGCGAACTGCTTGGCGAGGCTCGCCATCGCGCGCTCGTTCTTGGCGGCCACCAGAAGGCCGGAGGTGTCCTTGTCCAGGCGGTGCACGATGCCCGGCCGCGCCACCCCGCCGATGCCTTTGAGCGTTGCGCCGCAATGGGCGATGAGCGCGTTGACCAGCGTGCCGTCCGGATTGCCCGCCGCCGGATGCACCACCAGTCCCGCCGGCTTGTCGATGACGACGAGGTCGTTGTCCTCGTAGACGATATCGAGCGGGATATCCTGGCCCTGGGGCGCGGCGGGTTCCGGCTCCGGCGCCGCCACCGCATAGGTTTCCCCCGGTTTGACCCGGAAATTGGGGTCTCTTATGGTCCCCGCCCCGCGCGTGACGGCCCCTTGCGCGATCAGGCCCTGGAGCCTGGAGCGCGAAAGCTGGGGCAGGGCCGCGGCCAGGAAACGGTCCAGCCTGTGGCCCGCTTCGCTGTCCGTCACGATCGCGCGCAATTGTCCGCTCACGGAGGAGTCCGCCTTGTCCAATCCGGCCACGCCCAACCCGGCCAGCTTCATGCCCGCCAACGACGATCCCAACGCGCCGGCGGCGCCAAACTACAAAATCGTGAGGGCCATCGTCATCATCCTCGGCGTCCTCATCGTGCTGGCCTTCGCGGCGCTGGTGTGGGGCTTCATCGCCCGGCTGGCGGGCCACGGCCCCGGCGCGCTCCAGCCGACGCAGGACTATGTGCTGCCCCAGGGCGCCAAGATCCTCCAGGTCACGCCCGCCGCCAACAGCCGCCTCATCATGGCGGTGCAGACCGCCTCGGGCAGCGAGGTCTACGTGTTCGACACCGACACCGGCCAGGTCGTCCTCCACGTCCGGCCCCGGAAATGAGCCGGCTTGGGCTTTCCGCCGGATTGCGCGATGCGCTCGCGCGCGAGGCGCGGGCGGCCTGGCCGCGGGAGTGTTGCGGCCTGATCGAGGGCGTGCGCGAAGGCGAAGGCTGGCGTGCGCTCGCGCTTCATCCCACCGCGAACATCGCCGGCGCGCCGGAGCGCTTCGAGATCGATCCCGCCGCGCATGTCCGCCTGCTGCGGGCCTTGCGCGGCACCGGGAGGGACGTCATCGGCTGCTACCATTCCCATCCGGACGGCGTCGCCGCGCCCAGCGCGCGCGATGGCGGGGTGGATTTCATCTGGCTCATCGCCGCCGTCGACGCGCGCGATTGCCGCGCCATGAAGGCCTATCTCCGCGGCGACGGCGCCTGGCGCGCATTGGCGCTGGACGTTTCCGGGCCCCGGCGCGAACCCGCGCCATGCGCCTGATTTTCCTTCACGGCCCGGCGGCGAGCGGCAAGCTCACCGTGGCGCGCGAGCTTGCGCGGCTCACCGGCTACCGCCTGTTCCACAACCATCTGATCGTGGACGCGCTGACGGCCGCCTTCGATTTCGGCAGCCAGCCCTTCGCGGAATTGCGCGAGGAGTTCTGGCTGCGCGTCTTCGCCGAGAGCGCCCGCGCGGGCCGGTCGCTCATCTTCACCTTCGCGCCGGAGCGCACCGTGCGCCCGCGCTTCATCCCCGATGCGGTCGCCGCGGTGGGGCGCCATGGCGGCCAGGTGTGTTTCGCCGCGCTGACCGTGAGCGATGCCGAGCAGGAGCGCCGCGTGGGCGAGGCCTCGCGCAGGGCGCACGGCAAGCTCGCCTCCGCAACGCTCCTGAGGGAGCTGCGCGCGCAGGGCGCCTTCGCCTTCCCGCCCTTGCCGGACGACGGCCTCACCATCGACACCGGCACCACCGCCCCCGTCCAGGCCGCCGCCCGCATCGCCGCCCATTTCGGGCTTGCATGACCGCGCGCGCGGCGCTTGCTTGATCGCCCGCAGGGCCGAAGCTATAAGCCGCCTCCCGCTGGCTCCCATCGTCTAGCGGTCAGGACGCGGCCCTCTCAAGGCTGAAACCGGGGTTCGATTCCCCGTGGGAGCGCCAGCCGATCCGCGGCCTCCCTGTCATCGCACCGTCTCTTTCTCCTTGGGCGCGGAGACGCGGCGCGGCTTTTTCTCGGCCTTCGGTTTTGGCAGAAGCCGGAAGCGCGTCTGGCACCACGCGAAATCGATGCCCACATCCAGAAGCGCGTCGGATCGTCCGCAGGGACAGGCGAATTCCATGACCGCGGCGACCCGGTAGGTCTCCCCGGCAACAAGGGGCACTGGCCGCCCCGTCACATGGTTCGGGGCGGCATTGACGCATAGAACCAGATCGCCGGGACCGACCGCGTCGCTCATGGCTTCCATCCTCTATCCGATGGAGATTAGACCCCGGCCTGCAAGGCGCAAGGACCGGCTTTCAGGAGCCGGTATTCGTCGGCTTGATCCCGCCTGCGAAAAGTCGAACGGCCAGGCGAGCGCGACCGCGGCGGGAAAGCCCGCGTCGGCTTTTTCGGGGCGCCACCCGAATGCGTCGTGCGCTGCGATTGGCAGGTCCGCGATGGCGCTGCGATTTCAGACCAGCCGCGACAGTACGCCGCCGAAAATGTCGGACCAGGCATGGGCGACGATGCTCGGCCGCACGCTCTTGCGCCACAAGGCGAGAGCGCCCAGCACCAGACCGTAAAGCGCCGTATTGGCCGCCGCGTTGATGCCCTGATAGGCGTGCCCGGCGCCGAAAACCGCGGCTTGAAGGACGACCGCAAGCGTGCCGCTTCCGGTCAATGCCGCGAGCTGCTTCTGCAGATAGCCCCGGAACACCGTTTCTTCGCAGAATCCGGCCGTCAGCGACACCGCCAGCCACAGCGCGATCTCCGGACCGCTGACGGGCAGCAACGCGCCGACGGATTTCGCGTGGCTTGGCCCAAGCCAGCTCCACGCCGCATTCACGCCGATCCACAGCACGCCGAGCGACAGCCCCAGTGCGATGTCTGCGAGCGCGGCGCGCACGCTTGTCCAGCGCCCTCCGATCAGTTCGCGCAACGGCGTTCCGCGCCTGCGCGCGCCTTGCCACACGAAATAGAGCAGGGCCCATTCCGCGGCCAGGATCGAGAGATAGAGGGGAACGACGCCGGGATGATGCGTGGGCGCTTCGATCGTGGCGGAAGTCTGAAACGCGTGTCCGGCAAGCCCCAGCCCGACAAAGAAGCTCACCAGCAGTGCCGTGTGCCACAGCGGCGCGACGAGCGCTGTCCGCGACGAGGCCGCCGCCGGCGGTGCATGTCCGGTCACGCTGCGCCTTCCTTGCCGGCATGCCCATCGCGCCCGTCCAGCATGCGCAGCGTCTCGTTGCTCCAGCTCAACAGCGCCCGCGCGAGGTGCTGGCCGTAGCTGACCGAGGCTAGCCAGAACGGGAGATCGGGGTGGCGGGACTGAGTCTTGCGCAATTCCTTCTCCAGCGCCGAATAGAGGGCGAGCGCTTTTTTCTGTTCCGCCCGGAAGCTTTCGACGTGGGTTCTGGACGCTCCCGGTGCCAGCCTGCCCAGAAACAGCTTCAGCAGCATCTCGTTTCGCGGCGTCTGGGCGAGCGGCGCGCGCGCCAGCCAGGCCTTCAGGTGGGCGCGGCCCTTTTTGGTGATGGCGAATACGGTGCGCTCGCCGTGCCTGCCGCCGCCCGCGCGCTTCTCCGCCACCATCCCCTCGGCGGCGAGCCGCCGCAGCGTGGGATAAATCTGGCCGTAACCTTCGTGCCAGAAGTAGCCGATGCTCGAAGCGATTTCCTTGCGGATGTCGTATCCCGACATCGGCTGGATTCCGACCATTCCGAGGATGGCGTATGCGCTGGTTTTGGACCTCATGTATCTTCTAGATATATCTCGAAGATACATCTGTCAAGCGAGATGCGCCGCGCCCGGCCCCGCCCTTCACCCTTCCGTCTTCATCCACATCCCCATCGCCGCATCGTGGGCGAGCGCGGGAGGGTCTTCGCCGACGAAGCCGGGGAAGCTGCGCAGATAGTCGACGAAGCGCGGGCTGACGCGCTCGGCGCGCAGATGCGCGGGCGACACCGGCAGCGGCGGCGACACGTAGCTGGGATCGCGGCGCACGCGCTCGGGGAAATCGTGCGCCAGGATCGCGCCCCGCCCGATCAGCGCGTAATCGCAGCCGGCCGCGATCACGTTCGCCGCGTCTTCGGCGTCGCGGATCTTGCCCGCCACGCCCAGCCGCACGTGCCCGCGCGGCAGCTCGGTGAACAGGCCCATCAGCGAGCGGCCCCGGAAGGCTTCGTCCTTCGGCGCGATGGTGTAGTCCCACAGCGACATGTCCAGATAGTCGATCTTGCCCTGGCGCAGCACCTCCGCCGCCACGTCGCGCATCTCCGCGAGCTTCACCCCGAAGCGCTCGGGCGACAGCCGCAGGCCCAGCTGGAAGTCCGCGCGGCACTGCGCGCGCACGCCGTCGACGATCTCGAAGATCAGCCGGGCGCGATTCTCCAGGCTCCCGCCGTAACGGTCGTTCCGCCGGTTGAGCGTGGGCGAGAGGAATTCGAGCAGGATATAGCCGTGCGCGCCGTGCAATTCTACGCCGTCGAAGCCCGCGCGCTCGGCGCGCTTCGCCGCGGCGATGAAATCGTCGCGCAGGCCCTCGACCTCGGCGGTGGTCAGGGCGCGGGCGCCGGTATCGGCATCGTCGGACGGGCAGACCACGTCGCCCGCCAGGTCCTTCGGCGCGCGGTTGCCGGCATGGTGCAGCTGCACCGCCGCGAGCGAGCCTTTCGCCTTGATGGCGGCGGCGAGCCGCGCGAGGCCCTCGATGTGGCGGTCGCCGAAGATCCCGAGCTGTCCGGGAAAGCCCTGGCCGCGCGCCTGGACGTGGGCCGCGCAGGTCATGGTCAGCGCGAAGCCGCCCTCCGCGCGGTAGGTGAGCCATTCGAATTCCTCGTCCGACAGCCGCCCGTCGGCATGGCTCTGGCAGTTGGTCAGCGGCGCCAGCATGAAGCGGTTCTTCATCGCCGGGCCGCGCGCAAGCGTGAGCGGCTCGAAAAGCTTCGCGGTGGACATGGGGTTCTCCGATGGCGGGCCGGCCTCTATGTAGTCCGCCCCGCGCGCGAAGATAAGTTCCCCCGCGGCGGATTCCGGGCCTGCCGCGCTTGCGGAAATTTCCGGCTCAGGAAGGGCGAGTCCTTTGCGCCGTAGCGCCTGTGCAATTCCGCGGCCCTGGTGATGCCGATGCGGACGCCGGCGACCACCTCGAGCGGCGCGGGCGCGCGGGCGAGCGCGAAGGGCGGGGCGAAGAGCCAGGCGCCGTAGAGCGCGATGGTGACGCCCAGCGCCTCGCACAGCTTCCCCGGACCGGAGCAGAGGCGCCGCACGTCCTTCGTCCCGCGGCGCCGGCGCATGGTCGCGATGCCGTAGCGCGGCTCCAGCGCGCGGATGAGCACGGCATTGCCGTGGCCGCAGACGAAGTTGAGGCACCAATGGATGCCGTAGGAGCGGTAGATGTAGGCATGGCCCGGCGGACCGAACATCACGCGGTTGCGCGGCGTGATGCGGTGGCCGTAGCTGTGCGCGGCGGGATCGGAAGGATCGTAGGCCTCGGTCTCCACGATGATCCCGCCCACGCCGCCCACCGTCAGCACCGTGCCGATCAACGCGCGCGCGACGGTGTCGGCATCGCGGTGGAAGAAGCGCGGGGCGAGCGGCCGGCCGGGTCCGATTGTGGGGGGAATCGGTTTCATCTTCCGGGCTCAGCCTGGGATTGGCGCGCCTGCTCCGTCTCTCACCCCCCGACCAGCTCGCAGAATTTCGCCAGGTCGATGTTACCGCCGGAGACGATGCAGACGATGGGGCCGTCCTTGCCCGCCTTGCCGGTCATCGCGGCGGCGAGCGGCAGCGCGCCGGCGCCCTCGGCGATGACGCGCGCCTTCTCCGCCATCAGCTTCATGGCGGCCCTGGTCTCGTCCAGGCTCACGACCAGCGAGCCGTCCACGATGTCCTTCATCCGCATCCACATGCGGGGGAACATGCTCTGGCCGCCCGCGCCGTCCACGAACGAGGCCTGCCATTTGCCATAGACCTGCGGCGAACCCGCGGCAAAGGAGGCCGCGGCCGGCGCCGCCGTGTCGGGCTCCGCGCCGTAGACTTTCGTATCCGGCTTCAGCGCCCGGATCGCGCTCGCCACGCCGGTCACCAGCCCGCCGCCGCCGATGCCGGCGACGATCGTCTTCACGCCGGGACAGTCTTCGAGAATTTCCAGCCCCATGGTGGCGTGGCCGGCGATGAAATTGCGATCGTCGAAGGGATGCACGAAGGTGCCCTCCACGCCCGGATACGCCCGGTCGTCCAGCGCCTTCCACGCGCGCTCGTAAGGCACGGTGACGAGCCGCGCGCCGAGCGCCTTCATGCGCTCGAGCTTGGCTTTGGGCGCGGTTTCGATGGCGACGACGGTGGAGGGCACGCCTGCGGCCCGCGCCGCGTAGGCCACGCCCTGTCCGGCATTGCCCGCGCTGATGGTCCACACCCCGCGCGCCCGCTCGGCCTCGAAGAGCATCGCCACGGCGTTGGCCGCGCCGCGCAGCTTGTAGGCGTTGATCGGCTGCAGATTCTCGAGCTTGAGGCGGATGTCGGGAAAGCCCGCGCCCAGCTCCAGCTTCACCAGCGGCGTGCGCAGGATCGTGCCCGCGATGCGCGCGCGCGCGGCGCGGATCTCCTCCAGCGTGATGGGGCGGATGTCGTCGTTCGCGGTGGGCATGGCGGGTCCCGTTTCGGCCGCGCGATTGTTAGCGCGCCCGCCGCCCGCTGCCTATCCCGCCGTCCTCAGCCGGAAGCGCATCGGCCGCCATTGGCCCTTGCGGATGGCGAGGCCCAGAAGGATCAGCCCGGCCGCCGTGCAGACGACCATCGCGGGGATCGAGGCTTCCGGGCCGAAGGCGCCGCCCGTCATCAGCGGCGGTCCCGACAGCGGAACGTCGAGCAGCCCGCTCATCTTCCCGCCGGAGACCTGCGCGCCGAAAATGCCGCCCTCGGTGAAATTCCACGCGAAATGCAAGCCGATGGCGAGCCACAGCGAGCGCGTCAGCGCGTAGGCCGCGGCCAGGAGGATGCCCGCTTCGAGCATGATGGCGGCTCCGGCCAGGAGCGAGGCGCCGGGATTGGCCAGATGCAGCGCTCCGAACGTGGCCGCGGACACCACGAGCGCGACCAGCGTGCCCGCGCCCTGCTCGACGATGCGGAAGATCCCGCCGCGCGCGATCAGTTCCTCGCACACGCCCGAGGCGATGCCGACGCCGAACGCGACGCCCAATCCCTGCGCCGAGCCCAATCCCCGGAATGTCGCCACGCCCTCCGCGAAATAGACCGCGTAGACGACGACGAACAGTCCCGATCCGATCAGCGCGCCCAGCAGGAATTGCGGGATGGCGCCGGACGCGGCGAGCTCCGTGGCGCGGCGCTTCTCCGTCAGGCGCACCAAAAGCCGGTAGGCCGCGATGGAGAGGATTGCCGATGCGCCGAAGAGGACGAGCGCCACGAGGTTCTTGTCCTGCCCCGCCAGGTGCGATTTGAAGGCCGTGGCGATGCCCGGCAGCCCGAGATAGGTCACGCTCAGCACCACGAAGAACAGCACCAGCCTCGCCGGCCAGATCGACCAGAAACCGCGGGGTGAGTCCGAATCCATCGCCGCATCCCTCATTTTGGAATCCCCTTCATGCGGCAAACGTCCCACAGCCGCGCTTTTTCATCCACCGCGCTCTTCATTCAAAGAAGACTCCCGGGACTCTTTCGCCGCCGCCCCGCCGCCAGCGCGAACAGGACGGCCGGCAGCACGGCCAGGCCGCTGGCGTAGAACGGCGCGTTCACGCCGATCCCGGCGAAGATGAGGCCGGCACAATAGGGGCCCGTCAGCCGCGCCAGCGCGCCGCAGGCGTTGTTGAGGCCGAGATACTGTCCCTGCTGGGTGTGGTCGACCTCGCGCGAGATCAGCGCCGACACGTTGGGCCACGCCACCGACTGGCCGAAGGCGTTGAGCGCCAGGAACGCGACGATGGCGAGCGCGCCGGTCGACAGCGCCTGCATCGCCGTGAACACCGCGCTCAGCGCCATGCCCACGGCCAGCATCGGCGCCTCGCCGAAGCGGCGCGACAGGGCGCCGGTCACGAAGATCTGGTTGATCGCCGCCACCACGCCCACCACCGCGAAGGCCGCGCCCACCTGCCGCGGCCCCCAGCCGAAACGCGCCTGCGTCCACAGGGGGAAGATGTACTCGATGGCGTTGAAGGCCGAGCCCGCGAGGAATGTGATCAGCATCAGCCGCCCGATGGCCGGATGGCTGAGCGCGCTTCCCACGACGGCCCATCGGTTGGGTTGATGGCCGAAGCGCGCATGCCGCGCGCGGCTTTCCCGCACGAACAGCGTGATGCCGAGCGCGCAGACGAACGACAGGCACGCGCACACGATCAGCGGCAGGCGGAAGCCCGCATGCCCGGCTTCCGGATGCGACAGCAATCCGCCCACCGCCGGCCCCAGGATGAAGCCGATATTGTAGGCCGCGCCCAGCCACGACATCTTGCGCGAGCGGTCGTCCGGCGGCGTCACGTCGGCGATGTAGCCCTGGATGACGGCGCCGTTGCCGCTGGTCATCCCGCCCAGCAGCCGCACGAAGAACGCGACATACACGTTCGGCGCGAAGGCGAGCGCCAGATAGCAGAGGCAATTGCCCGTCACCGAGGAGATCAGGATCGGCTTGCGCCCGATCCGGTCCGACAGCCGCCCCCAGAACGGCTCGCCGAAGAAGGCGCCGATGGCGTAGGCCGAGAACACCAGCGCGATCTGCCAGGGCGCGGCCTGGAAGGATTTGCCGTAGAAGGGCAGCAGCGGCACCACGATGCCGAAGCCGAGCAGGTTGATCAGCATGACCGCCAGCAGCGTCGGCAGCGCCGCGTCCGAGACCGCGCCGGGATCGAAGGACGGATCGTCGTCCTTGAATTCCTCCAGGATTTCGGCTGCGTCGGACATGGAATGATTTATTGTCAAACCCAGCGGGAGGACAATCATGAAGCCTTTGCAATTCGTCTTGATCGCCTGTGCGATTGCCGCAGGGCCCTTGGCCGGGCGCGGCCTGGCCGCGGATGCGCCGGCGCCCGCGGGCGGGCCGCCGCCGGAGGCTTTCCGCAGCGTCGATCCGGACAATCTGGTCCTGATCGACACGAAATATGGTGAAGTCGCCGTCGAGCTTTCGCCCGCCTTCGCGCCCAATCACGTTGCGCGCCTGCGCAAGCTCATCCGGGCGCATTTCTACGACGGCCGTTCGTTCTATCGGGTCATCGACGGCTTCGTGGCGCAGGGCGGCATCGGCGAGGACACCGCCTCGACCAGGGACGAGAAGCGAAAGGACGCCGCGCTCGCCAAAAAATGGCCGCCGCTCAAGGCTGAGTTCGACCGGCCGGCCGGCGACGACGTGATCTTCACGCCCCTGGGCAATCCCGACCTCTTCGCGCCGGAGGTGGGGCATGTGGACGGCTTCCCTGTGGGCCGCGACCCGAAGGAGGGACGGATGTGGATCGTCCATTGCCCGGGCACCTTCGCGTTTGCCCGCGACAACGCCGACGACACCGCCACCACGGAGTTCTACATCGTGATCGGCGAGGCGCCGCGCCGGCTCGACCGCAACCTCACCGCCTTCGGCCGGGTGCTCTCCGGCATGCAGTACCTGCAGAAACTCGAGCGCGGCGATCCGGACGTGGAGTCCGGCGTGATCCAGGATCCGTCGAAGCGCGATCCCATCATCCGCATGCGGCTGGCATCCGACATCCCGGCGGAGCAGCGCCCGGAATTCGAGGTCATGCGCACCGATGGCGCGGACTTCGCCGCCCTCAAGGACAGGCGCCGCCACCCCGCCCCCGAATTCTATCACCGCCCGCCGCTCGCCAACCTCGACATCTGCGCGGTTCCGGTGCCGGTGAAGATGGTGCCGGAAGCGAGGCTGGAGCCGCTGAAGTCGGGGAAGTGAAGGCTTCCGCCCGCGCGAGCGGGGCAGGAAGCGCCGGAATTCCCGCCTTCTTGCCCGCTGTGGCGCTTCCCGCTATGTGTCCGGGCCGCTTTCAGGGGCCGCCATGCCGTTCCTGCGCTTCATCCCCGAGACCACCAATGTCGACTTCGTCGGCCTGCGCTACTACGCCTTCGCGGTCGACGGGCTGCTGCTCCTGGTCGCCATCGTCTCCATCGTCTGGCAGGGCTTCAATCTCGGCATCGACTTCACCGGCGGCGTGATGATCGAGGCCAAGGCGCCGTTCGTGATGGACGACGCCCACACCCACCAGATCCGCGACAAGGTTTCCACCCTGAATTACGGCGACCTCGAGGTGCAGAGCGTGGCGGGCGGGCAGTGCGACAAGCCGCGCCCGCCTTCCTGCGTGATGATCCGCGTGCAGCCCAGCGCCACCCTCACCGGGGAGCAGCAGGCGGACGCCATCAAGGCCAAGCTGGGCTCCAGCTACAGCTATCTCAGCACCGAGGTCATCGGGCCCAAGGTGAGCCAGGAGCTGTTCAGCGACGGCGTAAAGGCCACGATCCTGGCCATCCTTCTGATCGCGGCCTATGTCGCGGTGCGCTTCGAGTGGCAGTACGGCATCGGCGCGCTCATCGCCACGGGCCACGACGTGCTGGTCACCGCCGGCATGTATTCGGTGCTGCACCTGGATTTCTCGCTGAAGTCGGTGGCGGCGCTGCTGCTGCTGGCGGGCTATTCGATCAACGACACGGTGGTGGTGTTCGACCGCATCCGCGAGAACCGGCGCAAGTACAAGCGCATGAGCCTGCCCGACCTGATCAACCTCTCCACCAACCACATCGCCACGCGGACCACGCTGGTGTCGGTGGCGACGGCGCTCTCGATCATCCCGCTGTTCTTCTACGGCGGGGCGGCGCTGTTCGACTTCTCCGCCGCCATCCTCTTCGGCATCGTGGTGGGCACGTTCTCCTCGACCTACGTCGCCGCCGCGCTCCTGCTCTACCTGCCGCCGGTGGGGGGCGGAGGCGGCGCCGGAACGGTGCAGGAGAAGCCGGCGTAGGGCTCGCGTCCTCCGGCCTCGCGGAGGCGCCCCGAGGCGTCAAAACGGATTGAGCGTCTCTTCCCGGGTGAAGGTCAGGTAGCCCGCGTTCACCCCGGCGCGCAGGCCCACGCCCGTGCGCATGGGGGCGATGGTGATGTGGCTCGCGCGCATGTAGTTCACGCCGATGCCGGCGATGAAATAGTAGCTGCCTTCCACGCCGGGGAATTTCTGGAACAGCCGGTCCTCGTCGCGCAGGTTGTAGATCAGCGCGAAGAATTTCGACGCGTTGCCGCCCACGTCGAAGCCGACCGACGGCCCCTGCCAGTAGACCTTGAGCGGCGGATAGCCCTTCCGGATCAGCCAGCCCGAGCCGTAGCGCAGCCCGACCACGATGGCGCCCGAGCCCTCGTCGCCCTTGATGTAGGCGTCCGGCAGGCCCTGGTCGGAGAACACTTTCTGCACGGCCTTCGCCACCGCCTCGGTGGTGGTGCCGAAGAAGTCCGACGCCGCCTGCACCACCTCGTTCTGCGAGAACGTCTGGTCGGGCGTCTCCGGCGGGGGCGGCGGCGGCTGATCCTGCACCGGGGGGACGTCGCTGGGCGGCGGCGGCTGATCCTGCGCAGCGGCGGGCAGCACGACGCCCAGCGCGAGCGCCAGGGCGGGCAGAAGTCGCGGAAGCTTCATGTCGAATCTCCTGAAGGGGCATGAGGCTGCGAATCGATT
Source organism: Rhizomicrobium sp. (assembly GCA_035499995.1). GTDB lineage: Bacteria > Pseudomonadota > Alphaproteobacteria > Micropepsales > Micropepsaceae > Rhizomicrobium. The sequence continues at coordinate 42,564 of DATJXR010000012.1, read as the reverse complement.
GTGGCGAAGGTGTGGTCGCGAGGCGAGGTAAAGTTTTGGCCACGTTCGTCCGCAGTCCCGCAAGGAGAGGGCTGATGGACGCCACTGCCCGCTCCCACGGCGGAGCAGGGAAATGCCGGAAATCGGTGCGCATAGTCCCCGAAATCCCCGTTTCAAGTCTGGCGCGGCGTGTTCGCGACCCCATTTTTTGGGCAAAGTCGGGGAACGCGGCGAATCGGCGCCGGCTGGGAGGACTTCATGGAAGGCCCAACATTCTTCGTGATCGCGCTGCTGTTTCTGGCGCTGATCACCATCTTCGCCGGCGTCAAGGCCGTGCCGCAGGGCCGGGAATACACGGTGGAGCGCTTCGGCCGCTTCACCCGCGTGCTGAAGCCCGGCCTGGCGCTGATCATCCCCTATTTCGACCGCATCGGCCGGCGGCTGTCGGTGATGGAAGAGGTGCTGCCCATCCCCAGCCAGGTGGTGATCACCCGCGACAACGCCACCGTCACGTCCGACGCCATCGCTTTCTACCAGGTGGTCGACACCGCCAAGGCGGCCTACGAGGTCGCCAACCTCCAGGCCGCGATCACCAATCTCTGCCTCACCAACGCCCGCACCGTGATCGGCGCGCTCGATCTCGACGAGGTGCTGTCCAAGCGCGACGAGATCAACCAGCGCCTGCTCGCGGTGGTCGACGCCGCGACCGGGCCGTGGGGCGTGAAGGTCACCCGCATCGAGATCAAGGATCTGTCGCCGCCCAGCGACATTACCGAAGCCATGGCGCGGCAGATGAAGGCCGAGCGCTACCGCCGCGCCGAGGTGACGCAAGCCGACGGCGAGAAGCAGGGCGCGATCCTGCGCGCGGAAGGCGCCAAGCAGTCCGCCATCCTGCAGGCCGAGGGCCGCAAGGAAGCCGCGTTCCGCGACGCCGAAGCGCGCGAGCGCCTCGCCGCCGCCGAAGCCAAGGCCACGCAGCTGGTGTCGGACTCCATCGAGGCCGGCAACGTCAACGCGCTGAACTACTTCCTCGGCCAGAAATACATCGACGCCTTCCAGCAGCTCGCCATCGGCCCCAACCAGAAATTCGTCATCCTGCCGATGGAATCCGCCGGCCTGCTCGGCTCCATCGCCGGCATCGCGGAGATGACCAAGGACGCCATCACCCAGCAGACCGGGCCGCGCATGGCCGTGCCCACGGTCGCGCGCGCCGCCGCCGGCACTACCGTGCCCCCGGTCGCGCCGGGCCGCCCGGCCGGAACGTGAGGAGCGCGCCATGCAGGCAACGACCGATTTCCTGAACAGCCAGCCGGCCTGGCACTGGTGGGCGCTGGGCGCGCTGCTCCTCGCCGTCGAGATCGCCTCGACCACGCAATATCTGTTGTGGCCCGGCATCGCCGCCGTGCTGGTGGGCGCGCTGAAGTTCTTCATCCCCTCGCTCGACGGCCGGTTCGCGGTGTTCCTGTTCGCGGTCCTCGCGGTGGGTGCGACGGTGTTGTGGAAGCGCTCGAGTCTGGGCCGCGCCGAGCGCATCGGCCACGTCCATCTCAACGAGCGCTCGCAGCAATATCGCGGCCGCGAGGTGCTGGCGCTGGACGATTTCTCCGGCGGCCGCGGCTCGGTGCGCGTCGACGACACGCGCTGGAACGCCGTCGTCACCGACGGCAGCGCGCCAAAAAAAGGCGACAAGCTCACCGTCACCGGCGCCGACGGCCCCACCCTGCACGTGAAAGCGGCGTAGCGCTGCTTCCTCCCCCGCGAGAGCGGGGGGACCGCCGAAGGCGGTGGAGGGGGTGTGTCAGTGTCGAAGGCTGATCTCTCTCTTCACCACCGACACCCCCCTTCCGTCTCGCGCGACTGTCGTCGCGCGATCCACCTCCCCCGCTCCCGCGGGGGAGGAAGTTCTTCATCCGCATGCTATCGTCCGTCGCCCTCAGACGTTCCCATCCCATGCCCACCGAAACCCCGCGCACAAACCGCCTCGGCCCCTGGGGCTGGTTCACGCTCGTGGTGCTGGCGGCGCTGCTCGTGGCCGCGGCGGTCTATGCCGTGCGCGCCTGGACGTCGGTCCACGCGACCGTCTCTCCGCTGGGCTGGCTGTTTCTGGTGCTGGGCGTCGTCGTCACCATCCTGGTCGGTGGCGGATTGATGGCGCTGGTGTTCTATTCGAGCCGGCACGACTACGATCAGTAGGCAATTCTTTGTCCCCCGCGCGAGACGAGGCGACAATTCGCCAAGGATCGATTTGCATCGCCCGCGCAAGCGACCAAGGATCGCGACCGGGACGGGGGATGTTCTCGATGGCCGAAACCAGACACGCCGCCCGCCGCGCGCGGTACAAATTGAGCAATTCGATCTTGACCACCTATGGGTACGCGCTCATCGGTGCGTCTGCCATCCAGACCTTTGTGATAAACGGCAAATTGCCCGGTACTGTTCAGTTCGCGAGCGTTGTGATCGGCCTGTCGTTCCACGCGGTTGCACTCTATAATGCGCCAAAAGGAGAAGTTCCGTGACCACATTCGGCCCGCTGGAGGTATTGCTCTATTTCGTCGCTCCGCCGCTGGCTGTCCTGGGACTCTGGATGAGCTGGCAGACCTGGCGGGAGGATCACCCGCGCAAGCATCCGCCGCGCAAGCCGTGAACGCATGACGCCGCTGCCGCCGCTGGAAGCTCTGCTCTTCTACGTCGCGCCGCCGCTGCTCGTGCTGGGGCTGTGGATGAGCTGGCAGACCTGACGCGAGGATCACCCGCGCAAGCCGCGTCAACCGCAATAGCGGATCTGCTAACTCCCGCCCGATCGTGCACGCCGCTGCGCCAGAAGCGCTTCGGCGTCGGCGAGATTCAGCCCGGTCTGTTCGTGGAAATAGGGCGCGTTGTCGGGACGGCGTTCCTCCAGCGCCGCGCGATAGGCGGTGACGGCCTCCTCAAGCCGCGATGTGCCGCTCTCCCGCTCGCCGAGGGCTTCAAGTTCGGTCCCCGGATTGTTCTGCGTCATCGCCCAGTCGAGCGGCGCGCGTTCGCGGGTGCGTGCGAGCGATTCACAACCATCTTGTGCAAGATTGAGTTTGCATGTTCGTCAAATGTTCTATATGCTCGACCCATCGGAATCCGGCTGTTTGACAGGGTGGGAGAGAGGAAGGCGCGGCGGGGTGTCCCGCCTGGCTTGAGGTGCGTCCGGGGAAGCGGTGGCGTGAGTTAAAACGAATGGGGTGTGTGGAATTGGTTGGCCGTCAGGCACGGAGGAGGGGCCCCTTCCGAAAACCGGAAAACAACCATTTCTGGTTTTGTGAGGCGGAACAAGGGATTGGCGCAGCCCCTGTCGCACCCCCTGTCGCAGGGCGGGCAGAAGCGGGCGGCGTCGAACGGGTGGCCTACCCGCCCCGCGCCACGAAGAACGGGTTGGCGTAGCCCTCCGCCGTCTTGCCGTAGGTGAAGGGCCGGCCGTCGAGCTGGGTCATGGTCCCGCCCGCGGCCAGGAGCACGGCGTGGCCGGCCGCGGTGTCCCATTCCATGGTGCGGCCGTGGCGGGGGTAGATGTCGGCCTCGCCCGCGGCGACGAGGCAGAATTTGAGCGACGAGCCGGCGCTGACGAAGTCCTTGATGCGGTACGCCGCGAGGTATTCGTCGGTCTTGTGGTCGCGGTGGCTGCGGCTGGCCACCGCAATCATGCCGTCCGCCGGCGCGGGTCGCACATGGATCGGGCGCGCGGCGGCGAAGTCCGGCGGCGTGCCGGCGCGGGCGGCCAGTTCGCAGGCGGCGCCGTCGTCGCCGATGAAGAGCCGCTCCTTGGCGGGCGCGAACACCACGCCGCGCAGCGGCGCGCCGTCCCGGATCTCGGCGATGTTCACCGTGAACTCGCCGTTGCGGCTGATGAACTCCTTGGTGCCGTCCAGCGGGTCGACCAGGAAGAAACGGGCGCCGATGGTCTGCACGCGGCCCGCGGCCACTTCCTCCTCCGCGATCACCGCCACGCCGGGCGCCAGCGTGGCGAGCTCGGCCAGGATGAGCGCCTCGGCCTCCTCGTCGGCGGCGGTAACGGGGGAGTGGTCGTCCTTCTTCCGCTGCGCCACGGTTTCGGCCGCGTAGTGGCGCATGATCACCCCGCCCGCGCGCCAGGCGATCATGGCAAGCGATTGCGCGAAGGAGGAAAGCATTGCCAGGTGTCCCGGTGCGTGCCTTCCGCCTCTAATCGAAATCCGGCGGACTGCCTAGGGGCGGGGCGCGTGTCGTCGCGGTCGGTCGCGCGCGGCGGGACGAAAGGCAGGTCTCACATGGAGCCGCGGAGCCGGGGAGGTAGACGACGGCGCAGCCTGCTTGCGGAAGATCGATTCATGCGCCGCCGCGTGAATGCCTTTTCTTTTTCGCGTGCGGGGGATAGTGTCGCCGGCGTTCCGTGGAGACGTTTGAAGCCATGTGCGGGTTCAGGACGCGCGATTGAATGCCGGGCAGCCCAGGGCTGGCCCGCCTTCGCATTTTCCCGTCCTGCCTCGCAAAGGGGTGCGCCCCATGGCTTTCTTCCGCAACAACGCCGTCAATCTCCTCAACCTGCATTATGCCATCCACGCGCTGGCGCTGACCGGCGGCGGCGCGTTCTTCACCGTCTATCTCGTGCGCGCGGGCGTTTCGGTGCCCGGCACGATGCTGTCTCTGGCCGCGATCGTGATGGGCCGCTTCGTCGTGCGTCCCGCGCTGGTGGGCCTGGCCGTGCGCTTCGGCACGCGGCGCATGGTGATGACCGGTTCGTTGCTCAGCGCCTCGCAATACCTGTTCCTGCCCAGCGTCCATGGCGTCGGCCTGCCGCTGATCTCAATGTGCCTGGTGTCGTCGCTGGGCGAGTCCCTCTACTGGACGGCCTATCATGCCTATTTCGCGGCGCTGGGCGATCAGGAGCATCGCGGCCACCAGATCAGCATCCGCGAAGCCATCGCGGCTGTCGTGGGCATCGTGAGCCCGGTGATCGCGGGCTGGCTGCTGGTGAGCTACGGCCCGCGCGTGGCCTTCACCGTCACCGCGCTGATCGTGGCGACGTCCGCCGTGCCGCTGAACTGGACGCCGGAGGTGCCGGTGCCGCGCAACGCGCCGGGCGCCTGGAAGGCGGCGATGAGCGGGCTGCTGCTGTTCCTCGCCGATGGCTGGATCGCGGCGGGCTTCTATTTCGCGTGGCAGATCGCCCTGTTCCTGTCGCTGGGCGAGAATTTCCTCGCTTACGGCGGCGCCCTCGCCATCGCCGCGGTCGTGGGCGCGGTGAGCGGCATGGTGCTGGGGCGGCTGATCGATTCCGGGCATGGCCGGAGGGTGGCCGCGTTCTCCTATGCCGTGTTCGGGTTGATCCTGGTGCTGCGTGCGGTCGCGCTCAAGAGCGCCATGCTCGCCGTCGCCGCCAATGCGCTCGGCTCGTTCGGCGCATGCCTTTACATCCCCACGATGATGACGGCGGTCTACAATCTCGCCAAGCGCTCGCCCTGCACCATGCGCTTCCATGTGGTGACGGAAGCGGGCTGGGATCTGGGCGCGGCTTCCGGCCTCAGTCTGTCGGCCTTGCTGGTCTGGCTGGGCGAGCCCCTGTGGTCGTGCATCCTTCTGTCGCTGGCGGGCGTGATGGCGGGGTTCGCCATGATCTGGCGCTACTATACCAGCCACCCTGGCGCGGCCATCCAGCCCGGGATCCCGCCGGTTGAGAGCCCGGCGGCGCCGGTTTAATCATTCCTTAAGCGGGAATGGGGCAAGTAAGGATCGAGAAACCATGACGGACCATGCCATGACCGAGCTTGATTTCGCCGCCCTTCTCGTCAGCCGCGTCTGCCACGATCTGGTGAGTCCCGTGGGCGCGGTGGTGAACGGCCTCGAAGTGCTCGAAGACGAGCGCGACGCGGCCATGCGCGCGGATGCGCTCAAGCTCGTGGCCTCGAGCGCGGACCAGGCGGCGGCGCGGCTTCAGTTCGCGCGCATCGCGTTCGGCGCGGCGGGCTCGGCCGGCGCGGAACTCGACCTCACCGAGGTGGGGCGCACGGTGATGGGCCTCGCCAGCGGCGGCAAGGTCACCGTCGACTGGCAGGCCGCGCATGTGAACTGGCCGAAGGACTGGGCGAAGCTCCTGATGAACGCGACGCTGCTGGCGTCCGACAGCCTGCCGCGCGGCGGCATGGTCACGGTCGAGACCTCGCAGGACGCATCGGCGCCCAGCTTCACCATCCGCGCCAGCGGCCCCGGCGCGCGGGTGCTGGAGGAAGTGGACAAGGCCGCGCGCGGCGAGCCCAACGGGCCGCTCGACGGGCGCAGCGTGCAGGCGTTTCTCACCCACAAGCTGGCGCGGGGGCTCAACGCCGGCTTCACCATCACGCCGGGCGAGAACCAGGTGCAGCTCGCCGCGGGTTAAGCCGGCAGGGCGCCTCTTCAGATTGCGTTTACCAAGCGGGACTAGCATCGGCTGCGATTCCACCCGGGGCTCGAAGCCGTGAAGCATTGTCTCGTCGTCGACGACAGCCGCGTCATCCGCAAGGTCGCCTGCAAGATCCTGGAGTCGCTGGACTTCGAGACCGACGAGGCGGAAGACGGCGCCTCCGCGCTCGATCGCTGCCGCATGCGCATGCCCGAGCTCATCCTGCTCGACTGGCAGATGCCCAACATGAGCGGTGTGGAGTTCATCCGCACGCTGCGCCGCGAGCTGGGCGGCAGCCGTCCGGTCGTGGTGTTCTGTACCACCGAGAACGACATCGGCCACATCAGCGAGGCGATGGGCGCGGGCGCCAACGACTATGTGATGAAACCCTACGACCGCGACATCCTGAAGGCCAAGCTCACGCAAGTGGGACTGGTCTGATCCGGCCGTGACGCCCGACCGCCTTGCCATGCTCGCTGAGCTGCTCAACCGGCGCTCCGGCCTCGTCATCGGCGCCGACAAGGCGCGGCTGATCGAGAGCAAGCTCGCGCCCGTGGCGCGCCGCTTCGGCTTCCGCAATTGCGCCGAGATGCTGGGCGAATTGCCCTGGCCCCAGGAAGAGCTGGCCGAGGCCATCACCGAGGCGATGACGACCAACGAGTCGTCGTTCTTCCGCGACCGCGTGCCGTTCGACCATTTCCGCGCGCGCATCCTGCCGGAGCTCTGCGCGGCGCGTGCCGGAAAGAAGCGGCTGCGCATCTGGTGCGCGGCCGCGGCGACCGGCCAGGAGGCCTATTCGCTGGCCATGATCCTGGCCGAAACAGGCCTGATCGCCGACGGCTGGAAGGTCGATCTCATCGCCACCGACCTGAGCCGCGCCGCCATCGCGCGCGCCCGCGAGGGCGTCTATTCGCAATACGAGGCCCAGCGGGGGCTTTCGGTTCAGACGCTGGTGGAGAACTTCACCCAGGAAGGCACCAACTGGCGCATCGGCGAGCGGCTGAGGCGCATGGTGAGCTTCCGCAGCTTCAACCTGCTCGATCACTACGGCTGGCTGGGCGACATCGACGTCGTGTTCTGCCGCAACGTGCTGATGTACCTGGACGCACACATCAAGGCGGCGGTGCTGGACCGGATCTCCGCCACGCTCGCGCCGGATGGCTGGCTCATCCTCGGCGCCAAGGAATCCGCGCCCGGCTGGGAAGCGGATGCCGTGCGCGGGGTCTATCGCGGCATGCGCATGGCCGCCGCGAAGGCTTCGGTGGCCTGAGAGATCGCCGCGGCCGCCGGTCTGGCTTCGGCCGCGGCGATCCCGGCCTCGCCTATTCCGTGATGCGGACGCCCACGAAATAGGCCCGCGGCTGGCCGCCATAGCCGAGCTCGGGCTGGTAATCGGCATCGAGTGCGTTCTCGACCCGGCCGAAAAGGCTGATGCGATCGTCGAGGCGATAGCTCGCGGCGAGGTTCACCAGCGTGTAGCCCTCGTCGAGGAACGCCCGTGGCGGCACGACGCCGGTGTCGTACTGGTCGACGCGGCGACCCACATGCAGCACGCTCGCGGTGGCGGAGATAGCTGCGACCGGCGTCCAGGTCAGCACCAGGCTCTCCTGGATGTGCGGGCGGCGGGTCAGCGCACGGTTCTCGAGCGGGTCGCCGGGTGTGGCGTCGGTGGCGATGAGAGCGGTGTAGCTCGCCTGCGCGGTGAGCGTATCGGTGATTTCGCCCGACAGGCTCGCCTCCAGGCCATGCGTGCGCGAGCGGCCGACGTTGAAATAGAACCCGTCAGGCCTCACCGCGCAGTCCGCCGGCGGGCTCGCCACGAAGCAGCTCTGGAAATCGATCAGGTTGCGGGTGTCGCGGCTGAACCAGGTGAGCGAGGCGCGCGCGCGCCCATCGAGGAGGCCCTGATCTGCGCCCACTTCCCAGCCGCGCGCGATCTCCGGCGAGAGCCCGTGCGGGTTGCTGAACTCGGAGAACTGCTCGAACAGGGAGGGCGCCTTGAAGCCGTCGCCGTAGTTCGCCCGCAGCGTCGTGGCGTCCGTCGCCTGCCACGCGCCGGCCAGCTTCAGCGAAGTGCGCGAGCCGAATTGGGAGTCGCGGTCGTAGCGCACGCCGCCGGTCATCGTCACCGCGCCCAGCGTCTTCTGGTACTGGGCGTAAACGCCGTCGATCGTGGAGTGCCCCTTGTCGTGCGAAGCCGGGAAGAAGGAGCTGAAGCTGTCGCCGGTGAAGGACAGCCGCTGGCTCTGGGCGCCGAAGACCAGCTGGTCGCCGGGGGAAATGTCCGCCGTGCCCTGGTATTCGAAGGTCAGGCTATTGCCCATATCTGCGGAATTCTTGTGGATGATGTCGAAGGCGGAATCGAAGAAGTCCCGGGTGCTGCGCGTGGCCGTGACGGCGGCGCGATTGCGCAGCGCGCCGCCAAACAGGTCGAAGTTCACGCCGGCATAGCCCGCCGCGAAGCGCGAGGTGCCATAGGCCGCCGAATCCGACACCAGGAACGGCGGCACGAAGCCCGAATTGTCGTCGAAGTCGTCGCGCGCATTGGTGTAGTAGCCGCGCAGATCGAGGCTCGCGGCGCTTCCCAGCGGCAGGCGCAGGTTCCCCGTGAGGCCGAGGTTGGTGTAGCCGTCCGTCTCCGTGCCGCTCGCCGCAGTGGAGATGCCGTTGGTGTGGTAGAAATTGGCAGCCGCGCCGTATTCCACGCCCGATACGGTCCCGTTGGCGCCGGCATTGACATGATAGGTGTCGAACGAGCCGCCCTCGGCGCTCGCGTCCAGCGCGAAGGGCCCGGCGCCGCCGCGGCGCGTCAGGATGTTCACCACGCCGCCGATGGCGTCGCTGCCATAGAGCGTCGACTGCGGCCCGCGCAGGATCTCCACGCGGTCGACGTTGTTGGCCAGGACATCGGCCAGCACCGCGCCTTCATCGGTCAGGCTGGGATCGTTGAGCCGGATGCCGTCCAGCAGCACCACCGTCTGCCCGGTCTCCGCGCCGCGGATGCCGATGCTGGTGGGCTGGCCGATCTCGCCCGAGCGGTTGACGGTCAGCCCCGGCGTCAGCGCGATGGCGTCGCCGAGCGAAACGGTCTCAAGGTCGCCGAGCTCCGCGCCGGTGATGACCGAAATCGACTCGCCGGTGCGCTCCGCCGGCTGCGGCGTGCGGGTGGCGGTGACGACGACGTTCTCCGGATCGGCCAGCGCGCTCCCGCCTAAAAAAGCGGCAGCGATAGTTGTGGACAGAATGAGCTTGCGCATGAGGTTCTCCTGGTTCGAGGTCCAGGAGCCGGCGCGGATTCACGCTGAATGTCTGTCATTGGCGGCCCCGCGACGACTCCACATGTCGCCGCGACGGTTTCCCCCGCAGTCCCCGGCGCACCCCGGCCGGAAACAGGACGACGGCGCAAGGCAGGTCTCCTGGCTTCCGGCTCTTCGCCGTCATCCGCCTTCCCAAGGCTTTGGGCCTCAGTGGCATTCGGATGACCGCATCTCCGGTCACAGTTGCGGGGGCAGCCGCGGCTTCGAACCGCGTTCCCTGATCCCTTCTCGGGAACCTCACGCTTGTTTGAACGCTAACGGTGGAGAGGGTTTTCGGTCAATGCGGCGTACGGGTGGCCGCCGAATCGCCGTGTTTTCGCCACGAGTGCGTGACAGAACCGTTATGGGTATGAGGAGCCATGGAACGATTCGCCGCATTCTCGGTGTTCCCGAACAATCGGTATCGCTTCGCCGCTCATCGCGCCCGAACGGAATGGACGGAGAAGCATGCGTTCCTTCAATGGCATAGGCATTGTCTTGCAGCGCGGCGAAGTGGCCCTGCATGCGCACAATGGCGTGTACCGCGCGGCGTGCCCGCTTTCCACAGGCATGGCCTTGCGTTTACCATTTGAAAGGCTGGACCGTGCTTGGAACGGTGGGTACGATGTATAGAGTGTTTCAGTGTGTGCGCCGCGCCAGCGGTGTGGGGGAAGGGGGACGCGTGAGCCCGGTAGACAACATCCGGGCCCGGTGCCAATGCGCCGGGTCTCATTATGTTTGGTGCCCTTGAGCCATGGAGCAGCCTAAACACGACCTTCGGCCGATGACGGCCGCACAAGCAACACCCCGCCGCATCGGCACGGTGATTGTCGTCGGACTCATCCACGTCGCCATCATCTGGGCGCTTGCGACGGGTCTGGCCTCGCAGCTGATTCACAAGCAGCTGGAAGACCTGACGACGGAAGTCATCAAGGACAAGCCGCCCGACGTGAACAAGGTGCCGCCGCCGCCGCCGCCTGAGATGGTGAAGCCGCCGCCGCCCTTCGTGCCGCCGCCGGACATCACGGTGAACATCGAGACGCCGAGCGCCAACACGATCACGCAGGTGACGACGCAGCATGAGGCGCCAAAGCCCATGATCTCGTCGCCCGCCGCCGTCGGCCGCCCCCACAACTGCCCACAGGCGAAGTGGTATCCGGCGCTGGCGGTCCGCCTCAATCACGAAGGCACCACCACGCTCGGCTTCACGGTGAACACCGACGGCTCGATCAGCGACGTGCATGTCGTCAATTCGAGCGGTCACGAGGAGCTCGACGAAGCCGCGGTGCAATGCGCGCAGTCCAGCTGGTCCAATTACAAGCCGGCCATGCAGAACGGTCAGCCTGTGGCGGTGCCGTGGAAGGCAACGGTTCAATGGCGCCTGAACGGATAACGAGTCCGGCGGGCGTGAGAGTGCTTGGGTAGAAATTTACGGAGAATGGGACACATGATCTCGAAGCGTTTGGCGATCGCAGTCGCCGTCATTGTTCTGACCGGCGCGACCGTCGGCCAGGCTCTCGCCCAGCAGGGCGGAACCACGCCACCGCCGGCGCCGACCATGGCGTCTCCGACGGCACCCGGCGCCGCGCCGGGCGACCAGGGCGCCGCGGCCCCGGCGGCCATGCCCGCTCCGGCCACGCCCGCGCCGGCGCCCGCCGCTGCCCCGCCAAAGGAAAATCCCTACGGTATCGGTCAGCTCTGGGCCGGCCAGAACGGCAAGCCCGACTGGGTGGCCCGCGGCGTCATGATCATCCTCGCGATCATGTCGGTCGGCACCTGGTACATCTTCTTCATGAAGTACTTCGAGCAGTCGCGCATCCTCGGCCAGGCCAGCCAGGTCGAGCGGCGCTTCTGGTCGTCGAACAACCTCAACGAGGGCATCGACAAGCTCGCCAAGAACAGTGTGTTCCGCACGCTGGCCGAAAGCGGCGTCCGCGCCTCCTCGGGCCAGGGCTCGGGCATCGTGAACCTCAACGACTGGATCGCGATGTCGCTGAACCGCCAGCTCGAAGAGATCAACGCCAAGCTCCAGGGCGGCATCGCCTTCCTGGCCTCGGTCGGCTCGACGGCGCCGTTCGTGGGCCTGTTCGGAACGGTGTGGGGCATCCTGAACGCGCTGATCGCCATCGGCGTGGCCGGCCAGGCCTCCATCGACAAGGTCGCGGGTCCGGTGGGTGAGGCGTTGATCATGACCGCGCTCGGCCTGCTGGTGGCCGTGCCGGGCGTGCTGCTCTACAACTTCCTGGTTCGCCGTAACAAGGTGATCAGCGAGAAGCTGAAGGCCTTCGCGACGGATCTGCAGACGTACCTGGTCACCAAGGGCAAATAAGGGCGCGAAGAACCCTTAGCGGAGTGATTCCCTCATGGCCATGAACGTCACCAACGCGGATTCGGACGAAGCCGAACTGAACACCACCATCAATACCACTCCGCTGGTGGACGTGATGCTGGTGCTTCTCATCATCTTCCTCATCACCGTTCCGGTGGTACTGAAGCAGGTGCCGGTCGAGCTTCCGAACGCGCGCAACATCCCGACGCAGACGAAGCCGGAAAACATCGTGCTGGCGGTGGACAAGAACGAGAACGTCTACTGGAACAACGTCCTTGTCTCCGACAACAACGAGATCATCCGGCGGCTGGAGGAGAAGGCCGTGCTGGTACCACAGCCCGAAGTGCACATCCGCGCCGACCGTAACGTCCGCTTCGAGGCGGTCGGCCGGCTTGTGTACGACTGCCAGCGGGCCAGCATCCTGAAAGTGGGCTTCCTGCTCGAGCCCCGCAACGAACAAGCCCAGTAAGGTATCGCGCCATGGCAATGAATGTCGGAAAAGGCAGCGGCGAAAACGACGTCATGGTCGAGATGAACACGACGCCGTTGATCGACGTCATGCTCGTTCTCCTCGTGATGCTGATCATCACAATCCCGATCCAGACGCATGCGGTGAAGCTGGACATGCCCAACCCGCACAACCCGCCGCCGCAGATCCAGCCCACCGTGCACACCATCGACATCGACTTCGACGGCACCATCCTGTGGGACAACACCCCGGTCGATTTCGCGACGCTGGATTCCTACCTCTACAACGCCGGCCAGCAGGCCACGAGCGACCAGCCGGAATTCCATATCGAGGCCAACCGGCTCGCGCGTTACGACACTGTCGCGAAAGTGATGGCCGACGCGCAGCGGCGCGGCGTGACCAAGATTGGCATCGTCGGCACCGATGCCTATGTTCAATAAGTGAGGGTCGACCGCGCGAGAGGATCATGCGGCCGCGCATGCGCCTCAAACCGCGGACCGGAATGAGGACAAGACTTCCATGACGACGAAATTCCTGCGCGCGGCGGCCGCCGCGATTCTCATCGGCGGCGCCGGTATCGCCGCAGTGGCGGTGGTGATGGCGCCCGTGGCCGCCGAGGCGGCGGGCGTGCGCCCGGCCGTCGGCAATCCCCTCAAGGAGGCGATCGCGCTCGCGGGCGCCGGCAAGGGCAGCGAGGCGCTCGCCAAGGTGCACGAGGCGGAGTCGGTCCCCGGGCTCACGGCGGGCGAGCATCAGCTCATCTCGCAGACCAAGGATTACATCGCCGCCAAGACCGGCCAGGGCGGCGGCACCGCGGCCTGCAAGGCGCGCTTCGCCAACGACTATAACGCCGGCCGCTACCGCGACGTGATCAGCGACGCGGACTGCCTGCAGAAGAGCGGCAATCTCACTAGCCAGGACCATCAGGTCATCGCCCAGGCCTATTACATGCTGGCCGACTATGCCGCCTGCATCCGCGAGGCCCGCGCGGTGGGCGCGCAGGAGCTCATGTTGAGCTGCGCCTACAAGTCCGGCGACCAGGCCACGATGCGCGAAGTGCTCGAGGGGCTGATCTCCACCGGCCATAACCAGTACTGGGCCCAATATCTGCAGAGCGCGGAAAACGCCCACGGCCTCAACGACCGGCAGACGCTGGACATCTACCGCCTGCGTTTCCTGACCGGAAACATGCGCAATGCGGGAGACTACGAGCTCGCCGCCGAGCTCGCGCTCCAGGTCGGCTCGGCGCAGGAAGCCGTCAATGTCGTGCAGAAGGGCTTCGACGCGAAGGTGCTGTCCGACAACCGCGCCCAGCGCCTGCTGGCGCTGGCCAAGGCGACCGCCGCCAAGGACCAGGCCGGCTTCGCCGCGGCGCAGAAGGCCGCCGACGCCGCCAAGAACGGCGAGGCCAACGTCAAGCTGGGCGAGGAATATTGGGGCTTCGGCAAGTACGACGACGCCATCTCCCAGATCCAGGAAGGCCTGCAGAAGGGCGTGGCGGACAAGGACGGCGCCATGGTGCGGCTCGGCGTCGCCCAGATGTCGGCCGGCAAGAAGGACGCCGCCCAGAGCACCTTCGCCAAGGTCTCGCGCGACGGCGGCAGCTGGGCCTTCGTCGCCCATCTGTGGTCGCTCTACGCGCGCACGCACTGAGCGCGCAACAAACGCGAAGGGCCGCCGGGCGACCGGCGGCCTTTTCGTTTCCCCGGTCCCGCTCAGCCGGGATGGCCGCCGATGGCGGAATCCACCGTGACGGATTTGACGATGGCGTAGAGCCTGGTGCCCTCGGCGATGGCGAGCCGCTCCAGCGATCCGCGGGTGATGCGCGCCACGAGCTTCACCCCGCCCACCGCAAGCTGCACGTCCGCCTCGGAATCGTGCGCGTCCACCGCGGTGACGGTCGCGGCGAGCAGGTTGTTGGCGCTGATGGCGCGCGGCTCCTCCAGCGCGAGCATCACGTCCTCCGCCCTGAGCCGCACGCGCAGCTTCGCGCCGACGGGCGCCGCCAGCCGGCCCACGATCACCTCGCCGCCGTCGAAGGCGAGCGCGGTGAGCCCGCCCGCGCGCTTCTCCTTCACCGTCGCGGCGAACACCGCGCCGGGCGCCGGCGCGCGCATGGCGTGCGCGAATTCGAGATCGGACAGAAGATCGAACGCCGCGCCCTGCGCCGTCACGCGGCCGTCCCGGAGCAGGATGAGGTGGTCGGCGAGCCGCATGGCTTCTTCCAGCGCGTGCGTCACATAGATCATCGGCAGCCGCGCCTCGTCGCGCAGCCGCTCCAGCCAGGGCAGGATCTCCGCCTTGCGCGCGGCATCGAGCGCGGCCAGCGGCTCGTCGAGCAGAAGAAGCCGCGGCGAGGAGAGCAGCGCCCGCCCCAGCGCCACCCGGCTCTTCTCGCCGCCGGAAAGCCTGGCCGGGCGCCGCGCCAGCAGGGATTGGAGCCCCAGAAGATCGAGCACGCGGGCGAATTCGTCCGCGCCCGCCTTCGCCGCCGCCCGCCGCCAGCCGAAGCGGAGATTGTTCTCCACGCTCATATGCGGGAAGAGCCGGGCATCCTGGAACACCATCCCCATGCGCCGCGCCCGCGGCGGCACGAAAGTGCCCGACGCGGTGTCGACGAGCACCCGCCCATCCACCGCGATGAACCCCTCGCGCGGGCGCAAGGTGCCGGCGATCGCGTTCACCAGCGTGGACTTGCCCGCGCCGGATGGTCCGAACAGCGCCGTGATGCCCGGCCGCGCCACCGTGAAACGCGCGTCGAGCGCGAAGCCGGGAAATTCGTGGCGGATATCGATCTCGATCATCGCCCGATCGCCGCCTTGAGGCGGCGGTTGGCGAGTTCCGCCAGCGTCACGCCCAGAAGCGCCAGCACGATGGAAAGAACCGACAGCCGCGCGGCTTCCGCCTCGCCGCCGGGCGACTGGATGGCGCTGTAGATCGCCAGCGGCAGCGTGCGCGTCTCGCCGGGGATGTTGGAGACGAAGGTGATGATGGCGCCGAACTCGCCCAGGCTCGCCGCGAAGGCGGTGATGAGGCCGGCCACGATCCCGGGCAGCGCCAGCGGCATGGTGAGATTGACCAGCCGGTCGAACGCGCCCGCGCCCAGCGTCTCCGCCGCTTCGCCCAGTCCGCCGTCGATCGCCTCGATGGCGAGGCGGATCGCGCGCAGCTGGAAAGGAAAGGTGATGATGGCGGAGGCCAGCGCCGCGCCCGTCCAGCTGAAGACGAAACGGACGCCGAGATGCGCGAGAAGCCACCCGCCCAGGGCCGCGCGCGTGCCGAGCAGGATGAGCAGAAGATAGCCCATCACCACCGGCGGCAGCACCAGCGGCAGATGCAGCGCACCGTCGATCAGCGGCTTGCCCGGGAAATTGCGCCGCGCCAGGAGCAGCGCCGCCGCCAGCGCAAAAGGCAGCGCGCAGGTCACGGCGGTCAGCGAGACCTTCAGGCTGAGCAGCAGCGCCTCGATCTCTTCCGGGCTCAATGTCATGCGGCCTTTATACACGTGACACGCGGGCGACAGTCGATGGTTAAGCGCCGCCCGGCGCCCCTCTCGCCTTGACCGCCCGCCCGGGGCCGCTAGCGTTCGAGGGCCTCTGGGGCGGGGCAAGTGGGGGATGGCGATGCGGGCTTGGGGCCTGGCAGTGCTGGCAATGCTCTGCGCCTTCGGCGCACGGGCCGACACGGCCCAGCCGATGGCCACCGCGCCCGTGCCGGTCTCCCCGCAAGCCGCCGCCGCGAGCCCGTCCAGCCTCTACATCGTCCGTTACGACCGCTGGAGCGAGGCCGACGAAAAAGCCTACGGCCAGTTCATCACCGCCATCGGCGAGTCCGGCTGCCACACGGTGAACCAGTGCCTGCACATTCCGCAGAACCCCTACCGCGGCACCGATCCGCCGGGCGTGGAATTCCGCTCGGACTGCGCGGACCTGCCTTATGTGCTGCGCGCCTATTTCGCCTGGAAGCGCGGCCTGCCGTTCTCCTACGAATCCGCGGTCGAGCCCCGCGGCCACACCCGCGACATCCGCTACACGCCCTCCGGCAACGAGGTGGTCGAGCGTAGGGACGTGCTGACGGGCTCGGTCTCAGGCTACGAATTGCTGGACGAGATCCGCGACGCCGTCTCCTCCGCCAGCTATCGCATCCACCCCGATCTCGACGGGCCGCAAGTGCCCGACCTCTATTCGCCCGCCATCGATCCGCGTTCGATCCGCCCCGGCACCATGGTTTACGATCCCAACGGCCACGTCGCCACGATCTACCGCATCGATCCGGACGGGCGGTTGCAATATATCGACGCCCACCCCGATTCCACGGTCTCGCACGGCTTCTACGACGAGCGCTTCGTGCGCGCGCGGCCGGGCATGGGCGCGGGCTTCAAGAACTGGCGGCCCATGCGGCTGGTGGGCTACACGCGCCGGACCGACGGCGTGCTCGTCGGCGGCCATGTGGAGCTCGCCCGCAACAAGGACATCCCCGATTTCTCCGACGTGCAGTTCTTCGGCACGGGGCCCAGGCCCGACAGCGATTCCGACTGGGCCGACGGCAGCTTTGCGCTCAACGGAGAATACATGGACTATTACGACTGGGTGCGCGCCAAGCTGGCCGGCGGGCGCCTGGAATTCGATCCGGTCAAGGAAGTCCGCGACATGGTGGACTCCAACTGCGACGACCTGCATTACCGCTACGACGCGGTGGTCCTGTCGCTGCAGGCGGGCCTGCAGAACCGCGCCGAGCCCGAGCGGCTTCCCGCCAACATCTACGGCACCGAAGGGGACTGGGAGGAGTTCTCCACCCCCTCGCGCGACGCCCGCCTGAAGACGGCGTTCAAGGAACTGCGCGACCAGGCCCAGCGCTTCGTGAAGATGTACCAGGCGGGCGATGCCAAGCTCGTCTACAAGGGCCACGACCTGGTTGGCGATCTCCTGGCGACGTTCGACCGCGAGGCCGGTGCCTGCCATCTCACCTATCAGCGCACCGACGGCTCGCCCGTCGCCCTCGGCTATGAGGACATGCGCAGGCGCCTGTTCCTGATGTCGTTCGATCCCTATCAATGCGTGGAACGGCGCTGGGGCGCCACCGACCCGCGCGAGCTCGCCACCTGCCCGGACGGCGCGGTGAAGCAGGCCTGGTACGCGGCGGAACAGAACCTGCGCAACCAGCTCGACCGCACCTACGACGCCGAGATGGATTTCACGCTCGACGAATTGCGCACGCCCGGCCCCGGCAAGGGTGTCGCAATCCCGCCCGACATCGACGTGCGCGCCTATCTCCTCAGCGTCCGCGGCGCCCAGCCGAAACAGGCGGCGCGGAATTAGCCCATCGTCACGATCACCGCGCCGTTGCCGCGGCGGGATTTGACGTATTCGAAGGCGTTGCGCGCTTCGGCGAGGGGAAACTTCGCTGCCACGCGGGGACGGATTTTCTTCTCCGCCGCCCATTTCGCGGCGTCCTCGAGCGCGGCCCGGGCGAGCGCCGGCCAGCTCTGGAACGTCACCGGCAGGTTGGAGGCGACGAGGTGGAGGTCGCGCGAGAAGAACGACGGCACGTTGATGCGCGGCACCCGCCCGCTTGCGAAGCCGGCGCAGACCACGCGTCCCCCGATCGCGGCGGAGGAGATCGCGGCCTCGAAGGCGTCGCCCCCGACCGGGTCGAAGATCACGTCCACGCCCTTGCCGCCGGTGAGCTCGCGGGCGCGCGTGTCGAGCGGCTCCGCGGCGGAATCGATGGCGTGGTCGGCGCCCATTTCGCTCGCCTGGGTGCCGCGCTCGCCCGCCGCCACGGCGATCACCCTGGCGCCGAGCTGCTTGGCCACCTGCGCGGCGGCGAGCCCGATATGGCCGCCCGCGCCCAGCACCATCACGGTCTCGCCCTTCTCAAGCCTTGCCTTGTCGCGCAGCGCCAGGATGGCGCCGGCATAGGCGATGGGAAGGCTCGCGGCCTCGGCATCGTCGATCGTGTCGTCCACGGCCACGCAGAGTTCGGCGGGCGTCAGGGCCTGCTCGGCAAGCCCGCCCCAGGGCACGAAGGCGGCCACGCGCTGGCCCTTCCTGAGCCCCTTGGCGCCGGCGGTGCCCACCGTGCCCGCCACCTCCAGCCCGGGCGTGAACGGCAACTCCGGCCGCGGCGCCCGGTCGCCCGAGAGCGCGGCGAAATCGGCCAGGTGAAGGCCCGCGGCCCTGACCGCGATGGCGACGGCGCCGGTGGGCGGGGAGGGCGTGGGCACCTCCTCCAGCGCCAGCATCTCCAGCCCCGCCAGCCTCTGCGCCCTGTAAGCCTTCATTGCCAGCCCGTCCGCCCGTTTGTCCGGGCGCGACCCTGACGCGCGCCCGCCCGGGAGGCAAGCCGCTGGCGCGCCATGGGGGAAATGATAGGTTCCGCCGCTCCGAAACCGTCCGGTCGTTCCATGCCGCCCCGTGCCCAACGTCTCGCGCCCCAGGAGTGGCTGTTCCTCGGCGCGCTGACTTTCGGCTGGGGCCTGTTCGTCATCGCCCTCGGCAAGGACATGTCGTGGGATTTCCGGAATTACCACTGGTACATCCCCTACGCCTTCCTGAACGGGCGCATGAACATCGACATTTCGGTGGCGCACCAGGCGACCTACTACAATCCATTCCTCGACATCCCGTTCTACCTCCTGGCCACGCATGCCCCGTCCTGGTTCGCGCTGGGCGTGCTGGGCGCCGCGCAGGGCCTCAACTCCGTGCCGCTCTACCTGATGTCCCGCTCCATCCTGCGCACGGAGCATCCGCAGCTCGCCGCCGCGATCCTGACGCTGCTCTGCATGACGGGCGGGCTCACCGTCACGCTTTCGGGCACGACCTATTACGACCCGGTGATGAGCGTGTTCATGCTGGCGGCGGTCGCGCTGATCGTGGTGAAGCGCGAAGCGCTGCGCGTCGCGTCGCTCCGGCGCGGCGCGGCGATCGCGGCGCTGGCGGGCCTGCTGGTGGGCATTCCCGTCGGGCTGAAGCTGCCGGAAGCGCCGTTCGCGCTGGGGCTGGCGGGAGCGCTGCTGCTTCTGCCGGGCGACTGGAAGCGCCGCACCTCGCGCGTGTTGGCCGCCGGCGCGGGCGGGCTCATCGGCGTGCTGCTGACCGCGGGCTACTGGTACGTGAAGATGTACCGCCTCACCGGCAACCCGCTGTTCCCCTATTTCAACCAGTATTTCCACTCGCCCCTGGCGCTCACCGCCAGCTATCGCGACGTGCGCTTCCTGCCGCACGATGTCTGGCACGCCTTCATCCTGCCGCTGCTCTTCTCCATCGACTGGAAGGTGGCGGACGACCTGCCTTTCCAGGACATCCGCGTGGGCCTGGCCTATGTGCTGGTGCTGGCGACGGTGCCGCTGTGGCTGCTGCGCCACCGCGCGCGCGACCCGCTGATGGCGCCCGAGGCCGTGGCGGCGCTGTTCGGCTTCTTCGCGGTCTCCTATGTCGCCTGGGTCTCGGTCTTCGCCATCTACCGCTACATCGTGCTCCTCGAGATGTTGGGGCCGATCCTGATCGCGGGCGCGGTGGCGATGTGGCCCATCCCGGCGCGGGCGCGGATGATCGTGGCGGGAGCGTTCCTGCTTCTCTGCGCCGTCACCATGCGCACCGGGATCATGGAGCGGGCGCCGCTGGGCGATCCCTACATCCAGGTCTCGATGCCGCCCATCGTCGATCCCGGCCATTCCATGATGCTGATGACCGGCAACGCGCCCATGGGGTTCCTCGCGCCGTCGATACCCCACCAGATGCCCATCATCCGCATCGACGGCTGGATGATCCAGCCCAGGGACGGCTCGAAGCTGACGGCGGAGGCGCGGGCGCGGGTGGATGCCTTCAAGGGCGATCTCTACGTGCTATTCGACACCTACGAGCTTGCCCGCAACAACGACGCCCTGGCCGATTACGGCCTGGAGATCGACCCCAGGGGCTGCACCGACGTTGAAACCAACCTCGCGGGCGATTATCGATTCTGTCCCGTGACGCGAAAGACCACCCCCATGAGCGCACCCCCATGAGCGACGCGCGCATCGCCGTCCTGATCCCCTGCTACAACGAGGAAGCCGCCATCGGAAAGACGGTGCGCGATTTCCGCGCCGCCCTGCCCAGGGCCGCGATCTACGTCTACGACAACAATTCGAAGGACGGGACCGCCGCGCGCGCGCGCGAGGCGGGCGCGGTGGTGCGCAGCGAGCCGCGCCAGGGCAAGGGCAACGTCGTGCGCCGCATGTTCGCCGACATCGAGGCGGACGTGTACGTGCTGGTGGACGGCGACGACACCTACGATGCCTCTGCCGCGCCCAGGCTCATCGCGGAGCTGATAAGCGGCGGCCTCGACATCATCACCGGCCGGCGCGTGCACACCGAGCAGGCGGCCTACCGTCCGGGGCACGTGCTGGGCAACCGGCTTCTCACCGGGCTGACCGCCCTGATGTTCGACGTCGAGCTCAAGGACATGCTGTCGGGCTACCGCATCATGTCGCGGCGGTTCGTCAAATCCTTCCCGTTCACGGCCGAAGGCTTCGGCATCGAGACGGAGATGACGGTCCATTCCGTGCGCATGCTGATGCCGATGTCGGAGGTCGACACCCACTACAAGGAGCGTCCGCCGGGCTCCGTCAGCAAGCTCAGCACCTATCGCGACGGCCTGCGCATCCTCTTCACCATCGCGGCCCTGGTGCGCGAAGAGCGGCCGCTGATCTTCTTCGGCGGGCTGTTCGCGATCTTCGCCGCCGCGTCGCTGGCGCTGGGCATCCCGGTGGTCGTGTACTTCCTCAATCATCACGAGGTGCCGCGGCTGCCCACGGCGGTGCTGTCGGCCGTATTGATGCTGCTCGCGTTCCTGTCGCTGTTCTCCGGCCTGATCCTCGACACTGTGACGCGCGGGCGCTGGGAGCAGAAGCGCATCGCCTACCTGGCCATCGAAGGCCCGCACGACCTGGCGCCGCCGTGACAGCGATCGCGCGCCTCAAGGAGTCGCGCTTCCTGCGCTTCGCCTTCGTGGGCGGGCTGGGCTTCCTCGTCAATGAGGCCGCGCTCTATTTCGCCCTGGCGGTTCTGGGTTTCGGCAAGTATGGCGGCGGGGTGTTCTCCTTCATGGTTGCCGTCACCTTCACCTGGTGGGGCAACCGCATGCTCACCTTCCGCGACGAGGCCGCGCGCGGCGGGGCAGCCATCGCGCGCGAGTGGGCGACCTTCGTCGCCGCCAACAGCATCGGGCTGGCGGTGAACTATGCCGTCTATGCCGGCATGATCGCGCTCGCGCCCGCGCCGCTGAACAGTCCCTACATCGCGCTCGCCTTCGGCACGGTGGCGGGCCTGGCATTCAACTTCGTGATGTCGTCGCGGGTGGTGTTCAGGACGAATCCGGTCAAATCGGAATAGATCAAACCGCCCGTGCCATGGCCTGCAATCGCGGGCCATGGCGCATAGGAGCGATGCGTCAGATTCTCCCGAAATTCCCCGGCACCGTTACGCCCGGCGGGGCGTCGATCTCCACCCGCGTGGTCTCGGTCATGCGGGCCATCGTCATGTAGAAGCCGCAGGTGAGGATGATCTCCACGATCTCCTGCGCCGGGAAATGCGCCTGCGCGGCCTTCACGTTCGCCTTGCTGGCCTTGACGTTCCTGATCACGTCCACCGCCAGCGCCAGGCATGCCTTTTCCCTGGCGTTGAACTCCGCCCCGTCGAAGCGCCCGGCCTCGAGCGCCGCGATCTGGTCCTTGCGGCAGCCCGCCTGCAGCGCGATGGGCACATGCTGCACCCATTCGTAGGCGCCGCCTTCGACGCGCGCCACGGTCAGGATCACCAGCTCGCGGAGATCGGCGGAAAGCTTTTGGCGGGAGAGGATATTGCCGCCGAAACGCATGCCGGAGACGAAGCAGGCCGGCGCATTGGCCCACATGCGGAAGATGTTGAGCTTGCGCGGCAGCGCGTCGAAAGCCTCGCGTGCCTTCTCCGGCAGGGTCTCGACATCGGCAAAGGGAATGAGCGGCATGGCGGCCTCCGGTTCGCTGCCGGAGAGTGTCGCCTAGTGCGGCGGGATGGGCAAATTGGCGACGAACTGCTCGGTGCAGGCGCGCCAGGAGCGGGTGCGCGCGAAGGCGCGGCAGTCGGCGCGGGGGATGCTCAGCGCCTTGAGGCAGGCGGCCCCGAGATCGGTGTCGAGCGCACCCACCGGCGCGTCGCCGATCACGTCCTTGGGCCCCTGCACCGGATAGGCCGCCACCGGCACGCCGCTGGCCAGCGCCTCGAGCACCACCAGCCCGAAGGTGTCGGTGAGGCTGGGGAACACGAAGGCGTCCGCCGCAGCATAGGCGCGCGCCAGCTCTTCGCCGGACTTCGCGCCGAGGAATTTTGCGTCCGGATGACGGGCCTCGAGCTCGGCGCGGGCCGGGCCGTCGCCGACCAGCACCTTGGTGCCCGGCAGGTCGAGCTTGAGGAACGCCTCGAGGTTCTTCTCCACCGCGATGCGCCCGACATAGAGGAAGACCGGCCTGGGGAACGGGAACGTCGCGTCCGGGATGGGCCGGAAAGCCTCCACATCGACCCCGCGCGACCAGATCGCGCAGTTGGTGAAGCCGTGGCTCTGCATCTCCGCCATCAGGCTCGGCGTCGCCACCATCATCGCCGCGGCCTTGCCGTGGAACCAGCGCAGGAAGCCGTAGACCCAGCCGAGCGGCAGGAAGGGAAAGCGCGCCTTCACATATTCCGGAAATCGCGTGTGGAAGGAGGTGGTGAAGGGGATCTTCCGGCGCACGCAGTAATTCCGCGCGCTGAGGCCCAGGGGCCCTTCGGTGGCGATGTGGATGGCGTTGGGGTCGAAATCGCGGATGATCTTCTTGAGGCTCCGCCGCGGGAACAGTGACAGCCTGATCTCCGGATAGGTCGGCATCGGCAGCGTGATCAGGCCTTCGGGTGTCGCGTAGTCCACCAGGTGACCCATGGCTTCAAGGTCGCGCGCCAGCATTTCCAGCGTGCGCACCACGCCGTTGACCTGCGGATGCCAGGCGTCGGTGACGAGCAGGACGCGGAACTGGATCGCCTCAGGCTGCGACGGGGACGGCTGAGCCTGGGACTGTGGCGGGGAGGGAGTCACGTTGCGGCGCGGCCCAGGAGAGAATCTCCAGTCTTCCGCGCGCATCTTCGACAAGGGCGGTGCAGCTTTCAACCCAGTCCCCGTCGTTATGGTAGAGCACCCCGCCGATCTCGCGAATCTGAGCGTGATGGATATGGCCGCACACGGCGCCGTCGAGGCCGCGTTCGCGGACGTGATGGGCCACCGTCTCCTCGAAATGGTCGATGTAGTCGAGGGCATTTTTCACCTTCTGCTTCAGCCATGCCGAAAGCGACCAGTACCCAAGACCCAATGCGCGCCGCCCGGCGCCCCACCATTCGTTCAGCTCGAGCGCGGCCGTGTAGGCCCAGTCGCCCAGATGGGCGAGCCATTTGGCGCAGGCGATGATGCTGTCGAACTGGTCGCCGTGGATGATCAGAAGGCGCTTGCCGTCCGCGGTCTCGTGGACGGCCTCGCGCACGATCTCGATGCCGGCGATGTTGCGCCCGCAATAGGCGCGGAACAGCTCGTCGTGATTGCCCGGCACGAAGACGACGCGGGTGCCGGTATCGACCTTGTGCAGGATCTCGTGCAGCACCCTGTTGTGCGCCTCCGGCCAGAACCAGCGGCGCTTCAGCCGCCAGCCGTCCACGATGTCGCCCACGAGGTAAAGCGTCTGGCACTGGTTGGCGGCGAGAAAGCCGGCCAGCATCTCCGCCTTGCAGCCGCGCGTGCCCAGGTGGGTGTCGGAGATGAAGATGGTGCGGTGCTGGCGGGTGCCGCGGCGGGGCTCCGGCATTTGCGGCCGCTGGCGGAACGAGGGATCGCGGCGCAGCGTCTCGCGCAGGAGAGCATGGGGCTGTCCGGACCATGCGGTCGGGGCGATGTCGGCCATCCGGCGGTACTCCTTGGAACGAATCAGTCGGATGCGGCTAAGCCCTTGGATGCCCGTTCAAAACGACGCCATTGTTGCGTCGCGGTAATGGTTTTGTGAATCCTCGCCTTGCAGCGCACACAAAGGCGCCATGTGCCCCGATATTGGGCGCAACTCACTGAATGAATTTAACGAATTCACACGAATGTCGCAGGACGAGGGGGCAAGTCCATCTTGCGATGCAGCAGAACGCCTGCCACTATGTTGCAGCGCGGTATCTCCGATACCGCCAGCCCTTCCTGGGCGTTTCCTCCCTGAACTTGGCCGCTGCTTCGGCAGCGGCCTTTTTCTTTCCGGGAACGCGTCCTGGAAAAGGAAACACGAAGCTTTCGGTTGACGCCGCCCGGGTGCGCCATCAAACCTTTCGTCCATCAGCCGATGAGGACCACGCCGTGAAATACGAGATCGACTACGTCTTCCTGCCCAAGGGCGAAACCAAGACCGAGGAAATCGGCGGCATCAACGACATGGTGATGGGCGACGACCATGGCTTCGGCATCGTCCCGCAGGTCGGCGACTATGTCGAAATCCCGCGCAGCCGCATGGGCGAGCGCGAGGTGTACAAGGGCAAGGTCTGCCGCCGCCAGTTCCGCCACGTGCTGGGCTACGTCTATGTCCGCATCGTGCTCGCCGAAGTCGACGACGCGGAATGGAACAAGGCCGGCTGATCACTCCGCCGCCAGCGGGACTTCGCGCGCGCCCCCGCCGCGCAGGATCGCCGGATTGACGTCCACCAGCGCGCGGATGGCCTCGTCCAGCCGCGCGCGCAGGCTTTCGTAGCGCGGGCCGGGCTCGATGCGCTCTTCGTCGAGATAGAGCGACCGGTTGATCTCGATCTGCAGCGCATGGACGCCGCGGGCGGGCCGGCCATGGACATGGGTGGTGTAGCCGCCGGCATAGGGCGCGTTGCGCGCCACCGAAAAGCCCAGGCTCTCGAACACACGCTGCGCATGGCGCACCAGCGCCGGCGAAGCCGACATGCCGTAACGGTCGCCCAGCACCACGTCCGGCACCACGGCGGCCGATGGCATCGAATGGCAGTCGATCAGCACGGCCGCGCCATGGCGCGCCACCGTCATCTCGATGAGCCTGGCGAGCGCGGCGTGATAGGGCCGGTGAAGTTTCGCGAGCCGCTCTTCGGCCTCGCGCGGCGCGAGCTTCGCGCGATAGATCTCCGCTCCGTCGCGCACGATGCGGGGGATGACGCCGAGCCCCGCGTTCACCCGGGGGCTCGTGGTGTCGATGGCGCCGGCAAGCCTTCCCTCGAACATGGCGGAATCGAGTTCCGCGGGCGAGCGGTTGGCGTCGCAATAGGCGCGGGGGAAGCGCGCGACGATGAGCGGCGCCCCGAACCCGACCGCGGTCGAGAACAGCCCGTCCACGAAGGCATCCTCGGAGCGCCGCAGGCTGAGCGCGCCGAGCGGGCTCTGGGCGGCGAATTCCGGCGGGTAGACCCGCCCCGAATGGGGCGAGGCGAAGACGAAGGGCGCCGTCTGGTCTTCTGGCCAGGAAATGCGGAAAGGCGCGGCGTAAAGCCCGGCCAGATCGTCGGACGCTGTCATGCGCCAAGTGGAGCACTGCCGGATTGCCCCGGCAAGCCGGTGTTTTGCACCCCCGTTAACCCGCATTTACGCCTTGAGGATTATACGCTTTAGTTCCAGCGGGCGGAGACGAGCGGCGGGCCATGGCGCATATCCTTCTGGCGGAAGACGACGAATCGCTGCGCCGGTTCCTGGCCGCGGCGCTGGTCAAGGCCGGCCACGAAGTCACCGATTTCGGCGACGGCACGGAAGCCTATGAGTGCCTCAAGGGCTTCCGCTTCGACCTGCTGCTCACCGACATCGTCATGCCCGGCATGGACGGCATCGAGCTTGCCAAGCGCGCCGCGGAGATGGACCAGGCGCTCAAGATCATGTTCATCACCGGCTTCGCCGCGGTGGCGCTGCATCCCTCGTCGCAGGCGCCCAAGCAGGCCAAGGTTCTCTCCAAGCCGTTCCACCTGCGCGAGATCGTGGCCGAAGTGGACCGCATGATCGCCGCCTGAGGCGCGCCGGCCTTGCGGGCGTCATCAGCTGCGTCAGCTGGAGAGGAACAACCGTTGAGCATCACCGTGCGGCGCGAGCCCGATCCGGTCCGCAAGCGCGAGCTTCAGTCGCATCTCGCCGGCCTCCTGCCGGACTGGTTCGGCAAGGCCGACGCCAACACCCACTATACCGAGCTGGCGGCAAGCCTCGAGGGCTATGTCGCCGAGATCGACGGTCTTGCGAAGGGCCTGTTGCTCCTGAAATGGACGTCGCCCGCCAGCGCGGAGATCTACTGGATGGGCGTCGATCCCGCGTTCCACCGGCGGGGCCTTGGTCGCGCGCTTGTGCACGCAGCCGCCGCGGATGCCCGCGCGCGCGGCCGGAAATATCTCGCGCTGTTCACCCTGCACCCCGGCGTTCCCTATGAGCCTTACCAGCGCACGCGCCGGTTTTACGAAGGCCTGGGGTTCGATTTCGTCCTCGACGAGCAATTCCCGGCCGACCCCGGCAATCCGCTGGCGATCTACCTCAAAGCGCTTGCGCCCTGATCCGCCACGCCGCGCGGTTAGAACCGGATCGCGCGGCGGACCGCCCGAGGGAACCCTGCGGCCTCGAAAACGCCTCATGCGTTCCCCATATAGGTAGAGAGATTCAAGACCGGTGCGCGGCCGGCGAAGAGTGCGTCCGCATTCGCTTTTCCGGCGTGGCCGGAAGGAGATGATATGCAGCGCATTCAGCCGATGCACGCGCCCGTCGGTTTCAACTTCATCGGCACGCCGCGGCGCATGATCGCGGTGGCGCTTGTGGGCCTGTTCCACATCGCGGTGATCTACGCGCTGGTGACGGGCCTTGCCACTCGCATGGTCGCGCACATTCCCGACGTGCTGCACACCACGATCCTGCCGCCCAGGAAAGAGACGGTGACGCCGCCTGTTCCGCCGCCCGCGAAGCCCAATCTGGTCAAACCCACGCTGCCGCAGATCCCCAAGCCCGAGATCCGCATCCGGATGCCGGCCGCACCGCCGTCGCATACGATCACCGCGATCGCCGTGCCCCATCCGGTGGCGCCGGCGGCTGTGCCCCCCGCGCTGCCGCCCGCGCCGGCGGCCCCGTCTCCGGTTGCCGGCACGCACACGACCCCGCCTTATCCGGTGATGGCGCGCCGGCTCGGCCAGGAAGGCACGGTGCGCCTGCGCATCGCGGTCGCCGCCAGCGGCGCCATCGCCGCGGTGGACGTGGCGCGCTCCAGCGGCAACAGCCTGCTGGACGAGACCGCCGCGCAATGGGTGAAGGCGCACTGGCGCTATCATGCCGCCACCCGCGCCGGAAAGCCCGTCGCCGCCACCACCTGTGCGGAGGTGAAATTCGACCTGAAACAGGCCGCCGGCCGCTTCTTCTGACGCGCCGGAGCGCGGCCCGCCGCGCGCGGCCCCGCGCGGCTTGCTGGCCCCGCCACGGACCGCTATAGAAGCCGCCCCGTCTGGAACGGGCGCGTAGCTCAGCGGGAGAGCACTACCTTGACATGGTAGGGGTCACAGGTTCGATCCCTGTCGCGCCCACCAGCCATAAGATGTTGTTTTGGTTGGATTTTATCTTTCCGCATACAGACGAAATACCGCCCGCTTTCGGGCCGTCCCGCGGCCGGTTCGGGTCTCTGTCTATGTGAACCCGGCTGTCGAAGAGACCAAACCCGGATTTCTATCCGTTTGTCTCCGCCGCCAACGAACTGTTTCCAGAAATCGGTGACGCGGCGTCGTGGAGACGCGGTTCGCATTCGCCGGAGACCGGTTCGATCCTCGAGACGTTGAGGGGCTGGCGGGCGACAAATTGCAACAGAGACCCGTTCGGCCGGGCTGAGCCTGGTTCTTTTATGTGGGGACTGATCTCTGGCCTGCGAGTCGCGGATCGCCCTAAAACCGAGCGGGCAGACCGAGGGCCTCTTTCTGCTCAGCCCAACTCAGCGGCAGGTCGACGAGCCGCGTGACGTCAGTCTGTCCTCGGCAACCATCACTCGCGCCACCAGGGTCTGAATCGCGGTTCGCGGATCATCCGGCGTCGAGTCCGATTCCGCCGTTGCGCTCCTCGCCCTCGTGAGAGCGTCGACCACGCGTGTCTCCACGTCTTCGGCCGAGACTCGCGCGATAGTGCCCGCTTCTGACTTGCGACCCTCCATGAGCGCCCGGCTGGTGTAGTAGCGATAGCGAAGGCCCTGCTTGCGCGAGTGGGTCGGGCTCATGACGTTGCCGGCATCGTCGAAGAACCTGCCCAGCAGCAGGGCGTTGGATGCAGCTTGTTTCGCGCGATGCTTGACGAGGTTTTCAGCCCGCAGATTCTGGACGGCTTCGAACAATGTCCTATCGAGAACGGGCTCATGCTCGCCGGGATAGCTCTGTCCCTGATGGACGATCTCGCCAAGGTAGATGCGGTTGCCGAGGAGGTAGCCCATTTGTCCCTGGGTGAATGGGATGCCGCCGACGGTCCGGCCAGTCATCAGAGTGCGCAGCTTGGTCGTGATCCCCTTGAACCGAAGTTCTTCAAGCAATTGAGCACCGAGTCGAGCGGCAGATAGCGCTCGAAGATCATTTTGACCGTAGCGGCCCTCTTCGATCCGGGTGCATCAGCACGCCGCCAACGGCCAAAAAAAGCCACGCGATCCCGTTGCATGGGTCGCCCGCGAGGCCGACTGACCACCCAAATCCACGCCCTCGTCGATGCCTGTGGCCTGCCCATCCTGCTGAAGATCACCGAAGGTCAGGCCCATGACGGACCCGGTGCTCAGGACATGCTGGGATCGCTCGGTCGCGGCAATGTCCTGCTGGGCGATCGGGGCTACGATTCCGACGCCCTGTGGCTGGAACTGGCGACACGCGGCGCACGCGCCAATGTCCGGCTCATGCCCAACCGCGTGAACTTGCCGCCGTTCAACAAGCGCCATTACCGAAAACGCAATCTCGTCGAGCGCTTCTTCAACAAACTCAGGCATTTCCCGGCCATCGCCACTCGATACGACAAGCGCGATGACAACTATCTCGCCTCCATCAAGCCCGCTTCAGCACGAATTTGGATGCGCTTTAATGAGTCGATGGCCTGGGACTCGGTCTTCTGTTTCTGCACTTCTTCACTGCCTGTGCGACGCAAGCGGCAGCTCTTCTTTTCGGCAATGTGCTTGCAGTGGGCATACCTACTGTCTGGACGCTTCTGGGACTGGGGATCCTCAGCTTGGCTATGCTCGCGTTGGTATCACGGCCGTCAATCTTCGCGAGCTTGCAGCCCGAACCGACCGAGGCCAAAGGCGTTTCGCTGCGGCTCTATTCCAGCGTGTTTCTTGCCTTCGTGGCGCTGACAACAGCAGAATGCGCGCAGGTCGTTGGTGTTTTGCCGGTGTTCACCCTTATGATCGGCCCGGCCGCGGCGGCGCAGGCACTCGCGGCGCGGCTGCGAGACGGATTGCTCCTGGCGGGCGTTCGCGCGCTGATCGAGGCTTGAGGCGGTATCACGCTTGCTTACTATACCGAACTGGCCGAGAAGTTTCTGGGTCGCAACGCTAAGCGCCACGATCTATCTTGTCGCGACCATGTTCCGGTATATACAGTCCAATCGTAAGTCTTTCATACCAGTAACCGCCAAGGGGATCGTCGCATGACCGGTTTTGCGAACAAATGTGTAGGCTTGATGGCAATGGCACTATCGGCCGCGCTGGCGATGGCGGGCACCGCACATGCGACCGACCGCACCTTCATGCGGTTTCCGGCTTTGCACGGCAACACGATCGTCTTCGAAGCGCACGGCAATCTCTGGTCTGTAGGACGCAACGGCGGAACGGCGCGGCGGCTGACCGCCGATCCCGGCTACGACCTGATGCCGCGCTTCTCGCCCGATGGGAAATGGATTGCGTTCACCGGCAGCTATCAGGGCAATCAGGACATCTATGTGATCCCGGCGAACGGCGGCACGGCGCGGCGACTGACCTTCCATTCCGATGTTGTCGATAAGGCGCCCACGCGCTGGGGCCCCGACAACATGGTTGTCACCTGGACACCGGATTCCAGGAACATCGTCTTCCTGTCGCGCCGCATGGCATGGAATGCCGGATATGGCCGGCTGTTCTCCGTGCCGGTGGATGGCGGCCTGCCGGTGCCGCTACCGCTCGACAAGGGCGGGTTGATGACCTACAGCCCCGACGGCAAGTCGATCGCGTACAACCGCATCTTCCGCAATTTCCGCACATGGAAGCGCTACAACGGCGGCATGTCGCAGGACGTCTATACCTACAATTTCGACAGCAAGAAGCTGACCCAGATCACGAATTGGGTCGGCACCGATACCTCGCCGATGTGGTACGGCAACAAGATCTACTTCCTGTCGGACCGCGACCGGCTGCGGCGCGAGAACATCTGGGTCTACGACCTCGGCACCAAGGCATTCGCCGAGGTAACGCACTTCACCAACTACGACATCGACTTCCCCAGCCTCGGCACCGGCGTGCAGGGTCAGGATGGCATCGTCTTCCAACAGGGTGGATATCTGTGGGTCGTCGATCTGCCGTCCGGCAAGGCACACATGCTGCGCGTCAGCGTCCTGGATGACGGCACGCGCACCGGGCCGCGCTTCACTGATGCCAGCAAGTCCATTCGCAACAACGACACCGCGGGCCAGACCGATTTCGCGCTGTCGCCGAACGGCAAGCGCACCTTGTTCTCCGCGCGCGGCGATCTGATCACTGTTCCGACCGAGCACGGCCCCACGCGCGATCTGACCCAGACCAGCAATGCGGACGAGGATCATCCGAGCTGGTCGCCGGATGGAAAGACCGTCGCCTACACGACAGACGTGACGGGTCTGCAGCAGATCGCGATACGCCCGGCACAAGGCGGCGCGGAGAAGATCCTGACGCACTTCCAGACCGGCTTCTACTATACGCCGGCGTGGTCGCCGGACGGAAAGCATCTGGCGTTCAGCGACGGCAATCACCGGCTCTGGCTTTTGAGCGTCGCCGGCGGCGAGCCCAGGCAAGTGGCGCAGAATCTGTACAACGAAATCCACGACCAGAGCTTCTCGCCCGACGGCCGCTGGCTCGCCTACTCCATGCCGGCATCGAACCAGCAGAGCCACATCTGGCTCTATGATATCGCGTCAGGCAAAGCGACACAGGTATCCCAGACACTGGCGAATGATTCCGGGCCGATGTTCTCGCCCGACGGCAAATATCTCTATTTCATCTCCTCGCGGCATGAGAACCCGACTCTCAGCCAGACGGAATTCAACATGGCGACCGTCGAGATGGATGGGATCTATGTCGCCACGCTGCGCAAGGACGAAGCCTCGCCGTTCGCGCCGCGCATGGACGAAGGCGCCGTCGAAGGCAAGAAGGACGATGCATCCGCCGACAAGCCCAAGGCTTGGAAGCCCGGCGCGATCGCGCCCATCACCATCGACCTGGACGGCTTGATGAATCGCGCCGTGCCGCTACCCATCCCCGCGGCAAACATCGTCGGCCTCGATGCGCGCGACGACAAGGTGTTCTACGAGATTGCGCCCCCGGACATGATCGACGGGCCGCTGCCGCGCATCAAGACCGAGCTGCACGTCTATGATATGTCCAAGCGCAAGGACGCGAAAGTCACCGATGACATCGACGCCTACAGCCTGTCCGCCGATGGCACCAAGGTGCTCTATGAAAAGGACAAGAAGTATTATGTCGCCGACGCCAAGCCCGCGAAATCGGGCGACGACGACGACAAGCCTGACGCTCTCGATCTTTCGCACATGAAGATCCGGATCGAGCCGGAGCGCGAATGGTATGAAATGTTCAACAACGCCTGGCGGCTGGAACGCGACCTGTTCGTCAATCCGAAGATGAACGGCGTGAACTGGGACACCGTGCGGATACAGTACGGAAAGCTCCTGCCGCTGGTGGGTTCGCGCGAGGACCTGAACTATCTGATCGGGGAAGTGCAGGCCGAGCTTTCGAACTCGCACACCTATGTCGGCGGCGGCGACGACGCCGATCCGACGGAGACGGTAGCCACGGGCCTTCTGGGCGTGGACTTCGCGCTCGATCCTGCTTCGGGGCGCTATTACCTCAAGAAGATCTATCCCGGCGACAACAGCCGCGACGGTTATCGCAGCCCGCTCACCGAGCCCGGCGTGAACGTGCATGAAGGCGATTACCTGCTCGCCGTGAACGGCCAGGACCTGAAGGCGCCGGCCAATCCCTACAGCTTGTTCGTGGGACTGACCGACGATCCGGTGACCCTGACCGTGGCCAGCAGCGCGTCCGGCGCGGGGCACGAGGTCACCGTCAAGCCGATCAAAAGCGAATTGTCGGTACGTGAGAAGGACTGGATCGACACCAATCGCGCGGCCATCGACAAGATGAGCGGCGGCAAGATCGGCTATGTTTACTTGTCCGACATGGAAGCGCTGGGCATGGATCAGTTCATCCGCCAGTTCTACGGACAACTCGACAAGCGCGCGCTCATCATGGACGACCGCTGGAACGGCGGCGGCTTCATCGATCAGATCGTGCTGGAGCGGTTGCGGCGCATCCTGATCGGCATGTCGACTAACCGCGAGGGCGCGGCCATGTCGATCCCGCAGCAATTGATCGATGGACCGAAAGCGTGCCTGCTCAACCAAAACTCCGCCTCCGACGGAGACATCTTCCCGTACTATTTCCGCAAATACGGGCTGGGTCCCCTGATCGGCATGCGCAGTTGGGGCGGCGTGCGCGGTATCCGCGGATACTGGTCGCTGCTCGATGGCGGCTACATCACCGTGCCGGAGGACAGCCTCTACGATGTCGATTCCCACTGGAACATCGAGAACCATGGCGTCGATCCCGACATGGTCGTGGACACCGATCCGGCCGGCATGCTCTCAGGGCACGACGCGCAGATCGAGACGGCCGTGAACTACCTGTTGAAGATGATGGCCAAGCGCCCCGCAGGCCTGCCGCAACCGCCGCAGCCGTTGCCCGCCTATCCGCCGAGAGGACAAGTACCGCCGCCGAACTTCTGAGGGAGTGGCTTATGCTGCTTTTGCCGCGAGCAAATCTCGTTGCCATTTGGCGAGAGTCTTGGATTGGGCCAGCAGGTCGAGGTGGTGATCAATGAGATCGGGTCCGTGTACAGCTGACCAATGGCCCGCAAGGACCATCCGGATATGATTCTGATTAGCGACAACCTGCGCCAGCGTCACCTCGCCAATGGCTCGCCCTATTTTTCACCTTCCGACTTGAGCCGAGCGCCCAAGCTTTCGAGGATTTGCTTATCCAGCTGCTTCCATGTCTCCAATGTTGTGGCGAGCGTCTTCGACAGCGCCGCATATGACGCGCGGCTATCCGCGCTGGGATCGGCGTCGGCGCCGTCCACGGCCTGTTTGAGCTTGGCGAAATCGTCCGCGAGGCTCTGCAGGGAGTCTGTGCGCGCCGACGGGCTCTGCCGGGCAAGGCGTTTGCCGGCCGGAAGCGGAAGGCCGGACAAAGCGGATATATCGCTCATGGCTAGCGCGATTTGCGGCTGAAGCTTGGTTTGCTGCGCTTCGCGATCTCCCAGAGTTTTGAGCAGGCCGGATGCTTCCTTTAACGCCCTCGAGATTTGCGTCGATGCATCCTGCACCTTCATCGCGAGAGAAAACTCGCGCTCATAGGCACCAGGAGGGATCTTCACGCGCGGATCGGGTTCGACGACGAGCGGCTGGCGCAATGTCTGGCCGCCGGCGCTCAATTCGATTGTGTATTTGCCGGGGGGTGCCCAAATGCCAGCGGATTCGAACGGGTTCTCCGGATTGCCGGCGCCGGGATAGTGAATGTCCCAAACGAAGCGATGCATCCCTGGCGCGGCGGACAAAATCCGCTGCGGCGGGACCCATTCAAGGGCGAAGGTAAGGGTGGCCGCATCGGGAGTAACCACCTTCGCCGCGCTCGTGATGCGTTTCACTTTTCTATTCTTCGCATCGAAGATCGTCAGCGTAACGGGCCCTTTGATCGCCGGTGGCAGGACGTAATCGATGTCGGCGCCAAAGGGCGGATTAGCCGCCATCGGCTCGTCCTTGGGCAAGGGCGTGCCGGTGAAACCCGACGGTCGTTCGCGCACCGCTATTGCGGGCTTGATCAGGACAGCGCCGTGCGCGGCCTCGACCAGATTCATCTGCCGCAGCGCGGTGACGTTGTCCATGATCCAGAATCCGCGGCCATGCGTGGCAATCACAAGATCGTCACCATGCACATCGATGTCACGCACCGACGTCATTGGCAGGTTTTGTTGCAGCGATTGCCAGTTTGCACCGTCGTCGAACGACACGAACATGCCGCGCTCGGTACCGGTATAGAGCAGGCCGCGCTGCGCCGGGTCTTCGCGCACAACATTGACGAACGCATTCTGCGGCAGGCCGCCGTCAATGAGCGTCCAGCTCCTGCCGCCGTCGGTCGTTCGGTAGATGTAAGGCGTATCATCGTCGAGCCGGTGGCGGTCCACCGCGAGATAAGCGGTGTTGGCGTCGAAATGCGACAACTCAATCCCAGCAATCTTCGACCAGGGCGTGAGGACGGGCGGCGTCACCTGCGTCCAGTGGGCGCCATTGTCGGATGTCTTCCACACAAGCCCGTCATCGGTGCCGACCCAGAGCGATGCCGCCTTCAGCGGCGAGGGCGCGATCGAATATATTACGCCTCGCCGCTTATCGACATGATCGTCGTCCGCTGCCGTCGGTGCATCGAGGGTCTTCGGGACGCCGGCGTCGCGACGCGTAAGGTCCGGGCTGATCGGCATCCAATGGTTGCCGCCGTCGCCGGTGCGGAAGAGGCGCTGGTTCGCGAAATAGAGAACCTTCTTGCCGCGTTTGGAAAAGGCCAGCGGCAATGTCCATGCGGCGCGGTAGTGCAATGTCGGATAAGCCAATGTCGGATCGACGATGCGGACTTGATCTGTCCGCCGGTCAAGCTTATCGACCCTGCCGCCATAGATGATGTCCGGATCGTCGGGATCGGGTGCGATCATGTCGCTTTCGCCGCCCGGCGTGATCTCATGGAATTGCTCCATGGTGATGCCGTCATACCCGCTGGTGCGGCTTGGCAACGCCACGGCGCCGGAATCCTGTTGTGCGCCATAGACCCAGTAAGGAAAGCGGTTGTCTGTGCTCACATGATAGATTTGCGCCGTGGGCTGATTGAGCCAGCTGCTCCAGGTCTTGCCACCGTTCAGCGTGATTAGCGTGCCCTGATCGACGCCGAGAATCTGCCGGTCGGGATTGGTGGGATCGATCCACATCTGGTGGAAATCGTCGCCCGTGGGATCGCCCTTGAGCGCGATGAAGTGCTTTCCGGCGTCGTCAGAACGCAGAACGATGGTATCCATCACATAAACGCGGTCGGCGTTTTTCGGGTCGACCGTGATGCCGGAGAAATACCAGCCACGATCCCAGATGCGCTTGTCGCCGGTCGCATGGCTCCAATGGCGGCCGTTGTCATCGGACACGTAAAGTCCCGCTTCATCCGGTGGCCCGTCCGCCAGAACATAGACGCGCGATGGCTGCGCGGGCGAAAGCGCGATGCCCATACGCGCGGGATGCGCCGGAAATCCATTGCCGGTTATCTGGCTCCAGTGAACGCCATTGTCGTGCGAAACATAGAGCCCGCTGCCGGGGCCGTTGGAGGGCGGATAGACGCTCCACGGCGGGCGCCTTGTCTGCCACAGCGCGGCGTAGATCGTGTCCGGATCGCCGGGCTTAAACGCCAGATCGATCGCGCCGGTGTTGTCGTCCTTGAACAGCACCTTGCTCCAATGCGCGCCGCCATCGCGGGAGCGGAACACGCCGCGTTCGGCATTGGGCCCATAGGCATGTCCCAGCGCGGCGACGAGCACGACATTGGGATCGCGCGGGTCCACCAGAATGCGGCCCACCTGCCGGCTATCGGCAAGTCCGACAAAGCGCCAATGCTTGCCCGCGTCCGTCGTCCTATAGACGCCGTTTCCGTGGGCGATGTCCGATCGCATATCGGCTTCGCCCGTGCCGACATAGATCGTGTTCGGGTCGGACGGCGCGAGTGCCAGCGCACCGATCGAACCGACCGGCTCGCTGTCGAAGATCGGCTGCCAGGTGCGTCCCGCGTCGTCCGTCTTCCAGACGCCGCCATCCACGGCGCCAAAATAGAAGTGCCGGTTGTCGCCGGGTATTCCGGAGACTGCGAGTACGCGCCCACCGCGGAACGGACCGATCAGCCGCCAATGCAGATCCTGGAACCACGAAGGGGCGACAGCCGCCTGTGCGCTGATCGCAGTGAACGCCACCGCAACAGCGGCAATGAGAATACCGGTTCGCGACGGCGTTTTCACGGCAGGTCCTCCCCGGGATCGGGTGAATCCACCTTGCGCAAGTCGGCGGCGGAGACCGCTATTGGCTTTTCACCGGCGCGCGCCAGCGCGGTGTTCAATTCGGCCAGCGGACCGGCCTTGGCGGCGGCCCAATCGCTCTTCGCCTGGTCGAGCTTTGCGAGCGCATCCAGAACCCATTGCTGCTGGACGGGTGTTGGCGCCACGTCCGCCGATTCAAGCGCCGTTTCGATGTTGGTGAGGGCGCTAGCTCCGGACTCGAAGGTGGGATGGCCGGTCGCCGGTTCTTCGCGCAGATGGTCGGCCAGCGCACGCGTCGCGGCATCGTGCTTGTCGCCGCTCTTCGGGAAGCGGGCCGCGATCAGCTTGATAATCGCCGATCGTTCGCGATAGCCGGCACTGGCCTCGACGAGCGCGGCATCGATCTTTTGGGACAGCGCCAGCGATGCCTTCAGATCGTCCGCGCTGGCTGTTACGCGTGGATCTTCGTTGACATGCAATGGCGCGGTAAAGTGCTGACCGCCAACGTCCAGCACGACCGTATAGTCGCCCGGCAAGGCATAGGGGCCTTCGGGTTCGATGGGCGTGCCGTGTTTCCAGACGGCGGCGATGCTGTATCCATATTGAAGCGCTTGCGGCCGTGCGTAGTGGAGGTTCCAGATGAATCTGTGCATGCCTGCTTCTGCAGAAAGGCTTTGCGGTGGGTTGATCCAGGCCTGGGCGAAATAGCGCTCGGCGTCCGGTTGCTCAACTTTTTCCGCGCTGGAGAAACGGCGCACGACATGCCCATCGCCATCGCGGATTTCGAGCGTGACGGGACCGCTGACGTCGGCGCCGAGCCAGTAATCGATGATTGCGCCCGCCGGCGGATTCTCGCCCGCGGGCGTTTCCGGCGGCAGCGGCGTGTCCTTGTTGTTGTCGGGATGCACGCGCCAGGCGTCGGACGGTTTGAAGAGATAGGCGGTGGCTGGTGCGGTTACGCCGGCCGCGATCTGTCGCAGCGGCGCGACATCGTCCATCACCCAGATGGCGCGGCCTTCGGTTGCTGCAATCAGGTCGCCGTCATGGACGAGCAGATCGGTAACCCATGCTGTCGGCAAATTCTGTTGCAGTGGTTGCCAGTGAACACCATCGTCGAACGAGACAAAGACGCCTTCGTCGGTTCCGGCGTAGAGAAGGCCACTCTGCGCCGGATCGGCACGCACAACGCCGACGAAGTGATCGCGGGGCAAACCGTTGTCGATTTCCTGCCAGCTCTTCCCGTAGTCATTGGTGCGCAGAACATGCGGCTGGAAATCATCGATCCGATGTCCGTCGACCGCGGCATAGGCCACACCGTCGCTCAGATCTGAAACATCGAGCGAGGCGATTTTCGCCCACAGCGCGACGTTTGGCGGCGTGATATCGCTCCAATGCGCGCCATTGTCGCGCGTCAGGTGGATCAGGCCGTCATCCGCGCCCACCCAGATTTCATCGGCGTGGCGCGGCGATGGCGCGATGGCGGAGATCACGCCATAGCCGCAGGGCTTGGCTTCCTTGAGTGAAACATCGCCGTCGCAGTTTTTTGCGTCCGTCGTCTTTCCCGTCAGATCGCCGCTGATGACTTGCCAGCTATTTCCTTGATCCTGAGTGCGGAACAGAACCTGGGCGCCCAGAAAGAGAGACGCCGGTCCCTTGCGCGAGCCTTCGAGCGGCGTCATCCACATATAACGATACTTGGTCGTCGTAGGACGCTTGCCGTAATTGCTTTCCGGCCAGGGCGTGACGTCGGCCACTTGTCCGGTGTGTCCATTCCATTTGCTTATATGGCCGCCCAGACCGGAGCCATAGACGATCAAGGGATCTTCAGGATCGGGAATGTCGTAGTCGCGTTCTTCGCCGCCCACCGGATGCCAGTCGCGCAACGTCAGTTGTCCGTAATCGCTGCGGCTGGCAATTCCCACGGTGCCGCTATCCTGCTGACCCGAATAGATCCAATAGGGAAATCGATTGTCGGCGGCGAGATGATAGAACTGGCCCGTCGGCTCGTTGTACCAGCTACTCCAGGTTTCTCCGCCGTTCACGCTGATCACCGCGCCCTGATCGGAGCCGGTGATCATGTGGTCGGGATGCAGCGGATTGATCCAGATGTGATGGTAGTCGTCGCCGCCGGGCGCGCCCTTGATGATCTTGCAGGTCTTGCCGCCCTGCGTGCAGCGCCGGATCGACTGGCCGACGGTGTAGACGACGCCGGGATCGTCCGGCGCGACAGCGATCCGGCTGAAATACCAATTCGTCACCGCTTTGGCGTCGTTCACTTTCAACCAGTGCGCGCCGCCATCGTCGGAGCGATACATTCCGCCTGACGATTTCGAATCGATAGTCGCGTAAACGCGCGCGGCTTTGCCGGTGTGCGTGACGGCGAGGCCGATGCGCCCCAAAGCGCCTTCGGGCCATCCGCCGCCCGTTAGCCTATGCCATGTCACGCCGCCATCCGCCGATTTGTAGATGGCGCTGCCCGGACCCGAGACCGGCGTGAAATAGCTCAACCACGGATATTGATGCGCTTCCCACGCGGCGGCGAAAATGATCTTCGAATTGGTGGGATCGCTGGCGATGTCGACGACGCCGGTCCAGTTGTCCAGTTTCAGGACGTGCGACCACGTCTTTCCGCCGTCGGTCGACCGATAAAGGCCGCGATCTGCACTCGGTCCGAAGAAATGTCCCTGTGCGCCGACGAGCACCACATTCGCATTCTTGGGATCGACCCAGATGCGGCCGATATAGCGCGTGCTCTCCAACCCGAGCGGAATCCAGCGCTCGCCGCCATCGGTGGACTTGAAGACGCCGAGGCCGGCGGCGATATCGTAGCGCGGTTCGGGCTGACCGGTGCCAATATAGACAACGTCGGGGTTTGACGGCGCCACGGCGAGTGCGCCGATCGCCGCCGCCGGCCCGTGCTCGAATTGCGGCTGCCACGTGCGTCCCGCATCATCGGTTCTCCAGATGCCGCTGCCCGCAGCGCCGAAGTAGAAACGATCCGGTTTGGTCGGCACGCCTTCGACCACGGTTGCCCAGCCGCCGCGAAACGGACCGATCTGACGCCAGTGC
Source organism: Rhizomicrobium sp. (assembly GCA_035499995.1). Lineage (GTDB taxonomy): Bacteria > Pseudomonadota > Alphaproteobacteria > Micropepsales > Micropepsaceae > Rhizomicrobium. Next base: position 2,684 of record DATJXR010000012.1, on the reverse strand, counting down.
AAGTCGCCATAGGTCGAGGGATCGACTGTCGATGCCAGAACAGCCTGTGCGCTCACAAACATTGCCACGAAAACGAATGCCGCGGCGCGGCTCCAGTGCATAGCGCTCAAGCTGTTTGCCCAATTCTATTTGTGCCGGCTCGAAGACTAGCCTGTCCAGGATTGGCGAATCCAGCGTTTGAGGCAGAATGGCGTCATTGCGCGTCGGTCGTAGCTCACGCCAGGAGCCAAATGGCTCCCCTGGATTTTCCAATGCTCTTTCGACAATTTGATACACATTGCCGCCGCGGTCTGGGCTATCGTCTGTGGGAGACTGCCGGTCGGCGGAGGGGACATCTATGCATATCCATTGGGTGAATTCGCGTCGCGCATTTGCGATCGTTCAATTGCTTTCGCCGCATTGGCCACCGCAGGCGCAGGAGCAAAGTTTTGGGCAATGCGGGCGCAGCTCGACCGACTAGGGCTCGCCAGCGCAACTGCAGGCCATCGAGGCCATGATCGCACAGACGCTCGATCTCGGCCTCAACGTCGTCACTCTTGTCCGAGGACATGGCCTCAGCCCGTGACCGCGTAGCGGCGCCCGCCGTCCTTCGATATGGACGATTGCAGTTTCAGACCGAGGCACTTCTTCACTATGCCTGACAGAAAGCCGCGCACACTATGCGTCTGCCATCCCGTTGCCTTCTGCATCTCCTCCAATGATGCGCCCTGTTTGCGGCGCAACAGGGCCGGAATTTGGTCATGCTTCGAGCCCGGCAACGATGCGGACTGGCCGGAGGTTTTCCTGCTCTTTCGTTGCTGTGCGGCAGGCTTTTGGCCCGGGCTCTTCGGCCCAACCTTCTTTGCGGTCTTGGACATGCTCATCTCCGTGACGTTCGTGCCGGCCAATCCGGCGCTGTCACTGAGAAAAGCCCGGGTCGCTATCCGGGTATGGCCGCGAGCCTATTGAGGCCTGCACTCGCCAAGTATGCATGCTCCATTGTCGGCGGAAGTCGAGCCCAATGTAAGCAACAATCTGGCGAGGTTCCTGCAGAACGCGCCATCGTGTAATTGCGCCAGGTCCAGGCGTCATCCCAGCCATTCCACCTAGCAAACCGCCGGTCATGTCTGCCTGGGCGATTCAGCGGTGGGTTGCCCGGTACGGATGGCCGGTTGCCAGACCCCACACGCGACCTAACAGGCTGTTGAAAAAGTCCCTAGCGGGCGGCTTTGGATCGTGATTCCTTTAGCGATGCGTTGCTGGGGGATTTGCGATGCGAGGAAGCGACGAACGGTCTGGAGCGCTGTTCAGTTACGTGGACTTGGAGTCTCGGGTCCGCAAGGACCATCCGCTGCGAACGATCCGCCAGATCGCGAACGCGGCGCTGAGCGACCTGTCGAAGGAGTTCGACAAGCTCTACACGGACTTTGGCCGGCCCGGGATCGCGCCGGAGAAGCTGTTGCGGGCGATGCTGCTGCAGGCGTTCTATGGGGTGCGCTCGGAACGGCAATTGATGGAGCGGATGGAGTTCGACCTTCTGTTCCGCTGGTTCGTGGGGCTGGGCGTGGATGATCCGGTGTGGGACCACTCGACGTTCTCGAAGAACCGCGACCGGATGTTGGAGGGCGCGATCGCAGCGAAGTTCCTGAACGCGATATTGGGCCAGCCTTCGGTCAAGCGGCTGTTGTCGAGCGATCACTTCTCGGTGGACGGGACGCTGATCGAGGCGTGGGCCTCGATCAAGAGCTTCCGCAGAAAGGACGGCAACGACCAGGACAGCGACGGGCCGGGCCGCAACGCCGAGCGCAGCTTCCACAAGGAGAAGCGCTCCAATGAGACCCATGAGAGCACGACCGATCCCGAGGCCAAGCTCTACAAGAAGGGCGACGGCCAACCGGCCAAGCTCTGCTACATGGGCCATGCGCTGATGGAGAACCGCAACGGCCTGGCGGTTCTGGGCGGGGTGAGCCAGGCCACCGGCACGGCCGAGCGCGACGAGGCGCTGGCGCTCATCGACCGCCACCGGCGGCGCCGGCGCAAGCGGCGGATCACGCTGGGCGCGGACAAGGCTTATGACGTCGAAGCCTTCGTGCTGGGCCTGAAGCGCCGTTGGGTCACGCCGCACATCGCCATCGACGGGCATCTGAGCAAGACCGGCAAGCCGCGCAAGACCGCCATCGACAACCGGACGCTTCGCCACGCGGGCTATGCGATCAGCCAGCGCTATCGCAAGCGCATCGAGGAGGTGTTCGGCTGGATCAAGGCGTCTGCCGGCATGGCCAAGATCAAGCTGCGAGGCCGCGACCGCGTGGACGCCGCCTTCACCTTGGCGCTGGCCGCCTACAACCTCATCCGCTTGCCCAAACTCCTGGACGCGGTCGCATGAAGGGCAAGTGGCGCATCACCAAAATGCCGGACTATACGTCCGACTATCCCGACATGATGGAACCCGCTTACATCCTGTTTGACGGCGAAGGCAGCGGCGAGTTCGCCTTCGGCTGCGTCACAGGCGCCATCCACGGAGCCGGCGACACAGCCAACGTCGCGTTCTCCTGGACCGGCAATGACGAGATGGACGAAGCTTCCGGCGACGGCTGGGCCCAACTTCAGCCTAACGGAACCCTCAAAGGCCAAATCTGCTTCCACAATGGCGACGAAGCCGACTTCATCGCCAAACCCTGGAAAACTTCTTCAACAGCCTGCTA
>DATJXR010000011.1:0-44369 GCA_035499995.1 Rhizomicrobium sp. | reverse complement strand
GATCCACGACCTGCGCGCGGGCTGCACGCAAGAGTGCGCCCTTGCCTGTCTGGTCTTGCGGTGGCTTCACTTCAACGGTTCAAAACTCCTGCGTGTCCTCGGCGAGGGATATAGTACAGCCCAGAGTAGAACGCAAGAGGGTCACAGAGGAATATTTGTGGCAATGCCTCAGCCATCGGATGTCCCGATTCGCGGCGAAATCCTCCGAAAAACCAGCCACTTGGCCGTCGGCCGCGCGAGTCCGGCTTATCCGGGCGAGGATGGGACCCAGGTGCCGGAACCCGGGCATCGGGGATCAAAGATGCGCGATGTCATGGCGCAATCGCCACAAGGGAAATTCGAGGATCGCGACTCCCAGCCATTGACGGAAATCAACGCGAATCCGGCCTCCCCTGCCATGCTGCAAGCCGACAGGGAGGGCACATGTCAAATCCCAGATACTTCCGCAGCCGCGCCGCCGAATATCGCCGGCTCGCCCTGGATTGCGCCGACGAACAGCAGGCGGGAAACCTGTTTGAAATCGCCGGCATGTTCGACAGCATGGCCGCCGATATGACGTCGCGGCCGAAGGCCGTTGCGTGGCCCGAGCCCGGAGCGTCACGCGTTTCGGCCCTTTTGACCCGAGCGTCTTCCGTGTTCCTGTCCGTAAAGCCCCTGTCCGGGGCCGCCCGAATTCTCACAATCAACGGCTAAGGCGCGGCCTGTCCGTGCCGCCGAACCTCGCGGCGAGAGTCCATTGCCGTCAAACGGACGCAACCAAGCGCCCCGTCATGGCCCGCGCAGTCGCGGGTCCTGACACGGCTGTATGTCACTCCAAACGATCGCAACCCGCTCTATCCGCCGCGCCTGGCGGCGGGCGATGCGGCGAGGGCCGCGCGCATCTGCCGCCACATCGGCTTTCTTGCGAGCGCGGCGTCGAGCGGCAGGCGGCGGGGGGTCCAGCCTTCGAGGCGCTGTTTCCAGCCGGGCGCGTCGAGGTAGCGGTCGGTGAGGCCCCAGGTGAGCACGGCAATGGTGCCGCGGCTGTCGAGCATCACGTCGAGGAAGCGGCGGCTCGCGTCGGCGACCATGCGGTCGCGCGCGGCGATGTCCGCCGGGCCGCCATCGTCGTCGACGTCGTGCTCGGTGACGAGGATCCTCAGCCCCATCGCGCGCACGGCATCCGCGAACGCGCGCAGCTTGGCCTGGTCCACCTGCGCGCCCTGAAGGCCGAGATGGCCCTGCATGCCGTAGGCGTCCACGGGCGCGCCGCGCTTCAGCAATCCTTCCAGGAAATCCAGCGTGGCGGCGCGGAAGCGATCGTTGTCCGGCGCGCCGAGCTCGCAGCCCCAGTCGTTGTAAACGAGAAGCGCCGCGGGATCGGCCTGGCGCGCGGCGTGGAAGGCGCGGTCGATGTAGGAGGGGCCGAAATTCGCCAGCCACGCGGTGCGGCGCAGATGGCCCGGCGCGGAGGGATCGATGGCCTCGTTGACCACGTCCCAGGAATGGACGCGGCCGCGATAACGCCCCACCATTTCGGAAACGAAGCCGGTCAGGTCGGCCTCCTCCAGCGCGCCGCCGATCCAGTCCGGATTGCGCTTGTGCCAGATGAGCGGATGGCCGCGCAGCGCCAGCCCATGCGCCGCCGCGAAGGCGGCCAGCGCGTCGGGCCGGGAGAAATCGCGCCGCCCGCGCACCGCCTCGACCACGCCGCGCTTCATCTCGTATTCCGGCACGATCATCGCGGCTTCGCGCACCAGCGCCCGCGCGAAATCGTCGTCGCGCAACTGATCGGTGCTGGTGGCGGCGCCGTAGACCAGGCCGCGCGCGGCCGCCGCGGTGCGCAGCGTGCCCGCATCCGCGCCGCCGTCCCCGGCGATGCCCGGGCGCAAGCCGGCGGCGAAGGCGGCGGCCGGGGCCAGCGCCGCCGCGCCGGCGAGAAAGCCGCGCCGGTTCACGGCCGCGCCGCGCGGGCGTGGAAGAGCGCGATCGCGCGGTCGGACAGGCCGCGGTAGAGCCGGTCGGAGACGAAGATCTGGAGGAACACCGCCAGCGCCAGCTTCGGGCGGTAGCAGCCGGCCGTCAGCGCCCGGAGATAACAGCCGAGCGCCCGGCGCGGCGCGGCGGCGGCGAGGCCCTTGGCGACGGTCCAGCCGCGGCAACCGAGATACGCCTTCGCCGGTATGCGCGGCCTCATCGCTTCCAGCCACGGGATCAGGCGTGCGCCCTTGCGGCCGGCCGAAACGCGGTTCGGATTGGGCCCGTCGTGCCACACCGCGCCGGGCGCCTTCGCCATGGCGAAGGTGCAGCCGGCGAGGAAGAGCCGGATGGCGAAATCGGTGTCCTGCGCGAAGGGGAGCGTTTCGTCGTAGCGGACGGCCCGCGCGATCGCGCGCGGCAGCACGAGCGTGATGGTCGGCACGAAGCCGCGGTCGCGCAGCAGATAATCCGCCATGTGCTCGCCGGCCGCGGGCGCGCGCGGCGGCTTGACCATCATGCGGCCCGCGCCGCGGTCCACCAGCACCGGCGCGAAGCCGACTGTGCCGTCGGTACCGGCGAGCAGCCCGGCCATCGTTTCCAGATGGTGCGGCAGGAAGACATCGTCGGAATCGAGCAGCGCGACGTAGCGGCCCCGGGCGGCGTCGATGCCGGCGTTGCGGGCGGCGCTGCCGCCGCGATTGTCCTGCCGCAGCACGCGGATGCGCGGGTCGGCGAAGGATTGCGCCACCGCGCGCGGATCGTCCAGCGAGCCGTCGTCGACCACCACGATCTCGAAATCCCCGCAGCTCTGCGCCAGGACCGAGGCGAGCGCGCGCCCCAGCGCCGCGGCGCGGTTGAATACGGGGATGACGACGGAGAACAGCATCACGCCCGCTCCGCCCGGCGCATCATCGCCAGCATCAGCAGGAACACGACCCAGGCGGGGCCGTCGCCCTCCAGGAAGTCCGACTCCAGGAAATTGTGCAGCAACATGAAGGCGAAGACGGCGAAGAACAGGGTGTGGAGCGGCAGGTTCTCAGGCCGGACGCGCAGGAACGCCGCCAGCGGCAGCGCGACGAACGCGATCATGGCGAGCACGAAGCCGACGCCGCCCACCGTGACCAGCATCTGCAGATAGGCGTTGTGGCCATGGGCCTCGGTCTGCACCCAGGCTTCGGAGACGTAGCCGTGCAGCGGCGAGAACGCGCCGGTGTCGGCGAAGGAGCCGAAGCCCGCGCCCAGGAGCGGATGGTCGCCGACGAAGGCGATCTCGGCCTGCCAGATGGCGGTGCGGCCGGTGAACTGCGTGGGATCCTCGAGCAGGCGCGCGATGGCGCCCGCGTCCATCGCCGCCGCGGTGACCGCGACCAGCGCGACGAGGCCCAGCGACAGCGCCACGATGGCGCGGTCGAGCCCGGGCCGCCACATCAGGCGGTAGATGCCGGCCAGCGCCAGCGCGGCGGGAAGCAGGCCGATGGAGGATTTGGAATGCGTCATCACCAGGAACGCGGCGGCGGCGGCGAACAGCGCCCAGTCGAGCCAACGGCGCGTCTCCAGCGCGAAGAAGAAGAACACGATGGCCGAGAGCGCGCACACCGCGCCCGCGATGTTCTTGTGGAAGTAGAGCCCGCGCCAGTCGCCCACCAGCGAGGGATCGCTTTCGCCCGGCAGGTGGACGGCGTTGTGGACCAGCGGGATCGAGAGCCAGTTGACGGCGAGGACGAGGATCAGCACCGCGCGCAGCAACCCGAGCGCCTTCTCCACGCCGATGGCCTCCACGCCCAGCATGGCGGAGAGCACGACCACGATCTCCAGGCCCGCGCGGCGCACGGCCACGTCCGGCGCGGGCGCCCAGGCGGCGCTCGCGAGGCACCAGCCGAGCAGCAGCACCAGGACCGGGGGGACCGCGCGCAGGGCCTGAAGCCCGCGCAGCTCCAGCGCCGTGCCGAGGCTGACGAGGAAGACCAGGAGATAGAGCGCCTGGCGCAGCGCGTCGCCGGCGCCGGCGAATCCGCTTTCGCCGATGGCGAGCGTGGTGGCGTCGCGCGGGGCGAACGGCGCGATGCCGATGAAGACCATCAGGAGCAGCGCGAGGAACGCCGTCTCCGCCAGCCAGGGCGCGAGCCCGGAAAGCGGGCGCGCGCCGCTCCACGCCGCGCGCGGCTGCGCGCTAGGCGCCGTGTATGACCGAATATTCGTCATAGCGGTGACCGAAGAGGGCCATGAGCTTGCCGGCCGCGCGGAAGCCCTTCCACAGGCCGATGGCGCGGCGCGCCGGCCTGGCGGCGAGCCAGACGGACATCACCGGCACGGCGGCGAAGGCACCTGCGATCTTGACGCATTCCCCGGCGAACTGCCTCGCCGAGGGGCGGTATTTCAGGAACACCCGCATGTCGGAATTGCCGACGCGGTAGGCGCGCTTCAGCGCCCAGGCGAGCGTGGCGCGCGAGGCGGGCACGAAGGCGTTGACCACCGCCTCGTCGGCATAGGCGAAGCGCGCGCCCCTGGCCTTGAGGCGGGTGAAGAAGTCGCGATCCTCGCCGCCGCTCAATCCGAAGGCGGGATCGAAGCAGGGCTTGGGCATGTCCTCGAAGCAGGCGCGGGTCAGCAACACGTTGGCGGTGGAGCGGATCATGGCGCAGGGGCCGGTCGTGCCGCGCTGCGAGGCCATGCCGTCGCACTCCGCCACGGATTGGCGCGGGCGGGTTTCGAACACGGGAACGACCGCGCCGTGCAGCGCGTCCGCGCCGGTGTCCCATTGCACCTTGAGAAAGGCGTCGAGCCAGCCGGGTTCGGGCCATTCGTCGTCGTCCAGCATGGCGGCGAATTTCGCGCCGGTCTTCAGCAGGCGTTCGGTGAGAGCGTTGCGGGCCTGGGCGATGCCACGCTCCCCCGCCACGAAACTGTCGAGCGGCCAGCGGTAGAAGGGCGCGATGCGCCGGCAGAGGTCGTGGCCCTCATGGGTGGCCGCATCGTTGTCGGCGACGATGACGGTGACGGCGGCCCGCGTCTCGAGCTTCTCGATGGCGGCGAGCAGCCGCTCCAGGCTGCGCGGGCGGCGGAAGGTGGGGATGCAGATCGCGACCTCAGCCATGGCGCAGCTTCCAGACGCGCGAGAGCGCGAAGATGCGCGCCGTCATCACCGCGTCGCCGGCCAGGATGCCCAGGAGCGACAGCACCGGGCCGGCGGCGACCAGCAGGACGAACGTGACGGCGAGCGAGGTGAGGCTCGACCACAGGCTCGCGCCGGCGAGCCTGCGGAATTCGCCGGCCGCCTGCAGCAACACCGATTCCGGCCCGCGCAGCGTGCGCACCGCCACGATCAGCGCCGACAGCGCGACCACGGCGAGCACCTGCGCCTCGTCGTAACCCTTCTTCAGGATGAGATGGGGAAACCACATCAGGAGCGCGCCGGCCAGGAGAACGGTCAGCGCCCACACTGCACCGCAGGCGGTTCGAAATTCCTTAACGCTTCGCAAAGCCCCGGCCGCGTCGCCGGCCGCGAGCTTGCGCGCCATGGCGGGGCGCTCGAGGTCCGGCAGCGCGGAGAGCACCAGCGCCGCCGGGCGCATGAGCAGCGCGCCGATGGCGATCACCGCGAAGGCGCCGGGCCCGGCGATGAAGGTGACGAGATAGGCGTGCGCGTTGGCCGTGAGCTCCGTCAGCGCCACGCCCGTGAGCGACCAGCGCGCGACCTCGCGCCAGGTGGAGGCGTAGCGCGCGAGGCTGCCCGCGCCGGGCGCGAACTGCCGGCGCAGATAGTCGAGGCCGAACGCCGGGACCGAGCACAGCGCGGCCACCGCCAGCACCTGCGCGCCCCCGAGCAGCGAAAGCCGGTGCGCGAAGCCGAGCGCGGCGATCCCCAGGCACAGCACCGCGCCGTAGATCAGGTCGGACGCCACGGGCCGCGCGGGGCCCCGGGTGACGTAGGTCAGGCTGCGCGCGAACCAGCGCGCGGCCATGAGCGTGGCGTAGAGTCCGGCGATGGCGGCGACGGCGGCGGGCGCGCCGCTCAGCGCCAGCATGGCCGCCGCGGCGAGGCCGGCCAGCGCCGACACCACGAGATTGGCCTTGAGGTAGGTGGCGATTTCGCCCTCGTCGACCGCGCCGCCGCGCTTGATCGCCGTGACCAGCGGCGCTCCGAGCAGGGCGCCCGACGCCGAGAGGCAGAACGGCACCACGACGAACAGGAACGACAGCAGGCCGAACTGCGCCGGCGGCAGCGCGCGCAGGAACACCACCGAAGCCAGAAAGTGCGCGCCCGAGATGCAGACCGGGCCGAGCGCCGTCAGCCCGTGGCGCAGCGCCGTGCGGGCGCGATAGCCGCTGGCGGGCGCGGCGATCGCGTCAACGGCGGACATCGGTGGAGGTCCGCGTCAGGAGGAGAAAGAGCGCCCGCGGGTTGGTCACGGCGTAACGCCACAGCAGCCTGCGCGGCTCGCGCAGCAGCCGGTAGAGCCATTCGAGCCCCGCGGCCTGCATCCAGGCCGGCGCGCGGCGGTACCGGCCGGTGACGAAGTTGAAGCAGCCGCCGGCGGTGACGATCCAGCCCACGTTCAGGCGGTGGCGGTTGCGCACGCAGAATTCGTATTCCAGCGGCACGCCGAGGCCGACCCACAGCACATCCGCCTTGCTGGCGTTGATGGCGTCGCAGATCGCGGCTTCCTCGCCTTCGCCGAAATAGCCGTTGCGGCGGCCCGCGATGGCGAGGCCCTGGTAGTCGCGCGCCAGGCGTTCGGCGCAATCGGCGTTCACGGCCTCGGTCGCGCCCAGGAGGAAGAACCGCAAGCCCGTCTCGCGCGCGGCGGCGGCGGCGTCGTGGATGAAATCGGTGGTGGCGCTGCGCTCGGGGATGGGATTGCCGGTGGCGCGCGAGGCGAAGACCACGGGCTGGCCGTCGGCATGGATCAGCGTGGCGGAGTCGAACGTGCGGCGAAACGCCCGGTCGCCCGCCGCCATGGCGATGGCATGGCCGTTGGAGGCGAAGACCAGCCGCGGCCGGCGCTCATAGGTGCGCGCGGCGAGGCAATCGCCCACCATCAGCTGCGCGAGCTGGGCGCGGGAGACGCAGGCCGTGCGGATGCCGCCCACGGTGACCTCGCGATAGTTGCGATAGGCGGCGCGGCGGCGGCCCCAATCGTTGGGCTGATGGGCGCCCGTCCGATGGCCGTTGGGCGGCGCGGCGCGCGGATCGGTCCCGGCGCGCATCAGTGGGCGTTCCGGGCGCGAAGAACCTCCGCAGGCGTGCGCAGGAGAATCTCGAGGTCGAGCTCCACGCTGGCATGGCTGGCATACCAGGCGTCCAGCATGACCCGGCGCTTCATCGATTCCAGCGTCGGCGTTTCGCCGCGCGAGCCGTGGATCTGGGCCCAGCCGGTGATGCCGGGCTTCACGCTTTGGCGCAGCGTGTAGCCTTCGATGCGGGCGGCGTAGTGATCGTCATGCGCCAGCGCGTGCGGGCGCGGGCCGACGAGGCTCATCTCGCCCCGGATGACGTTGAGGAGCTGCGGCAGTTCGTCGAGGCTGGTCCTGCGCAGGAAACGGCCGGCGCGGGTGACGCGGGGATCGTTCTCGGTCGCCTGCCCGATGGCGGGGCCGTTCTCCAGCACCGTCATGGTGCGGAACTTGACGATGTCGAAGGGCTTGCCGCCCAGGCCGCGGCGGGTCTGGCGGAACAGCACGGGGCCGGGGGAGTCGCCCGCGATCCACAGCGCGATGAGCGCCAGCACGGGCGCGAGGATCGCCAGCGCCGGAACCGCGACGGCAAGGTCGACCGCGCGCTTGAGGACCTGCTGGAGCCGGTCCTCGCGGATGAGCGGCCGGGGCGCGGCGATCTCCTCCAGGCCGCCCAGGGCGGCGGGATCGATCCAGACCGAATCTCCGGCAAACTGTTCGCGCAGGCTCACGGGCTTTGTCCGGTTGGGGCTACCGTGCGCGGGACGGTGCACGGAACACGCCAGTTACCGGGGCTTAACCACGCGCCATTCCGGGACAGCGCCGTCGCGTTTGTGGACAATCAGCCGGACAGCCGCGCCTGCCAGCGCGCGAGGCGTCCGTTTCCGGCACGCAGCAGCGGCACCCGCGCGGCGAGGTTGGGCTCGCGCGCGCCCAAGCCGTAGCGCGGCAGGAGCCACGGGTTGCGCCCGCCGTCCAGCGAGCCGGAGAGCGTGGTGAAGGCGTAGTCGTAGCCCGCGTCGCGCACCGCCTGCCAGGCCGGCGCGGAGACGTCGTCCACATTGCCGAAGGGATAGGCGAAGTGGCGGCATTCGCCGAGCTCCCGGGCGATGCGCGCGCGCGAGGCGCGGGCCTGGCGGCGCAGCTCGTCCGGCGACTGCGCGCCGTTCATCGGCCAGTGCCAATGGGCGTGGGCGCCGAAGGCGACGCCGCGCGCCTGCAGCGCCCTCGCCTCGTTCCAGGTGAGGAAACGCTCGGAGGAGAAGCGCTCCGTCAGCTCGAACAATCGCGCGGGCGGGAAACTGCGGAGCATGGCCGCGACGGTCTCGCGCGCCGCTTCCAGAGGCAGGCGGCGGAATGCATCCAGCGCCCGTGCCGCAACGCTTTCCCGCTCGCCGCCCAGCGCGAGGCGGCCCAGATGGGGCAGCGAATAGTCGCCGGCCTCCGCGAAGAACAGGAACAGCCGCGCCGAACTCATCGGGTTCCATTCGCCGGTGTCGATGTGCTCGGTGCTGACGAAGAGCGACCAGGGCAGGCCCGCCTCCTCGAGGATGTCCGCGGCCACGCTCGCCGTGTTGGCATAGCCGTCGTCGGACATCAGGAACAGCGCGCGCGGATGCCTGTCCGGCGCCTTCAGCACGTCGGAGAGCGCGGCCAGGGGCAGCACGTCGAAGCTCTGCCGCAGCGCCGCCGCGATGGCGCGGAAATCCTCCGCCGCATGGTGGTTTGCCTGGATGCGGGGATCGAGGATCGCGCGCTCCACGCCATGGAAGAACAGCGCCGCCGGCCGGCCGAAGGCGCGCGCCAGCGCGGGTGGACACCACGCCGCCACCTCGCGCAACAGCTGCCCAGCCCTGCTCATGCCCGGTTCTCCCACGGCCCACCATAGCCAAAGCCCGTCGCCGGACCGTTACCGGGGGCTGTCCCGGCCTGATCCATCGCGGGCCAGGACGGGCGGACCGGGCCTTGCATCGGACGTTCCGCCGGCGCCCCACCGGCCAAAACGCGGAGCCCAGGATGAACATTCGTGTCGCCGTCCAGCCCAATCCGGAATTCGAGGCCCGGCTTGCCGCGCGCACCCTGCGCGTGGGCGTGATCGGGCTGGGCTATGTCGGCCTGCCGCTGGCGCATGTGTTCTGGCAGGCGGGCGTGGCCACCACCGGCTTCGACATCGACACGGCCAAGATCGACGCGCTGGGGCGCGGCGAAACCTACATCCGGCATTTCGGCGCCGAGCGAGTGCGCGAGATGGCGCAGTCCGGCCGCTTCGCCGCCACGGGCGACTTCTCCCGCCTGGCCGACATGGACGCCATCCTGATCTGCGTGCCCACCCCGCTCACCGCCACGCGCGAGCCCGACCTCAAATACGTCGAGGCCACCGCGCACGCCATCGCCCGTCACCTTCGTCACGGCCAGCTGGTGGTGCTCGAATCGACGACCTATCCCGGCACGACCGAGGAGGTGGTGCTGCCGATCCTGGAAACCAGCGGCCTGCGCTGCGGGCGCGATTTCCAGCTCGCCTTCTCGCCCGAGCGCGAGGATCCCGGCTCGGCCGTCGAGACCCGCGACATCCCCAAGATCGTGGGCGGCGTGGACGAATATTCCGGCGAGCTGGCGGCGCGCCTCTACCAGGCCGGCTTCCGGCAGGTCCACAAGGTGACCGACGCGCGCACGGCGGAGGCGGTGAAGATCACCGAGAACATCTTCCGCTGCGTGAACATCGCGCTGGTGAACGAGCTCAAGCTCGCCTATTCCAGGATGGACATCTCCATCTGGGACGTGATCGAGGCCGCCAAGACCAAGCCCTTCGGCTTCATGCCGTTCTATCCCGGGCCGGGGCTGGGCGGGCATTGCATCCCGATCGATCCCTTCTACCTGTCGTGGCGCGCGCGCGCCTTCGAGGTCGACACCAAGTTCATCGAGCTGGCCGGCGAAGTGAACCGCGCGATGCCGCGGCACGTGGTGCAGACGCTGGCCGAGGCGCTGTCGACCCGCGAAGGCAAGGCGCTGCGCGGCGCGAAGGTGCTCGTCATGGGCGTGGCCTACAAGAAGAACATCGACGACCTGCGCGAGAGCCCGGCGCTGCGCATCATCGAGATGCTGCAGCACCTGGGCGCGGAAGTGTCCTATCACGATCCCTATTTCGCCGAGATCCCCATGACGCGGGAGCACGCGATGCTGGCCGGCATGAAGAGCGTCGCCTGCGAGGAGGGCGTGGTCTCGAGCCACGATGCCGCCCTCATCGCCACCGACCACGATTCGGTCGACTACGCCGCGCTGGTCAAATGGTCCAAGCTCGTCGTCGATACCCGCAACGCGACGAAGGCCGTGTTCCTGCGCGACAAGATCGTGATGGCGTAGGACGCCCGGTCGAACTCCCTTGTCATCCCCGGCCGACCCCGGACTTGCTCCGGGGAGGGCAAGGGGATCCAGGTCGTGCGATCAGCACCGGTGCCAGCCGTTCCACCTGGTTCCCCTTCCCTCGCGCCGCGCGCGTTGCGCGCGCCGCTCGCCGGGGATGACAATTGAGCTGTGGCGCCAACGCGGGCTCACTTGGCCAAATTCACCACCGCCACGCCGATGGCGACCAGCGCGGCGGCGGCGCCCTTCTGGATCAGGTTGCGCGCCGACAGATCCTCCCGCCCGAGCCTGGGGAAGAACAGCGTCAGCAGCATTCCGAAGCCGAAGACGAAGAGCGTGGTGGTCGAGGAGATGGCGGAGACCAGCGCCACCGGCGCGGACAGATAGGCGTAGCGCACGCCCAGCCCGCCGCCCAGATTGATCAGCTCGTTGGCGCCGTTGACGGCGATCACCGCGCCGGGGCTCCGGCGGAACAGGCTCCTGAACTGCACCAGGTATTTCGGCACCGCCAGGATCGCCAGCCCGAACACCGCCTCGCCCGCGAAGTTCCAGAAGGTGACGGTCCAGTAGTCGTCGCGCACGGCGAAATACTTGAACAGCACGCTGGAGACGCTCATCACCAGCCCGCAGCCGAGCATCAGCGCCACGAAGCGCAGCCTGAGCGCGCGGAAGCGCCGCGTGGGATCGAAGGAGAGCAGCATCGCGCCCGCCACCACCAGCGCGCCGCCCGCGATGCGCGTCCAGCCGATGGTCTCGTGCAGGAAGATCCAGGCGAGGACGAAGGTGAAGATGGTCGAGACCTGGAAGAACGGCGCCACGACCGAGGCTTCCTCCTGCTGGATGGCGCGCAGGTAGAACAGCATGGCGCCCATGTAGAGGATGCCCGACGCCGCCATCACCGCGATGGAGGCGGGCGGGATCGCCGCCACGCCCGGCTCGAACCACCAGATGAAGGGCAGGAGCAGCGCGCCGACGAGCGCGGTGAAGACCATCAGCACGGCGGTGTCGCTGTGCCGGAAATACCGGTCGACCAGGTATTTGTCGATGTGCGTCGAGGCCGCCCAGAGGACGGGGCCCGAGAACGCGAAGAGCAGCCACATGGGGGCAAGTCATACCCCGCCCCCATGCGCCGCGGGAACTACTTCGCCGGGGCCACCAGGCCGCGGTGCTCGAGCATGGGCTGGATGTCCGGATCCCTGCCGTAGAAGGTGCGGAACATCGTGCCGTAGTCCTCGGTGCGGCCCTTGGACAGGATCATGTCGCGCAGGCGCTGGCCGTTGGCGCGGGTCAGGCCGCCATGGGCGATGAACCAGGAGTAGACGTCGTCGTCCAGCATCACCGTCCACTGATAGGCGTAGTAGCCCGCGGCGTAGCCGTTGGCCCAGATGTGGAGGAAGTAGCTGGAGCGGTAGCGCGTCGGCACGTTGGGGAAGTCGGTGTGGGTTTCCGCCAGCGCCCGGGTCTCGAAGCTGTCGACGTCCTGCAGGGGCGCGCCGGCCGGCAGCGAATGCCACTTCATGTCGAGATCGGACGCCGCCAGCAACTCGCCCAGGTCGTAGCCCTGCCCCCAGGTCTGCGAGGCCTTGATCTTGTCGACGAGGGCCTGCGGGATCGGCTGGTGTGTCTTGTAGTTGACGGCGTAGTGCTTGAGCACGCCGGGATAGAGCGCCCAGTGCTCGTTGAACTGCGAGGGGAACTCCACCCAGTCGCGCGCGGTGTTGGTGCCCGACAGCGTGGGATATTTCGTGTTCGCGAACAGGCCGTGCAGCGCATGGCCGAATTCGTGGAACATGGTGGTGACGTCGTCGAAGCTGATCAGCGCCGGCTGGCCGGGCGCGGGCTTGGTGAAGTTGGCGACGTTGTAGACCACCGGCTTGGCGCCGAGCACCGTGCTCTCGTTGACGAAGGTGCTCATCCAGGCGCCGCCGGCCTTGTTGTCCCGCTTGAAGTAATCGAAGTAGATGATGCCGAGCTGGCTGCCGTCCTTGTCGAACACGTCGAAGACGCGCACGTCGGGCTGGTAGACCGGCAGGTCGTGGCGCTCCTTGAAGGTGACGCCGTAGAGCTGGTTGGCGGCGTAGAACACGCCGTTCTCCAGCACGTTGTTGAGCTCGAAATAGGGCTTGAGCTCGTTCTCGTCGAGGTCGTACTTGGCCTTGCGCACCTTCTCCGAATACATCTCCCAGTCCCAGGGCCGGAGATCGAAGTGCGGGCCGGACTTGTCGATCATCGCCTGGATCTGCCCGGCCTCGTCGGCGGCCTTGGCGGCGGTGGCGGGCACGAGCTGGCCGATGAACTTCTCCACCGCCGAGGGCGTCCTGGCCATCTGGTCGTAGAGCACGTAATCGGCATAGGTGGCGTAGCCGAGGAGCCTGGCCTTCTCGGCGCGCAACTGCGCCAGCCGCGCGATGGTGGCGCGGGTGTCGTTGCCGTCGCCCTTTTCGGTGCGCGTCCACGACGCCTCGAACAGCTTGTGGCGCGTGTCGCGGTCGGTGAGCTCGGCGAGCAGCGGCTGCTGCGTGGTGTTCTGCAGCGGGATCAGGTACTTGCCCTTGAGGCCGCGCAGTTCGGCGGCGCGGGCGGCGTTGGCGATCTCCGTGTCCGACAATCCCGCGAGCGCGGCCTTGTCGTCCACCACCAGCGCGCCCGCCTTGTTGCCGGCCAGCAGCTTCTGCTGGAACGCGGTTTCGAGCGTGGCGTCTTCCTCGTTGATGGCCTTGAGCCTGGCCTTGTCGGCGTCCGAGAGATTGGCGCCGGAATGGACGAACTGGTCGTAGTACACCTCGAGCAGCTTGCGCGATTCCGGATCGAGGTTGAGCTTGTCGCGCGCGTCGTAGATCGCCTTCACGCGGGCGAAGAGCCTGGGGTTGAGGAAGATCGCGTCGCTGTGGGCGGCAAGCTTGGGCGCCTCGACTTCCTGGGTCTTGTCCAGCGTGGGGTTGGTGTTGGCCTGGACCACGGCGGAGAAGGTGGACGTCGCGCGGTCGAGCATGCGGCCGGAGACTTCCAGCGCCACGATGGTGTTCTGGAAGGTGGGCGCGTCCTTGTTGTTGGCGATGGCGTTCACCTCGGCGATCTGCTGGCGCATGCCCTCCTCGATGGCCGGGCCGTAATCGGTGTCCTTGATCCTGTCGAACATCGGCGCCTGCAGCGGCAGGGTCGAGGGCTGCGCGAACGGATTGGGGCGCGCGGGCGCGGCGGCGCCGAGAGCCGGCGCCAGCACCGTCAACGCGGCCGCGCCGAGGAACAGGGTACGAAAGCGAAGCATGGATTTCCCCTTGAAAACATGGCGATTTTGCACGGTCACCTTGCACAACGGGCCCGCCACTTCAAGCGCGGCGGCGGCGCGGGGAAACTCCGCGCAAGCCCGGGCGCCGGATTCTGAAACTTTCCGTCCCCACACCGGCGTCGCATCGCCGTTACAGGGCGCGCCGCCCCGGCACTTTGGGGAGACGGCCGCCGGCGGCGGTTTTGCCGGCATGAAAAGCCGTTCGGGTTCGGACTGACCGGATTTCGGGGGGCTTCGCATGACCGGCGCGGCCAGGGACGGCGGCGAATTCGATTCCGGAAGAGTCGCGAGCCGACAAAGCGGGATGGACGGGCCCGCCGTCGCCCGCACCGCCCGCGGCCGCGGGCCGTCAGGAATCGTAGGTGAGCACGACCTCGTCGCTCGCCGGCACCGCCTGGCAGGTGAGGACGTAGCCGTCGGCGATCTCCTGGTCGGTGAGGCCGTAGTTCTTCTTCATCGTCACCTGCCCCGAAACCAGGCGCGCGCGGCAGGTGGAGCAGACGCCGCCCTTGCAGGCATAGGGCGCGGGCAGGCCCGCGGCCTGCACGCTTTCGAGGATGTTGCCCTTGGCCGGGTCGAAGGGGATGCGCGCGCGCCGCCCGTCCAGCGTGACGACGATCTGGGTGCCGGCCGCCTTCTTCTGCAGCAGCTCGTCGCGCGCGCGCTGCTCGGCGGAGACCGCGCCGGTGGTGAAGCGCTCGACGAGGATCTTCTCCTTCGCCACGCCGCGGGCGAGCAGCGCCTGTTCGGCGGCGTCCATCATGGGGCCGGGGCCGCAGATGAAGACGGCGTCCGCCGCCGTCACGTCCACCAGCGAGGCGAACACCTGCTCCAGCCTTTCGCGATCGAGGCGGCCGTTGAAAAGCTCGATCTCGCCGGATTCGAATTCGAGGAAGTGATAGACCTCGAAGCGGTCCATGTAGCGGTTCTTGAGGCCTTCGAGCTCCTCCAGGAACATGATCGACGCCGTGTCGCGGTTGCCGTAGAGCAGCGTGAAGCGGCTGTCCGGGATGTCGCGCAGCGCCGTCTTGACGATGGAGAGCACCGGGGTGATGCCCGAGCCGCCGGCCAGCGCGACATGCCACGGCGCGGTCCCCGACCTGGGCAGCACGAAGCGGCCCATGGGCGCAAGCACGTCGATCGACTGGCCGGGGGCGAGATTGGCGTTGGCCCAGGACGAGAACCGGCCGCCCGGCATCAGCTTCACCGCGATGCGGATCTCGCCCTCATGGGGCGCGGCGCAGACGGAATAGTTGCGGCGCAATTCCTCGCCGCCGATCTCGGCGCGCAGGGTGACGTGCTGGCCGGCCCTGAAGGCGAAGACGGGATAAAGCTCGCGCGGCAGGGCGAAGCGCACCGACACCGAATCCGCCGTCTCGCGGCGGACCTCGGCGATGGTGAGGCGGTGAAAGTCCCGGTTCAGTGACATTTGAACCTGTCGAAGGGCTCGCGGCAGTCCAGGCACCGGTGCAGCGACTTGCACGGCGTGGAGCCGAAGCGGCTGATCTCCTCGGTATGCGCGGAGCCGCAGCGGGGGCATCGCGGCGCGCCGGGCTCCGGCGGCGCGATGCCGTAGGCGGCGAGCTTCGCGCGGCCCTCGGCGCTGATCCAGTCCGTCGTCCAGGGCGGGAACAGCACGGTGCGGATCTTCATGTCCGCGAGGCCCGCGCCGTCGAGCGCGGCGCGGATGCCCGCCTCGATGGCGAGCGTGGCGGGGCAGCCGGTATAGGTCGGCGTAATGGTGAGGGTGCCGTCCGTCACGTCGCGCACGATACCGAGGTCCACCACCGAGACGCAGGGGATTTCGGGATCGGGCACGCGCGAAAGGATTTCGAGCACGCGCGATCTGAGCGCCGCGCTCACCATTTCGCACCCGGATAGGCGCGCTCGAGGAACTGCATCCCGGCCAGCAGGTGCCCCAGATGCTCGGAATGATGGCCCACGCGCCCGCCATGCACCGGCCGGCGCGGCTCGGGAACCTTGAGCGTGGCCTCGTGCAGGGTTCGCGCGACGCGCATCGCCCATTCGATGCGCAAGGGGCGCACGTCGATGGCGACGCCGGCCGCGATCAGCGCTTCGGTGGCCGCGTCCACCGCGAACAGCTCGTCGGCATAGCGCCACAGCCATTCGAGCGCGGCTTCGGCGCGGGCGTGGCTTTCCTCCGTGCCGTCGCCCAGCCGCACCATCCACTCGTTGGCGAAGCGGGCGTGATAGGCGACTTCCTTGACGGCCTTGGCGGCGACGGCGGCGAGCGCGGCGTTGGAGGAGCGGGCGAGCTCGCGGAACTGCAGCTCCTGGAAGTTCGAGAAGATGAACTGCCGCGCCACGGTGCGCGCGAAATCGCCGTTGGGCTGTTCGACCAGGAGACAGTTGCGGAAATCCAGCACGTCGCGGCGGAAGGCGAGCGCGTCGGCATCGCGGCCCAGCCCTTCGGCCTCGCCCGCCAGCGCCAAAAGATGCGTCGCCTGCCCGATCAGATCGAGCCCGATATTGGCCAGCGACAGGTCGATCTCCAGCATCGGGGCGTGCCCGCACCATTCCGACAGGCGCTGGCCGAGGATGAGGCTGTCGTCGCCCAGCCGGCACGCATAGTCGAACAGGGCGGGATCGCGCATCAGATGTTCTTCACGTTGCCGGGGATCGAATAGAATGTGGGGTGGCGGTAGATCTTGTCGGCGGCGGGCTCGAACAGCGCCGCGGCCTCGCCCGGATCGGACGCCACGATCTCCTTCGACGGCACCACCCACAGGCTCACGCCTTCCATGCGGCGGGTGTAGGTGTCGCGCGCGGCCTCCAGCGCCATCCTGGCGTCGGCGGCATGCACGCTGCCGGCATGCTTGTGGGAGAGCCCGTTCCTGGCGCGGATGAAGACTTCCCAGAGCGGCCAAATCCGCTTTGCCTGGCCCGCCTCTTCGCCTTTCGACGTCCGGTCGCTCATTCGGCGGCATCCTTCACGGCATGCCTGGCCGCGTGGGCGGCGGCGGCTTCGCGCACCCAGGCGCCCTCTTCCCAGGCCTTCACGCGCGCGGCCATGCGCTCCTTCGCGACCGGGCCCTCGCCGCGCACCACGGCGTGGAATTCCTCCCAGTCGACGGCGCCGAAATCGTAGCCGCCCCTGGCCTCGTTCCACTTGAGATCGGGATCGGGGACGACAAGGCCGATGGCTTCGGCCTGCGGCACCGTCACGTCGACGAATTTCTGGCGCAGCTCGTCGTTGGTCTCGCGCTTGATGCGCCAGCGGATGGACTGGGCGGTGTTGGGCGAGTTCTCGTCCGGCGGGCCGAACATCATCAGCGACGGCCACCACCAGCGGTTCAGCGCGTCCTGCGCCATGCGCTTCTGCTCGGGCGAACCGGCGCAGAGCGCCATCATGATCTCGTAGCCCTGGCGCTGGTGGAAACTCTCTTCCTTGCAGATGCGCACCATGGCGCGGGCGTAAGGGCCGTAGGAGGTGCGCTGCAGCGGCACCTGGTTCAGGATCGCGGCCCCGTCCACCAGCCAGCCGATGGCGCCGATGTCCGCCCAGGTGAGCGTGGGGTAGTTGAAGATGGTGGAGTATTTCGCGCGGCCGGAATGCAGCGCCTCGATCATCTCTTCGCGCGAAGTGCCCAGCGTTTCGGCGGCGGCATAGAGATAAAGGCCGTGGCCGCCCTCGTCCTGCACCTTGGCGAGCAGCACGGCCTTGCGGCGCAGGCTGGGCGCGCGGGTGATCCAGTTGCCCTCGGGCAGCATGCCCACGATCTCCGAATGGGCGTGCTGGGAGATCTGGCGCACCAGCGTCCGGCGGTAGGCCTCGGGCATCCAGTCCTTCGGCTCGATGAAATCGTCCGCCGCCACGCGCGCCTCGAAGGCGGCCAGGCGCTGCGGATCCTCGGGCGCGGCCGGTGGGGCCGCCGCCGTCCGGTTGCCGTCCTTGAGCTCGGTGGTGTACATGCCCGCATCCTATAATAAACCGAACGGACGGTCAATTAATCGCCGCCGAGGATCGCCCCGCCGATGCCCCGGGAAAGCCCCTGGAATATAGCGATCTTCTCGCCCCGCTGGTTGCGGATTTCGACCTGATAGACGCCCGAGCGGCCGGCCAGCGCGAGTTCCCGCGCCTCGGCCTCGAGCCGGTCGCCTTCCCGGCCCGGCGCGAGGAAGGCGATGGTGGCGCTCTGGGCGACGGTGTTCTCGTTGCGGGAATTGCAGGCATAGGCGAAGGCGGTGTCGGCCAGGGTGAAGATCGTCCCGCCATGGGCGATCCCTTTTCCATTGAGCATGTCCTTGCGCACGATCATGGAGACGCGCGAATAGCCCTCGCGCGCATCCTCGACCGTCGTGCCCAGGGCCGGTCCGGTCCCTTCGCGCGAACGAAGCGTGTCGGCCACGCGGCGCGCCAACGCGTCGGCATCGTCGTTCATGCAACCTTCCCAACCCGGTGGGTCGTGTCTATGTTGCCGCCACTCTATATCGTCATGGCCGGGCTTGTCGCGGCCACCCGCTTTCCGGAGTGCCCGGACTTCGAGCCCCCTGGAAAACGGACGGCCGCCGCCAGCGCGGCGATGACGGGTTTTGGGAAGGCTGTCATGTCTTACGAGACCATTCTCTTCGAGACCGGCGACGGAGTCGCGAAGCTCACGCTCAACCGGCCCGACCGGCTGAACAGCTTCACGGTGCAGATGCATGGCGAGGTGGCCGATGCGCTGGCGACGGTCGAGCGCGATGCCGCGATCCGCGCGCTGCTCCTGACCGGCGCGGGGCGCGGATTCTGCGCCGGGCAGGACCTGTCGGACCGCGCGGTGGCCGCGGGCGGCGACGGCGTCGATCTCGGCGAGTCGCTGGAGAACCGCTACAACCCGCTCATCCGCCGGCTGATCGGGCTCGAAAAGCCCGTCGTGTGCGCGGTGAACGGCGTGGCGGCGGGCGCGGGCGCCAACATCGCCTTCGCGGCGGACATCGTGCTCGCGGCGAAGAGCGCGCGCTTCATCCAGTCCTTCTCCAATATCGGGCTGGTGCCGGATTCCGGCGGCACCTGGATTCTCCCTCGGCTGGTGGGCCAGGCGCGGGCGCTCGGGCTGGCGCTCACCGGCGAGCCGCTCGGCGCGGAGAAAGCCGAGCAATGGGGCCTGATCTGGCGGGTGGTGGAAGACGATCAGCTTCAGGCCGAAGCCGGCAAGCTCGCGGCGCGGCTGGCGAGCGGACCGACAAAGGGACTTGCGGCGATCAGGATGGCCATGCGCAGGGGCTGGCTCGCGAGCCTGGACGAACAGCTCGACCTCGAGCGCGACCTGCAGCGCGCGCTGGGCCGCAGCGCGGACTACAGGGAAGGCGTGGCCGCGTTCGGCGCCAAGCGCGCGCCGAAATTCACCGGCCGTTAGACAGCCGCCGCCGGACACCGGCCGCTGAGCGGAGACCGACATGAAAACGCTTGCAAGCTACGCCATGGACCGCTGGATCGCGCCGCAGGGCGCGACGGCCGGCATCGCCTCCGCCGTCACCGGCGAAACCGTGGCGCGGATCGGCGCGACGGTGCGCGATTTCGGGGCCATGCTGGCGCACGCGCGCGGCGTGGGGGGCCCTGCCCTGCGCGCGTTGACGTTCCATGAGCGCGCCAGGGCGCTGAAGGCGCTGGCCGACGCGATCATGGCGCGCAAGGAGGAGCTTTACGAACTCTCCTTCGACACCGGCGCCACGCGCGGCGACGGCTGGATCGACATCGAGGGCGGCGCGGGCGTGCTGTTCGCCTATGCCTCCAAGGGCCGGCGCGAGCTGCCCGACGACACCATCGTGGCCGAGGGCGCGGTGGAGGCCCTCTCCCGGCGCGGCACCTTCGTGGGCCAGCACGTGATGACCTCGCGGCAGGGCGCCGCCGTGCACATCAACGCGTTCAACTTCCCGGTCTGGGGCATGCTGGAGAAGCTTGGGCCGGCGCTGCTCGCGGGCATGCCGGCCGTCGTCAAGCCGGCCAGCGCCAGCGCCCAGGTGGCGGAGGCCGCGTTCCGCATCCTCGTCGAAGCCGGCGTGCTGCCGAAGGGCGCGCTGCAGCTTGTCGTGGGCCCCACCGGCGATCTCTTCGATCACCTGACGGGACAGGACGTGGTGTCCTTCACCGGCTCGGCGGAGACGGCGCAGAAGCTTCAGCGCCATCCCGCCGTGGCGCGCGAAAGCGTGCGCTTCATCGCCGAGCGCGACTCGCTCAACGCCGCCGTGCTGGGGCCGGACGCCACGCCCGGCACGCCGGAGTTCGCGCTGTTCGTGAAAGAGGTCGTGCGCGAGATGACGGTGAAGGCGGGCCAGAAATGCACCGCCATCCGCCGCGCGCTGGTGCCGGCGGCGGCGATGGACGACGCTGAGGAGGCGCTCACCGAGGCGCTCGGCAGGATCGCGGTGGGCGATCCGCGCGCGGAGGCCACGCAGATGGGCGCGCTCGTCAACACGGCGCAGCGCGACGATGTGCGGGCGAAGATCGAGGCCTTGTCGCGCGAGGCGCGCCTCGTCTGCGGCGAGCCGGAGAAGGCCATGGCGGGCGCCTTCATGACGCCGGTGCTGCTGCGCTGCGACGCGCCGGACAAGGCGGCGAACGTCCACGAGATCGAGCCGTTCGGGCCGGTGGCGACGCTGATGCCCTATCGCGGCCTCGACGAGGCCGTGGCGCTGGTCAACCGCGGCAAGGGCTCCCTGGTGATGTCTCTTTATACCCACGATCCCGCGGTGACGCGGCGGGTGCTCGCGGGCGCGGGCGCGTTCCATGGCCGGCTTCTGGTGCTCGACCGCGACTGCGCCAAGGAATCCACCGGCCACGGCTCTCCCCTGCCGGCGCTGATCCATGGCGGGCCGGGGCGCGCGGGCGGCGGCGAGGAGATGGGCGGCCTGCGCGGGTTGTTCCATTACATGCAGCGCACCGCCGTGCAGGCCTCGCCGCGCCAGCTTTCCGCCGTCACCGGCGAGTGGACGCGGGGAAGCCCGGAGATGCGCGAGGGCCTGCATCCCTTCCGCCTCAGATTCGGCGAGCTCGAGATCGGCCGCACGCTGGCGACGCCCGCGCGCACCGTCACGCTGGAGGACATCGAGCACTTCGCGCATTTCACGGGCGACACCTTCTACGCCCACATGGACGAGAAGGCCGCCGCCGCCAATCCCTTCTTCGGCGGGCGCGTGGCGCATGGCTATCTGCTGCTCTCCTTCGCGGCGGGATTGTTCGTCGATCCCGCCCCCGGGCCGGTCCTGGCCAATTACGGCCTCGACAACCTGCGCTTCACCAAGCCGGTGAAGCCGGGCGACTCCATCGCCGTGCAGCTGACCGCCAGGGCCAAGACGCCGCGCAACGACCAGTATGGCGAGGTGCGCTGGCAGGTGGTGCTGACCAACCAGGCGGGCGAAACGGTGGCGACCTACGAACTCCTCACCATGAATGCGATGTGATGCCGCCGGGTTTCGCATCGCGCGCGGCGTTGCTGGAGGCGCAGCTCGGCCGGCTGAAATGGTCGCTGCGCCACGCCCATGACAACACCGCATATTACCGCGCCAAATGCGAGGCGGCCGGCGTCGGGCCGGACGATCTCAGGACGCTGGAAGACCTGGCGCGCTTCCCCTTCACCCTGAAGAGCGACTTCCGCGACAATTATCCGTTCGGCATGTTCGCGGTGGCGCGGGGGGACGTCGCGCGCATCCATGCCTCCTCCGGCACCACGGGCCGGCCCACCATCGTGGGCTATACGCGCGGCGATCTCGACCACTGGCATGAGCTGATGGCGCGCAGCATCTTCGCCGCGGGCGGACGTCCCGGCGACCTGCTGCACAACGCCTATGGCTACGGGCTGTTCACCGGCGGCCTCGGCTTTCATGGCGGCGCGGAGCGGCTGGGCTGCACGGTGACGCCCGCGAGCGGCGGCCAGACGGAGCGGCAGGTGCAGCTGATCCGCGACCTCGAGCCCCGCATCATCGGCTGCACGCCGTCCTACATGCTGGCGCTGGGCGAAGCGCTGGAGCGCGCCGGCATCGATCCGCGCGAGACCTCGCTCGAGATCGGCATGCACGGCGCCGAGCCGTGGAGCGAGGAGATGCGCGCGGAGATCGAGCGGCGCTTCGCCATCGCCGCGCTCGACACCTATGGGCTTTCCGAAGTGATGGGCCCCGGCGTGGCGCAGGAGCGGGCGGACGCGCGCGGCGCGCTCACCGTGTGGGAGGATGCGTTCTATCCGGAGATCGTCGATCCCGCGAACGGCGCGCCGCTGCCCGACGGCGAGCAGGGCGAGCTCGTCTTCACCTCGCTCGCGAAGGAGGCGGTGCCCGTCATCCGCTACCGCACCGGCGACCTCTCCCGGCTCATGCCGCCCGTGGGCGAGGTGCCGATGCGGTGCATGGACCGCATCATGGGCCGCAGCGACGACATGCTGATCGTGCGCGGGGTGAACATCTTCCCCCGCCAGATCGAGGAGCTGATCGTGGCCGAGCCGGGGCTCTCGCCGCATTACCGCATCGATGTGCGCCGCGACGGCGCGATGGACAGCCTCACCGTGACCTGCGAGGCGGCGGGCGACGACGCCGCGCATCACATCCGGCTGCGCGAGACGCTGGGCCTGCGCATGAAATCGCGCTACGGCCTCAGCGCCGCCATCGTCATCGCCGGACGCGGCAGCCTGCCCCGCTCCGAAGGCAAGGCCAGGCGGGTGTTCGATCACCGCAAGGCGCAGACATGAAGCTGGCGCACGACCGCGGCGGCGAAGGCCCGCGCCTGCTCGTCCTGCTGCACGGCCTCGGCGCCACGCGCAATGTGTGGCGCGGCCTGATCGCGGAAGGACGCTGGCAGGGACGCTGGATCGCGCCGGACCTGCGCGGGCACGGGGATTCGCCCCATGGCGCGTCTTACGCTTTGGCGGATCACGCGGGCGACGTCGCCGAACTGGTGGATGGCGCGGACGTGACGGTGCTCGGCCACTCTATGGGCGGCGCGGTGGCGCTGGAGCTGGCGTCCGGCGGATACGGCTTCGTGCCCGCGCGCGTGTTCGGGCTGGGCATCAAGCTCGCGTGGACCGCGGACGAGCTCGCCGGCATGGCGAAGATGGCCGCTTCGAAGCACCGCTTGTTCGCGACGCGGGACGAAGCCATCGCGCGGCATCTGCGCGTGGCCGGCCTCTCCGGCCTGGTGCCGCACGAGGACGGCGCGCGGGGCGTGACGCGGACGGACGAAGGCTGGCGGCTGGCGCAGGATCCCGCGGTCGCGACCGTCGGCGCGCCGCGGGCCGCCGAACTGCTCGCGGCCGCCAGGGCGCCGGTCCATCTCGCGCGCGGCGCGGGCGACACGATGGTGACGCGGCAACAGCTTCTGGCGCATGACGCGGGCGCCGCCGACCTGCCGGGCGGGCACAACGCCATGGTCGAGCATCCCGCCGCGGTGTGGGACTGGGTCGAGGCGCATTGCGGATGATCGCGCCGGACGCGCTCGCGCGGGACTTCGACCTCCGCAACCTGCCCGCCGGCTTCGCGGACGATCCCTTTCCCGTCTATCGCGCGTTGCGCGAAAACGAGCCGGTGCGGCGGATGCCGGACGGCGGCGTGTTCCTCACCCGGTACGCCGACGTGCTGGCCGCCTACCGGGACCCGGCCACGTTCAGCTCCGACAAAAGGAAGGAATTCGCGCCCAAATACGGCGAGGGCTCGCGGCTTTTCCGGCACCACACCACGAGCCTGGTGTTCAACGACGCGCCCTATCACGCGCGCGTGCGCCGCGCGATCGTGGGGGCGCTGATCCCGCGCGCGCTGGAGCCGCTCGAAGCCAAGCTGGAATCGCTGGTGACCCGCCTGCTCGACCGCGCCGGCGACGCGGGCCGGATGGAAGCCATCGGCGAATTCGCGGGCGCCATTCCCGTGGAAGTCATCGGCGACCTGCTCGCGGTGCCCGGCGCGGATCGCGCGCCGCTGCGCGGCTGGTCGCTGGCGATCCTGGGCGCGCTGGAACCGGTGCTGAGCGCGGAAGCGCGCGAGGCGGGCGAGCGGGCGCTGGCCGAATTCCACGACTATCTGTCGCTGCTGATCGCGGAGCGGCGCGCGCGGCCCGGCGATGCGGAGCGCGACGTGCTCACCCGCCTGATCCGGAGCGAAGGCGAGCCGCTCGGCGCCGCCGAGCTGGCCGAAAACTGCGTCTTCCTGCTCAACGCCGGCCATGAGACGACGACGAACCTGATCGGCAACGCGCTGGAGCTGTTCGCGCGCTTTCCCGGGGCGCGGCAGGAGATCGCCGCCGATCCCGGCCGCCTGCGCGGGGCCATCGAGGAAGTCCTGCGCTACGAAAGCTCCAACCAGCTCGGCAACCGCGTCACCACATGCGCGACCGAAATCGGCGGCGTCGCGCTCGCGCCCGGCACGTTCGTGACACTCTGCATCGGCGCTGCCAACCGCGATCCGGCCGCCTTCGCGGATCCGGAAGCTTTCGACATCGCGCGCAACCCCAACCGGCACCTCGCCTTCGCGGCGGGGGTGCATCAATGCGCGGGCATGAATCTCGCGCGGATGGAGGCGCGCATCGCGCTGGGCCGGTTCCTGAAGCGCTTTCCGGATTACGCGCTGGCCGGGCCGCCCGTGCGCAGCCGCCGCGTCCGCTTCCGCGGCTTCACGCGGCTTGCGCTTTCATGGCGCTGAGCACCGCGGCGGCGAAGCGCGGCACGTCCGCCATCCTGAGCCCCGCGAGGTTCGCCCGGCCGGAAGCCGCCATGTAGATGCCGTGCTCGGCCTTGAGCCGCGCGATGGCGGCCTTGTCGAGCGGCAGCACGGAGAACATGCCCTGCTGGCGCGCGAGGAACGCCAGCGAGGGATGCGCCGCGGCCGCGGCCCCGCGGATGGCCCGGATGCGGCCGCGCATGGTGTCCAGCTCCGCGCGCCAGTCCGCCTCGAGCGATTCGGTGGCCAGCACGATGCGCGCGACGGCCGCGCCGTGATCCGGGGGCATGGACCAGGTTTCGCGCGCGCGGGTCAGCATGTTGGAATAGACGGTCCCCGCGGCCGCGGCGCCGCGCGCGAGCGCATAGAGCGCGCCGACGCGATCGCGATAGAGGCCGAAATTCTTGTCGCAGGAATAGGCGATGAGCGCTTCGTCGCAGTGGGCCAGCACCTCGCGCAGGCCGCCCGCGTCCTCCTCCAGCCCCTCGCCCAGGCCCTGGTAGGCGAGATCGATCAAGGGCACGATGCCCCGCGCGGCGAGGACCTCCGCGACGGCGCGCCATTGCGCGCCCGACAAGTCGATGCCGGTGGGGTTGTGGCAGCAGCCATGCAGCACCGCCACGTCGCCCGGCGCGGCGCGGTCGAGAGCGGACATCAATTCGTCGAAACACAGGCTCTGCGTCGCGGGGTCGAAATGACGATAGGTCTCCACCGGCACGCCCGCGGCGCCGAACACGGGCCGGTGGTTGGGCCAGGTCGGCAGGCCGAGCCACACCCGCGCGCCGGTGACGGCGATGAGATCGGCGGCGAGCCGGATCGCGCCGGTGCCGCCGGGCGTCTGCACGCCCACGAGCCGCTCGCCGAAATCGCCGCCGAAGACGATGGGCCTCAGCAGCGCGACGAATTCCACGTCGCCCTCGGGCCCCAGGTAGGATTTGCTGGCCTGGGTGGCGACGAGTTCGCGTTCGGCGGCTTTCACCGCGCGCATCACCGGCGTGATGCCGGTGTCGTCGCGGAACACGCCCACGCCGAGATCGATCTTGCCCGGGCGCGGATCGCGCGCGAATTCGGCGATCAGCGAGAGCAGCGGATCGGGCGGCTCCGGCTTCAGGGATTCGAACAGGCCGGCGGCCATTTCCCGCACCTTCGGTTTCGCGCCAGTCATGCGCCCTCCACGGGCCAGGATTCAAGGGTCTCGACGAAGCGGGTCAGCCATGCGTTGGTCTGATGGGCGTCGATGACCCGGTGATCGATTGTCAGCGTGACGTAGCACATGGGGCGGATCTCGATCCGGTCGCCGTCCCCGCCCTCGCGCACCACCGCGCGCTTCTGCAGCTTGCCCACGCCCAGGATGGCCGATTGCGGCTGGTTGATGACGATCGGCGCGGCGAGCAGCGAGCCGGAGACGCCGTGATTGGAGATCGAGAATGTGCCGTCGCGCACGTCGGCCGGCGCGAGGCTGCCGGCGCGGGCTTTTTCGGTGAGCTCTGTGAGGCGGCCGGCAATGGCGCAGAGCGAAAGCGCCTGCGCGCGATGGATCACGGGCACGATCAGGCCCTTCTCGCCCAGCGCGGTGCCGACGCCGATGTTGATGTCGGCCGGGATTTCGATGCGATCCTCATGCCAGCGGCCGTTGACGGCGGGCGCGGCCTTCATCGCCGCCGCCGACGCCGCCACGAAATAGGCGGTGAAGGTGAGGTTGGCGCCCTCCTTCTCGAACGCGGCCCTGTGCGCGGCGCGGTGCGCCATGATCGCCGTGAAGTCCGCCTCGAACATGGCGGTGACATGGGGCGCGGTCCGCACCGATTGCGCCATGTGCTCGGCGATGCGCTTGCGCATGGAATCGTGGGGGATGCGCCTGACGCCTGGCGCCGGTTTGGCGCGGCGCGCGGCCTCCGCCAGAATATCCTCGCGGGTGAGGCGCCCGCCGGAGTGCGGCACGTCCGCGGCGGCGAGATTGTGCTCGGCCAGCAGCTTGCGGAGGCCGGGCGGCAGGCGCGATGCGTCCTCCGCCGGCCCGGGCTTCGGCGCCGCCAGCCCCGCGCCCTGGGCCATCGCCTTGTCGACGGGTCTCGCCGCGCCGTCCGCGATGCGGCCGAGCACCGTGCCCGGCTCGACCTCGGCGCCGTCCGCGACCAGGATCTCGCTCAGCGTGCCGCTCGCCGCCGCCGCGACCTCGACGGCGACCTTGTCGGTCTCCAGCTCCACCACCGGATCGTCGACGCGGACGGGATCGCCCACCTTCTTCAGCCACGCCTTGACGACGGCCCTGGTGCCTTCCTGCTCGGCGGGGACGACGATGTCGGTCATCCGGTGAACTCGCCGATCCGGGCCGCGATCTTCTCCACCGACGGCAGCGCCCATTCCATGAGCTCGGGATTGTGCGGGCTCGGGATGTCGGGCATGGCGAGGCGCGAGACCGGCGCGTCGAGATCGTAGAAGCACTGTTCGGCCACCACCGCGGCCACCTCGGCGCCGAAGCCCGCGCTCATCAGGTCTTCGTGGACGACGAGGCAGCGGCGCGTGCGGCGCACGGAGGCGAGCACGGCCTGGCGGTCCCACGGCATCAGCGTGCGCAGGTCGATGATCTCCGCGTCGCGGCCCTGCGCGGCTTCCTCGCAGCGCTCCACCATGGCGCCCCAGGTGACGAGCGTGATCGATCCGCCTTCGCGCACGGTGCGGGCGCTGCCGAAGGCAAGCACGTAGTCGTCGCCCGGCCAGGGGCGGCGCGCGCTGGCCGCATCCAGCATGGCGCGATGCTCGAAGAAGATGACGGGGTCGTTGCCTCTCAGCGCCGCGCGCAACAGCCCGGCCGCATCCTCCGCGTTCGACGGCACGGCCACCTTCCAGCCCGGCGCGTGCACGAACTGCACCTCGTTGGTCTGGCTGTGCCAGGGATCGCCGCACTTGAAGAACCCGACCGGCATGCGCACCACGATGGGCGCGGCGAAGCGGTTGTTGGTGCGCCAGCGCATGGTGCCGCAATCGTTGAGCTGCTCGGTGGCGGGATCGGCGTATTTGCGGAACTGGATTTCCGGCACCGGCAACAGTCCCGACAGCGCCATGCCCACGGCGCGGCCGATTATGCCTTCCTCCGACAGCGAGGTGTCGAACACCCGCGCCTCGCCGAACTTCTCCTGCAGGCCGAGGGTCACCGCGTGCACGCCGCCCTTGGGCCCCACGTCCTCGCCGAACACCAGCATGCGCGGATTGACGGAGAGCTCATGCTCCAGCGTGCGGCGGATCGCCGTGACCATGTTGATGCGCTGGCCTTCGGGGCTGGGCGCCTCGCGCGCCGGCGGCGGCACGTAGCCATGCGTCCACTGCCCGCCCTCGGCCTGCATCTCGCCCTCGAAGAACACGTTGCGCGCGGTATGCGCGAGATCGGCGACCGGCCGGGCATCGGCTTCGGCCAGCGCCGCTTGCGCGGCGCGGGCGGCATCGGCCCGGAGGCGCTCCCAATCCGAGGCGCCGACGACGCCGGGCACCAGGTAATCGCGCAGCCGGGGCAGCGGATCGCGCGCCCATTCCGATTTCACCTGGGCCTCGGACTTGTAGGCCTGCGTGTCCTGGAAGGAATGGCCTTCGAGCCGCGGCATCGTCAGCCGCAGGAGCGCGGGCTTGCGCACGCCGCGGACATATTCGACGGCGCGGCCGATGAGGGCCGCGGCCTCTTCCGGCACCGTGCCGTCGCCGGAGAGCACGTTGAGCGACCTGAATCCGGAGAGGTTGGCCGCGATGTCGGCGCCCGGCGTCTGCAGCGTGGAGGGCACGGAGATGCCGTAGCCATTGTCCTCTATATAGAAGAGCATCGGCAGCGACAGCGTGGCCGCCATGGTGAGCGCGGCCCAGAAGCCGTTGGTCGCCACCGAGGCGTCGCCGCCGAGCGCCACGGCGATGGCGTCGGCGCAGCCTTTCTCCTTCAGCACCCGCTCGCGGTAGAGCAGCGCCTGCGCCCAGCCGGCGGTGGGCGTGAATTGCGCGCCGACGCCCCCGCACATGGGAAGCGCGGACGGGCCATTCGGGTTGGGATAGTTGAACACCGCGCCGATGTCCCGCCCGTCCGAATAGCCGCCGGCCCGCGCCATGGCGGAGCCCAGCGCATCGGCCGGATCCACGCCCAGCGCCAGCAGGATGGGGCGCGAGCGGTAATAGCCGCAGATCGCGTCGTCCGGATTGGTGAGATGCAGGCCCAGCAGCACCTGCGCCAT
The DNA here is from genome assembly GCA_035499995.1 of Rhizomicrobium sp. Lineage (GTDB taxonomy): Bacteria > Pseudomonadota > Alphaproteobacteria > Micropepsales > Micropepsaceae > Rhizomicrobium. The sequence continues at coordinate 15,737 of DATJXR010000011.1, read as the reverse complement.
GTCGTGGCCGCGGGCGGAGAACTGGTAGAAGATCTTGCGCGCCGGAACCAGCGACGTCTCCTCCAACGCGTCGAGCGCGCGCGACAGGTGCACGAGCCAGGCCGCCCGCGCCCAATCCGGCGAGGAAGCGTTGCGGCCGGAGACCCGGGGATGTGCGGACATGACTCTTCCTGGGCTGCCTGGCGCGGAGGGGACGCGCCCAATTAACCGAATGGACGGTCGGTTTTCAACCCGGTATCGTCCCTGCTCTCGACGCCCAGGCGAATCGCTCGAGGAAAGCACAGTGGCGCGCACCCAGGCGGCGGACTACGCGGAACGGCGCGGCAAGATCGTGGACGCGGCGGCGGCGCTGTTCGCCGGCAGCGGCTTTCTCGGCGCCTCCATCGCCGACGTCGCGCGGGCCTGCGGCATGTCGAAGTCGCTGATCTATCACTACTACGCGTCCAAGGAAGACATCCTGTTCGACGCGATGCACGGCCATGTCGGGGCGCTGCTCGATGCGGCGAACGCCATCGTGTCGCGGCACGAACCCGCGGCGGAAAAGCTGCGGGCGCTGACACGGGCCTTCGTGCGGCTCTACGCGGGCGCCGCCGACCGCCAGCGCGTGCTGCTCAACGAGATGGACCGCCTGCCCGCGGCGCAGCGCAGGGCGATCGTCGACATCCAGCGCAGGCTGATCGAGATCGTCGAAGACCTGCTTTCGGAGATCCGGCCCGCGCTTTCGGGCAAGGCGGCGCTGCGCACGCCCGCGGCCATGCTTTATTTCGGCATGATCAACTGGATGCACACCTGGTTCGACCCGCGTGGCCGCGCCAAATCCGGCAAGATCGCGGAGCTCGCGGTCAACCTGTTCCTCGACGGCATAAGGAACGGTGAAATTCCCGCATAAGCCCGCCGCTTTTCTTTGGCGGGCGCCGCGATAACATGGCGGCCATGGAATGGGCCCGGGCGACGATCGCGCGCATGCTTGGCCGGGGCGCGGCGATGGCGGCCGCGCTCGATTGGCCGCTGCGCTCCGGCGGCAAGCTGGGCGATCCCAGGCGCTATGCCGCGACCGCCGCCGTCGCGGTGCTGCACGTCGCCGTCATCTGGCTGATCGCGGTGAACGTGCTGGTGCCGAAGACCGGCGGCACGTCGCGCGAGATGCAGCTCACGCTGCCGCCGCTGCCCGCGGCGCAACCGGCGCCGGCCGATCCCGTGCCCGAGCCGCCGATGCTGACGCCCGATCCCACGCTGGCGCCGCCGGTCCCGCCGCCGGTCGAGATCGACATGGCGCAGGGCGGCGCACTGGCGGCGGCCGCCGACATCCTGCCGCCGCGCCCCGATCCCGCCATCCGCAATCCCAGCCCGCAGCTCCCGCCGGCCTACGCGTCCCATGCCGCGCTGCCGCAGGTGACGCTCAAGATCCTCGTCGCCGCGAACGGCGCGGTGACGGACGCCAAAGTGACGATCTCGAGCGGCAACCCGTCGCTGGATGCGCTGGCGGCGGCGTTCGCGAAAGCCAGATGGCATTTCCGCGCCGCGACGCAGGCCGGCGAGCCCGTGGCCGACTGGACGACGGTGATCGTGCGCTTCCTGAAGGCCTGATGCGCGCACGCCCGGCGCGTCATTGCGACAGCTTCACCGCCAGCGGGCGCCGGTCGCCGCGGCCACGCCACAGGCCGGAAAAGTGGGCCCGGCAGGACTCGAACCTGCGACCAGACCGTTATGAGCGGTCAGCTCTAACCAGCTGAGCTACAGGCCCCACGCCCGCGCTTCCTATCAGGAAACGGGCGGGCGCAAAACGAAGATGGGCGCAAGGCGAGAGCGCCGCAATTTGGCCGCACGCCGCGCCTCGGATAGGCTGGCCGCCCGCAGGAGCCTCGCCATGCGCCCCATCCTTCCGCCTCTCGCCGCCTGCCTCGCCGTCCTCGCCGTCGCCGTCCTGCCCGCCCGCGCGGCGGAGGATACGCCGCACACCCTCTCCGTCACCGGACAGGGCGAGGCCAGCGCCGTGCCGGACCAGGCCACGCTCGGCGCCGGCGTGGTCACCACGGGGCGCACCGCCGCCGACGCGCTCGCCGCCAATGCGCGCGCCATGAATCAGGTGTTCGCCGCGCTCAGGCGCGCGGGCGTGGCGGAGAAGGACATCCAGACGTCCGGCTTCGGCGTGGAGCCGCAATACACCGAAGCGACCGCGAAGAGCCCCGCCCGGCTTACCGGCTACCGGGTGACGGACAACGTCTCGGTCCGTGTGGACGGCCTCGACCGCCTGGGCGCCACGCTCGACGCGCTGGTCGCCTCCGGCGCCAACTCCATCGACGCCATCGGCTTCGGGCTGAAGGATCCCAGGCCCGCGATGGCTGAAGCCCGCGCCGCCGCCGTGGACGATGCCATGGCCCGCGCCCGCGCGCTCGCCAAGGCCGCCGGCGTGACGCTCGGCCCGATCCTGTCGATCACGGACGGATATGCGGGCGAAAGCCAACCCATCAGCGTCGCGGCCTTTGCGTCCGGGGGTCTGCAGGACAGGGCCCTCACCCCCATCGCCCGCGGGGAAAACACCGCCAGCGCCAGCGTCACCATCACCTGGGAAATCCACTGACGATTCAAGGCGGTATTCGAACCTCAAAAAATGGAGGGGGGGAGGGTCCCTCCGCCCGATCCCGTGCCCGGCACAACCTCTTGTGGTTGAGGACAGGCGGCAGCATTCGTTTTCCGGTTTGCCGCGATCACCTGCCCGTTAGCCTGGAACCCGCTCTCCATATGGAGCGCCAGGCCTGTCGCAGACCGCAATATGTTGATTTCAGCCTTCGTCTGTCCCGCATGGCGGCAGGAAGCGGAAGATCCGACTCCGGCCCCGAGGATCCTATGTTCAGACCAATATCCATGCACGAACATTACAGGAACACACAACCATAAGTCAAGCCCCGCGGCGCGCCTTCACGAGTCGCCAGGCCGCCGATCCCCACGCTGCTCCGTGTACGGATAACCGTCTCTCGCGACATGCCGCGACCAGCCGCGCCATCTTTGCAGCGCGCCGTGGAAGGTGCGAGTGAACAGAATGCCGTATTCTGTTCACTCCAACGCAAGCGCCTAAGTAATACTCACGATGAACCGACTTAAGGCTTATCCAGGAGGCACCACTGGGCGAGAAAGGTCCCTAGAACTCATTTTCAAGGCCGTGAGTTCTTCATAAATCATCGCCCATCGCGCGTGAAGCAAGGGGTAGTGTCTGTGTTCGCCGTCTCGGATGTCGTCCAAATTTTCATACAAAAGGAAGCGCTCGGTCGGCGACATCTCCCTTACAAAAAATTCCTCCATGACACGGAAGAACTGCGAAAGCAGAACATCCATATCGACAGACGGCATCAACCCTTTGTCCCCAAAGTCACCGACAATGCCTCCTATGAGGCCCGTAATAAAGCCAATCCGCAAACTCATAGAGGGGTGATTTGACTTTAACGCATTGCCACTCAGGTCATATGGAAACCTATTGGTGTGCATTGAACAATAGATACAAAATAGCGCAATGCGTATCGCGTGCTGGTGATCTAGTAGCTGCATGTCGAATAGTCGATCTTGCTTGCGATACGATTCAAACGTAACGGTTAAAAGCATTCGCACCGCCAAACAGTCGGCATCATATTCGAGTGTTTGTCGCGTGAGCGCGGGAACAGCTTCACCTCTAGCGTAGCGAACTGCGAGGAATCGGGTATGACCGTTTAGGACATGAGCAAGCTCATGAAACGTCGCGTACATAGCGGCGGCCATCGAGAAGCGGCGGGCAGTGACGAAATGTTGAATGCCCCATTCAAGGACCGCAGGAAGGTTGTCTCGATCTTGAAGGCTGCCGTCTGACGCCTCATCGAACCGAAGAAAATCGTTTATGACTGTTTCTGCCATCAACCGTCTCACTATATCGAGAAGTGCGGAAAGGTGAGATCTAGAAAAGCTGATACGAATAAGTTTGGGCTCTTCCACAACATTGGCGCAACTAAAGTGCGCTTCGTCGACAATGCGAAAGCGCACGTCCTTTGAAATCGGATCGCAGGCTTGGCTATATTGTATCGCGTAGTCGACCCCCCAAACAAAGTCGCGGAATTCATGGTCAGGCGCGAGCAGATCGGGGCTTTCTACGGCGTCGAAGTATGACGATTGTTGGTCACTCATAAATAACTCTATCCAAAGGTCTGCGTCGATATGACAACACTACCGCCAACCCTCTGTTCAAGCCAACGTGCGAATTCGTCCTCGCAACCCTCTCAGGAGCAAAATCAGCGTGATGTCCCGTCCGGTCGGGCGCGGCCATTGTAGGAAATCGCAATTTCAATTGCGCCCCAGGCGCGGCGCGCTAGATTTCGCTCTTCTTCGCCCCCAGCTCCCGCATAAATCGCTGTCGTCTCCAAACGCGCATGTCCATCCAACGTTGGACGATATTTAGGGGTACTCCATTCTGCCCGGCATCGACTGCGAAGCCATGCCGGAGGGCTTTTGGTTTACAAAGCGCCTCGGCAATACCAGCGGCTCCCATCATGCGCCTAACATGTTTCCAAGCTATCGTGCGACGCCACGGCCAAAGACTCGAACGGAGTTCATGATCTGAGACTTTTGTCGTTCTCACAACTAGGTCTATGACCCGCGAGGCACGGGGACCGCACGGAATATCCCGCGCTTTTGCTGCTTGAGCGTCTTGAATACGATTGCCTCGTTGCTCGCGTCGATCCGTTCCGCGGTCAACGAAAGAGCTTCGGATATTCTCGCGCCGGTAAAGGCGAGCGTAAGGCAGAACACGCCGACCATCCCGCCTTCCGCGGCTGCGGCGGAGACGAAGGCAACTCGTTCGCACGCGAAGAGGTATTTGCGATTTCCGTTCGGATCGAAAAGAGATTGTGTCATGTGGGCTGCTCTCGCTTTTTGTGATGAAAAAAGCGAGCAGCGCCCATTGACGCGGAGAAGAACGAGTGAACGAAATACAGCAGATTGTTCACGCCCCTGCCCCTCATCCCACCCCCAGGTGCCGGACGAAGAAGCGTTCCCAGCTGTCGCCTTCGAAGTTGGGGATCTCGACGTGGGCGCCGGGGTTGATGTGCATGGTCTTTTCCTTCGAGGCGAAGGCGTCGAAGAGAGCCAGGCCGTGCTCGTGGGCGGCGACGGCGTCCTGCCACTGGAAGACGAACTCCACCGGAACGGTGATGGCGCGCGCGGCGGCGGCGAACGCGTCCATGCCGGGGCGCAGGCCCGCCAGCCCGAACACGGCGCATCTGACGCGCGGCTCCGCGGCCACGAACGGCACGCCGATGGCCGTGCCCATGGAAACGCCCCAGTAGCCGACACGTTCGTGACGGCCGACGAAGTCGAGCGCCTGGGCGGCGTCGAGCGCGGCCTTCCACTCGGGCACCGCCTTCGCCGTTCGCTCGCTCATCGTCTTCATCAGGTTGAAGGGCATGGACGGCGCCTCGCCGCGCACGCGTCGGCCCACTTCCTCGGCCAGGCGCGCGGCCTCCTCGCGGCTGACGCGGTCGCCATGGCCCGGCGCGTCGATGGCGAGCACGGCGTAGCCGAGCTTGCGGGCGTAGTTCCTCGCGCGCGCGGCCAGCGAGCCGATCTTCTTGTGCTGCGAGCCGCCATGGCCCATCAGCACCAGCGGCCTGGGCCCCGCCGCGCCCTCCGGCGCCCAGATCGCGGCGGGCACGCGCTCGCCCGCGACCGTCAGGTCGAACAGCCGTTCGGTGACGCCCTCGGCGCTGCGCGCGCGGGTGAATTCGGTCATGGCTCTCTCCCGTCCTCTTCTTCCGCCGGGGCGAAGGGTCGTCGCGCCCGCCCGGCCCGTCAAGAACGCCGGGCTCCGCCCGCCTCCCGCCGGCGGGCCCGCTCCGACTATCCCTCACGCCCTACAAGCAGGCCGGCCTCGGCATGGCGACGCCCGCGCCCCACGAGGCCCTCATCGCGCGCACAAACCGCATCATGGACGAAATCGACGCCATCGCGGCGAACACCAGCTTGCGGTCGGCCAAGTTGGCGGCGGCTTTGCGCGTCCTCGCCCGCGCGAGCGGGCGGAGGAATCGATTACTTCAGGTTCTCCATCACCCCCTCATAGAACATCACCGCCTCGCCGAGGTCGCCCACCGCGAGCCGCTCGTTGGTGCCGTGGACGCGGGCGAGGTCGTCGATGCCGAAGTGGAAGGGATCGAGGCGGAAGATCTGGCCGGCGATGGGCAGATAGTGGCGCGAATCGGTGGCGCCCGTCGTGGTGTCGGGCGCGACGGGGATGTCGCCGAACGCGGCGTGGATCCGGGCGACGAGATATTCGCCGGCGGGACTGTGCAGGTCCGACACTTTCGAGGCTTCGGCCTGCGTCTCCGTGAGCGGCGTGACGGAGACCTTGGGATCGTCGATCGCCTTCTTCACATGCTCGATGACGCCGGCGATGGTGTCGCGCGCATGCAGGCGGAAATTGAACGTGGCCGAGGCCACGGGCGGCAGCACGTTGTCCTTCACGCCGCCCATGATCAGCGTGGGCGCGATGGTGGTGTGCAGGCGCGCCGCGCTGTCGGGGATGCTCTCCATGTAGCGCTCCACGATCGGCGCGGTGAGCCAGAGATTGCCGAGCAGGAAGCGCGTGAGGAACGGCGCGCGCGGGGCCAGCACCGCGAGCTTCTCGCGCTGCACGCCGTCGAGCCCCGAGGAGAAGGGATGATCGATCACCGCGCGTACGGCGGTGGCGAGCCGTGCGATGGCCATGTCGTTGGTCGGGCGCGAGGAATGCCCGCCGGTGCCGTGCGCGGTGAGCCTGAGGCTGAGATAGCCCTTCTCGCCCACCGAGACGAAGGCGGCCGGCGTCTCCACGCCCGGGAACGGCTCGTTGACGATGGCGCCGCCCTCGTCCAGCACCCAGTCGAAACGCACGCCGCGCGCGCGCAGCGCCGCGGCGACGGCGGCGTTGCCCCTGGCGCCGCCCACCTCCTCGTCCTGGCCGAAGGCGAACATGACGGTGCGCGCGGGCCTGAAGCCCTTCGCGGCCAGGGTGTTCGCCGCCTCGAGGAGGGAGACGAGGCAGCCCTTGTCGTCGATGGCGCCGCGGCCCCAGACATAGCCGCCCGCGATGTCGCCGGAGAACGGCGGATGCGACCAGTCCTTTTCCGTGCCAGGCACCACCGGCACCACGTCCATGTGCGCCATGAGCAGCACGGGCGGCTCGGCGGCATCGGTGCCCTGCCAGCGGTAGAGCAGCGTGTGGTCGAAGATCTCCCGCGTCGCCGCCTTGTGGAAGGCGGGATAGGTCTTCTCCATCCAGCCGCGCATGGCTTCCAGCGCGGCGAACTTCTCCGCTTCGTGCTGTCCGTTGCCGTAGGAGACGGTCTCGAAGCGCACGGCCTCGCCCAGATGCCGCGCAACCGCCATCGCATTGACGGCGACGCGCGCGCGCGCCGGCGGCGCCGATTCCGGTGCGGCGATCATGATCGTGTGGCCCACAGCGATGGCGGCGACAAGCAGGATTGCGGCCAATAGGCCGATGAGCGCGTTTCGCATGTGTCCCGTTTGCCCGCTTGCGGTGCGGAGGCTACATTCCCGCGAGCGGCGCGCCGGGGCAACACAAAACGGCCGGGAGTGCGATCATGAAGCGGTGGACAGGTTGGGCGGCGGGCGCGGCGGCGGCGCTGATTTTGTCCGTCGGCGTTGCAATTGCGTCACCGGCGCCGCGCGTGACCAGCATCGCTTCGCTGGGCGACCTCCACACGCCGCTGCCCTATCCCTACGACCAGGATGCCGACGCCCAGGCCCATGTCGACGCGGCGCTGGCGCAAGCCAGGCGCGAGCACAAGCTCGCCTTCATCGACCTGGGCGGCAACTGGTGCGGCGACTGCCGCATCCTGGCGGGGCTGATGGAGCTGCCGGAGTACCGCCGCTTCATCGACGCGCATTACGTGGTGACCATGATCGATGTGGGCCGCTTCAACCGCAATCTCGACGTGCCCGCGCGGTTCGGGGTGAACCCCAAACTCGAAGGCGTGCCGGCGATCCTGATCGTGGATCCCGCGACGGACCGCCTCGTCGATGCCGGCCACATCGCGGCCCTCGACGATGCCCGCGACCTCGACCCGCAGTCCATCATGGACTGGATCGCCAAGTGGGCGCAGTAGCGCGCCCGCCCCGCTTGGGGGTCGCGCCGCGACGGCGGCGATACCGGTAGACGCGGCGCGCGGATCTTCCGGGGCGCCCGCCGGTGGCCTTGACCCCGCCGCGAAATTTGCTTCGCTTCGCCACGGCCCGCCCGCAAGGAAGGCGGACGGTCATTGCCACCCTGCATCCCGCAAGGAGCGCTTCATTGCCCGACGTCCACCTCACGCGCATCGGCGCGCATGCCGCGCGGATCGAGATCGACAATCCGCCGGCCAATGCGCTGGGGAGCGCGCTCCGCCGCCGGTTCCTGGAGCATCTCGACGCGCTGGACGCCGATCCCGGCCTGCGCGCCGTGGTGGTGACGGGGCGGGGCGGCGCGTTCTGCTCCGGCGACGACCTCAAGGAACAGGAAGCGGTGCAGACGCAAGGCGCGGCCGCGCGCAAGGCGTTGCTGGGCGAATTCGCAAGCCTGCTGGCGCGGATCGAGGCGTTCCGCGCGCCGGTGATCGCGGCGATCGGCGGCTGGTGCATGGGCGGCGGGCTCGAGCTCGCGCTCGCCTGCGACATCCGCATCGCTTCGACGGAGGCGAAGCTCGTCTGTGCCGGGGTGAACATCGGGCTGATGGCGTCGGCGTGGCGGCTGCCGCGCGCCATCGGCATGGCGCGCGCCAAGCACATGCTGCTGACGGGGCTGCCGCAGGACGCGGCGACCGCGGAGCGCCATGGCCTCGTCACCGCCGTGCATGAGCCGGACACGCTGCAGGAGGCAGCGACGCGGCTGGCCGAACGCATCGCCACGCGCGCGCCACTCTCCGTCGAAGCCACCAAGCGCGTGGCCTCGCTCCCGCCCGCCGAGGGCGCCGCCGCCGCCGCCGCGGAGATGGAGGCCCTGGTGCGCAGCGCCGACCACGCCGAAGCCCTCGCCGCCTTCCGCGAGAAGCGGGAGCCGAGGTTCGGGAGGAAATGACGTGCTCCCCGCGAAAGCGGGGGCGGAAGATACCTTCCCTTCACCATCGCCGCCGCATAGTCGCGGGATGGGAAGCCTGGTCCGGGAGAGTCTTGCCAGCGTCCGCCGCACCTTCGCGGCGCATGTGCCGCTTTATGCCTGCGCGGCCGCGTTCTGCGCGGCGAGCTGGGCGGCGACGGCGTATTGGCGGGTGCCGCTGTCGCTGGATGCGAGCCTGTTCTTCCTCGAGATGGTGCCGGTCTTCCTGTTGCTCGGGTTGAGCGTATCGGCGGGCATCTTCTTCATCGGGCTGGCCCGCCGCCGCGCGGAACGTCCGTTACACGAGCTCGGCGCCTGGCTGGCGCGCGGCTTCCTCAAGGGCGAGCGGCCGGGCAATTCCTTCCACGGCCTCCTCGCCTTCACGCCGCTGATGGTGAGCTTCGCGGCGCTGAAGAACGACATCCCGCTGATCGTGCCGTTCTCGTGGGACGAGACCTTCGCGCGCTGGGACCGCGTCATCGGCTTCGGCCGCGCGCCCTGGGAATGGCTTCAGCCCTGGCTCGGCCATCCGCCCGTCACCGCCGCGATCAACCTCGTCTATGACGGCTGGTTCGCGGTGATGTTCGGCGCGCTGATCTGGCAGGCCTTCTCGGCCAGGACGGGCACGCTGCGGATGCAGTTCCTGCTCGCCTTCGCCTTCGCCTGGTTCTTCGCGGGCAACGTCCTGGCGGTCGTCTTCTCCTCCGCCGGGCCCTGCTATTACGGCCTGCTGCACCTGCCGCCGGATTCTCATGGCGGGCCCTATGCGGCGCAGATGGATTATCTGCGCGCGGCCGCGGCGCAATGGCCGGTGTGGTCCGTCGGCGTGCAGGACGCCCTGTGGCGCTCCTACACCGGCGGGCACGCCACCGTCAGCGGAATCTCCGCGATGCCGAGCATGCATGTCGTCATCGCCGTGGTGGTGACGATGCTGGGCTGGCGCACGAACCGATGGCTGGGCGCGGCGCTCGCTCTGTTCACCGGCGTGATCGTGGTGGGCGCAGTGCATCTGGCCTGGCACTATGCGGTCGACACGATCGCGGGCGCGGCGCTCGGCTTCTTCTTCTGGTACGCCGCGGGTGCGGTTGCGCGCCGCTACCAAGCGTGGCTCGCCGCTACGCGCCGCCCCGCCTGGGCGCCCGCGTCCTGACACGCCGCGCCCTGACACTCCGCGTCCTGACACGCCGCGCCGGGCCGGCGGCTTCACGGTTCGTTCGCGCATTCCACTGTGCCGCAGCGATGATCGAATCCCCGAACGCTACGGCAACCGGCGGCTCGCCGATTAACCTCAACGGTCCCCGGGTTTAATTCGTCGTTAAACGACTATAATCTTCCGCCAACGGCAGCGGGGTGGGGAATGAGCACGATAAATGGCACGCCGGCCAACGACACGTTGACCGGCACGGCCGGGGACGACACGTTTCGCCTCTTCCAGGGCGGCGAAGACACGGTCTCCGGCCAGGGCGGCAACGACGTCTTCCAGTTCGGCGCCACGCTCGATTCCGGCGACACGATCGACGGCGGCGCGGGCAACGACGTCATCCAGATCGCCGGCGATTACGCCACCACGCCCCTTACCTTCTCCGCCACCTCGCTCACCGGCGTGGAGAAGATCCAGCTCGGCGCCGGCTTCAACTACGACCTCACCACCGACGACGCCAACGTGGCGGCGGGCCAGACGCTGACCATCGATGGCGGCAATCTGGGCTCCGGCAACCATCTCGACTTCAACGGCGCGGCCGAGACCGACGGCAATTTCGTCATCGTGGGCGGCGCCGCCGGCGACGACATCACCACCGGCGCGGGCAACGACACTTTCAAGCTCGCCGCGGGCGGCAACGATTCCGTCGAGGCCGGAGACGGCAAGGACGTCTTCATCATGGGCGCGAGCCTGGATGCGAACGACTCCCTCGATGGCGGCTTCGACGGCGGCAATCCGCACAATGTGATCCGCCTCGACGGCGACTATTCCGCCGGCCTGACGCTGGGCGCCGGCACGATCCAGGACATCTATACTTTCCAGTTCGCCGCGGGGCACAGCTACAAGATCGTCGCCGACGCGGCCACTTTCCTCTCCGGCCCGGCAGTCTCCATCCAGGGCGGCAATCTGGGCGCCGGCGATTCGCTCACTTTCGACAACTCCGCCTCGGACGCCAATCTCCACTTCACCGGCGGCGCCGGCAACGACACCGCCATCGGCGGCGACGCGCAGAACACCTTCGACCTCGCCGCCGGCGGCAACGACACCGCAACCGGCGGCGCGCTGACCGACCATTTCCGCATGGGCTCGGCGTTCACCGCCTCCGACCGGATCGACGGCGGCGGCGGCTTCGACGTCGTCAGCCTGGACGGCATGGGGACGCAGGACGTCATCGTCTTCAACGCGACCACCATGGTGAACGTGGAGTCGCTTCAGCTCGCCGCCGGCTTCGACTATTCGCTGACCACCGACGACGCCACGGTGGCCTCAGGCGCCACGCTGATCGTCGATGCGCACACGCTGGGCGCGGCCAACAGCCTCACTTTCGACGGCTCGGCGGAGAGCGACGGAAGCTTCGTCCTGCGCGGCGGCGCCGGCAACGACACCCTCACCGGCGGGGCGCGGGCCGACACCTTCAACCTCACGGCCGGCGGCGACGACACCGCGTCCGGCGGCGGCGGCAACGACACCTTCAACCTGGGTGGCACGTTCACCGCCTCTGACGCCATCGACGGCGGCACCGGCAACGACACCGCCGTGCTTCAGGGCATGGGCGACGATTCCATCTTCTTCACCGCCAGCACCATGACCAATGTCGAGACGCTGGTGCTCGACGGCGGACATCACTACGACCTCGTCACCGCCGACGCCACCGTGGCCGCGGGCAAGACGCTGACGGTGGACGCGTCCGCGCTGGGCGCGGGCGATACGATGGACTTCGACGGTTCGGCGGAGACCAACGGCAATTTCCACATCATCGCCGGGGCGGGACCCTACGAACTCATCGGCGGCGGCGGCGGCGACGAGTTCGACGTGGGCGGCGCGCTGACGGCCGCGGATTCCATCGACGGCGGCGGCGGCAACGACATCGTCGCGATGAACGGCGACTACGCCGGCGCCCACGCCCTTGTGCTGGACGCCACGACGCTGACGAATATCACGCAGATCGCGCTGTTCGCCGGCCACTCCTACGATCTTACCACCGACGACGCCACCGTGGCGGCGGGCCACGCGCTCACCATCAACGGCAGCACCCTGGGCGCAGCCGACAGCTTCACCTTCGACGGCGCGGCGGAGACCGACGGCACCTTCTCGATCACCGGCGGCGCCGGCGACAACGTGCTCACCGGCGGCGCGGGGGCCGATTACTTCGACATCGAGAACGGCGGCAACGACACGGTCCATGGCGGCGGCGGCGACGATTCCGTCTTCGCCAGCAACGAGCTGACCGCGGCCGACACGATCGACGGCGGCGCCGGGAACGATACGGTCGAGCTTCAAGGCGACTATACGGGCGGCAAGGCGCTCGTCCTGGGCGCCACGACCATGACCAATGTCGAGACGTTGCAGCTCGACACCGGCAGCAGCTACGACATCACCACCAACGACGCCACCGTGGCGGCGGGCCAGACGCTGACGGTGGATGCGTCCGCGCTCGGCGCGGGCGACACGCTGACCTTCAACGGCGCGGCGGAGACCGACGGCGCCCTGTCGTTCCTGCTCGGCGCCCACTTCACGGCGGCCGACAGCATCACCGGCGGCGTGGAAGGATACGACACCATCTATCTCGACGGCGATTATTCGGCGGGCCTCACCTTCGGCGCCTCGACCATCACCGATATCGAAGATATCGTGCTCGGCGCGGGCCATGGCTACAATCTGACCACCAACGACGCCAATGTCGAACTGGGCGGGACCCTGACCATCGACGCCCGCGCGCTCGGCGCCGGCGACAATCTCACCTTCAACGGCGGCGCGGAAACAAACGGCGGGTTCATCATCTATGCCGGCGCCGGCAACGATACGCTGACGGGCGGCGCGGGCTTCGACATCTTCAACATGGGCGCCCATCTGACCGCGGCCGACACGATCGATGGCGGCGGCGGCGGCAACAGCGTCTATCTCGACGGCGATTATTCGGCCGGCGTCACCTTCGGCGCGTCGACCATGACCGATATCAGCGCCATCGTGCTTGCCACAGGCTACGGCTACAACCTCACGACCAACGACGCCACCGTCGCCGCAGGTATGACCCTGACCGTCGAAGACTACTCAACCGACAATGTCACCTTCAACGGCAGCGCCGAAACCAACGGTTCATTTGACATTTTCGCCGCTGAGGGCAACGACACGTTGACAGGCGGAGCGGGTAACGACGCCTTTTTCATGGCGGACAACCTGACGGCGGCCGACACGATCGACGGCGGTGCGGGCAACGACACGGTGGAGCTCTACGGCGACTACTCCGCGGGCCTGACGCTCGCCGCCTCCACCATCACCAATGTCGAAACGCTGAAGCTCGGCGACGGCTTCAGCTACAAGCTCACCACCAATGACGGCAATGTCGCGAGCGGCGCGACCATGGCGGTGGACGCGAGCGCGCTGACCGGCACGAATGCGCTGACCTTCGACGGCTCGGCGGAGAACGGCGGCTTCTACGCGATCACGGGCGGCGCGGGCGACGATAGCGTCACCTATGGCAGCCACTTCTCCGCCAGCGATTCCTTCGACGGCGGCGGCGGGAACGATACGCTGGTGCTGACGAACGTGCAAGGCAACTACTTTTTTGCCGACACGACCATGCACAGCGTGGAAGACCTGGTCATCACGCCCCAGACCGCCAGTGTCCTCCTCATCGTCACCACGGACGCGAATGTCGCGGCCGGCGCCACGTTGACAGTGGACTTTTCCAACTTGAACCCGGGTGACAACCCCAGCGAGTCCTTCGACGGCGAGGCGGAAACCGACGGGCATTTCGCTTTCATTGCGCCCTCCGGTGGCACCGGTTCGGTCGTCTTCGACTACACCGGCGGGGCGCAATCGGACACGCTCTCCTACACCCACTCGCTCAACGTCGCGGCCGCCGTCTTCAACGGCATGGGCGGCGACGACGTCGTGACGACGACGGCGTCCGCGAGCACTCTCGAGTTCAATGGCGGCACGGGAAACGACACGCTCGCTTTCACCGGCGGCGGCACGGAGAACCAGGCGTATTACCTGAGCAGCGTCGAAAATGTGGCGTTCGACGACAACAATTGGAATGTCGTGGCAAGCTTCAACCTTGACGTCGCAGGCGGTTCAGTGAACATCGACGCGACGGCGCTGAGCGGCGGCCACACACTCAGTTTCAACGGTGCGGATGTCTACAATCACGGCAACGCCAGCTTCGTCTTCGAATTCGGCGGCAACTTCGGTATCGGCGACACCCTGACGGGCGGCGCGTACGACGACGTGCTTTCGCTCGACGGCGACTACTCCTCCCTCTACATCTTCGGCTCCAGCCAGCTCACCAGCATCGAGACGATCCGGGTGGCCGATGGCCACACCTACGATCTCCAGATGGGTGACGGCACTGTCGCGGCTGGCGCGACCCTGACGGTGGATGCCAGCGCGCTCACCGGCAGCAATCGGATTGCCTTCGACGGTTCGCTGGAGCAGGACGGACACTTTGCTTTCATCGGCGGCGCTGGCCCCGACAGTCTCGTGGGGGGCATGCAGTCCGACACGTTCGACTTCAGCCTCACGAATGGCGCCGACGCTGCTGGCTTTGGCGGAAACGACACGTTCACGTTCACCACGGCCGCCAATTTGCTGAGCGTACAATTTATCGATGGCGGCACGGGTAGCGACACGCTCATCCTCGATGGCGACTTCTCCACCCAGACGGCGGTGACCAGCCTTCACTTCAACAGCATCGAGGCGCTGCAGCTTCTGGGCGGCACCAACAGCTACAATCTCAGCTTCGCCGACGGCATCACCACGGCTCTCGCGGTGGATGCGAGCGCCGCGTCGAGCCTCACCTTCGACGCCCGCGGCAACACGACCACGACGTTCACGATCACCGGCAGCGCGGGCGACGACGTGGTCAAGTTCGCCGGCAACTTCACCGTTTCCGACACGTTCAACGGCGGCGCGGGCAACGACACGCTGACGCTCGACGGCGATTATTCGGGCGGGCTCACGCTGGGCGCGTCCATGATCGCCAGTGTCGAAAAGATCGCCGTCGGCGACGGTTTCAGCTACGAACTCGTCGCCGACGACGCCAATGTCGCCGCGGGCGCGACCTTGACGGTGGATGCGAGCGCACTCACCGGCACGAACACGCTCGACTTCAGCGGCGCGGACGAAACCGACGGTCATTTCGCCTTCATCAGCGGGGCGGGCAACGACGCCCTCGAGGGCGGCGCGCAATCCGACACGTTCGATTTGAGCCTCTCCGGCGGCGCGTTCGCCTCCGGCAACGGCGGCAACGACAGCTTCACCGTGACGACGGCCGCGCACTTGCTGAGCGACGACATCATCGGCGGCACCGGAACCGATACGCTCATCCTGAACGGCGATTTCTCCACCCAGACGGCGCTGACCGGCTCGAACCTCAACAGCGTCGAAGCGCTGACGCTTCTGGGCGGCGGCAACAGCTACAATCTCACCTTCGCCGACGGGATCACCACC
>DATJXR010000010.1:0-47928 GCA_035499995.1 Rhizomicrobium sp. | reverse complement strand
GCCCCGACAACACGGGCGCGCAAATCCAAGGAATAGGGTCGAGCCATCGCTGCTGGCCTCCTGCCCAGCCAGCAGCTTGAATCACGATTCGCACCCGCCGTGAATCCCATACGATTCAATCAGGTCGGATTTTGCTCTAGGGTCCGGGACGTCGTCCATCCCGGGGAGCCAGCCCATGTATGTCTGCGGACTTGTCATTCCCGTGCCCGGAGACCGGATGGAGGCCTATCGCCAGTGGGCCGAGAATGGCGCGCGCTTCTACAGGGAGTATGGCTGCCTGGAGATCGTGGAGTGCTGGGAGGATTTCGTGCCCGACGGCAGGCAGACCGATTTCCGCCGCGCCGTCGCCGCCAGGCCGGGCGAGAAGATCGTCTTCACCTGGCAGGTCTGGCCCGACAAGCAGAGCTTCGAGGCGGCGGAAGCGAAGATCCACGAAGACCCGCGCATGGACTCCGCCGGCACGCCGCCTTTCGACGCCGGCCGCCTCATCCTCGGCTGCTTTTCGCCGCTGGTGGCGATGGGGCGGGGCGCCGCCTCGTAACGTCCGTTACGGCGCGGGCGGGAAGGGCTCGACGAAGGTTTCGCCGGTGCGGCCGTAATAGACCGCGCGGCGGCCGGCGAGGGTGACGATGTAGCCCGCGCAGCCGGCCGCGGCGATGGCGGCGCAGAACCCGCGATACCCGATGCCGCCGGCCTGGATCGCGCGAACCGCGGCCCCGACGCCCGCGCCGTCGAAGGCCGTCGCCGGCGCGTGCTCCAGCGCCCCGCTCGCGACGCGCCCGGACCGGCCGTCCGGCAGGTAATAGGTCTTCTCGCCGCGCACCAGGTCGGCGTGATAGCGCTCCACCCCCGCCGCGGCCAGCCGCATGACCACTTCGGGGAAGCTCATCCGCTCCTCGGCGGAGCCCTTGGTGCATTCGGCGATCGTGTCCCGCGTTGCCTGGTCCATGGCCTTGTCCTTTCGCTGTTGGCTTGAAACGTTCGTTACGGATGGGCGCGTCATTCCGTCGGCACGGTCTTGAGGCCGCGGCGGCGCACGATGTCCTGCATGGCACGCACGATTGCCCCGCGTTCGCGCGCGCCCAGATGGCCGAAGAATTCCGCGTCGTTCTCGTCGGCCAGCGCCGCCAGCGCGGGCACCAGCGCGCGTCCCGCCGGCGTCAGCCGCAGCACCAGGAAGCGCCGGTCGCCCTTGCCCGGCGCTTCGCCGGCCAGGGCCTTGGCGGCGAGCCGCGCGGTGAGCTTGGAGATCGCCCCGCGCGTCAGCCCGGTGCGCGCCGCGATGTCGCTCGGCGGCACTCCGTCGCGCTCGAACAGCTCGCGCAGCACCACCCACTCCGCCACCGTCACGCCCCGGCGCTCCAGCTTGCGCGCGAAGGCGTGGCTCACATGGTTGGACACGAAGCGCAGCCAATAGCCGAGATGGCCCGTCAGCGGCGTCGCCTCGCCCGCTCTGCCCGTCCGCCTGGCCATGGCCGCCTCCCGGATATCAGTTGCCAAGGAAACTATCAGAGTTTCCTTGTCAACTACCTTGGAGGCGGTTTCCCCAGAAGGCTGGAAATGCGGCCCCGGGCGGGCCATCATGCCGCCATGACGAACCACCCTCACGCCATCGCCGCGGCGATGAAATGCCTGGACGATTTCATGGCCGCGTTCAACGCGCGCGACGTGGAGGCGTTCGAGGCCACCTTCAACTTCCCCAGCATCCGCCTCGCCTCGGGCCGGCTCGTCACACTCGACAAGGGCGACATGACGGCCGAGCGGTTCACGCAGGGCGCGCTCAGGGAGTGGGATCATTCCGCCTGGGAGCACCGCAAGATCATCCACGCCGGCCCGGACAAGGTCCACATCGACACCCGCTTCACCCGCTACCGCAAGGACGGCTCGGTGATCGGCGGCTTCGATTCCGTCTACGTCGTGACCTGCGAGAACGGCCACTGGGGCGTGAAGATCCGGTCCAGCTTCGCGCCGTGATCTTTCTCCCGCGAAAGCGGGGCAGGAAGCGCTCAATCCCCGCGCGCGGCCCGCATCATCCGCCGCACGCGGCGGTCCTCGCGGGCGTCGTGGATGGCGAAGGCGGCGTGCAGGAACGCGATGAGCCAGACCAGGAATCCGGCGTGGTGGAAGATCAGCGTCGCCCACAGCGCGATCGAGATCGCGTAGAGGATCAGGTTGAACAGCGCCGAGACCGGCTTGCCCGCGAGCAGAAGCGCGAGCGGCGAGCAGAACACGGCGAGAAGGTAAAGCATGGCCGGGATATGGGTGCGCCGGCCGCGGCGGTCAAGGCTCCAGCGCCGCCCTGATCTTCGCGGCCACCGCCTCCAGCGCCTCCTGCTTCTGCATGGCGCGGCCGTGGAGGGTGAGCTCGAGCCCGTGCTCGCGGGGCAGGACGTGGAAGTGGACGTGCGGGATGGATTGCCCCGCCGCCGCGCCGTTGAGCTGCACCAGCATCACGCCCGTGCAGCCCAGCCCCTTCTTCACCGCCCTGGCCACCTTCTGCGTTGTGGCGATCAGCGCCGCCGCGCCCTGCGGCGACAGGTCGAGGATGCCCTCGGCCGGCTCCCGGGTGATGACCAGGGTGTGGCCCTCGGTCGACGGCATGATGTCCATCAGCGCCAGCGTATGCGCGTCCTCGTACACCGCCACCTTCGGCAATTCGCCGCGCAGGATCTTCGCGAAGACGTTGTCGGGATCGTAAGCCATGGCGTGCGTCCGGTCTTTTCTGTCCGCGTGCACAATAGTCCAACCGCGTCCCGGCAGGGAGGGCGAACCGCATTCTTTCTTCCCCGCGCAGGGAAGGAAGCGGGACTCACGACACGCACGGGCCGTCGTCGAGGCGGGTGCCGTCGGGAACGCGGACGAATTTCCAGGTGATCTTCGTGTCCTCGTCGGTCATGGAGAAATGATCGGCATCGCCCGCGTGATAGTCGAAGACGTCGTGGTGGAGCAGCGCGCCCGTCGCGGCCAGCGTGGTGTCGAGCACCATGCGCCGCCCGTCGAAGCGCCATCTTCCGCCGGCGCGCCAGCTCTTCGTCTTGTGGCAGGTCGCGTCGCGGAACTGCTTGACGAAATTCCCGTCGGGCAGGACGGAGAAGACGGACTGGAAGTGATCGCCGTCCTCCGTGCCCTCCGTGAACCAGGTGCCGAGGATCGCGGGGCGCGCCGCCGCCGCCGCCGCCGTCGCGGGGAGTGCCACCGCGGGGAGCGCCGCCGCCAGGAGAAACAGGATCGCGGCCGCAGCCCTTCGCATTCAGCCCTCCTTCCGGAACGGTCCGTGCTCCGCCAGCGCCTCGATGTGCTCGGCGATGGCCTCCCGCTCGCCCTCGAGATAGTCCGCCACCGCGCGGCGCAGGCCCGGATGCGCGATCCAGTGGGCGCTGTAGGTGGCGGCCGGCATGTAGCCGCGCAGGAGCTTGTGCTCGCCCTGCGCGCCCGCCTCCACGCGCGGCAGGCCGTGGGCGATGGCGTATTCGATGGCCTGGTAGTAGCAGGTCTCGAAATGCAGGAACGGGATGTGCTCGGTGCAGCCCCAGTTGCGGCCGTAGAGCGTCCCTTCGCCCCGGAAGTTCAGCGCGCCGGCGATGTAACGCCCGTTGCGGCGCGCCAGGATCAGCACCACCTGCGTCCCCATGCTCTCGCCGACCAGGCTGAAGAAGGCGCGGGTGAGATAGGGCGTGCCCCATTTGCGCCCGCCGGTGTCCATGTAGAATTCGAAGAAGATGTCCCAATGCGCCTCGCCGATGTCCGCGCCGGAGAGCCATTCGAAATCGACTCCTTCCGCGAACACCGCCGCGCGCTCCTTGCGCAGGTTCTTGCGCTTGGACGACGACAGCGCGGCCAGGAAATCGTCGAAGCTTCCATAGCCCCGGTTCTCCCAGTGGAACTGCCGGTCGGTGCGCCGCAGGTAGCCCAGCGCGCCGGCCGCGTTCCATTCCGCTTCCGTGAGGAACGTGATGTGCAGCGAGGAGGCGCCGAGCTGCCCGACCGCCGCGGCGCCCGCCGCGAGCAGGGCGTTGCGTGTCTCTTCCGTGGCCGCGAGCAGCCTTCGCCCCGTCACCGGCGTGAACGGCACGCCGGCCTGCAGCTTGGGGAAATAGCGCCCGCCCGCGCGCTGGAACGCCTCCGCCCAGGCATGGTCGAACACGTATTCGCCGCGCGAATGATCCTTCAGGTACATCGGCAGCAGCCCGCGCGTGACGCCGTCTTCCTCGATGACGAGATGGCAGGGCAGCCAGCCGGTTTCCGGCACGGCCGAGCCCGAGCCCTCGCAGGCCGCGAAGAATTCGTAGCGCGTGAAGGGATGCGGATCCGGCGCGCCGCCGGGATTGGCACAGGCGTTCCAGGCGGCGGGTCCGATCTCCGCCGCGGAGCCCGCGATGCGCGCCGTGACCTTGCTCACTTCAGCTCGAACACCGCCTCGACTTCGGTGGCGACGTTGCGCGGCAGCGAGCCCGCGCCCACCGCCGCGCGCGCGTGGCGGCCCGCCTCGCCCAGGACCTCGACGAAGAGGTCGGAGGCGCCGTTGGCGACTTCCGGGTGCTGCGCGAAGCCCGGCACGGCGTTGACGAACACCGTCACCTTGACGCAGCGCGCGATGCGGTCGAGGTCGCCGCCGCACGCGGCCCTGGCCTGGGCCAGCACGTTGATGGCGCAGAGCCGCGCGGCGGCCTTGCCGTCGTCGAGCGACAGATCCTTGCCGACGGTGCCGACATATTTCAGCGCCCCGTTCTCCATCGTCACCTGCCCGGAGATGAACACCTGCTTGCCGCTCACCACGAACGGCACATAGCTCGCCACCGGCGCCGGCGGCGTCGGCAGCGCAATTCCGAGTTCCGCGAGACGGGTGTCTATCTTTCCGGGCATGCGGGGTCTCCGATATGTGCGTCCGCCCTCCCGCGAGGGCAGGGCCGACCGAGCCCTCGAGGCGGGCGCCGATGAAATCAAAACCACGTTTCCCCACGCGCGCGCAACCCGCTATAGAGGCCCCATGACTCGCCGCCTCGACGCCGACGATCCGTGCCCCGCGCGCGACGGCTTTTCCATGCCGGCGGAATGGGCGCAGCATGTGCGCACCTGGATGTGCTGGCCGTGCCGCGTCGAGGCCTGGGGCGGGCCGGACGGGCTGTTGCGCGCGCGCCAGGCCTTCGCCCGCGTCGCCCGCGCCATCTCCACCTTCGAGCCGGTCGTCATGTGCGCCCGCCA
This sequence comes from Rhizomicrobium sp., assembly GCA_035499995.1. Taxonomy (GTDB): domain Bacteria; phylum Pseudomonadota; class Alphaproteobacteria; order Micropepsales; family Micropepsaceae; genus Rhizomicrobium. Next base: position 42,726 of record DATJXR010000010.1, on the reverse strand, counting down.
CGAGGACGCCGCCGAGGCCAGGCTCGCCTGCGGCGGCAAGGCGGAGATCTTCGAGGTGGCGCTGGACGATTCCTGGGCCCGCGACATGGGCCCGACCTTCGTCGCCGGACCAGACGGCGCGCGCGCCGGCGTGGCCTGGAGCTTCAACGCCTGGGGCAACAAATATCATCCGTACACGAACGATACCCTGCTGGCCGGCCGCATCCTCGCCCGCGCCGGCGTCACGGCCTATATGGCGCCGCTGGTGTGCGAAGGCGGCGCGATCCATTCCGACGGCGCCGGCACGCTCTTGACCACCGAGCAGTGCCTGCTCAACGGGAACCGCAACCCCAACCTGACGCCGCAGCAGATCGAGGAGCGGCTGGCGCTGTTCACCGGCGCGCGCCGCGTGATCTGGCTGGGCGAGGGCTTCAGCGACGACGAGACCGACGGCCATGTCGACAACATCGCCTGCTTCGCCGCCCCCGGCCGGGCGATCGTGGGCGTGCCGCGGTCGCGCGCCCATCCCGACTGGGAGCCGGTGCACGAGGCCATCCGCCGGCTCAAGGCCGCGCGCGACGCCGAAGGCCGGGCACTGGAGATCGTGGAGATCGCCCAGCCCCGTCACGAACGTTTCGATTTCCGCGGGCGGCGCCTGCAGGCGAGCTACGTGAACTTCTACCTGCCCAATGGCGGGGTGGTGCTGCCGGGCTTCGACGATCCCGCCGACGAGGCGGCGCGCGAGAGCCTCGCGCAATGCTTCCCCGGCCGCGACATCCTGCAGATCGATGCGCTCGACATCGTCGAAGGCGGCGGCGGCATCCACTGCATCACCCAGCAGGAACCGGCGTGAGCGGGAAGGCCGTGCGCCCTCGCTTCCACCTCCCCCTTGCGGGGACGTCGAAATCGCGAAGCGATTTCGGGCGGGGGTGCGGTGGGCGTCCCCACCCGAAAAATTCTTCGCTGCGCTCGAATTTTTCGACCTCCCCGCAAGGGGGAGGTGGATGTCATTCCCGCTTCAACGCCATCCGACAGGGCCCCGCATGACCGACACCGCCGCAGCCGCACGGGACGACGCCGCGTCCACGCGCAAGGTCTTCGCCTATTTCGCGCCGCTCACCCTGCTCGTCTACCTGGTGATGCCGCATGCCTACCTGCTGGATTTCGCCACCTCCTACATGCTGAAGGACCAGCTCCACGCCAGCGCGACGGAGGTCTCCACCTTCCGCCTCCTCACCGCGATCCCGGTCTACCTCTCGGTGGTGTTCGGGCTGACGCGCGATCTGTGGAATCCGCTGGGCCTGCGCGACCGGGGCTATTTCCTCATCTTCGCGCCCATCACCGCGGTGATCTTCGCCTGGATGGCCTATGCGCAACTCACCTACACCACGCTGTTCATCGGCATGTTCCTGGTGATGTTCTTCTGGCGCTTCGTCTCCGCCGCGCAATGGGGCCTGCTGGCGCTGGTGGGGCAGGAGAAGCTGATGTCCGGCCGGCTCTCCGCGCTGTGGAACATCGTGACCAGCGTGCCCTATATCGCGGGCGCGTTGGCCTCGGGCTGGATCGCCGAGCACCTGCCGCCGCACCGCACCTTCGAGCTCATGGTCGTGCTGTCGCTGGGCATGTTCCTGTTCGGCTTCTGGAAGCCCAGGGCCGTGTTCGGCCACGCCTACGACCGGCCCGAGGCCAAAGGCGCCGACCTGATCGGCGACATCAAGCGGCTGGTGCGCCACCGCGCGATCTATGCGCCGGTGCTGATCATGTTCATGTTCCAGTTCGCGCCCGGCTCGAACACGCCGCTGCAGTTCTACCTCACCGACAAGCTGCACGCCTCGGATGCGATCTACACCGACTATTACGCGATCTTCGTTCTCGCCTTCATCCCGATGTATTTTCTCTATGGCTGGCTGTGCAAGCGCGTGACGCTGAGGAAGCTTTTGTTCTGGGGCACCGTTATCACCGTGCCGCAGATGATCCCGCTGGCGCTGGTCAGCACGCCGGAGCAGGCGCTGTGGCTGGCGCTGCCCATCGGCATGATGGGCGGCATCGCCGCGGGCGCGTATTACGACCTCGCCATGCGCTCCTGCCCGCCGGGGCTCCAGGGCACGCTGATGATGCTGGTCGACGGGGTGTTCATGCTCTCCTATCGCGGCGGCGACATCATCGGCTCGCAGATCTACGCCTCGAGCCCCGCGCACGGCTTCCTCTATTGCGCGCTGGCGACCACGGCGGTCTACGCGCTCATCCTGCCCGCGCTGCTGCTCATCCCCCGCCACCTCATCGACACCCGCGACGGCGAGGCGAACCCCGTCCAGCAGGCGGAGGTGCTGGCGGAAGTCGGTGGAACGGAGCCCGCATGAGATTCGCCACCCTCACCGCCGCGCGGACCGCGAAGCATTCACTCCCCTTAACCTCTCCCTTGTGGAGAGGTCGAAAAATGCGGAGCATTTTTCGGGTGAGGGGAGTGGTGCTGTGCTGTCTCCACAGCGCCCCTCACCCGAAAAATTCATCGCTGCGCTCGAATTTTTCGACCTCCCCGCCAGGGGGAGTTTACTGGAACGTGCCATGACGGATTTCCGTGAGCTCGAACTCAGGCTGATGGATCCCGCCGTGCGGGGCAACCGCGCGGCGGTGGGAGTGCTTCTCGCCGGCGATTTCGTGGAGTTCGCCAGCGACGGCCGCGTCTACGGCAGGGATGAGATCCTCGACCTCCTCGCCGCGGAAGCCATGTCCGGCGCGCCGGATCGCGGCATCGACGATTTTGCCGTGCGCATGCTCTCGGCGGACATCGCGCTCGTCACCTATCGCGCCTCGGCGCGCGGCAAACGCTCGCTCCGCTCCTCGATCTGGTGCAAGGTGGCGGGCGATTGGCGCATGGTCTTCCATCAGGGGACGCCGGCATGAGACACGTCAGCCTCGCCGCCACGCAGTTCGCCTGTTCGTGGGACGTGAAGGCCAATGTCGCCAAGGCCAAGGAGCTCGTGCGCGAGGCCGCGGCGAAGGGCGCCAATGTCGTGCTCGTCCAGGAGCTGTTCGAGACGCCCTATTTCTGCCAGGACCAGCTCGCCGAGCATTTCGCGCTGGCCGCGCCGGCCGAAGGCAACCCGCTGCTGGCGGAGATGAGCGCGCTGGCGAAGGCGCTGGGCGTGGTGCTGCCAGTGAGCTTCTTCGAGAAGGCGGGCTACGCGCATTTCAATTCGCTGGCGATGCTCGACGCCGACGGGCGCATGCTGGGCGTCTACCGCAAGTCCCACATCCCCGACGGTCCCGGCTACCAGGAGAAGTTCTATTTCACCCCCGGCGACACCGGCTTCAGGGTGTGGGCGACGAAGTTCGGCATGCTGGGCTGCGGCATCTGCTGGGACCAGTGGTTCCCCGAGGCCGCGCGCGCCATGGCGCTGATGGGCGCGGAGGTGCTGCTCTATCCCACCGCCATCGGCAGCGAGCCGCCGCCCGCGCCGCCGGTCGACAGCCGCGACCACTGGCGCCGCGTCATGCAGGGCCATGCCGGCGCCAACTACGTTCCGCTGGTGGCATCCAACCGCATCGGCACGGAGAAGAGCTCGGCGCCCGGCAACGCCGGCGAGATGACCTTCTACGGCTCCTCCTTCATCGCCGGCCCCACCGGCGAGATCGTGTCCGAGCTCGACCGCACGCATGAAGGCGTCGCCGTCGCCGCATTCGACCTCGACGACATCGCCAGGGCCCGCGCCAGCTGGGGCCTGTTCCGCGACCGGCGGCCGGACCTGTACGGGGCCATCGGGAAGCATCCTGGCTAGTAACCAGATGCTTGGTTTCTAAGTTGGAGCTTTGGAGCCATTCAAAATGACGCTTCCAGTGGCGATCAGCATAACAAAATGGAATTACCGACTCAGCATCGAACATGGCTCTGAAAATCATGTTTCCGAAGGAAGGACACTTGTGGGATTTGGCAAGTCTGATTTTCGAGCCGGCCTCAGCGCTTCAGTTATGTTCCATAGGGGTAGATCTGCAAAATATGCGAGCCACAATTTGGATGGCGCGGGTGAACTTTGGCCACCTCGCGAGGGTCGCGAAGAACATTTTGGTATAGAAATCGATTTGCCAGAAGTGATGTGGGAAGAAATCTTACGACTGGCGCTTGCAGGGGTGAGCGTACATTTGACCGCGCTGTTAGTTGGTCCAATAGAACAGCATACAGAAATCTATCAGTCGTTACATGCGATCGGAGATCGCGATCACGAGGCAAAGATATTCATCTGCTACAATCCTACGATGAAAATTTGCACAGGTTGTTGAGACGCCGCCACGGTCCGTCGTCGGTGCTTACACATTTCCGGCCCGAACACGATCTTGGTCGCGGCGCGCGCGCCGGCGGTTCCGGAGGCCATGCAAGCAGGCAAAGAGGTCATGGCGGGCGCGGTCAGTGTCGATAGCCAAAGCCATGTTCCGCTGGCGGTATCCGTCCTTCTGTCATATATACAATAATAACAATGGTTTATGACGAATTTTGCCGCCTCGTCAAACCAGTCGATTTTCTTTTTCGGACCCCTTGTGTTCTATTCAAGGTTGTATTATATCCGCTCTTGAACCACACGCAGGAGTTCTGGAAGGCCACAGACGAGATCAGCCGCAGGATCATACAGGCAAGGGCGCCCACTTGCGGGCAGCCCGCGCGGGATCCGAGGCGCGAAAAGCCAAAGGCGCGGGAACGACCCGCGCCAGCAGATCGGCGTCCCTCCGGGGAGCGAGGCTGGGGTGTTGCACCAAGGGTGGCCCTGGCATCACAGCTACCGGACCCAAAGGCGTCGGGGCGAAGCGCCCTCTTTCCGCATGTGAAGCCGAGGCGGTCGAACCGAGCGCGCGCGCGGATGGTCTAGCCCCCATCACGCGGCCGGCTGCACCCAGCGAGGAAACCACGCCAACGCCCTGGCATCGTCCCGATGTTCAGGGCGTTGGCGTGCCGGGACGCATCGAACGTCACGGCTTCGTCCGCATCGCGCGTCCCTTGGCCACCGCCTCGCCGCCGAACTTCGCGCGCACCTTGTCGACGGCGCGTTCCGCCGCGGCGCGCCTCCCGGAGGAGCGGTCGATCAGGTCGTGGGGATCGCATTCGTGCGCGCCGCAGATGTTGTGCAGGCCGACGCCGAGGAGGCGGAAGGACGTGCCGTCGGCTTCGCGCTTGAGCGCATCGCGCGCCACGCGGAAGATGCGGTCGGCGAGCTGGGTGGGCGCGTCGAGCGAATTGCTCCGCGTGCGGATCCTGAAGCCGGCGGTCTTGAGCTTGAGCACCACCGTCCAGCCGCCCAGCTCCATCGCCTTGGCCCGCGCCGAAACGCGCTCGGCCTGGCGCCACAGGATGCTCTCGAGTTCGGGGAAGGCGGCGATGTCGTCGCCGAAGGTGGTCTCCGAGGAGATGCTTTTCATCTCGCCGGAGGGATCGACGGCGCGGCTGTCCTCCGCGCGGGCGAGCCGCGCGAGCCAGAGCCCGGTGTTGCCGTAGCGCCGCGCGAGGTCGCGCGCGTCCGCGTCCTGGAGCTGGCCGATGCGGGTGATGCCGTCCTTCTCCAGCCTGGCCTGCAGCGCCTTGCCGGCGCCGCGGATGAGGCCCACCGGCTTGTCGCGCAGGAACGCCATCGCCTCGGCGCGGCCGATCACCGAGAAGCCGCGCGGCTTGTCGAGATCGCTGGCGAGCTTGGCGAGGAACTTGTTGTGGGACAGGCCGATGGAGGCGGTGATGCCGATGTCGCGCTCGATGCGCCCCGCCAGTGCCGCCATGGTCCGGGCCGGCGTGGTGCCGTGAAGCCGCCCGGTGCCCGAAAGGTCGAGATAGGCCTCGTCCAGCGACAGCGGCTCGACCAGCGGGGTGAGCTCGCGCATCAGCGCGCGCACCTTCTTCGCGACGGCCGCGTATTTCGCCATGTCGGGCCTGATGACGACGGCCTCCGGGCACAGCCGCCGCGCCTGAAACATCGGCATCGCCGAGCGCACGCCGGAGATGCGCGCGATGTAGCAGCAGGTCGAGACCACCCCGCGCCTGCCGCCGCCGATGATGACCGGCTTGTCGGCGAGCGAAGGGTCGTCCCGCTTCTCGATCGCGGCGTAAAACGCGTCGCAGTCCAGATGCGCGATGGAAAGCGTGTCGAGTTCCGGATGGGCGAGGATGCGGTGCCCGCCGCAGCTCCCGCAGCGCCGGGCGCCGTCGCGCGCCTCCGCCAGGCAGTCGCGGCAGAACGCGCTCACCCCGGAACGTCCCGGGGAAGGCCCAGCGCTGCCTCGTCCTCGCGCCACAGCCACGCGGCGCCGCGCACGCCGGAGGAATCGCCGTGACGGTTCTTCAGCACCAGCGGCGGCGCCTCCGCCGTGAAGGCGTAACGCTCGATACGGGCGGGCAGCTCGCCATAGAGCGCGGCGATGTTGGAGAGCCCGCCGCCCATCACGATGGCATCGGGATCGAGGATGTTGACCAGCGTGGCGACGGCGCGGGCGACGCGGTCGAGGAACAGGTCCATCGCGCGGACGGCTTCCGCGTCGCCGGACGCCGCCGCCTGCGCGACCGCGGCGGCGTCGAGCGCGCGGCCCGTCGCCTTCCCGAACTCGCGCGCCAGCGCGCCGCCCGAGCACCAGGCTTCGATGCAGCCGGCGCGGCCGCAATAGCAGGCGGGACCGGGCAGCTCGTCCTGGCGCGGGCGGGGCAGGGGATTGTGTCCCCATTCGCCCGCGATGCCGTGCGCCCCGGTGAGCACGCGCCCGCCCACGCACACCCCGCCGCCCACGCCCGTGCCCGCGATGATGCCGAACACCACGTCCTTGCCCGCCGCCGCGCCGTCTGTGGCCTCCGACAGCGCAAAGCAGTTGGCGTCGTTGGCCACGCGCACCGGCCGGCCGAGCGCGCGCGCCAGATCCGCGTCCAGCGGATGGCCGATCAGGCGCGTGGAGTTGGCGTTCTTCACCAGCCCGGTCTTCGTGCTGATCGTGCCGGGGATCGCCACGCCCACGCTGCCGCGCCGCCCGATCTTCCTTTCGGTATCGCGCACGAGCCCCGCGATGGCCGCGATGACGGAACCGTAATCGTTCTTGGGCGTCGGCACGCGCTCGCGGGAAAGGATGGCGCCGCCATCGTCCAGCGCGATCGCCTCGATCTTCGTGCCGCCGAGATCGATGCCCAGCCTCATGGCTTCAGTCTCTCCCGGATGAAGGCGAGGGCGTCATGCCAAGTGTCCGCCCGTATATGCGCGTGCGGCGAGGCGGGCAAAAGCGGTTTCAGCCTTGCCTCGCCGACGAAGTGGATGCGGAACACGTCGGGTGCGATCTCCGCCGCGGAGGCGAGATGTTGCGGGATATCGTCCACGAAGAACACCGGCCCCGCCACCCGCTTCGCCAGCGCCAGCACCGCCGCGCCCTTGGCGCCGGAATTCGTGAGCAGCGGAAAATGGAATCCCAGCGCCGCGAAATTCCTCAGCCGCGCCGGCGCCTGCGCGGGCGAGACGTTGGAGAGCGCGACGACGTTCATTCGCGGGGCGAGCGCGGGCAGCACGTCCTGTGCATGTTCCACCGCTTCCAGCCAGTCGAGCTCGGCGCGGAACTCGTCCAGCAGCGCCGTGACCTCGACGCCGATCGGCGCGCTGTTGTCGTCCAGCCGGCGGACATTGCCATGCAGCCGGTAGCTGACGAGATCGAGGTAGAGCCCGCGGGCGCGCAGGAAGCGGTCGAAGCCGTCGGCGAAGCGCAGCAGCACCTCGTCGGCATCCACGATCAGCAACGGCCGCGCCGGATCGAGCGGCACCGTCGCGGCATCGGTGTGGAAGTCCGCGCTCATCCGCCGGCGAGCTTGTGCTGCGCCAGGTGCACGGCCTTGGGCTCGAGGCCTTCGGCGGCGCAGAACGCGGTCAGCACGCCATCGTCCATGAGCAGGTGCTGCAGCACGGCGGCCAGCACCTCGGGCTCCCCGGCCCGCGCGCGCAGATCCGCGGGGTCGAGGCCCGACAGGGTCACGAATCGCATGAGGTCGTCCTCGCGTCCGGCCAGGAACGCGATGGCCCTAATGCCGATGGTTTCGGAGGAATCGGTCCTCGAGGTCTGCCGCAGCGCCATGCGCCGAGCATGGCAGCGCAATGGCCGCCATGCCAAGCGGCACGGTCCGCTGGGCGCGGTGCCTGCCGCAACACGGATTCGCCGCGCGGCCCCGGTCGGCCGGTGTCTCAGATTCGGCCCGCAACACGCTTCTATCGTTAACAAATCACGTGCCGGGGCGGCCCTCCGCTCCATGCCGGTGCGGCGTTTGCGCCGGAACGCGCGGCCCCGCGCCGTCCCCAAGCGTCAAGAGAGCGTTAAGACATCTTCCCTAATACTGGCGATACGGGAATTGGCGCCGGGGCGCCGGCTGGGGCGTGGAGAACAAGCGCATGGATGCCAAGCAGAAGACCGTCCTGATCGTGGAGGACAACGAGCTCAACATGAAGCTCTTCCACGATCTCCTGGACGCCCACGGCTACAATATCCTCCAGACCAAGGACGGCATGGAAGCGCTCGACATCGCGCGCGAGCACCGGCCCGACCTGATCCTGATGGACATCCAGCTTCCCGAGGTCTCCGGTCTCGAAGTGACCAAGTGGCTGAAGGAAGACGATTCACTCAAGGCGATTCCCGTCGTCGCCGTAACGGCCTTCGCCATGAAGGGCGACGAAGAGGTGATCCGGCAGGGCGGCTGCGAGGCCTACATCTCCAAGCCCATCTCGGTGACCAGCTTCCTCGATACCGTGCGCCGCTTCATCGGCTAGGAGGGCTCATGACCGCCCGGGTCCTGGTCGTCGACGACATCCTCTCCAACGTGAAGCTTCTCGAAGCGAAGCTCAGCGCGGAGTATTTCGAGGTCGTCACCGCCTTCAACGGCCTGGAAGCGCTCCAGCGCGTGGAGGAGCACGAGCCCGACATCGTGCTGCTCGACGTGATGATGCCCGGCATGGACGGCTTCGAAGTCTGCCGGCGCATCAAGCAGAACCCCAAGACCGCGCATGTTCCCGTCGTGATGGTCACCGCGCTCGACCAGCCGTCCGACCGCGTGGCGGGCCTCGATGCCGGCGCCGACGATTTCCTCACCAAGCCGGTGGACGACGCCGCGCTCTTCGCCCGCGTCCGCAGCCTGGTGCGCCTGAAGCTGATGACGGACGAGCTGCGCCTGCGCGAGACCACGGGCCAGAGCATGGGCCTGATCGATCCGGCCGAGACGCTGATTGACGCCGCGCCCGCGGGCCGCATCCTGATCATCGAGGATCGCCCCGAATCCGTGGCCTGGTTCAACCAGTCGCTGGCGCCCGCCAACGACGTTTCCGCCGTCGACACTTTCGAGGAAGCGCTGATCCGCGTGCGCGGGGGCGACTTCGATCTCATCGTGGTGAGCCTCGGCCTGCGCTGCTTCGACGGCCTGCGTCTGTGTTCGCAGCTCCGCTCGCTGCCGGAGGGCCGCAACGTCCCGATCCTGGTGCTGGTCAGCGACGGCGACCGCCGCAAGCTCAACCAGGCGCTCGAGATGGGCGTGAACGACTATCTCACGCGCCCGGTGGACAAGAACGAGCTCATCGCCCGCGTGCGCACGCAGCTTCGCAAGAAGCGCTATTCGGACAAGCTGCGCCACAACGTGCAGCTCTCGCTCGAGATGGCGATCACCGACCAGCTGACCGGCCTGCACAACCGCCGCTACATGTCGCGTCACCTCGACAATCTCATCCAGGGCGCGCGCAAGTCCGGCAAGCCGATCGCGTTCCTGATCATGGACATCGACCACTTCAAGTCGGTCAACGACACCCACGGCCACGACGCGGGCGACGAGGTGCTGCGCGAGTTCGCGGGCCGCATCTCCGCCAACGTGCGTGGCATCGATCTCGCCTGCCGTTACGGGGGCGAGGAGTTCGTGGTGGTGATGCCCGATACCGACATGGCGTTCGCCTATTCGGTGGCCGAGCGCCTGCGCAAGAGCGTCGAAGAGATGCCCTTCGCCATCAGCCGCGATCCCGGCAACCTCCACGTCACGATCAGCATCGGCATCGCGGGCTCGGAAGGAAACGTGGATTCCGCCGATGCGCTTCTCCACCGCGCCGACCAGGCGCTGTACCGCGCCAAGCGCGAAGGCCGCAACCGCGTCGTCGCCGACGCGGCTTAGCCGATCCGGCTTCCCTCACGTCGAGGCCGGCTTTTCTTCTGCGGCTTCGAGCACCACCTTGTCGATCAGCCCCACCAGCGTCTCCGGATCGTGCGCCCCGGAGACCGCATATTTGCTGGCGAAGATGAAGGTGGGTACGCCCGTGATGCCCATGCGGTGGGCGAGCACGTCCTCGCGCTCGACCAGCTCGCGGTCGGCGCCGTCCTCCAGCAGATCGGCGACGAGCGCGGTGTCCATCCCCGTCTGGCCCGCGATGTCCACCAGCACGTCGATGTCGCCGATGTCCCGGCCCTCCTCGAAGTAGGCCCGGAACAGCGCCTCGACGACTTCGTCCTGCAGCCCGGCGCTGCCGGCCCAGCGGATGAGGCGGTGGGAGTCTATCGTGTTGGGCGTCCTGGCGATGCGGTCGAAGGCGAAGGCGATATTCTCGCTCTCGCCGGCGGCGCGAATGGCTTCGCTCATCGCCCGCGGCCGCTCGCCGTCCCCGAACTTGGCCTTCAGGTAGGCGCGGCGCTCCACGCCCTCCGGCGGCACCGTGGGATCGAGCCGGTAGGCCCGCCAGCGCACGTCGAAAGCGATGTCCGGACGTTCGGCGAGCGCCCGGGCGAGGCGGCGCTTTCCGATGAAGCACCACGGACAAATCGTGTCGGACACTACGTCAATCTGCATGGCCCGAGCCTAGCGTGTTTACGCCCCGTCGATCCACCATTATGACTCGCACGAACAAGCTGTCGAATGAGGTTTCCATGGGTCCGCTCAAGGGCATCCGCATCGTGGAGTTCGCAGGAATCGGCCCGGGCCCGTTCGCGGCGATGCTGTTCGCCGACATGGGGGCGGAAGTGATCCGCATCGACCGCAAGGGCGGGCGCCAGCCCTCGAAGATGGAGATCTACCTGCGCGGCCGGGATACCGTTGCGCTCGACCTCAAGAAGCCGGACGCCGTCGAGGCCGCGCTCAGGCTGATCGGAAAGGCCGATGCGCTGATCGAAGGGTTCCGTCCGGGTGTGATGGAGCGGCTGGGCCTTGGCCCCGATGTCTGCCTCGGGCGCAACCCGAAACTCGTCTACGGCCGCATGACGGGCTGGGGGCAGACCGGCGCGCTGGCCGACGCCGCGGGCCACGACATAAACTACATCGCACTCTCCGGCGCGCTGCACGCCATCGGCGCGAAGACCGGAAAGCCCACGCCGCCGCTCAACCTCGTGGGCGATTTCGGCGGTGGCGCCCTCTATCTGGCTTTCGGCGTCGCATGCGGGATCATCGAGGCGAAGAATTCCGGCAAGGGGCAGGTGGTCGACACCGCGATGACCGACGGCGCGGCCTCGCTGATGACCATGTTCTACGGCATGGCGGCCATGGGAATCTGGAAGGACAGCCGCGCCTCCAACATGCTCGACGGCGGCGCGCATTTCTATGACACCTACGAAACGAAGGACGGAAAGTTCGTCGCCATCGGCTCCATAGAGCCGCAGTTCTACAAGGAGCTGATGGAGAAGACCGGCATCGCCGATGCCGCCTTCGCCGCGCAGATGGATCGGGACCAATGGCCGTCGCTCAAGGAAAAGCTTGCCGCCGTTATCAAGGCGAAGACCCGCGACGAATGGGATGCGATCATGCTGGGCAGCGATGTGTGCTACGCGCCGGTGCTGTCTCTGGCCGAGGCGCCGAAACATCCGCACAACAAGGCGCGCAGCACGTTCGTCGAGATCGACGGCGTGACCCAGCCTGCGCCCGCGCCGCGGTTCTCGCGCACGCCGCCGGAAGCGAAGGGCGTCGCGACCGCCGTCGACAGCGGTGCGGCGTTGTCCGGCTGGGGATTTTCGGCCACCGAGATCGAGGCCTTGAAGTCGGCGGGCGCGATCTGATGGCTTTGCCGGGCACCGCGCACCGCCGCCGCATCTACCTCATGCGGCACGGCCATGTCGATTATTTCAGCCGCCATGTGCGCGAGACCGGAGATATCCACGCGGTCGCGCTGACCAGGCGCGGGCGCAGCGAAGCCGAAGCGGCGGGCCGGGCGCTGTCGCACATCCATTTCGACCGCGCCATGTGCTCGGGCCTCCCGCGCACGCGGGAGACGGCGGACGTCGCGCTGTCGTTCATCTCCGATGCGCCGAAGCTCGAAGTCGATCCCGACCTCGTCGAGCTTCGGGGCGGCAGGCTCGCGCCGGTGCAGAGCCGCGAAGAGCTGATCGCATTGATGAACTCCTACTTCGCCCGCGCTCATGAGCCCGGCGCGACGAACCACGAGGGCGGGGAGGTATTCGCCGCAGCGCAGGCCCGCGGCGTCGGCGCCATCGAACGGCTGCTTTCCGATGCGAGCTGGCATATCGCGCTCGTGGTGGCGCACGAGGGCATCAATCGGTTGATATTGAGCTGGGCGTGCGGCGCAGGACTTCAGGCCATGAGCGCGTTCGAGCAGGATACCGGCTGCATCAACGTCATCGATTTCGATCTCGGCGGCGCCGGCGGCACGGCACGCCGCCTGATCAAGGCGGTCAATCTCACGCCCTACAATTTCCTCAAGCACGGCATGAACCTGACCAGCCTCGAAGCCATCATGCAGCGCGATATCGCGGACGTGACGGTGTGACCCGCGAGGCTAGATATCCAGCTCGCACCACACCGGCACGTGATCCGAAGGCCTTTCCCAACCGCGGACATGCCGGTCGATGCCGCAGGCCCTGAGACGGTCGGCGGCCTGCGGCGATAGCAGGACGTGGTCGATGCGGATACCGTGATCTTTCTGCCAGGCGCCGGCCTGATAGTCCCAGAATGTGTAGCGGTGTGTCTCCGCATGGCAGGCGCGAAAGGCATCGGTGTAGCCGAGATACTCGATGCGCCGCAGCGCGGAGCGGGATTCCGGCTGGAACAGTGCATCCTCCATCCACGCCTTCGGGTCCCAGCAGTCCTCGGGTTCGGGGATGACGTTGTAGTCGCCCATCAACACGACGGGCTCTTCGTTCGCGAGCAGGCCGGACGCGCGGCCGGCCAGCCGGTCCAGCCATTTGAGCTTGTAGTCGAATTTCTCCGTGCCGATCGGATTGCCGTTCGGCGCGTAGATGGACGCCACGCGCACCGTCGACGTCCTGCCCGGCACCGCCACTTCCAGGTAACGCGCATGATCGTCGCCATCGCCGCCCGGGAGCCGCGGCGTGGCGTCCTCGATGGGGCGCTTCGAGAGCACAGCCACGCCATTGTAGGTCTTCTGGCCGTGCACCGCGCAGTTGTAGCCGAGGTCTTCGAACGCATGCCGCGGGAAGGCATCGTCCTGGCATTTGATCTCCTGAAAGCAGGCAACGTCCGGCGAGGTTTCCTTGAGCCAGGCCACGACGGTCTCCAGCCGGGCTTTCACCGAGTTCACGTTCCAGGTGGCGATCTTCATGGTTCCCGGCCCGGCTCGTTTCCGCGTTCGGCACGTTTTCAAGGGGAAGCCCGCCAGGTCAAGCCCCGCGGCCTCCGAAGGATGGGATTTATGAGGACAAACACCGATAAGGGTTCGTACGGCTTTCGGGCGGCGGCTTGTGTCCGCAGATTGTGCCCCGCAGAGGGTGTGAGGCGGCCATGACCGCGCGGGCGAAGGACGTGTTGAGTTTCACAAGCCCTGGAGGCCGTTCCGGCCGCCACAACTATGCGCCCGGTCGCCGGGGCGAACAGGAACGTGCGGCCTTCGACCGGAAGGGGGAATTCCCAGCCGGATGGTGGATTTTGCCAAGCACTGCGGCCGGACTGGCAGTGTGGTGGGCGGTGCTGAACGCATTGTCTTGACCCTGCATAACCCGCGTTCCCGTCCGGGCGCCGATACGTTATGATCCCCGCGCTGTTTCGGGGGAAGCACCATGAGATCACGGCTGGGCTTGATCGCGGGCACGATGGCCATCGCCGCGCTTTTGCTTCATATGAATTCCGCGTTGGCGCACGGCGCGCTTGCCGTGGGCCAGCCCAGCAGCGTCGCGAATGGTGGCGTCGCCGTTGGCTATACCTGGAACTACGATTCCGAAGGCGATGCGCAGGCCGATGCGCTGAAGCAATGCCTGTCTTACATGGACGCTCCGGATTCGACGCGCGCGCTGTGCAAGGTGGTACGCGTCTTCAGCCACCAATGCGTCGCCATCGCGCTCGATCCGAATGTCGGAACCGAGGGTTTCGGCTGGGCCGTGGCGGACACGGAATCGGAAGCGTCGGACCGCGCGCTGCAGATCTGCAAGGATACCGATGGCCCCGAGCACGCCAACGATTGCAGCGTGCCTGCGTACAAGTGCGACCAGACGCCCTGAGCGTCATGGGCATCCAGGCGGGTTGCAGCGCCAGCGCCGCCAGGAATGCGACGATGAGCCCGCCCGAGGTAAACGCCGCGCGCATGAAGCGATCCCCGGACACCCGGAAAGAGCATATCTCTTTGCCGAGGTCCCGGCGACGCGCAGGTGACCTGTTGGCCTCTATACCGAAAAGCTCGTCCCGCAACCGCAGGAGGAGGTGGCGTTGGGGTTGTTCACCTTGAACGCCGCGCCGATCAGGTCGTCGACGAAATCTATCTCGGCGCCCCTCAGGAATTCGAGCGACATCGGGTCGATCAGCACCACGGCGCCGTCCCGCTCGACCACGAGGTCTTCGCCGGTGCGGGCATCATCGAGCGCGAAGTTGTACTGGAAGCCCGAGCAGCCGCCGCCCGTCACCGCCACCCTCAGCATGGCAGGCCGCGGCTCCGCCTTCAGGATTTCCGCGATCCTGCGGGCGGCGCGCGCCGAAACCGTCACCGGCGATTCCACGTTCGTGTCCAAGGCACTCCTGCCGTAAGCTCAGATCGAGTCTTATGTAGTCCCGGCCGGCGGCTTAGCAAAGGGTGGCCCCATTGCCCCAAGGTCATCTCATCGGAGCCATACTCGAGCCGCCGGGACATCTGGCGGACTACGCCACCCACCCGCGGGACAGCAGGGGCCGGTTCTTCGACGAGGCCGAGAGCGCCACCCGCACCTGTTATGCCCGCGACCGGGACCGCATCATCCATGCCGCGGCCTTCCGCCGCCTCAAGCACAAGACCCAGGTCTTCGTGCAGCACGAGGGCGACTACTACCGCACCCGCCTGACCCACTCGCTCGAGGTCGCCCAGATCGCCCGCTCCGCCGCCCGCGTGCTGCGCGTGGACGAGGATTTGGCCGAGGCGGTCGCGCTTGCCCACGATCTCGGCCACACCCCGTTCGGCCATGCGGGCGAAACGGCCCTGAACGCCGCGACGGCGTCCGTCGGGGGCTTCGACCACAACGCCCATGCGCTGCGCCTCGTCACCAGGCTGGAGCACCGCTACGCCGATTTCGACGGGCTGAACCTCACCTGGGAGACGCTGGAAGGCTTGGTCAAGCACAACGGCCCTCTGTCGCCGCCCGTCGCCGCGCCGATCGCGTCGTTCGATGCCCGCTGGCCGCTCGATCTTTCCACCTGGCCCGGACTCGAGGCCCAGATCGCCGCGCTGGCGGACGACATCGCCTATATCAACCATGACATCGACGACGGCCTGCGCGCGGAGCTGTTCACGGTGGCCGATCTCGAGGCGGCCCCGCTCGTGGGCCGGCACGTCAACGCCATCGGCGGACGCTATGGCCATCTCGAGCCCGGGAGGCTGATCGGCGAGATCGTGCGTCGCCTGATGAGCGTGATGATCGGGGACATGGTGGCCGAAACGAAGTCGCAGTTGAGCGCAGCCTCGCCGCGAACGGCCGCGGAGGTGCGCAGGGCGGGGCGCCCTCTGGTGGCGTTTTCGGGCAGCATGGCCGCGGAGATCGCGGCCCTGAAGAACTTCCTGTTCGCAAGAATGTATCGCCATCCGCACGTCATGGCCTCGATGGAGAAGGCGCAAACCGTGGTGCGCGATCTTTTCGCCGCCATGTTGCGCGATCCGGGCCTGATGCCGGACGATTGGGCCAGGGCGTGCGGGGCGCCGGGCGACAGCCGGACGGCGGGCGTGGTGCGCGACTATATCGCAGGCATGACCGACCGCTTCGCGCTGCAGGAGCACAAGCGGATATTCCACACGGAAATCGCCATCTGACGGCAGCGAAATCCGGTGATTCGCTGCCCCCCGGGTGTTAGATTCAGCCGGTTCCCAGATTCGCGAGCAAGCGATGGCCAAGATCGAACCGGGTTCCACCTCGCCCGACGGCTTCTTCGAAGATATCGACGACGGCGAGGCCGAGGACGAGGGCTCGCGCCTTCCGCTGCTGATCGTGATCGCGCTTCTGGTGCTCGCCGCCTTTGGAGGCGTCGTGTGGCTGGCCTACAACGAAGGCCTTCAGAAGGGCCGCGCGGATGCGCCGCGGCCGCTCGTCGCGCAGGCCGCCACGCCGCAGGCCACGAAGGGCATCAAGGTCTACGAGCAGCCCGCGCCACCCGATGCGGACACGGGCGAAACCGATAGCGTCCCGCCGCCACCGGACGCCATGAAGCCACAGGCTCCCGCGCCCCAAGCGCAACTTCCGGCGGCGCAATCGCAGGCCGCGCCGCCCGGCGCGCATGCCACGCCCAAGGCGGTCACAGCACCGCCCGCGACGATGGCCCAGGCCGGCCCGACGCCGGCGGCGCACGAGGCCAGCGCCCCGCCCAAGCCCCTGGTTTCGGCGCCGCCGGCCAAGCCGGTCGAGCAACAGGCGACGCCCGCGGCGAAGCCCGAGAGCCAGCAGGCCGCTGCACTGCCCGCGGCCACGGGCGGTGCCTATGTGCTCCAGATCGGCTCCTACAAGTCGCAGGCCGAAGCCGACGCCGCATGGAAGGCCTTCCAGCACAGGCACGCCATGCTCGCGGGCTATTCGCCGGACGTGAAAATGGTCGACCTGGCCGACAAGGGCACTTGGTATCGCCTGCGCGCCGGAGGCTTCGCGACCAGGGACGATGCCGCCGCCGCCTGCGCCAGGCTGAAGGCGGACGGCGGCGACTGCCTCTTGGCGAAGCGATGACGCGCACGCGGGCGATCTATGGCTGCTCGGGGCCGGAACTGACGGCCGATGAGCGGGCGTTCTACCGGGACGCCCAGCCATGGGGGTTCATCCTCTTCGCGCGGAACATCGCCGACCGCGAGCAGGTCAAGCGGCTGGTCGCGAGCATGCGGGACACCATCGGCGACGCCCGCGCGCCGGTCCTGATCGACCAGGAGGGCGGGCGCGTGGCGCGCCTCCGCCCCCCGCAATGGCCGGCACGCCCGGCCGCCCAGCGCTTCGCGCTGCTGCACGACAACCGGCCGGAGGCGGCGCACGAGGCCACCTACCTCAACGCGCGGCTGATCGCGCACGATCTCGCCGAGCTGGGCGTCAACGTCGACTGCGTTCCCGTCCTGGACGTTCCCGTCGACGGCGCCGACGCCGTCATCGGCGACCGCGCCTACGGGCGGGATCCGACCGTGATCATCGAACTCGGGCGCGCCACCATCGAGGGCATGATCGAAGGCGGCGTCCTGCCGGTGATGAAGCATATCCCCGGCCACGGGCGCGCCACCGCGGACACCCATTTCGAATTGCCTCACGTGAGCGCGAGCCGCGCGGAGCTGAGCGCCACCGATTTCGTGACATTCCGCAGCCTCAGCGATTGCCCCATGGCGATGACGGCGCACGTCGTCTACGACGCGGTCGATCCTCAGCGGCCCGCGACGACGAGCCCGCGCGTCATCAAGGAGATCGTCAGGGGCGAGATCGGCTTCGAAGGCCTGCTGATGTCCGACGACCTGTCCATGAATGCGCTTGCCGGCTCCCTGGGCCAGCGGGCCAGGGCGGCGCTGTTCGCGGGCTGCGATGTCGTGATCCATTGCAACGGCAGGATGGACGAGATGAAAGAGGTGGCGGGCGAGGGCAAGCCGCTGGACGGTGCCGCGCGCGATCGCGCCACGGCGGCGCTGGACCGCCTGTCGCCGCCCGAGGCTTTCGATGCGGCCGCCGGGGCGGAACGCCTCAACTCGCTGTTGGGAATGGCCGCGTGACCGGAGAGATCGATCCTTTCGAGCAGATGGACGTCGCCGCGATCGCGCCGGACGAGGCGCTCGTGGTGGCGGTCGACGGCTTCGAGGGGCCGCTCGACCTTTTGCTTTCGCTCGCCCGCGACCAGAAGGTCGATCTGGCGAAGATATCCGTGCTCAAGCTCGCCGATCAGTATCTGGAGTTCATCGAGCGCGCGAAGCGGATGAACCTCGAGCTGGCCGCGGACTATCTGGTGATGGCCGCGTGGCTCGCCTATCTCAAGTCCCGGCTGGTCCTGCCGCAGCCGCCCGCGGCGGACGGCGAACCGACGGCGGACGAGCTGGCCGCCCGCCTGCGCTGGCGCCTGCAGCGCCTCGATGCCATGCGCGAGGCGGCGGCGCGCCTGATGGCGCGGGACCGGCTGGGCCGGGAGGTCTTCGCGCGCGGCGCGCCGGAGCCGGTCAACGTCGTGCGCCTGCGCACCTACAAGGACACGATGTACGACCTGCTCACGGCCTACGCCACCGAACGGGTGCGCAAGCTCGGCGGCAAGGCGTATCGTCCCAGGATGGCGCCGGTGCTCCTCATCGAGGAGGCGCGGGAGCGGCTGGAACGGATGCTGGGCCGCATCGGCGACTGGAGCAGGCTTTCGAGCCTCCTGCCGTTCGAGTGGTCGGGCGGGGAGCGCCGCCGCTCGGCGCTGGCGTCGACGCTCTTGGCGTGCCTGGAGCTGGCGCGCGACGGCAAGCTCGAACTGCGGCAGTTGCGCCCGTTCGACGAGATTTATGTGAAGGATCGTGTATTGGAGGCCGCGCCATGAACCGCGCCGTGCGTCTTGTGGAAGTCCAGACAGCAGAAGCAGAGATCGTGCCCGAAGAGACCAATCAGCAGGAAATCGGCCTCCGCGACGCAACCGGGCTCAATCCGGAGCACCTGCGCATGGCGGAGGCGCTGCTGTTCGCGGCGTCCGAGCCCCTGGACGAGAAGGCGCTGGCCACCTCGCTGCCCGAGGGCGCCGATGTTCCCGCGCTGGTCGCCGAGCTGCAGCGCCTTTACGAGGGCCGCGGCGTGACGCTGGTGCGCGTGGCGGAGAAGTGGCAGTTCCGCACCGCGCCGGATCTGGCGTTCCTCCTGCGCAAGGAGCGGCCGGAGCAGAAGCGCCTGTCGCGCGCGGCGATCGAGACGCTCGCCATCGTCGCCTACCACCAGCCCGTGACGCGCGCGGAGATCGAGGACATCCGCGGCGTGATGCTGTCGAAGGGGACCATCGACGCGCTGATGGAAGTGGGTTGGGTCAGGATCCGCGGCCGCAAGCGCACGCCCGGGCGTCCCGTCACCTACGGCACGACGGAGGTCTTCCTCACCCATTTCGGGCTGGAAAGCATCGGCCACCTGCCGGGGACCGACGAGCTCAAGGCGGCCGGCTTCCTGGAGGCGCTGCCGCCGTCGGGCTTCGACGTGCCCAATCCCAGCGACCAGCTCGGGCCGGACGAGGATCCCTACGATCCCAACGAGCCGGACGATCTGGCGACCGGCGGCGATCCCACGCTGTAGATTCCGCAGCCCCATCCCCCAGATGGACCGAAGGCGGAAGGGCCTTCGGAGGCCGTCGCCTCCGGCGGCCGCGTTCCGCCTGTCGCCCGGGACCAGAGCCGGCCGTCCGCGGCGGCGCATTCCGCGCGCGCGCAGGCGGCACTGTCGTCCTTCCACGGGCTTCGAGGCGGAACCTGGCCCGGCAGCGGTTTCCGGAACCGCGCCCGTCGGCCTTCCCACCTCACGGGTGCACGCAGGCTGGCACCCTTGCCCTGTATGGGCCCGCGTCAAATTCGGAACCTCATCCCGTGACGCCTCAAGATCAGAACAGGAACATAGGCGCTTCGGGGCGGATTGTCAACCGCAAGTAGAGAACAATGTGGAGAAATTTTCTAACGATATGATTTTATGGGAGAAATACCTGTAGGTTGTCCCCAGGCATCCGGCCGGGAGACTGGAATTCCGCGGACGGCCGGTACGGACCATCCCCAGGGCTCCGCCGCCGCCCGGCGGCTCAATCTTCCAGTTCCACGACCACGGCTTCGCCGTTTTCCAGGGCGATGGCGAGCTTGCCGCTGCGCAGGAGCTTGGCGTCGTTGCCGAAGACCTCCGCGCGCCAGCCGTGCAGCGCGGGCACCGCCTCGTCCTCGAAGGCGGCGATGCGCTCGATGTCGTCGGCGTTGGCGATCAGCCGCGGCGCCACGCCGGCTTCCTCCGAGCGCAGCCGCAGCAGCGTCTTCAGGAGATCGACGGAGGATTGGGACGGATCCTTTTTCCGCTTCGGACGGTCGAATTCCAGGCCCTTCGGCGCGGGCGCCGTGCGGCCCCGCTCGATGGCGTCCATCAGCCCGCGGCCCATGCGCGAGGCGGCAAATCCTTTCGGCACGGCGCGAATGCGATCCAGGCCGTCCGCCGTGTCGGGCGGATGCGACGCGATCTCCGTCAGCGCTTCGTCCTTCAGCACGCGGCCGCGCGGGATGTCGCGACTCTGGGCCTCCTGCTCGCGCCAGGCCGCGACGGCGGCCAGCATGGCGAGGAATTTCCTGCTGTTGGTGCGCGGCTTGAGCCGCTTCCAGGCGTTGGCGGGGTCGAGCTCGTAGAGGTCTTCCCGTTTCAGCGCCTCGATCTCTTCGGCGACCCAGGCCGCGCGCCCGGTGCGCTTCAGTTCGGCGGACAGCCTTTCGTAGATGGTCCTCAGATGCGTCACGTCGCCCAGCGCATAGTCGAGCTGCTTCTGCGACAGCGGGCGCCGGCTCCAGTCCGTGAAGCGCGAGGACTTGTCGATCTCCGCATGGGCGAGCTTGCGCGCCAGCGTTTCGTAGGACGCCGAGTCCCCGAAGCCGCACACCATCGCCGCGATCTGGGTGTCGAACAGCGGGTCGGGGATGATGCCGCCCTGGTGCCAGAAGATTTCGATGTCCTGGCGCGCGGCGTGGAACACCTTCACGATGTCGCGCGATTTCAGAAGATCGTAAAGCGGCGCGAGGTCCATGCCGTCCGCGAGGGGATCGACGATCGCCGCCGTCCGGGGCGACGCGACCTGCATCAGGCACAGCTTCGGCCAGTAGGTCTGGTCGCGCATGAACTCGGTGTCCAGCGTGAGGTAGGGCGCGCCCTCGAGCTGGCGGAGGAAGGCGTGCAATGCCTCGGCGGTGTCGACGATATGCATCCGCTGGCTATAGCGGATTCGGGGCCGGTTCCACGCGCGGCAAACCGGAGCAGGATGCCATCGGCCGCCCGCGGGGCCGCCAGGCGGCCAGGGAGGACGCGTTATCCCGTTGCAATCGCTTGTCAATTCCCCGGTGCGGCGCCGGGGCCCGCCGCCTTTAATCTTGCCCCGGAGAGGACTATTTCTATCGTGGGTCGAGAAACGGGGCACGAGCGTGGCCATCGTCAACTGGGGCAGGCTGTTTCCGGAGGCCGCGCGCAAGGCGGCGGCGCGGCAGACCTATGCCATTGAGAACCGGGGCTCGGTGATGACCAACGGCGGGCCGCACGAATACGTGCTCAAGTACTATCCGCGCAGCGACGTCGAGAAACTCGATGCTCTGCCTTTCGCGGAGCTGGCGACGGGGCATTCCGAAAACGACAACGCGCTCAAGGCCCGCACGACGCTGCTGATGATCCTGCTGGCCGTGTTGCCTCTGGGCGTGGTTGCGCTGCACGGCAGCCTGCGCATGTCCGTCTCCGACATGACCTATGACGGCGCGCTGATCGGCCTCGGCCTGCTGTTGCTGATCGGGACGGTCGTGGAGTCCGCCGCGCTCAAGATCAACTTCACCAAGATGGACGTCGACTGGGAGAACGCCATCCGCGAGTTCTTCGACAACGACACGCGCAACAAGATGTTCGGCATCCGCCACTGCATGCTGGAGTTCCGCCGCTTCATCAAGTGGCGGCGCTACATGGGCTATGTGCTGTTCGGCGTCGCGTCGCTGATCGCGATCCAGCTGGCGCTTCTGGCGGGCTCGGTGTTCTTCTGGTGGAACGGCTGGACGAGCGGCGCCTGGAGCATCGCGGAAGCGGCGTTCTCGCTGTTCGCGATCGCGCTCCTGATCGGCTATCTCGGCCGCTATTCCTTCCTGCGCTGGTATTACACCGACTGGCGCGACCCCACGCTTCAGCTCTGCGTCATGCTGGCGGAGGAGAACCGCAACACCATCGCCGCGCTGCGCCGGGTCACCGTGCAGTAGCCCGCTCGCCGGCGGTCAGTGGGCGCTGAGGCCCACCGTCCGCGCCGGGATGCCGGCGGCGTCGAAATAGCGCGTCGATCCCACCTGCTGGTACTCCAGGAACTGCTTGCCCGCGTCGCCCAGCGGCGCGGTCGAGGCGATCCAGCCGCGGGCGACGGCCACCGGATGCCCCTTGGCCAGCGCCTCGGTGGCCGGCCGTCCGGTGAGCCCGCCCTTGGGCGCGATCGTAAGCCCCAGGATCTGCGCCAGCGTCGGGGCGATGTCCGCGTTGCCGACGGGCGCGCGGTCGACGAAGGCCTTCCTGAACGCCGGCCCCATGGCCGCCATGAAGTTGCGCGTGTCGGCGCGGCTGAACGTGCCGTGCATGCCCTGGCCCGTGACCAGGGGGGTGTCGGCGAATTCGGCGACGCACATCAGGAGCGGCTTGCAGCCCGCCATCACGTGGGACGCGAAGCCCACCACCATCGAAGGCTGCGGCGTGAGCGCGCTGCCGCGCAGGTTCACGGCGCTCATCTTCAGCGTGCCCGGCACGTCGCCCAGCGCATCGTTCGCGAAGATCGCGCCGGCATAGGGCTTCGCGGCGAGGCCGGCCGCGATCTTCGCGGCCATGCCCCAGGCGCCCGCGCCGAACAGGTAGATCAGGTCGGACCCGCCGTTCGGCACCACGATGGCGTCGGGCTTTTTCGGGTCGTTCCCGATGGCGCCTTTCCGGTTCGGCAGGCCGAGCGCGGCCGCCACGTCCGCCGCCAGGAAGCCCGGCGCCAGCGCGGTGCCGCCGTCCATGTTGTCGATGGTCGAGAAGCCGTGGTCGGCCGTGACGAAGACGTTCGGCGCGCCCACGCCATCCGCCTTCAGGCCGGCCAGAAGCGCGGCGAGGGCGTCGTCGGCATCCTTGATGCCGGCCAGGCCGGTCGGGCCGTTGATCGAACCGTCCTTTTCCACGTGCTGCGAGGCGTCGGGATCGCGCGACCAGAACACCATCATCACGGGCTTTCCCGTCCTGAGCAGCCGCGGCAGGACGACCTTGGTGGCCACCGCGACGAGGTATTGTTGCTGCTTGCCGTTGGGCACCGCCGTCTCGGGCGCGGTGGCGGGCAGGCCGGCGGCGGTGATCGCGGCGGCGAGATCGGCCGGGATCGGCAGGCCCTGGGGCGTGCCGACGGCGTCGTCGATCACGACGGTGCCGGTGCCGTCGCGCTGGGTGACGTCCTGGATGGAGGTGGGCCCGACCTTGCCCAACGCGGCCGTGGCGAAGCCCGCGTCGCGCGCGGCGGCGAGGAGGGAGGTTTCGTTCAGGTAGTTGCCGCCGAAGCGCGCGTTCATCTCCGCCAGCGTGGGATCGTTCTCCATTCCGGCGATGGGCAGGCCCTTGCTCGAATTCATCGGGACGCCCGTGAAGAGGGCGTTGCCGAAATTGCCGGTGTCGCCGATGTAGTGGCCGGTGGCGATGGCCGAGGCGTTCACGGTCGTGATGGTGGGATAGAGCGCGTGGCTGTCGGCGAAGTCCACGCCGGTGCGCTTCACCCTCCAGAGCGTGGGCGCCGATTTCTGGGTCACGCTGTCGTAGCGCAGCCCGTCGGCCACGAAGAGCAGGGTCACCTGCGGCGGCCTGGCGGCGGGGCGGGCCTGGCCGGCGGCCGGGAGCAGGGCGAGCGCGAAGAGCAGGGCGGCGGCGAGCGGGCGTGCGGATTTCATGGCGGCTTTCCTCGATTCCGCGCGCACCATAGCGGGCTTTCGCGACATTTGGACGGACTTGACCCGGGCCGGTGCGAACCGCCACAAACGCCCCCTTTGCGACGCCGAGGACCCTCATGCACGCCTATCGCACCCATACCTGCGGCGAACTGCGCAAGGACGCGGTCGGCTCCCGCGTGCGCCTGTCGGGCTGGGTTCACCGCCGCCGCGACCATGGCGGGCTCGTCTTCCTCGACCTGCGCGACCATTACGGCCTGACCCAGGCGGTGATCGAGCCCGACAGTCCCGCCTTCGCCACCGCCGACAGCTGCCGCTCGGAATGGGTGGTGACGGTGACCGGGCCGGTGGTGGCGCGCCCGCCGGAGACCGTCAACAAGGAGCTGCCGACCGGCGAAGTGGAGGTGCGCATCGAGGAGATCGCGATCCTCTCCCAGGCGCAGGAGCTGCCGCTGCCGGTGTTCGGCGACCTCGACTATCCGGAGGACGTGCGGCTGCGCTACCGCTTCCTCGACCTGAGGCGCGAGCGGCTGCACCGCAACATCATGCTGCGCTCCCACATCATCCGCTCGATCCGCAACCGGATGCACGAGCAGGGCTTCAACGAATTCCAGACGCCGATCCTGACCGCCTCCTCGCCGGAGGGCGCCCGCGACTTCCTCGTGCCGTCGCGCCGCTATCCCGGCCAGTTCTACGCCCTGCCGCAGGCGCCGCAGCAGTTCAAGCAGCTCATCCAGGTGGCCGGCTTCGACCGCTATTTCCAGATCGCGCCCTGCTTCCGCGACGAGGACGGCCGCGCCGACCGCTCGCCGGGCGAGTTCTACCAGCTCGACGTCGAGATGAGCTTCGTGACGCAGGACGACGTCTTCGCCGCCATCGAGCCGGTGCTGCAGGGCGTGTTCGAGGAATTCGCCAGCGGCCGCACCGTGGACAGGGCGCCCTATCCGCGCATCGCCTACGACACCGCGATGCTGGAATTCGGCAGCGACAAGCCGGACCTGCGCAACCCCTTGCGCATCGCCGACGTGTCGGACGTGTTCGCGCGCCCCGACGTGGAGTTCAAGGCGTTCAAGAACAGGACCGTGCGTGCCATCCCCGCGCCCGGCGCCGGCAGCCAGCCGCGCTCCTTCTTCGACAAGCTCAACGACTGGGCGCGCGGCGAGGGCGCAGGCGGGCTCGGCTATGTGGTCTTCGAGGGCGACGGCGGCAAGGGCCCCATCGCCAAGTTCCTGCCGCCGGACGCGCTCGACAGCCTGATGGCGCGCTGCAAGGTCAAGGCGGGCGACGCGCTGTTCTTCTCCGCCGACGCCAAGGCCGAGCGCGCGGCAAAGCTCGCGGGGCTGGCGCGCACCAGGCTCGGCCAGGAGCTCAAGCTCATCGAGCAGGGCGTGTTCCGCTTCTGCTGGGTGGTCGACTACCCGATGTACGAATGGAACGAGGAGGAGAAGACGATCGACTTCTCCCACAACCCGTTCTCCATGCCGCAATACGACCGCGACCGCTTCCTGTCGTTCAGCACCTCGGACAGGGACGAGATCCTGGGCATCAAGGTGTTCCAGTACGACATCGTCTGCAACGGCTACGAGATGCTCTCCGGCGCGATCCGCAACCGCGATCCGGAGGTGATGCTCAAGGCCTTCGAGATCGCGGGCCATGGCCGCAACGAGACCGAGGCCAAGTTCGGCGGCATGCTGAACGCGTTCCGCTACGGCGCCCCGCCGCATGGCGGGCTTGCCGTGGGGCTGGAGCGCGTGGTGATGCTGCTGGCGGGCGAGGAGAACATCCGCGAGGTCACCATGTTCCCGCTCACCCAGCAGGGCCAGGACCTGCTCATGGGCGCGCCCAGCGAGGTGAGCGACAAGCAGCTCAAGGAGCTGCACATCCGGGTGGTGAAGCCGGACGCGAAGTAGGCGCCGGGCGACCTCCTATGGTGGCGTTACCACCGTGACCGTCGGCACGATTGGCGCAGCCACCGTCGTCTTCTGAAGATTCCAAATCTGGTTCAGCATGGTGAGGACCTGTGCGCTCGCATGATCCGGGAGTTCCTCGGAACAATTGTCTTCCGCGCAGAGAGCCGGGACGTAGTAGTTCTGGTCGTCATAGGACACCGACACGATCGCGCCGGGAGAGGGATCGCCGCGCCTGACGCTGAAGAGCGCCTCCTGATAGGATGAAGACGCGTTCGCGGTGTTCGTGAATGTGACCGCCGAGGCGCTGTCGCCGCCGCTCACGCCGGTCGCATTTGTCTGGTCCGCGTCCCGCCGGATGATCTCGCCGAGATAATAGACCATGGCCTCGAGCGAGCGCTGGGAAAATCCAATCGCCTTGACCTCGGCGGCTTCGGAAGCGGAGTTTTTTCCGCCGCCTTTTTTCTTCGCCGCCGCGTCTTTCATCGCCTGCAGGCAGGGATTATCCAACGGCTTGCTGGCCGCGGTGACGAATGCCGTTCCGGCAAAGCTGGGCGCGGCGCCGGCGGACGGCGGGCCCGCGTCGGGATGGGGTTTTGAATCGTTCAATCCAAGTCGCCTGCTGAGCGAGCCGTCGGGATCGATCGACGCGTCCAGCGCATCCAGCTGAAGCGCGATGTCGTCGGACTTCTTGCACACCGCGACGTTTTGGCCATCGGGCGCGATCTCCAGCCCTTGCTGGCTGAGGTCGGCAAGATAGCGCGGGTTGCGCAGCGCGCCGCTTTCCGGGACGCTGTAAAGGAACGCATGGGACGATTTCGATTGCGGCTTGAGCCCGAGCTTCAGCAGCGCATTCAGGATGGCGTGGAAACACCGGAAATTCGTGTAGGTGCGGCCATCTTCAGCTTTGCGATCTCGCGTGGCCTCGAACAGGGCCGGATCGTTGGCGAACAGACGGGCGTCCGGCACGGGACATGCATCCAGATCGGCCGCGCATTGCGCGCCGCATTTGCGCGTCATGGCCGTTGCCAGCGCCTGGCGCTGGTCGTCGGTCAGCGCGACGCTGCCGAAGAACAGCAGCCCGAGCTCCTCCGCGTTGAAGCCCTCGCTCCGGAAATAGGCGTATAGCTGCAACGAAACCGGGGTCATGAGCCCGGTCGTGGAGGCCTGGTCGTCCGAATTGGAAAGCGCGAGCTGTGTGCCCTCGGTGAGGGTGAGGCCCGGCGTCAAGGATAACGGGTTCTTCGTCAGGACGCGGGATATTCCGGTCGGTATGGGCGAAGGAGGCAAGAACGTCGACGTGATCGCCTTGGTCGGTTCCCATGGTATCGCTGAGGAGAGCGATGGCGCGGCCGTGGATGTCGTCGTGTCTCCCGTCAGCCGCGAATAGTAGGTGGGATTGCGTTTGCTCGCGCGCAGGGCGTTGAGAACGATCAGCTGGTTCGTGGATTCCGCCACGCCGCGGTTGAAGGAGACGGTCCTGTCGACTATGCCCGGCGAATAGGAGCAGGCCCCCAACGCGACAAGGCTTCCCATCAGAGCGAGGATATGAGCAGCGTAGCGTAGCGTCATAATGCAGCCCCGGAATGAATATTGCGTCGAGCGTAGCAAATGAATCGCCGTCAAACAGGCTCGCGCCAAGGCGAGCTTGTGTATAACCCAAAGTCAAACTGCAACGGCCTGTCGGATATGGCTTCTTTCGATTTTATGTCGGGTGCGGCCGATCTTCGCGAGCCAGGAACCGATGTTACGATCGTGACGCCGCCGTGCGGGTTCGCGGCCCGGTCAGTTCAGCTTCCCCGTCAGGTCGCGGATGCTTTCCGCGATCAGGGCGCCGGCGCGTTTCTCGTCCATGCGGGCGGCGATGAGGCGTTCGGCGGCGCCGGAGGCGGCGTCGGCGGCGAGCGCCCGGATCTCGGCCATGGCGGCGGCTTCGGCCTGGGCGATCTTGTCCTGGGCCTGCCTGGCGCGGCGCTCGATCTGCTGGGCCAGCGCGGCCTTTGCGTCGGCGCCGAAGCGGACGGCGTCCTCGCGGGCGGCGGCCAGGATCGCGTCGGCTTCCGTGCCGACCTCGTCGGCCCTGCGCTTGTAGCCGGCGAGGATGCCCTCGGCCTCCTCGCGCAGGTGCCTGGCGGTCTCCAGCTCCGCCGCGATGGCCGCGGAGCGGGCATCCAGCGCCCTGGTCACCATGCCCGGCACGCCCAGCCAGACGAAGCCGATCACGACGATGAGGAAGGCCATGCCCACCCAGAATTCGGGATCCGCGATCAGTTCCATCATGTTCCGCTCCCGATCGCGGCCTGGACGGCGCGCGCGGCTTCGTCGGCCCCGACGCTTTCGCCCGTCAGCCGCGAGACGATGTCCGCCGCCGCCTCCTGCGCGGCGCGCACGACATGGGCCCTGGCCTCGGCGCGCGTGGCCGCGATGCGCGTTTCGGCGGCCGCGAAATCCTTCTGGGCGGTGGCTTCGGCGGCGGCCTTGTCGCGCGCGGCCTCCTCGTTCAGCTTCTGGCGGTTCTCCTCGGCCAGCTTGTGGGCGCGGGCGCGGGCGCCGGCGAGCGCCGTCTCATAGGCGGCGGCGGCGGCTTCGGAATCCCTGCGGTGCTGCTCGGCCGTGCGCACGTCGCCGTTGATCTGGTCGCGGCGCGCGGTGATCACCCCGGAGATGCGCGGCGTCACCAGCTTCCACAACACCACGAACAGGAAGGCGAAGGTGATCGCCAGCCAGAAGACCTGGCTGGGGAACGTCCTGGTGTCGAACGGCGGGAAGCCGCCCTGCTCCGGCTGGGCGGGAGCGACGGTCCCCGTCGTGGTGGGCGTGCCGGCGTCGAGCATCATCGGCTCACGTGAACAGCAGGATGAGCGCGATCAGAAGGCCGAACAGGCCCTGAAGCTCGCAAAGCGCGTAGCCGATGTAGAGGTTGGTGAACTGGCTCTGGGCCGCGCCCGGATTGCGCAGCGCGCCGGAGATGTAGTTGCCGAACACGCTGCCGATGCCGACGCCGGAGCCGACGAAGGCGATGGTGGCAAGGCCGGCGCCGATCTGCTTGGCGGCGGTGATGGTCTGGACGTCCATGGCGAAAAGTCCCTCGGGTTAGTGGTTGCCGTGAAGATGCAGGGCTTCGTTGAGATAGATGCAGGACAGGATGGCGAAGACATAGGCCTGCAGGAACGCGACCAGGAATTCGAGCGCCGCCAGCCCGACGATGAGCGCCATCGGCGCGGCCGACATCGCGGCCAGCACGCCGCCGGCGCCGCCGAGCATCACCACGAATCCCGCCATCACCTTCAGCATGGTGTGGCCCGCCAGCATGTTGGCGAAAAGGCGCATCGACAGGCTCATCGGGCGGGCGCAGAACGAGATCACCTCGAGCGGCACCAGGAAGAGCAGGATGCCGAGCGGCGCGTCCGGCGCGAACAGCCTGAAGAAGCCCAGCCCGTGCTTGACGAAGCCCGTCACGATGACGGTGACGATGACCAGCGCCGTGAGCGCGAAGGTCACGCAGATCTGGCTCGTCACCGTGAACGAGCCCGGGATCAGGCCGAAGAAATTGGAGCCCGCGATGAACATGAAGAGGGTGAATATGAACGGGAAGAATTTGAGCCCCGCCTCGCCGGAGGTCATGTTCAGCATGTCGGCGACGAATTCGTAGGACATCTCCGCCATCGACTGCATGCGCGAGGGCACCAGCTTGCGGTTGGACACCGCCGCGATCATGAACAGCGACAGCGTGCCCACCACGAGCCACATCCAGAGCGCCTGGTTGGTGAACGACACGTCATAGCCGCCGAGATGCAGCGGAATGAGCGGCTTCACCTGGAACTGTTCCATGGGACTTGCGGCCACGGATCAACTCTCCTTCTTGTCCCGCGCGGCCTCGAACCGCGCGTTGAACTCTTTCGACGCCAGCGCCACGTTGCGGATGCCCGCGGCGGCGCCGAGCAGGAACAGGGCGACGGTCAGGATGGGGCGGGTGTGGAAAAACCAGTCCAGCCCCCAGCCGATCCCGCCGCCCACCAGCGTCGTCGCCACCAGCTCGGTCGCGAAGCGGTAGGCGATCTCGCCCGGCGTGGGGGGCGACTTCGACGTTCGCTTTTCCCCAAGCCTCCTGATTTCGTCGAGCTTCTCGCCCAGCGCGCGCAGCTTCTCGGGATCGGGACCAGGTTCGCTCATGGCGCCTGCTTCTCGCCCCCTCGCGGGATTGGATGAAAGGCTCGTCGAAAGCGGCCGGAACATAGGGGCGAGTCCGGGGACTGTCAAGGCACCGGCTATCACATAACTCATTGAAATTGCTTATTTTATTTGTTTGTTTGAAATTGCGCGCAAGATTCTTGTGCAGCTGCGAAGTGGTCAGCGGAGCTCGACCAGTCGGCCCCCACCCTCGAACAGTTTCAGCATGTTGGGCAGGAGGCGCTCGAATTTTGCTTTCAACACGGCGTTGGTCGAATTTCCAATTCGGATCAAGATCAGCCTTGGTATCGGTGCGGACAGGGTGAGCGGTAGAAAATCCTTGTCCTTTGTCACGACGATGCCTTCGTGCTCCTTTGCGTAGTTCCAAATTTCCCGATCATCCGCCGCACCCAATCCGATCTCGAAAACATGAACAGCCTCAAAGCCTTGGGTTCGCAGGAAGCCCGCAAGGCTTGGTGGAATATGAACATCGCAAACGAACAGAACACGCATCGCCGGGCTGCGAATCACTCGCCTCGCGACAACTAGAATCCATTTTCGCAGGATTGCGAATCCCCTTTGGCATCAAGGCTGGGGATAATTCCGCCGCCGCTATTCGGCAGCTTCCACGATGGGATGGTCGAGCGTGGCGGCGGCATAGGCCACGGCAGCCCGGATGTCGTCGGGCTCCAGAAACGGGAAGTCGGCTAGGATCTCGGCTTCGGCCGTGCCCGCGGCCAGCATCTGCAAGATGTCGACAACGCGCATCCGCAACCCGCGAATGCACGGCTGACCGTGGCACTGCTCCGCCCGGATCGTGATGCGCGAAAGAAGCTCGTTCGTGGCCATTCGATCACTATAGCCGCAATGCGGGCGCAAGGCTACTCCGCCGCCGCGACCCGTTCGGCTTCGGCGAGGGTGACGGAGACGAGCTGGCTGACGCCGCGCTCGGCCATGGTCACGCCGAAGAGCCGGTGCATGCGGCTCATGGTGAGCGCGTGATGGGTGATGACCAGGAAGCGCGTGTCGGTGATGCGGGTCATCTCGTCGAGCAGGTTGCAGAAGCGCTCGACATTGGCATCGTCGAGCGGGGCATCGACCTCGTCCAGCACGCAGACCGGCGCGGGATTGACGAGGAACACGGCGAAAATCAGCGCCATGGCGGTCAGCGCCTGCTCGCCGCCGGACAGCAGCGACAGGTTCTGCAGCCGCTTGCCGGGCGGTCGGGCGAAGATCTCCAGCCCCGCTTCGAGCGGATCCTCGGACTCCGTCAGCGTCAGATGCGCCTGGCCGCCTTCGAACAGGCGCGAGAACAGCATCTGGAAATTGTCGTTCACCTTCTCGAACGAGGCGAGCAGCCGCTCCCGGCCTTCGCGGTTGAGCGACTGGATCCCGCGGCGCAGCCGGTCTATGGCGCCGGCGAGATCGTCGCGGTCGCCCGTCATCTGGGTCAGGCGCGCCTCATGCTCCGCCGCCTCTTCTTCCGCGCGCAGGTTCACGCCGCCGAGCTGCTCGCGTTCCTGCTTGAGCTTTTCCACGCGCTTGTCCGCGGCATCCTGCGCGGGAAGCTCCTGGCCGTCGCGGATTTCGGCGCGTTCGGCCAATTCCCCGGGCGCGGCGTCGAGCTCGTCGCGGATGCGGGTGCGCAGCTCGCCGATGCGCTCCTCCGCGGCTTCGGAAAGCGCCTGGGCGCGGGCGCGCTCCTCGCGCGCGGCCGAGAGGGCCGCGTCGGCGGCTTTCGCGTCGCGATCCGCCGCCGCCAGCGCGTTCTCGGCCGCCGCGCGCCTGTCGGCGGCCGCCCCGCGCGCGGCTTCGGCGGCGCCGATGGCGTCCAGCAGCGCGCCGCGCTTGCCGGCGATGGCTTCGGGCACGGCCTCGAGCGCGGCCAGTTCGGTCTCCATATCGGCGATGCGGCGCGCCAGCTCGCCGATCTGCGCCGCCGCCTGGTCCCGCCGCGCCGACCAGCGCGCCCGATCCTCGGCAATGGCCTCGAGCCGGGCGGCGCGGGCCCCGGCGTCGCGCTTCAGCGATTCGACGGTGCCGCGGCCCTCGGCGTCGCGCGCGCGGGCCTCGCTCGCCGTCGCGCGGGCGGCGGCCACGGATTCGGCAAGCGCGGCCGCGTTGTCCATTTCGC
Organism: Rhizomicrobium sp.; assembly: GCA_035499995.1. Taxonomy (GTDB): domain Bacteria; phylum Pseudomonadota; class Alphaproteobacteria; order Micropepsales; family Micropepsaceae; genus Rhizomicrobium. Next base: position 10,543 of record DATJXR010000010.1, on the reverse strand, counting down.
TCAGCGCCGCCGCCGCCTGCCACTCCGCGTCCAATGCGGCGTCGCGCGCCTGGCTCAAGCGCCGTATCTCGGACTCCAGGCTCGCCAGCTGGGAAGCGCGCTCGGCGGCGGCGCGCGCGGCCCTGGCGGCCTCGTCCTGCGCGCCGATCAGCGCTTCCTCGGCGTGCTGTTCGCCGGCTTCGGCCGCGCGCTCGGCGGCGCGCGCCGCTTCGGCGGCGCTCTTGGCGGACGCGTAGGCCGCGAAGGCCGCCGCGCGGCGTTGCCGGGCCTCCCCGATCGCGCCTTCGAGCGCCGCGAGGTGGTTGCGCTGGGCAAGCCTCGTCGCGGCCGGCGAGGGGGCATCGGCGGAGGCGGCATATCCGTCCCACCGCCACAGATCGCCGCGCGGGGAAACCAGCCGCTGGCCGGGACGCAGGGACGCCTGCAGCCCGGCGCCCTGATCGGGGAATACCACGCCGGTCATGGCGAGGCGCCGCGACAGCGCCGCCGGGGCTTCCACGAAAAGCGCAAGCGGCTGCACGTGTTCGGGCAGCGGCGACAGCGCGTCGGTGACGCCGAGATTCCGCCAATGATGCGGCGCCGCTTCGTCCAGCGGCGCCTGGAGGTCGTCGCCCAGCGCCGCCGCGAAGGCCGCTTCGTAGCCGGCCTGCACCTTCACCGCGTCGATGAGCGGCGGCCACAAATCCGCGTCCCGCGGGCGCAGCAGGTCGGCCAGCGCCTTGGCCTCCGCCGACAGGGCCTGGGCTTCGCGCTCGACGGCTTCCAGCGGCTCGCGGGCCTGTGCCTCGACGCTTTCGGCGTCGTCGAGACGGGCGCGCGCCGCGGCCAGCGCTTCGCGGGCGCGGCCGACTTGGGCGCGCGCGGCCACGGCGGCCTCCTCGGCGGCGCGGACGTCCGGCGCGGAGGCGGTTCCCGCCATGGCGGCATCGAGGCGCGCCTTCGCTTCGGCCAGCTGCAGCGCACTCGTTTCGGCGAGCGCAGCGGCGACGTCGCGCGCGCGCGCGTGGCTCGCCTTGCTTGCGTTCAGCTCCGCCAGCCCGGCATTGAGGCGCTCGAGCAGGCGCTCGGCGTCCGCCAGCGCATCGGACAGCTCGCGGGCGCGCGCCTGGGCCGCTTCAAGTTCCTCGCCGGCGCGGGCGCAGGCGATGTCGAGCGTGTCCGTCTCTTCGCCGAGGCGGGCGAGGGCGGCCACCGCGTCGGTCTCCAGCGTGCGCTCGCGGGCGGTGTCCTGCCCCGCCTGCGTCAGGTGCTGGCGCGTGCGCTGCGCGGATTCGCGCGCGCGGGCTTCTTCCGCGTCCAGCGCGTCGCGCTCGACCACGAGCCGATGCAGCGCCGCGGAGCGCTCCGCTTCCACCTGCCGCAGCGGCGGCAGTTCCGCCGCGGCGTTGGACTGGAGCGTCGCCGCCCCGGCCGCGTGGCCCGTGCATTCCGCGACGACCGCGGCCGCCGCCGCCAGCGCCGCCGCCGCGGTGCGCGACTGCGCCTCGGCCGCGATCCAGCGCAGATGCAGCGACAACGCTTCGGCCTTGCGGATCAGGCCGGAGAGGTTGCGATAGCGCGAAGCCTGGCGGGCCTGTTTCTTCAGGCTCTGAAGCTGGCCCTCGACCTCGCGGATGACGTCGTCCAGCCGCGCCATGTTGGTCTCGGCGGCGCGCAGGCGAAGCTCCGCCTCGTGGCGGCGCTGGTGCAGGCCGCCGATGCCGGCGGCCTCTTCCAGGATGGCGCGGCGGGCGAGCGGCTTCTGGCTGATGAGCTGACCGATCTGGCCCTGGCGCACGAAGGCGGTCGAGCCCGCGCCCGAGGAGGCGTCGGCGAAGAAGATCTGCACGTCGCGCTGGCGCACGTCGCGGCCGTTGATGCGGTACACGCTGCCGGCCTCGCGCTCGATGCGGCGCGACACCTCGATGGCGTCGTAATCGTTGTACTGCGCGGGCGCGGTGCGGTCGGCGTTGTCGATGAAGAGGATGACCTCGGCGGTGTTGCGCGCCGGGCGCCCGGCGGTGCCGGCGAAGATCACGTCGTCCATCTCGCTGCCGCGCACGGAAGTGGGGCGCGTCTCGCCCATCACCCAGCGCAGCGCGTCGAACAGGTTGGACTTGCCGCAGCCGTTCGGCCCGACGACGGCCGTCAGGCCGGGCTCGACGAAGAGCTCCGTCGGTTCGACGAACGACTTGAATCCCGAAAGCCGGAGCCGGGTGAACTTCAACGGAAACGCGCCGCCTTACGCCAGGTGAAAGTGAGACAGCCGGCTATTTGCCGCCGGCGATTTTCTTGTTGAGGACGTCCTGCCAGTCCTGCCACGTGCCCTCGCCGACGCGCTGCTCGCCGTTGACGAGGAATGTCGGCGTGCCGTTGACGTTGTATTTCGCCTGCGCGTCGTTGCCGACCTTGGTGATCGCTTCCTGCTCTTTGGGGTTGTTGATGCACGAGTCGACTTCCTTGGCGCCGATTCCCGCCATGGCGCCCATCTGCACGAGGCCGCCATGGACGTCCTGAACCGCGTACTCCGGATCCCATTTGCCCTGATTCCGGTACAGCTGGTCAATGAACGCGAAATACTGGTCCCTGGGCAGGCAGCGCGCGATGGCCTCCGCCGCCACGTCCGCGGAGTTGAGCGGGAACACCCGGAAGACGTAATAGACCTTCCCCGTGTCGATGTAGTTCTTCTTGATCAGGGGGAAGATGTCCATGTCGAACGCGGCGCAGTGCGGGCAGGTGGGCGCGGCGTACTCGACCATCAGCACGGGCGCCTTCGGCGAGCCCAGCGCGCGGTCGCGCCCGGTGAAGGTGATTCCATAGCGCTCGGTGCCGGCCGTTCCCGTGCCCGATTCGGGCCAGATCACGAAATAGGCGATCGCGCCCAGCGCCACGATGGCGGCGCCCACCAGCGCCAGGAGAAGATATTTGCGGTCCACGGATCCAGCTCCGGTTTGAGGCCCCGTTTTGGCAGAGCCGCGGGCGCGGTTCAATGAGCCAGGTTGTGGGCTATTTTCCGGCCAGCATCCCGTTCAGGAACGACTGCCAGTCGCCCCATTCGCCCACGCCGACGCGTTTCTGGCCGTTGACGAAGAATGTGGGCGTTCCGGTGACGCCGTATTTGTCGCCGGCTTCCTTGCCCACGGTTTCCGTGCGGTTCTGCTGGGCCGGGTTGTTCATGCAGCTGTCGACCTCGGACGGCGCCATGCCCGCCATCGCGCCCATGGAAACCAGCGCGCCATGCACGTCGGGGATGTCATGCCCGTCCGGATCCCAGCGCGCCTGGTTGCGGTAGAGCATGTCGATGAACGGCAGGTAGTTCTGCTCGGGCAGGCAGCGCGCCATGCCTTCCGCCGCCACGTCCACCGAGCTCAGCGGATAGACGCGGAAGACGTAGTAGATCTTGCCGGTGTCGATGTACTTCGCCTTGATCTGCGGGAAGACGGTCGTGTCGAAGGCCGCGCAGATCGGGCAGGTGGGCGCGGCATACTCCACCATGAGGATGGGCGCCCTGGGCGAGCCGAGCGTACGGTCCTGCGAGGTGATGGTGAAGCCGCCGCGGTCGCTGTTCTCCGCGACGGTGGTCTGCGAGCGGCCGGACCAGAACAGATAGGCGATCACGCCCAGGCCGACGGCGGCGACCGCCACGAGCGCGATCAAGAGGTGCTGGCGCTTCACGATTTCCCACTCCCCAGGACAGGCAAGTGTTGCAGACCGCCCGCGGCGGTTCAATCGCGGCCGCGCGCGGCGGCCAACGCGCGCAGCGCCTGCGCGAGGCCCTCGCTGCCGCGGAATTTCATGGAAGGATCGTCCGGCAGAACTGACTTTTTCGTAACGCGGCCGCGCGGCGGTTCACGTTTCTGGGAGACCGTGCCCTGCACGAATTTCAGCCGCGCCACCGCCGGGCGCCCCAGCCAGTCGTTGATGCGCCCGCATAGCACGCGGGTCTCGTGCTGGAGGAAGACCGACGCGGCGGGCTCGGCCCTGAGCGTGAGCACGCCGCCCGTGGCGCCTTCCGTCAGCCGGATGGGGCGGGCGACGCGCGCGATCTCGGGGCCCACGATGGCGTCCCAGCGCAGGACCAGCGCCGGATCGGAGAAGCCCGCGCGCGCGAAGGCGGCGGCGCCCGACTGCGCGGCTTCGCGCGACACGGCCTCGGCGCGGTTGCGGCGCGCGGGCGGCGTGTCGGGTTGTTTGTCCCTGGGCGGTTGCGCCATGCTGGGAGTATGCCCGCTTCCCCCGTTCCGCAGAAGGCTCCGCAGAAGGCCGCCGCGAAGCTGCTCGCCTGGTACGACGTCCACCGGCGCACGCTGCCGTGGCGCGCGCCACCGGGCCGCCGCGCCGATCCCTACGGGGTTTGGCTGTCGGAGATCATGCTGCAGCAGACCACCGTCGCGGCGGTCGCCGGCTACTACAGCAAATTCCTGTCGCGCTGGCCGACGGTCGGGGCGCTGGCCGCCGCGCCGCTCGACGAGGTGCTCGCGGCCTGGGCGGGGCTCGGCTACTACGCCCGCGCCCGCAATCTGCATCGCGCGGCGAAAGCCGTCGTCGGGGAGTTCGGCGGCAGCTTTCCGAAGACGGCGGAAGGGCTGCGCGCGCTTCCCGGCATCGGGCCCTACACGGCGGGCGCCATCGCCGCCATTGCCTATGACGAGCGCCAGGCCGCCGTGGACGCCAACGCCGAGCGCGCGATCGCGCGGCTCTTCGCCGTCGAAGATCCCATGCCGAAGGCGAAGCCCCGGCTGCGCGCCCTCGGCCAATCGCTGGTGCCGGAAAAGCGCGCGGGCGATTTCGCGCAGGCGCTGATGGACCTCGGCGCCACGATCTGCACGCCCCGGCGCCCGGCCTGCGGGCAATGCCCGTGGAACGGCGCCTGCGAAGCGCGCAAGCTGGCGATCCAAGAGACGTTGCCGCGCAAGGGCGCGGAGCGCGCCAGGCCGCTGAAGCGTGGCGCGGCTTTCGTGGCGCGCGATGCGAGCGGCGCGGTGCTGTTGGAAAAGCGGCCGGAGAAGGGCCTGCTCGGCGGCATGCTCCAGCCGCCGCTGGGGCCGTGGGGCGAGGAATTTCCGTCGAAAGCGGACGCGCTGAAGCAGGCGCCGTTCAACGCCTCCTGGAGGAAACGCCCCGGCATCGTCCGCCACGGCTTCACGCATTTCGAGCTGGAGATAGAAGTGTACGTCGCCGGCGTGGACGGCGGGATGGCGGGCGATTGGCGCCGCGGCCTTGCGGAGGTGGCGCTGCCGACCGTCATGCGGAAGATCGTTTCGCACGCGCTGGACGACGACGGGCCGCTTTTCGCCCGGGCCGGGGATCAGGCCAGATCCGCCCGCAGGCGCTGACGCAGCACGTCGATCGAGATCAGCGCGCCATTGTGCTCGTACTGCCAGAACGTCCAGCCGTTGCAGGCATCGAGGCCCTGGATGTGCGCCGCGATGCGGTGGATCGAGCCGGTGGCGCCGTCGCACACCAGCGTGCCGTCGGCGCGCACTTTCGCGGTCTGGTTCTTGCGCATCCCCTGAAGCACCGTGCCGGGCTTGAGATAGCCCCGCTCCACCAGCGAGCCGAAGGGGACGCGCGGCTCGGCGCGCCGGGACTTCGTCACCCCGATGGCTTCGCTGTCGGCCCGCTCGACATCGGCGATGCGGCTGCGGGCGAGGCGGGCGTATTCCGGATCGCGCTCCAGCCCGATGAACTGCCGGCCGAGGCGGCGCGCCACCGCGCCCGTGGTGCCCGAGCCGAAGAAGGGATCGAGCACCACGTCTCCCGGCCTGCTGGACGAGACGATCACGCGGTGGAGCAGCGACTCCGGCTTCTGGGTGGAATGCGCCTTGTCGCCGTTGGCGTCCTTCAGCCGCTCGGCGCCGGTGCAGAGCGGCAGCGTCCAGTCCGAGCGCATCTGCAATTCGTCGTTCAGCGCCTTCATGGCTTCGTAGTTGAAGGTGTAGCGCGCGTCCCTGGATTTCGCGGCCCAGATCATGGTCTCGTGCGCGTTGGTGAAGCGCCGGCCGCGGAAATTCGGCATCGGATTGGTCTTGCGCCAGATCACGTCGTTGAGGATCCAGTAGCCGAGATCCTGCAGCGCCGCGCCGACGCGGAAGATGTTGTGGTAGGAGCCGATCACCCACAGCGTGCCGTTCTCCTTCAGCACGCGGCGCGCGGCGGCGAGCCACTCGCGGGTGAAGCGGTCGTAGTCGGCGAAGCTCGCGAACCGGTCCCAGGCGTCGTCGACGGCGTCGACGCGGGAATTGTCGGGACGGTGAAGCGCGCCTTCCAGCTGCAGATTGTACGGCGGATCGGCGAAGATCAGGTCCGCGCAGGCCTCGGGCAGCGCCAGCATGCCTTCGACGCAATCGCCTTCAAGGACGCGGCCGACCGCGTCTTCCAGTTTGATGACCCGCCCCATGACCCACTCTTGTTGTCCACAGGCTGGGGACAATGATTCGCGCGATTCGCCGCGTCAAGAGTCTGCGGAATCAAAGCGTTAGATTTGAATCCCCAATAGAGCCCACCGGATTCTGTGGATACAAGATGTTGTGGACGGGCGCGAAGCTGCGGCGGTGGTGGCGGCAGGGGCCGAGCTTGCCGAGCGCCCGCAGGTGCTCCTCGGTGGAGTATCCCATGTTGGTGATCCAGCCATAGCCGGGATGTTCGGCGTGGAGCGCGCGCATCAGGCGGTCGCGGGTGACCTTGGCTATGATCGACGCGGCCGCGATGGAGACGGACCTGGCGTCGCCGTCCACCAGCGTGTCGCAGGAGCAGGGCAGCGCCGGCGCGTCGTTGCCGTCGACCAGCGCGAAGCGCGGCGGAACGGCCATGGCGCGGACGGCGCGGGCCATGGCGAGATGGGTGGCCTGGCGGATATTGACGAGGTCGATCTCGTCCACGCCGGCTTCGCCCACGCCGACGGCGATGGCCTGCGCCATGATGACCGGGAACAGGGCCTCGCGCGCCTCGGCGGACAATTGCTTGGAGTCGTTGAGCCCCCTGGGGATCTTCCTGCGGTCGAGGATGACCGCCGCCGCCACTACGGGGCCCGCGAGCGGACCGCGCCCGGCCTCGTCCACGCCGGCCACCGGGCCGGCGTTCGCCTTCAGGTACCGGGCCTCGAAGATGTAATGCGGCATCGGCGGACAGTAGCAGAGTCGGCGCAACCGCCCATCCCGCCAAGGCTTTACCCACAGCCTGGAATTTTATGCCGGAATTGAACCGCGTTTGGCGAAGGCCGGTCAGGCTTTCGCGAACACAAGGCCCTGCGAGGTCTTGGACAGGCCGGCCATCTTCTTCATCGCGAAGCCCGCCGCCTGCGCCGCCGCGATGGCCTGCGCGACTTCGTTGCCGCTCCGGCTCAGCGGATTGGGCACCTGCCGCGCCGCGCTCTTGCCGTGGATGCGGAGCACGAGGATGAACTTGCCCTGCGGCGCGAGGAGCGCGTGGATATGCGCGAGCGTGGTGGCGGGATGCTCCCAGAACTGGAAGGAGTGCAGCGCCGCGATCGCGTCATAGGGGCCGTGCGCGGGCAGGGCGGTGTCGTCGCCCCGCTTGATGTCGATCTCGGCCTTCCTGCGGAAGCGCTTCAGCCGCTTGCGCGCGGTCTCGACCATGAGCTCGGAGGGATCGACGCCGGCGATGCTGGACAGCTTCAGCTTCTTCGCCGCCATCGCCATCAGATGGCCGGTGCCGAACCCGATCTCGAGCATCGATTTCGGATGGGAGGGTTCGAGCTGCTGGACGGTCCATCTGTAGGCGGGCTTGTTCAGCCGCCCCATCAGGAATCCGAACACCCGTCCGATCCGGCCGCGCGGGCGCGCCGCCTGGGACAGGGCGCCGTTGTTCGTTCTGTCCGTCATCGCGACGCTGCTCATTCCGCCATCCACCTGAGGAGCGAATTGGACAGAACGACCATGGCGATTGCAACGGCCAGCGGAACGGAACTGGCAAGGTGTTGCGACAGCGTATCGATGGCGCCGCCGGCCTGGCCTAAGGGCATGACCTGGAAAAAGATTCCGGCGAACCCGGCGGCCAGCACCGCGAGCAGCACATCCCAGGCGCGCTGGCGGCGCACAATGCCTTGTGCCAGGCGCGCGGAGAAGCCCAAATCCTCCACCGGCGCCAGCGGCGCGGACAACAGCGCATCGAGGTCCCGGTCGTTCACGATCCCGTCTCCAGCATCCGCTTCAGCTTATCGCGCCCCCTGAGGATGTGGGACTTCAGGGTGCCGAGCTTCATGCCGAGGATTTCCGCGCCTTCCTCGTGGGAATGGCCCAGCGCGGCGCACACCGTCAGCGCCGCGCGCTCCGCGAGCGAAAGGCGCGCCATGGCGCGCTCGAGATCCAGGCGCAGATCCGGGTCGGCGGGCTGCGGCGCTTCGCTTTCTTCCGGCGCGTCGAGCGGCTCGAGCCTGCGCCGGCGCGCCTCCATCAGGTAGCGCGAGAAGGCGATGCGGGTGAGCCAGCCCGCGAAGCTTCCGCGGGCCTCGAACTGCGCCGCCTTGCGCCAGGCTTCGAGGAAGGTCTCCTGCGCCAGATCGTCCGCCAGCGCGCGATCGCCGCGCGCCAGCCGGCGCAGGAAGCCGCGCAGCCACGACTGATGGCGCCGCACCAGGACGGCGAAGGCCGCGGCATCGCCCGCGGCCGCCAGTCTCGCGAGGTCTTCGTCCTGCATCTGCCGCGGACATTGTCAGTCCGGCCGCCTCCTGTCGAAGAGGCCGGCGAGCAGGCGCGCCACGCCGATCATGAACGGGAAGATGCCCACGAAGGGCAGCCAGCTCGGCACGCTCTCGCCGTTGAAGTAGTTGCCGCCGCCCGAGAGCGCCCAGAGAAAGACGAAGATCGCGACGCCCACGCACATCATGTAGATGCCATGCCAGATGGGGCTGCCGGGGTAGCGGTCGCGGTATCCGCGGCCATTGAGCATTTCGGGCGGCACGGCCTGGCCCTTCTCGGCCATCTTTTCGATGGCGCGGTAGCGGCGGCTGCGCTCGAAGGCGCGCGAAAACGCGGTGATGAACACCACGGCCACGACCGCCAGCCAGAAGACGCTCACCGTGCCCATGTCGCTGCCGTGGAAGATGAACATCGCCGGTCTCCATGAGGGATTCACGGGTCAGATGCGGCCGGGGGGCCGTCTGGATGCAGGCACCGGGAAAAAATCAGGTCGCGGCGGCGGCGGCCGCAATTTCCACACTGCATATTCGTTTTATTATCGCTTCCTTTTCCGGAAACCGCTCAACAACAGGCCACTGCCGATCCCGCGGTCCTACAGAAGAGCCAGCTGCACCCCCGCCGTGGCGGGCTTGCGGAACTGGCTCGCGTCCAGCGGCCGGTGCTCCCTGTTCAGGCCGAGGCGGCGGGTGGCGATCTGGAAGCGCCGCGCGATGAGCTCGGCATAGGGGCCGGAGCCCTTCATGCGCGAATGCCAGTTGGCGTCATAGTCCTTGCCGCCGCGCATGGAGCGGATGAGCGACATGACGTGCCTGGCGCGGCCGGGCTCATTGGCCTCCAGCCATTCCCGGAACAGGTCCTTGATCTCCAGCGGCAGGCGCAGGAGCACGTAGCCCGCGCTGCGCGCGCCGTTGTGCGCCGCCTCGCCGAGCACCGATTCCAGTTCCTCGTCGTTCAGCGCCGGGATGACGGGCGCGAACATCACCGCCGTAGGCACGCCCGCCTCGCTGAGCTGGCGGATGGCGTCCAGCCGCCTGGGCGGGGTGGAGGCGCGCGGCTCCATGGCGCGCGCGAGCTTGCGGTCCAGCGTCGTCACCGACACGGCGACTTTCGCAAGCCCGGCTTCCGCCATGGGCGCCAGGATATCGAGATCGCGCAGGATGAGCGCGGATTTGGTGACGATGCCGACCGGATGGCGGAATTCGTGCAGCACCTCCAGGATCGAGCGCATGATCCTGAGCTTGCGCTCGATGGGCTGGTAGGGATCGGTGTTGGTGCCCAGCGCCAGCACCTGCGGCACGTATTTCGGCGACGACAATTCCTTGCGCAGCAATTCCGCCGCGTTGGGCTTGGCGAAGATCTTGCTCTCGAAATCCGCGCCCGGCGAGAAGCCGAGATAGGCGTGCGTCGGCCGCGCGAAGCAATAGATGCAGCCGTGCTCGCAGCCCTTGTAGGGATTGATCGACTGGCTGAACGAAATGTCCGGCGAGTTGTTGCGCGTGATGATGGTGCGCGCGCTGTCGCGCAGGATTTCGGTTTTCAGCGAAGGCTCTTCGTCGTCTTCGCCGTTCCAGCCGTCGTCGACGAGGACGCGTTGCTCTTTCTCATAGCGCCCGGAAGCGTTGGAAACGGCGCCGCGGCCTCTGAGGCGCTTGGGGTCTGCGGTGATGTCCAGGATCGTTGTCATGCCGGCCAACATAAGAACAAAAATAGAACACACAAGTACGAGATATGGAGGCCAAAAGGCCTTCGGCATACCGGTCCTTGTGGAGATACAACCCGGAGGCGGGCAGGTGCGTTCCGCCAGCGCGAATCGGGGCCTTAAATGGCGCAACCTTCAGTGATTTTGTGCGGAAAATTTCAATTTATGGTGCGCTGCGAAAATTAATTTATCGCAACTGCTGTAA
>DATJXR010000009.1:0-100822 GCA_035499995.1 Rhizomicrobium sp. | reverse complement strand
GCGCGAACCGGTCTTGATGGCACCTCTGAGTAGGCCGTAGGCGGGCGTGCGCTCGGCACCCTCGGCGAGGCCAATGTCGCGATGCTGGATTTCCTCACCGCGGAATTCCTCGATCATTTTCTTGAGCGCCGGCTCCTCGTTGCCGAGCTTGGCGGCCTGCTTGGCATAGTGCTCGTCGATGACTTCCTCGACCGCCACGGTGCAGGCCATCGCCGCCTCGCGGCCGAGCAGCGCAGTCGCGGCGCCGAGGGCATAGCCGGCGGCATGCCAGAGCGGATGCAGGGCCGTCGGCCGCACCCGCCGCTCGGCCAGCAGCGCATCGAAGGCCCGCAGGTGCCGATCCTCCTGCGCCGCCATGTGACGGATGGGCGCGGCGTCGGGGCGCTGACCGAGCACCGCCAGCTGGCCCTCATAGATGCGCCGCGCGCCGTATTCGCCGGCATGATCGACGCGGATCATGGCTTCGACGTCTTCGGCGCCGGCGACGCCGGGCTGGGCCGGCCGGGGCTTGCGCGCGCTCATGCCCGCCTGCGTGTCAGCGCGAAGGCGCCGAGCGCGGCGGCGCCCAGCGAGACGATCGCGTTGTAGCCGGCCAGCGACAGCCCCAGGAACCGCCAGGCGGCAACGTCGCACAACACGACGTGCTGGCTGAGATCGAGCGGGCCGTGGAAAGGTCCGCCGGTGCAGGTGCTGGGACCCTTCCACCATTTCCATTCCACGCCGGCGTGATAGACGGCGATGACGCCGGACGCCGCCACCAGCAGAATCGTCAGTGTCGCGATGACCGGCGCATGGCGGCGGTCGAGCAGGCCGGCGGCCAGAAGCAGTCCGCCCAGGATGCCGATGACCGCGGCCGCGATATGGGGATAACGCTGCCACATGCACATTTCACAAGGCGGATAGCCGCCCAGGTACTGGAACCCCAGCGCGCCCAGCATGAGGGCGAGCGAAAGCCCGCCAAGCCCCAGTGCGATGCGGTCAGCGCTCATGGGCCGTGCTCATCGGGCGAACACCATGGCCTCGTCCGCGAAGGCCTTGAACTCGAGCGCGTTGCCCGAGGGATCGAGAACGAAGAAGGTCGCCTGCTCACCCGGAAGCCCCTGGAATCTTATGTCCGGCTCTATGATGAATTTGACGTTTTTTTCGCGCAATTTTGTGGCCAGCTTCCGCCAATCCGCCATGTCCAGGATCACGCCAAAGTGACGCACCGGAACCGCGTCACCGTCGACCAAATTATGCGCTTTATGACCGGTCTCCGCCGGGCTTAAATGCGCCACGATCTGGTGTCCGAAGAAGTCGAAATCGACCCATTCGTCCGCCGATCGTCCCTCCTGGCAGCCGAGAATGTCCCCGTAGAACGCCCGCGCTTCGGCGAGGTCGCGAACGGGAAAGGCGAGATGGAATCGGGGGCGGCTCATGGCCGCCATTTGAACCAAGGTGCGCACGCAAAGGAAAGCCCATGGCCGCCAAGAGGTCCCGTTCCGGCAAAGCAAGGCGGATCCGCCGCCAGCTGGTCGAGCGCGCCCTGATGCGGCTGGACGGGGAGCGCATCCCCATCACCTTGCGCCTCAACCCGCGGGCGCGGCGGCTGATCGTGAAGGTGCATCCCTCGACCGGAGAAGTGACGGTGACGGCGCCGTCGCGCCAGGGCCTGGAGCACGCGATGGAATTCGCGCGCTCCGAAAAGGACTGGATCGCCCGGCGGCTCGCCCACGTGCCGCCGCCGGTGGTGCTGGAGCTCGGCGCCCGCGTGCCCTATCGCGGCGAGATGGCGATCATCCGCCGCGGCGAAGGACGGCGCGGGCCGGTTTGGATCGACCGCGAAGGCGAGGAGCCCGTCATCCGCGTCACCGGCGAGACCGGGCACATTCCCCGCCGCGTGCTCGATTTCCTCAAGCGCGAGGCCCGCAAGAGCCTGGACGCCCGCGTCACCTGCTATGCCGAGCGGCTCGGCACCAAGCCGCGCCGCATCACCGTGCGCGATACGGCCAGCCGCTGGGGCTCCTGCTCGAGCGGCCGCTCGCTGTCGTTCTCCTGGCGGCTCATCATGGCGCCGACCTTCGTGCTCGACTATGTCGTGGCGCACGAGATGACGCATCTGCGCGAGATGAACCACGGCCGCCGCTTCTGGACGCTGCTCTCCGAGCTGGTCGAGGACGTCCGGCGCCCGCAACGCTGGCTCAACCAGCACGGCTCCACGCTGCACCGGTTTGCGCCGAAGTGATTTTGCGGCGGGAGCCGTTTCGCCTCGAAGGATTCTGATTCGCGCGGAGACGCGGGGCTGTCCGCGCCGCCGCATGTGGCCGTGAATCCTTATTGCCCTTTCGTCGCGTCCTTTCCGGAGAGGCTGTCGATCAGGCGGTCGAAGAAGGTGCGGTCGTCCTGGGCGCCGGGGACGGTCGTGTCGGCGACGGCGGCTTGCGCCTGTCCGGCGAGCGGGCGCACGGGCTTTCCGGCTTCGGCGTCCTCCATGAAGGTGTGGAAGATGCGCGCCGGCAAGCCGCCGCCGGTCGCCTTGTTCATGGGCCTGTAGTCGTCGTTGCCGATCCACACCCCGGTGACGAGATCGGCGGTGAAGCCCACGAACCAGGCGTCGTGATAGTCCTGCGTGGTGCCGGTCTTGCCGGCGGTCGGCCGGTCGGCGAGCCTGGCGGCCCGGCCGGTGCCGGTCGCCACCGTCTCCATCATCACCTGGGTCATCTCTTCGTTGTTTTCCGCCGTCATCACGCGGCCGAGGCCCGGGGCGTTGCGCGTCCACAAGACCTTGCCGGACTTGGCGCGGATGCGGGTGATGCCATAGGGCAGCATGGCGGTGCCGCCATTGGCGAACGGCACATAGGCCGCGGTCAGTTCCAGCGGCGTGACGTTGGAGGTGCCCAGCGCCAGCGACGACACTTCCTCCAGCGGGGAGGCGATGCCGAGGCGATAGGCCGTGTCGGCCACCGTCTTGGGGCCCACTTCCGCCGTCAGCTGCGCGGCCACCACGTTGGAGGATTTGGCGAAGGCGCGGGTCAGCGTGATGTCGCCTTCGAACTTGCCTTCGTAGTCGCCGGGCCTCCAGCCGTGGATGTCGACCGGGCCGTCGTTCATCACGTCGTCCGGCTTGTGGCCGTGCTCGAAGGCGGCCAGGTACACGAAGGGCTTGAAGGCCGAGCCCGGCTGGCGCTTGGCCAGCGCGCGGTTGAACGGGCTCTCGGAATAGGAGCGGCCGCCCACCATGGCGCGGATGGCGCCGTCGGGCGCCATGGCGACCAGCGCGGCCTGGCCGGCATGAAGCTGGCTGCCCTGCCCGGCCAGCCCGAAATGCACCGCGCGCTCGGCCTGGGTCTGCAGCGCGCGGTCGAAGGTGGTCTCGATGACGATGGGCTCGCCGACGTCGCCGATGTCGCCATGGGCCTCGGCGATGGCCCAGTCGACGAAGTAGCCCGCGCCGCTTTCCTCGCGCACCACGCGCGGGCGGGTGGCGTCGGCCTCGCCGCGCTGGGCCTCGGTGATGAAGCCCGCGTCCTGCATGGCGGCGAGCACGGTGCGGGCGCGCTCGGCGGAGGCGTCGGCGTCGGAGAGCGGGTTGTAGCGCGTCGGCGCCTTGACGCTGCCGGCCAGCCGGGCGGCCTCCGGCAGCGTCAGCTTCGAGGCGGGCTTGCCGAAGAAATGCTCCGCCGCCGCCTCGATGCCGTAGGCGCCCGAGCCGAAATAGACATGGTTGAGATAGAGGGTGAGGATCTGGTCCTTGGAGTAGCGCGACTCCAGATAGAGCGCGAGCAGCGCCTCCTCCGCCTTGCGGTCGAAGGTGCGTCTCGAGCCGAGGAACAGGTTCTTGGCGAGCTGCTGGGTGAGCGTGGAGCCACCCTGCTCGACATGCCCCGCCATCATGTCCTCGAAGGCGGCGCGCGCCAGCCCGATGGGATCGATGCCCCAATGGGAGCGGAAGCGGCGGTCCTCGATGGCGATGAAGGCGTTGGGCACATAGGCGGGCAGCTGCGCCACGTCCACCATCGTTCCCTGGTCGAGATTGCGCTGGGCGATGACATGGCCGGAGGAATCGAGCACCGTGATCTCGCGCGACGGTATCCTGGCCATCAGCCCGCTCACGTCGGGCAGCTGCGAGACGAGGTGGGAGGTATAGATGCCACCGAACACCACGCCCCAGGCCAGCAGCAGGACGATCGTGTAGGGCCAGGTGCGCGTCTTCTTCGGCTTGGGTTTGGGCCCGGGCGGCGGGGTAGGCACGAAGTCGCCCGGGCCGGCCCCGCCCGCCCGCGCGCTCCGGCGCGGATGCTTTCCCGGTGTCGGTTTCCGCTTGCCCATGGCAGGGGCGTTTTAGGCAACCAAGCGTTAATGGGGGTTAAACATCTCTTGCCGCGGCGCGCTTGCCGGCCGGGGGAAAAACCGGATAGTGGCGGCGCTTTCGCCCCCGCCGGTTTGACTTCCCATGCCCGAGAGTCCCGAGCTTTCCGTCGTCGTGCCCGTCTTCAACGAGGCGGGCAACATCCTGCCGCTGCTGGACGAGGTCGAGCGGGCGCTGGACGGCGTCTGCGCCTATGAAATCGTGTTCATCGACGACGGCTCGACCGACGGCTCGGCGGCGGAACTGGCCCAGGCGCAGGCGAAGAGCCCGCGGGTGCGGGTGCTGAAGCACCGCAAGCGCGCCGGCAAGAGCGCGGGGCTGGTGACGGGGTTCTGGGCCGCGCGCGCGCCCTGGATCCAGATGCTGGACGGCGACCGCCAGAACGATCCGGCCGACGTGGCGCGCATCTGGAAAGCGATCCAGCCCATCCCCGAACGGCTCGGCATCGTGGCGGGCGTGCGCAACCGGCGAAACGACGGCGCGATCAAATGGGCGTCCTCGCGCACCGCCAACCTCATCCGCCGCACGCTGTTGCGCGACGACACGCACGACACCGGCTGCGGCTTCAAGCTGATCCGGCGCGAGGTGGCGCTCAGGCTTCCCTTCTTCGACGGGATGCACCGCTTCCTGCCCGCGCTCACCCGGCGGCAGGGCTACGACATCCGCGAGGAGCGCATCGAGGATCGCGCGCGCACGGCCGGCACTTCGAAGTATGGCTTCTTCGACCGGCTCGCCGCTGGCATCTTCGATCTTTCCGGCGTCTTCTGGCTGATGCGCCGCGGCACCCGCGCCGAGGCCGACGAGTTGCCCGGGCCATGAGCCACAGGGGCGCGGGCGCGAGGAAACACGCGAGCGTCTGGGCGGCGCTGGCCGATCCGCAGATCGTCGTCTCGATCCTGATCCTGTATTGCCTGTTCCACTTTCTCCTCCGGCTTCTTCTCAGCGCCAATTACACGCTGGACGAATCCGAGCAGATCCTGTTCGGGCAGAGCCTGGAATGGGGCTACCGCTTCCGCCATCCGCCCCTGATCACCTGGCTCACCTGGGGCACGCTCGCGGCCACCGCGAACAGCCGGGTGGCGTTCTTCCTGCTCAAATACGCGCTGATGCTTCTGGGGCTGGTGGCCTATTTCCAGGCGGCGCGCCTCGTCATCCGGGACGACAAGCTCGCGGGCCTGGCCACCTTCGGCCTGCTCACCACCGTGGTCATGGGCTACATGCCCCACATCGACCTGATGCACACCGTCCTGCTCGCCACCATGCTCGCGGCGTATCTGTGGGCGGACGCGCGGGTGCTGACGCGGGGACGCTGGGGCGATTATGCGCTGCTGGGCGCGGTCGCGGGGCTCGGCATCCTCTCCAAATACGTCTTCCTCGTGCTGCCCGTCGCCATGGGGATCGGCACGGCGCTGGTGCCGCGCTTGCGCGCGCGGCTGAAGCCGGCGCCGCTGGTGCTTGCGCTCGCCATCGCCATCGCCATCGTCGCGCCCTACGCGTGGTGGGCGAAGACGCACGAATATTCGCTGTTCGCGCTGGCGGAGACGATCACCAAGAGCCAGGGCCCGGCGGTGGACGTGCTGGGCTGGCTCAAGGGCACCGGCAATCTGATCGTGGCGCTGGTGGGCTTCGTCATCCCCTTCGCGGCGATTTTCGCGATCCTCTACTGGCCGGCCTGCAAGAAGCTCGGCGCAGCGGGCAGCGAGGAGGATCGCGACTGGCACAGGATGTACGCCGTCGCGACGGCGGCGGGCATCGTCATCATGTGGGGTGCCGTGTTCTTCGTGGGCACCGAGGCGTTCAAGGAACGCTGGATGCACCAGGTGATGATGCCGCTGCCGATCCTGCTGTTTCTCCGCGCGAAGATGGCGGGCGATACCGGCCCGGGCTTTACGCGCGCGGACCGCGTCTTCGTGTGGTGCGCTGCGGTTTTCGCCGTCGCGGTGTTCGCCGCGCGCATCGCCATCTACGAGACCGGCGGCAACCACTGCAAGGTCTGCCGCGAATACTGGCCGATGCAGACCTACGCGACGGATTTCCGGCGCAACGGATTCTCCGGCGGCACGATCCTGGCGCCGACCTACGACCTGGCCGGGAATCTGCGCGGCGTGTTCCCGCAGGATCGCGTGGTCACGCCGGGCTATCCGCTCGGCGTGTTCGGGCCGCCGGAGCCGGGGCAATGCCTGGTGGTCTGGGAAGGCGAGGGCGACGTGCCCAAGACGGCGCGCGATTATCTCGAGGGCCCGATGGGCGCGAAGATCGGCAACGACTCGGTTCGCGGCTTCGTCTCCGCGCGGCTGACCGGCACCAGGCGGATGGACACGATGAGCTATCTCATCGTGCCGTCCTGCCGCTGATCAGTCGCCGCCGATCTGGACGTTGGTCATGCCCTCGGTGTCGAGCTTGCCGGTGTAGCTCTTGAGCTTCACGCTGCCGGAGCCCACCGCCTCGATGTGCGGATTGTTGGCGACGCCGCCGAAGGCGAAATTGCCCGCGCCCATGATCTCCACATGCAGCGGATCGGCCTTGCCGTCGGCGATCTTCACCGAGCCCGAGCCCGCGATCTCGACATGCACCGGCCCGTCGACGCGCGGGGAGGACACGTCGCCCGAGCCCGCGATGTCGAGCTTCAGGCCGTTGGCGACGGGGCCGAGCGTCACGTCGCCCGAGCCCGCGATGTCGGCGTCGACTTCCTGGGTCGAGCCGACATTGATCTTGCCCGAGCCGCCCACGTCCAGGTGCAGCGGACCGTCCACCTGCGTCACGTAGATCTTGCCCGAGCCGCCGATGTCGATATGGGCTTCCTTGACGCGGCCGATATGGGCGGTGGTGGCGGCGGCGCCGAAACGCAGCACGCCGTCGGTGTCGCCGATGGTGGCGTTGCCGACCAGATCGTCCACCTTCACCTCGCTGCCGCGCGGAATGGTGACCCGCACGAAGAGATTGTTGGTGCGGCGGCGCTCGCCGTCGGAGAAGTTGAACCAGTTCTTCCAGTCCCACACCGAGTCGCCTTCATCGCTGTCGTTGGCGTCGATGTGCAGCGTGTTGCCGTCGGCATCGACGGTGATGTGCTTGAGCCGCTGCGCGTCGCCGGAGACTTCCACGGTCATCGGCCCGCTGTCCTTCACGTCCACGGTCAGCGTGCCGACCATGTCCTCGACCCTGAGCGCGCTGGTGTCGTAGCTCTTGACGGGCCAGCGCACCCAGTTGGAACCGGCGGGCGGCGGCGCCGGCTGGGCCGGCGGCGCAACCGGGGCCATGGGCGCGGGCGGCGCCGGCGCGTGGCGGGTGTTGGAGGCGAGCTGGAGATCGTCCGCATGGCCCATCGTGGGCACGATGAGGAGCGCGGCAAGCGCTGCCCCGCCCATCAGCGATTTCGTCTTCATCCTGGCCAGCATGGCGTCTCTCCCGGCAACTCTTGGTCTGTTGGGTACATAGGTCTGTTACCACTCGTGCGCATAGCCGGGCAAAAACGCGGGCCCGGCCTGCGCGCGCGTGCTACGAACATAATAGCAACTTATGCCGGCAGTTCGAGGCGAAATCATGGAGCGCCGGGCCCAATTTCCCTCTCCCCCACATGCGTTGGGGGAGAGGGAGCGGGTTGAGGTCGTTTGCGATTGTCCAGCGTCTAGGCAAGGCGAATTTCGAGCCCAACCTCACGCCACCAGCCGGTAGCCGCCGCTTTCGGTGATGAGGATCTGCGCCTGGCCGGGGTTCTCCTCGATTTTCTGGCGCAGGCGGTAGATGTGGGTCTCCAGCGTGTGGGTGGTGACGGCGGGATTGTAGCCCCACACTTCGTGCAGCAGCGTCTCGCGCGCCACCGTCTCGCCGGAGCGGTAGAGGAATTTGAGGATGTTGGTTTCCTTCTCCGTCAGTCGGATCTTCTTGCCGCCGGGCTCGATCAGCATCTTGGCGGAGGGGCGGAAGGTGTAGGGCCCGATGCGGTAGACGGCATCCTCGCTCTGCTCGTGGCTCCGCAGATGCGCGTGGATGCGCGCCATCAGCACGGCGAAGCGGAAGGGCTTGGCCACGTAGTCGTTGGCACCGGATTTGAGGCCCTCGATGGTGTCGCTGTCGGAATCCATCGCGGTGAGGAGCACGATCGGGCAGGTGACGCCTTCCTCGCGCAGTTCGCGGCAGAGCTTGCGCCCGTCGCCGTCCGGCAAACCCACATCCAGGATCATGAATTCGTAGAGCCCTTCATGGGCGCGCGCGCGGCCTTCCGCGACGGAGCCGGCCTCGACGGGCACGTACTCGCCCTCCGCCGCGAGCTGCTCGGCCAGCGAGGACCGGAGCATCGCGTCGTCGTCCACCAGAAGAACCCGCTTGGCACTGGGCATGGCGCCTCCTCGAAGCAATGGCAGGCACGGGAGTCTACCCGCTTTCCGGACGCGGGTGTATGTGGGAATGGATGCCCCGCCGGTCAAACTCTCCGAAAGGTAAAGCGAAGCGTCCCGTCGAAGCGGTGGCGCGCGCGGCGCTGGCCTTGCGTCGCGGCGAGCCGGTCGCCGTCATGGGCACGGACGGCATAGTCGTCACCGCGCGGGCCGTCGAGACCGCGCCCCATCACGCCCTCGTGAAACGGAAGGGCCGGCCGCGCCTCCTGCTCACCCATGCGCGGGCGCGGACGCTGAAGATGCGGCTCTATACGCCCGGGATCGTCGCGCTCGCCCTCGATCCCTCTATGCCGGCCGAAGCGCTGCGCGCCATCGCCGATCCCACCGCCGACATGGCCACGCCGATGAAGGGCCCGTTCGCGACGCTGCGCGAGAAATTGCCGGACGCGGATGCCGCCGCCGTCAAGCTCGCCAAGCTCGCGGGGCTTCTGCCCGCCGTCGTGGCCGTCAACGGGTGGACCGCGGGCGCCGCCGAGGTGAACGCGACGGACATCGGCGACTACGAATCCGAATCCGCGCGCACGCTGGCATTGGTGACGCGCGCGCGCGTGCCGCTCGCGGATGCGCCGCAGAGCGAGATCGTCGTCTTTCGCGCGGCCGATGCGGGGCCGGAGCATTGCGCCATCGTCATCGGCCAGCCGCCGCGCGCAAAGCCGGTGCTGACGCGCATGCATTCCTCCTGCTTCACCGGCGACCTGCTGGCCTCGCTGCGCTGCGATTGCGGCGAGCAGCTGCGCGGCGCCATCGCGGCGATCTCGAAAGCCGGCGGAGGCGTGCTGCTCTATCTGGCGCAGGAGGGCCGCGGCATCGGGCTGGCCAACAAGCTGCGCGCCTACAGTCTGCAGGATCAGGGCTTCGACACGCTGGAAGCCAACACCAGGCTGGGCTTCGAGGAAGACGAGCGGCTCTACGGCGTCGCCGCGCGCATGCTGGAGCTGCTCGGGTTCGGATCCGTGCGGCTGATGACCAACAATCCGCTCAAGGTCGCGGGCCTCAAATCCGCCGGCATCCGCGTCGCCGCCCGCGTCCCCCACAAGTTCCCCTCCAACACCCACAACGCGGCCTATCTCGCGACCAAGAAGGCCAAGGCCGGGCACCTGCTCTAGGCCCGGCGCGGACAGGCAGAATTTGCCGGTGCGGCGGCCGCGGCGCGCCCGAAAGCCCGGTTTTGGGGTGCTTTCCGCTGGCATGGCCTCTGCACGGCTGCGCCCAGAGGTGAAGCAGAATGCCTGTCGCCGATTTTGCCCAGAACGTGCAGACGCCGTTCTTCCCCATGGTCCGTCACCAGATGGACCGGCTGCCCGGCAGCACCAAAGTGGCCGCCAACGCCGCGCCCGCCACGCAGGCGCCCGCGGCGGCCACGGCCGACAATTCCGACGGCGGCTTCTGGCACGATGTGCTCGACGTCGTGAATCCGCTGCAGCACCTGCCCATCGTGGGCACGATCTACCGCTCCATCACCGGCGACAAGATGGGCGACGTGGAGAAGGTCGCGGGCGACACGCTTTATGGCGGGCCCATCGGGCTCGTCACCTCGCTGGCCGATGTCGCCTTCGAGAAGATCACCGGCAAGGATTTCGAGGACACGCTGATGGGCTGGGCGGGCCTCGGCCATGACGACGGCAAGACCGACGTCGCCGCCGCGGCGATGAAGCCGCTGCCGCCGCGCACCACCGGGCCTGCCACCATCACGCCCGTCGCCGTTCAGTCCGCGGCCGCGCCCGCGGCAGCGCCCGGCAAGCAGACCGCCGCCAGCGCCGCGCCCGCCGATCTCACCGGGCAGAACGCGCAGGCCCTGCTCTCCGCCATGAACCAGAACGGCATCGGCGGCGATCTCTCCATGCGCGCGCTCTTCGCTTACCAGAAGACGATGGGCCTGGGGCAATCGGGCAGCGATCCCGCGCCTTAGAGCGCAATCGGGCGAAGTGTGCAGCGGTTCGGCCGAAAAATTGCGCGTCAATCAGATACCTGGAGCGGGATCGCGATTCCAAGAAGAGCGATCCTGCTCTAGCCGAGGCGATACACCAGCGCTTTCAGATAGGCCGTCTCCGGCAGCATCGGATGCACCGGATGGTCGGGGCCCGCGCCCGCCTGGCGGATCAGCGCGCCGTGCCGCTGCGCGCGCGCAAGCCCGCCCGCGCATTCCTGCGCGAAGCGCTCCATGGCGATGTTGTGCGAGCAGGAGGCGAGCAGCAGGAACCCGCCCGGCGCGGTCACCTGCGCGGCAAGCCGCGCGAGCTTGCGGTAGGCGCGCGCGCCGGCTTCGAGATCCTTGCGCGACTTCACGAAGGGCGGCGGATCGGCGATGACGATATCGAATTTCTCGCCGCGCGCGGCCATGCGCGCCAGTTCCTCGAACATGTCCGCCCTGACCAGGCGGATGGACACGCCGTTCGCCTTCGCGGCCGCCTCCGCCAGCGCGAGCGCGGGCTCCGAGGAGTCGATGGCGGTGACGTTCGCGGCGCCGGCGCGCGCCGCCGCGATGGCGAAGCCGCCGGTGTAGCAGCAGATATCCAGCACGCTCCTGCCCGCCGTGAGCCTGGCCATGAAGGCGCGGTTGTCGCGCTGGTCGTAGTACCAGCCGGTCTTCTGGCCCGACATCGGCTCGGCGAAATGGCCCGCGCCGTTTTCGCGGATCTCGATGCGTCCGGCCTCGCCGCGCGCGGCGCGGACATAGGGTTCGAGCCCCTCCAGCGCGCGCGACGCGGTGTCGTTGCGCAGGATCACCGTGCGCGGCGCGACCACCTCGTCCAGCGCCGCCAGCGCCTCGTCGAGCAGCGCCTCCATTCCGGCGGTGGTGACCTGGACGACGCAGATCTCCCCGAAGCGGTCGATGCTGAGCCCCGGCAGCCCGTCGCCCTCGGCATGGACGAGGCGGTAGAAAGGTGCGTCATAAAGCATCTGCCTGAGCGAGAGGGCGCGCCGCAGCCGCCCGGCGAAGAATGCCGTGCCGACAGCGCCGCCGGTCTCGAACAACCGGATGGCGATCAGGCTTTTGGGGTTGAAATAGCCCAGCCCGAAGTCGCGCCCGTCTTTGTCGCCGGCGAGCACGCGCACCAGCGTGCCCGGCTTCAGCGCCCTGGTGGCCGCGTCCAGCACCAGCTCGTTGGCGAAGACCCACGGCGCGCCGGCGCGCGCCCTGCGGCCTTCGCGCGGCTTGAGCTTGACGACGGGATGGACGCTCATCCGGCTTCGGTTAGCATGGCGGCGCGCAAACCATAAGGGGCCCGAAACGGGAGAAGACGATGGCGGCAAATCCGGCGGCGAAATTCGGCACCATGCGCGGCAAGACGCCCGAGGAAGCGAAGTTCTTCTGGACGGGCGGCCCAGTGATGGCGGCGGAGCGGACCTGGTTCGCCTCCCAGTTCTCCGGCTGCACGGCCTTCGAGACGGACGAAGGCCTGGTGCTGGTCGATACCGGCACGAAGCAGTTCGCGCCCGCCATCGCGGCCATGCTGCGCCAGAAGACGCAGGCGCCCGTCCACACCGCCATCTACACCCACGGCCATGTCGACCATGCCTATGGGCTTCCCGCGTTCCTGATGCCGGGCCAGAAGCGCCCGCGCGTCATCGCCCACAGCGCCATGCCGGCGCGCTTCGCCCGCTATGCCGCGACCGCACGCCACAACGCGGCGCTGAACGCGCGCCAGTTCGGCGGCACGGTGGAGGCCGCCTCCAACGACGCCTTTTCGAGCTTCGGCGAGCCGCCGATCCCGCCCGACACGCTCTACGACGAGTCCCTGCGCATCGCCGTGGGCGGGGTGAGCTTCGAGCTGCATCACTGCAAGGGCGAGACGGACGACCACACCTGGGTGTGGTGTCCCGAGCGGCGGGTCGTCTGCCCCGGCGACCTCTTCATCTGGGCGGTGCCCAATGACGGCAATCCCCAGAAGGTGCAGCGCTATCCCTGGGAGCGCGCCAAGGGCCTGCGCGCCATGGCGGACTGCGCGCCGGAGGCGATGTGCCCGGGCCATGGCGGGCCGGTGATCGGCGAGCCGGAGAAGATCAGGCGCATGCTGGGCGAGACGGCGGATTTCCTCGACGCCATCGTCGCGCGCACGCTGGCCGCGATGGAGAACGGCTCGCCGCCGCATGTCGACATCGTCACCGGCATCGACCTGCCGAAATCGGATTCGCCGTGGCTCCAGCCGGTCTATGACGACAGCGAATTCCTGGTGCGCAACGTCATCCGCTATTACGGCGGCTGGTGGAGCGGGCGGCCATCCGAGCTCAAGCCCGCGCCGCGCGAGGTGCTGGCCAGGGAGATCGCCGCGCTGGCCGGCGGCGCCGGCAAGCTCGCCGGGCGCGCGGCGGAACTGTCGGCCGCCGGCGAGCACCGGCTGGCCTGCCACCTCGCCGATTTCGCGCTCGAGGCCGCGCCGTCCGATGCGGGCGTGCAGGCCAGGGTCGCCGCCGTCTACACTGCCCGCGCCGACACCGAGCAGAGCCTGATGACCATCAACATCTTCAACTCCGCCGCCGCCTACGCAAAGGCGGGGCGTGCATTCCGGTAGAAAAGCGTCATGTCCCGCGCTCGCGCGCCATGACACGTCACGGCGCGTGAGCGGCCGGCCGCGCCCCGAACAGGGCGCTGCCGACGCGAACGTGCGTCGCGCCGAAGGCGATCGCGGTTTCGAAGTCGCCGCTCATGCCCATGCTGAGCCAGGGCAGGGCGTGCGCGCGCGCGATCGTCCGCAGCAGCGCGAAATGCGGCGCGGGCGCGTCTGCCGCGGGCGGGATGCACATCAGGCCCTTCACCGGCAGCCTGAGTTCGTCGCGCGCCAGCGCGATCAGGGCCGGCGCATCCTTCGGCGCCACGCCCGCCTTCTGCGGCTCCTCGCCGGTGTTGACCTGGATGAAGAGGCCGGGCGCGCGGCCCGCGCGCTCCATTTCGGCCTTCAGCGCGTGGGCCAGCCTGGGCCGGTCGAGGGAATGGATGGCGTCGAACAGCGCCACCGCCTCGCGCGCCTTGTTGGTCTGCAAGGGCCCGATGAGGTGGAGCGCGATGTCGGGGAAGCGCGCCTTCAGCGTCGGCCATTTGCCCTGCGCTTCCTGCACGCGGTTTTCGCCGAACACGCGATGGCCCTCCTCCAGCACCGGCAGGATGCGCCCCGGCCCGTGCGTCTTGCTCACCGCCACGAGCGTGGTGAAGGCCGCGGGCGACACGGCCTTCTTTCGCGCCGCGTCGATGCGGGCCAGAATGTCGGCGAGAGGCGAGGACATGGCGCAAGACAAGCCCGGCACGGCCGGCCTGGCAAGAGCGCAGCTGGCGCGCGCCGCCGCGCGCTTCGGCCGGGCTGGCCTGCCCGCACTGGTGCTGATGACCGACGACGAACGCTTGCCCGATCCCGTCGCCGTGGCCCGCCGGCTGCCGCGCGGCAGCCTCATCGTCGTGCGGGCGCGCAAGCATGCGCGGCGTGAAGCGCTGGCGCGTGCCCTGAAAGCCCTGACGCGCGCAAAGGGATACAAATTCGTGGTCGCGGACGATCCCGGACTGGCGGCCCGCATCGGCGCCGACGGCATCCATTTGACCGAGGCGCGGGCGAAAGAGGCCGCGCATTGGCGCGCCAGGCGATCCCGCTGGCTGATCACGGCGGCGGCGCACTCGCTGCGGGCGTGCCGGGCGGGATGCGACGCGGTGCTGCTGTCGCCGGTGTTTGCGACGGCAAGCCACCCGGGCGCGCCGGCGCTCGGCGCCATGCGGGCGCGTCTGATCGCGCGGCAGTCGCCGGTTGCGGTCCTTGCGTTGGGCGGAATCGATGCGCGGACGGTCCGCCGGCTCGCGGGCGGCGCCTTCGCCGGCGTCGCCGCCATCGGCGCGCTGGCCTAGAGCAGGATCGCTCTTCTTCGAATCGCGATCCCGCTCCAGGTATTTGATTGGCGCGCAATTTTTCGGCCGAACCGCTGCACACTTCGCCCGATTGCGCTCTAGATATGCACGTAGGCGTGCAGGAAGCCCGCGTCGCCGGTGGCGCGGGGGGTGCCGGTGTAGAAGGTGCCGCTGCTGCGTTCGAACCGCATGTGCTGCCAGCCGAGCGTGAGCGCGAGGTTCTCGTTCACCTGATAGCCGGCCGCGGCTTCCTCGCCGCTTTCGTGGAGCGCGGGCAGGCCGGGATGGGCGTCGGCATGGCCGTCGTCGTATTCCAGCGCGAACGACCAGGCGCGCCGCGTATAGGTCGCGCCGGCGCGCCAGTCCCGCGTGGCGCCGTGCGAGAAGGGCTGCGTCACGTCGAAGGTGTAGGCGTTGGAGCGCCGCCATCCGCCGCCGACCGAAAGCTGCCCGCCCTCGAATGGCCGGTCGATCTCGGCGGAGAGCCCATAGTCCCGCAGATCGCCGTGGCCGGGCGTCGGCGCGGAATTGCCGGCGATGGCGAGCCCGCCATAGGCGCGGACGATGTACGGCCCGAAATAGCCGGCATAGTTGGCGCCGAACTCCAGGATGTTCCTCGGCACGTTCGCCCCGGAATGGCCCTGGTCGATCCCGGGCAGGACGCCCTTGGCCATGTAGGGCGTGTAGGACACGCCGATCTGGAAATCGAAGAAGTGCGGGATGTAGTAGGAGATCTTGGCGTCGTTGGCGGAATCGAACACGCCGGTGCGCAGGTTGAAGACCCCGTTCAGCGCCTTGCCCGTCGCGGGATCCTTGAAGAAGACCAGGTTGGCGTCGTTGATCGCGGCGATGTCGTCGATGTCGGGCCCGTTGAGCACGAATTTGTAGGCCGCGCCATCCTGCTGGCCGAGCTCCACGCGGCCGTAGAGCGTCTGCAGGAAGACATAGCCCTTCTCGAGCACGTCGTTGCCGTAATTGTCGCCGGAGAGCGCGTCGTGATCGACCAGCAGCGTGGCCTTGGCGCCCAGTTCCCAGGCGTTGTCGAGCACGGTCTCCAGGCTCGGCTCCAGCCACACCGCGCCGGTGACCCCGGTGGCGCTCACCGCGCCGCTCTGGCGGGCGGCGTAGGCGGCGCCGGAAAGCTCCGCGCCCAGCTGGCCCGCGTAATCGCCGACGTTGAACTGGAAGGGGGAGAGATTCCAGTCGAGCGGGCCCGCCGCCGCGGCGGGGCGCGCCAGCCAGAGGGCCACAGCGCCCACCGCCAAAGCCGCGATTGCCCGCTTTTCCATCCCGTCGCCCCCGGTAAGCCCTTATACCATAAGCCTATCCTTAATGTGTCAGGCGTTGCGCGCCCGCCACGGTGCCGATATAAGCCGCCGGTCCCCCAAGCCGATAGGGTCCTGTCCGAGATGATGTCCATGCGGGTTCCAGCGCTGCTGCTGACTTTGGTGCTTCTGGCCGGTTGCGGCGGCAGCGACGAAATGCCCGACGAGTCGACGGGCGGCGCGGGCATTTCCTCGACCTCCGGGCGCATGACGCTGGGGGTGAACTCCTATCTCTGGCACGCCACGCTGGACACGCTGTCCTTCCTGCCGGTGCAGTCCGCCGATCCCTTCGGCGGGGTGATCATCACCGACTGGTACTCCTCGCCGGACAATCCCAACGAGCGCATGAAGGTCACGGTCTACATCCTCGACCGGCGGCTCAGGGCCGACGGGGTCAAGATCGCGGTCTTCCGCCAGACCCATTCGGCCGACGGCTGGGTGGACGCCCAGGTCAATCCCGACACCGCCACCAAGCTCGAGGACGCGATCCTGACCCGGGCGCGCGAGCTTCGGCTTGCCACCAAGACTAGCGATTAGGAACGACGCGCTGTAGAGCTTTCCGCCGCCGGCTTCAGCGCATGAAGCGGCGGCATGGAGAGCATCATGGCGCGCTACAACGCCAAGCAATCGGAGAAGCGCTGGCAGGAGGCCTGGGAAAAGGCCGCAAGCTTCGCCGCGCCCAACGATTCGCCGAAGCCCAAATGCTACGTGCTGGAGATGTTTCCCTATCCCTCGGGGCGCATCCATATGGGGCACGTGCGCAACTACACCATGGGCGACGTGCTCGCCCGCTTCCGCCGCGCGCAAGGCTTCAACGTGCTCCACCCCATGGGCTGGGACGCCTTCGGCCTGCCGGCGGAGAACGCCGCCCGCGACAAGGGCATCAACCCGCGCGACTGGACCTACGGCAACATCGCCGCCATGCGCGCCGAGCTGAAACTGATGGGGCTCGCCATCGACTGGTCGCGCGAATTCGCCACCTGCGACGTGGGCTATTACGCCGAGCAGCAGAAGCTGTTCCTGGATTTCTACGAAGCGGGGCTGGTCTACCGCGCCGAAGCCGACGTGAACTGGGATCCCGTCGACAGGACCGTGCTGGCCAACGAGCAGGTGATCGACGGGCGCGGCTGGCGCTCGGGCGCGCCGGTCGAGCGCAAGAAGCTGGCGCAGTGGTTCTTCAGGATCACCGCCTATGCGGACGAATTGCTGGACGCGCTCGATCACATGGAGCGCTGGCCGGAGAAGGTCCGGCTGATGCAGAAGAACTGGATCGGGCGCTCGGAAGGGCTGCGCTTCAGTTTCGATATTTCAGGGCGCGGCCTGCCGAACGGCGAGACGCTCGACGTCTTCACCACGAGGCCGGACACGCTGTTCGGCGCGAGCTTCGTCGCCATCTCGCCCGACCATCCTCTGAGCGAGGCGCTGGCGGCGAAGGACCGCAAGGTCGCGGACTTTATCGCCGAATGCCGGCGCACCGGTACCACCGAAGCCGCCATCGAGACCGCCGAGAAGATGGGCCTCGACACCGGCGTCGCCGCCGCCCATCCCTTCGATCCGGCGTGGAAACTGCCGGTCTACATCGCCAATTTCGTGCTGATGGGCTACGGCACCGGCGCCATCTTCGGCTGCCCGGCGCACGACCAGCGCGACCTCGACTTCGCGCGCAAATACCGGCTGCCCGTGATCCCGGTGGTGGTGCCGGAGAGCGAGGATCCCAGGACCTTCACGGTCGGCGGCGAGGCCTATGCCGGCCCGGGCAAGCTCGCCAATTCGCGCTTCCTGGACGGGCTCGAAGTCGACCGGGCCAAGGCGGAAGTCGCCTCGCGCATCGAAGCGGCGGGCAAGGGCCGGCGCACGATCCAATACCGCCTGCGCGACTGGCTGGTCTCGCGCCAGCGATATTGGGGCTGCCCGATCCCGATGATCCATTGCGGCAGATGCGGCATCGTGCCGGTGCCGAAGGACCGGCTCCCCGTCGAGCTGCCCATGGACGTGCGTTTCGACGTGCCGGGCAGCCCGCTCGACGCCCATCCCACCTTCAAGCACGCCGAATGCCCCCGATGCGGCGGCGCCGCGCTGCGCGACACCGACACGCTGGACACCTTCGTGGATTCGTCCTGGTACTTCGCGCGCTTCTGCAATCCGAAAGCCGAAGCGCCCGTGGATGCGAAGGCGGCGGGCTACTGGCTGCCGGTCGACCAGTATATCGGCGGCGTCGAGCACGCGATCCTGCATCTGCTCTATGCCCGCTTCGTCAATCGCGGGCTGCACAAGCTCGGCTATGTCGCGGTGGACGAGCCGTTCGCGGGCCTGTTCACGCAGGGCATGGTCTGCCACGAGACCTACAAGGGCCACAACGGCGAGTGGATCGCGGTCGACGAGGTCGAGAAGCGCGGCGGCAAGGCCTATTTCAGGGGCACGGACACCGAAGTGGCCGTCGGCCGCTCCGAGGCGATGTCGAAGTCGAAGAAGAACGGCATCGCGCCGGAATCCATCATCGACGTCTACGGCGCCGACACCATCCGCTGGTTCATGCTGTCGGACTCTCCGCCCGAGCGCGACATCGAATGGACCAGCGAGGGCGCGGAAGGAAGCTGGCGCTTCGTCCAGCGGCTGTGGCGCATCGTGGAGGACGCGGGCGAACTGCCGCCGCCGGGCACCGCGGCGCAAGGCGCGAGCGGGCTGCGCCGCGCCACGCATCGCGCCATCGCCGCGGTCACCGACGATCTGGAGAATCTGCGCTTCAACCGCGCGGTGGCGCAGATTTATTCGCTGGCGAACGCCATCGGCGGCGAGGAAGGCGACGCGGCCGCGAAGCGCGAGGCACTGGAAGCGCTGGTGCTCCTGTCCGCGCCGATGATGCCGCATCTCGCGGAGACCTGCTGGGAGGCGCTGGGCGGTTCCGGCATGGCCGTGGACGCGCCCTGGCCGAAGGCCGACCCGGCGCTGACGCGCTCGGACAGCGTGACCGTCGCGGTCCAGGTCAACGGCAAGCTGCGCGGCACGCTGGAAATCGCGCGCGGCACGGAGAAGGCCGCCCTGGAACGCGCGGCGCTGGCGCTCGAGCCCGTCGCCCGCGCCCTCGACGGCAAGCCGCCCAAACGTGTTATCGTCGTCCCCGAGCGCATTGTGAACGTCGTGGTGTGATGGCTGAGGTTGAAGTTCAACCTCCCCCTTGCGGGGAGGCCGAAAAACGCAAAGCATTTTCCGGACGGGCCCCCGGGTGCAACATGCGTTCGCGCCGCGCCCCTCACCCGAAAAATCCCCGCTTCGCCCGGATTTTGCCGGCCTCCACGCAAGGAGGAGGTCGGGCAGTTGTGCTGGCCGCCGCCCTTCTCCTCTCCGCCTGCGGTTTCCATCCGCTCTACGGCACGCTGCCCGGAACCCCGGGCGCGCAGATGGAGTTCTCCTCGATCTATATCGAGCCGATCCCCAATGAAGAGTCGGGCTACGAGCTGCGCAACGCGCTGATCTCGCTGCTCCACGGCAGCGACCGGGTGGAGGGCATGCGCTACAAGCTCACGCTGCGGGTCAAGGAAATCCGCGAAGGCGTGGCCATCGCGTCGGACAACGCCACCATCACCCGCTACGGCTACACCATGCAGGCCGGCTACACCCTCACCGACATCAAAACGGCGAAGGAAATCACCAAGGGCGAGGAAGAGGTGCGCGCGGGCTACGACGTGGCGGCGTCTCCTTACGCCACCGAAGTCACGCTCCAGGATACGCGCCGGCGCGCGGCCCAGAGCGTGGCCGAGCACATCCGCCTCGACCTCGGCGTCTATTTCGCCAGGCATCCATGAACATCAAGCCGCATGAGGTGGCGCGATTCCTCGCCAAGCCGCCCGCCGGCGTCGCGGCGACGCTGATCTTCGGGCCCGACCAGGGCCTGGTGCGCGAGCGGGCCGAAGCGATGGCGACGGCGGTGGTGCCCGACCTCGGCGACGCCTTTCGCGTCGCCGACATGGACGAGGCCGCGCTCAACGCCGACCCCGCGCGGCTGGCCGACGAGGCGGCGGCGCTCTCGATGCTGGGCGGGCGGCGCGTGGTGCGCGTGCGCGGCGCGGGCAACGGGCTCGCCAAGCTGTTCGAGGGATTCCTCGAGGATCCGAAGGGCGATGCGCTCGTGGTGGTGGAGGCGGGCGACCTCGCCAAGTCCTCGGCCCTGCGCAAGGCCTTCGAGGAAGCGGACAACGCCGCCGCCATCGCCTGCTACCCGGACAGCGAGCGCGACCTGCCGGACGTGGTCCGCGCCGCGCTCAAGGCGCACGGTCTTTCCATCGGCGAGGATGCGCTCGAGGAGGCGGCGTCGCGGCTGGGCTCCGACCGCGGCATCACGCGCCGCGAGCTGGAGAAGCTGGCGCTCTACGCCCATGGCCGCAAGAGCGTGAGCCTGGACGACGTGCGCGCCGTGATGGGCGATGAGTCCGAATTGCGCGCGGAAGAGGCCTGCGACGCGGCGGGCGAGGGCGATCTGGCGCGGCTCGACCTGACGCTGTCGCGGCTGTGGGCGGCGGACGAATCTCCGGTGATGGTGGTGCGCGCCGCGATGGGCCATTTCCAGCGCCTGCTCGCCGCGCGCGCGGCGCTGGACAGGCGCGAAAGCCTCGATGCCGTCATGCGCAGGATGTGGCCGCCGGTGCACTTCTCCCGCGCCGCCAGCTTCAAGGCCCAGGCCGCGCGCTGGAGCGAGGACAAGCTCGGCGAGGCCCTCGACCTGCTCCTCGAAACGGAAGCCCTGTGCAAAACCACCGCCGTTCCCGCCGAAGCCGCGCTGGGACGAGCCCTGCTCAACATCGCCACGATGGTGCGGCAGAGATGAGCGCGGGCAAGGAAGCGCAGGCACGCTGATGCTCAAAATCCGCGTCATCCCCTGTCTCGACGTGAAGGACGGGCGCGTCGTGAAGGGCGTCAACTTCGTCGATCTGCGCGACGCGGGCGATCCGGTCGAGCAGGCGATGATCTACGACGCGGCGGGCGCCGACGAGCTCTGCTTCCTCGACATTGCCGCCAGCCACGAGAAGCGCTCCATCCTGCTCGACGTGGTGCGCCGCACGGCGGATGTCTGCTTCATGCCGCTGACGGTTGGTGGCGGCGTGCGCACGCTGGACGACATCCGCGCGCTCCTGCTGGCCGGCGCCGACAAGGTGGCGATCAACACCGAGGCGGTGCGCAATCCGGAATTCGTGCGCGCGGCGGCGCGGAAGTTCGGCAGCCAGTGCATCGTCGCCGCCATCGACGCCAAGCAGGCCGCGCCCGGCAGGTTCGAGGTTTTCACCCATGGCGGGCGCAACGCCACCGGCATCGGCGCCATCGCGCATGCGAAACGCCTCGTCGATTGCGGCGCGGGCGAGATCCTGCTCACCTCCATGGACCGCGACGGCACCAGGTCCGGCTACGACCTGGCGCTGACCCGCGCGGTGGCGGACGCGGTCCCCGTGCCGGTGGTGGCCTCGGGCGGGGTGGGCTCGCTGGACGATCTTGTCGCAGGGGTGAAGGACGGCCATGCCAGCGCGGTGCTGGCCGCCTCCATTTTCCATTTCGGCGAGGCAAGTATCGGCCAGGCCAAGGAAAAGTTATCCACAGCCGGGATTCCTGTGCGCGCGGCCTGAAACGCGACCGCGCGGCGACATTTTTGTGACGCGCGATTGATGGGGCGCAAGGATTCGTGCCTCAATCCCGGCTCTGGTGGGACAACAAAGGCGGGCGGCGGCCGCACGAAAGCGGGCCTGCGCCGGGAATCTCCGCGACAATGGGTCAGCAATTCGAATTCAAGCTGGGCGAGCGGGCCCTGAAGCGCCTGCCGCAGGGGTTCCTGCCGATCGTGCTCGATCCGATGCCGCAGGGCCCGCATCCCGCGCCGGTCAAGGCCAAGCCCGCGATCCTGCCGCGCGACATCCCGGCGGAGGACGCGTTCCGCCTCACGCTTCTGCAATGCAAATGGCACATCGCCTCCAACATCGCGCCGATGCTGGAAGGCCATGAGGTCGAAGGGCTTCACCAGATGCGCGTGGGCTTCCGCCGGCTGCGCGTGGCGCTCACCTCCTTCGGCGGCGATTTCCGCACGCCGGCGCTGGAGCAGTTGCGCGACCGCGCCAAAAGGCTGTCGGAGAAGCTCGGCCCCGCGCGCGATCTCGACGTCTTCGTCGACAGCATCCTGGCCGCCGCGGCGGAAGCGAATCCGGACGTGGAGGGCCTCGACCTGTTGCGCGAGCGCGCCGGCGAGGCGCGCCGCACCGCCTGGGATTTCGCCATCGCCCACGTCCAGAGCCCGGGCTTCGAGGCCTTCCTGAAGGATCTGGGCGACGCCATCGACCGGCGCATCTGGTTCGAGGCGGCGGGGCGGGCGCACGCCGCCAGCGGCCACATGGCCTTCGAGATGAGGGCGGCCGACCTTGCCGCGCGCATGCTCGACCATCGCCTCAAATCCGCGCGCAAGAAGGCCCGCCATCTCAGGAAGCTTTCGGCGCACAAGCGCCACAAGCTGCGCATCGCGCTCAAGAAGCTGCGCTACACCTCGGAATTCTTCGCGCCGCTGTTCGAGGAGCATTCCGCCAGGGCGTTCCTGGCGCATCTTTCCAAGATGCAGGACGTTCTGGGCGCGCTGAACGACGTGACGGTGGCCCGCCAGACGCTGTCGCAGCTCGCCTCGCCCAGGGTCGGCGCGCACCCTTCGCTCTCCTTCGCCGCCGGCATGGTCTATGGCTGGCACCACGATCGCGCCGGCCACGTCTGGAAAGGCGCCAGGAAGCGCTGGAAGAAATTCGAAAAGACCGAGCCGTTCTGGCACGGCGCCGATTAGCCCATCCGCGCGTCCGGCTCCCTCTGCCGCCCGCGCGGGGCAGGGTGGCACGCGACGATCCGCGGACCGGCGTCGCAGCTACGTCGCTGTCTCCACCACCACGGGCACGTGGTCGGAGGCTTTTTTCCAGCCGCGGATGTCCTTGCGGATCCGGTGCGCGGTCACCGCGCCCCTGAGCGCGGGGCTCGTCCAGACGTGGTCGAGGCGGCGGCCGCGGTCGGATGCCTTCCAGTCCCGCGCGCGGTAGCTCCACCAGGAATAGATCTTCTCGCTCGCCGGCACAATCTCGCGCGTCACGTCGATCCAGTCGAAGGCGGCTTTGACCTGGCTGAGGAGTTCGGTTTCCACCGGCGTGTGGCTCACGACGCCGAGGAGCTGGTTGTGGCTCCAGACGTCGTTCTCCAGCGGCGCCACGTTGAGGTCGCCCACCAGGATGACGGGCGTGTCGCGCGCCCGGCGGCGGGCCTCGAACATCGCCCGCATCTCGGCCAGGAACGCGAGCTTGTGGGCGAACTTCTCGTTCCTCCGCGGATCGGGGACGTCGCCGCCGGCGGGGACGTAGAAATTGTGCAGCTCCACCCCGTTCGCCAGCACCACCGACATATGCCGGCAATCCTGCTTGCCGCAGAACTGGCGGGCGCGCTGCTCGCGGAAGGGCAGGCGCGAGAGGATGGCCACGCCGTGATAGCCCTTCTGGCCATGGATCGCCTGGTGGACGTAGCCCATCCGCGCGAACGCCCCGGCGGGGAAAAGCTCGTCGACCACCTTGGTCTCCTGCAGGGCCAGGACATCGGGGGATTCCTGCCGCAGAAAGCGCCGGACCAGCCCTTGCCGCAGGCGGACGGAGTTGATGTTCCAGGTGGCGAGTTTCAGGCATCCCTCCCATGCGATTCGCGCAAGCCATTCGTAACCGAGATAAATAACATTGTTATCTCAATATGTTAGACAAAATTCGGCGCTGATGACAGAACGATAAACACTAAATATTTCTGATTTCGTTCATTGAAGCGCCGCGCCCAGCTCCCTATCTGCCCCTCGTGAGGCCGGATCCCCGGCCACGGATTCAAGGCCGGCGGAACCCCTCCCGGCGGCCATCAAAGGAGAGGCACCATGACACACATTTCGGCTCCGGCCCCCGATCTCGGCTCGCGTTTCAACAACGCCGTCGTCGCGATCCTCACCGCCGCCCTGATCGTCGTGACCGGCGCAGTGTCGCTGGGCGCGTTCCTGATCTGAACGGGCTTTCCAGGTGCGGTCCCGCCACGCGTGAAGCAGTTCGCATCGGGCCGCACGGCGATTCACGGCGCGGACGCCTTCCGGCTCCCCCCAGCGTTCGCGCCATGAAGCGGCCAGCGGGCTTTCGGGCTTTCTCCCAGGCCTGAGAACCGTCCTAGCTGGCCAAGCTCAACCCCCGCCCAGGCGACCATCGCGGCATTGTCCGTGCAAAGCCCGGGCGGGGGTATTTTTGCCTGAAAGCCGCTGCCCGCCGCGCGCGCGACGAGCGCGGAGCGGATCGCCTCGTTGGCGGCCACCCCGCCCGCGATCACCAGCGTATGGCCTTCAGGATAGTCATCGGCAAACATGCGAATTGCGGCGCCGACACGATCGCAGAGGGTGTCGATGACCGCGGACTGGAACGAAGCCGCGAGGTCGGCGGCGTCGCTGTCCCTGTAGTCGCCCGCGCTCACGATCTGGCGCAGCGCCGTCTTGAGGCCCGAGAACGAGAAATCCGCGCCGCGGCGCCCCACCATCGGCCGCGGCAACGCGTAGCGCCCCGGATTGCCGCACCGTGCCAGCTTCTCCACCTCCGGTCCACCCGGATAGCCCAGGCCCATCATCTTGGCGGTCTTGTCGAAGGCTTCCCCGATCGCGTCGTCGATCGTGGTGCCCAGCAAGTGAAACCGTCCGGCGTCCTCCACTGCCAGGAGCTGGCAATGCCCGCCGGAGATCAAGAGCAGCAGGAACGGGAATTCCACCCCGCCCGTCAGCCGCGCCGTCAGCGCATGCGCTTGCAGATGATTGACCGCGATGAACGGCTTTGCGGCGGCCAGCGCCAGCGCCTTGGCCGTCGTCAATCCCACCATCACCCCGCCGATGAGTCCGGGCCCCGCCGTCGCCGCGACGGCGTCGAGATCCGAAAGCCCGATGCCGGCTTCCGCCAGCGCCCGTTCCACGATCTCGTCCAGCGCCTCGACATGGGCGCGCGCGGCAATCTCCGGCACCACCCCGCCATAGGGCGCGTGCGCGTCGATCTGGCTGAGCACGACGTTGGAGAGGATCGCGCCCGGGCCCGGCGCGCGCCCGCGCACCACCGCGGCGGCGGTTTCGTCGCAGCTGGTTTCCAGGCCGAGAACGGTCAGGGCGCGCAATGCCGGCGGCGTCCATGCTAGTTTCGCCGTGGCTCTAGCCCGAAAGGTCCCATGCCGCAAACGCTTCGCCTCGGCACGCGCGGTTCCCGCCTGGCGCTGGTCCAGGCCAACATGGTGCGCGATCTCCTGGCCGCGCGGGGCGCGGCGTGCATCCTCCGCGAAGTGAAGACCTCCGGCGACCGCATCCAGGACAGGAGCCTGGCGGATTCCGGCGGCAAGGGCCTCTTCACCAAGGAGCTCGAAGAGGCGCTGTTGCGGGGCGATATCGATCTCGCCGTCCACTCCATGAAGGACGTGCCGACGGCGCTGCCCGCGGGGCTCGCCATCGCGGCGCTGTTGCCGCGCGAGGATCCGCGCGATGCCTTGGTGTCCCTGAAGGCGGCCTCGCTGGAAGCGCTCGCGCCGGGCGCGCGCGTCGGCACCAGTTCGGTGCGGCGCGCGGCCCTGGTCGGGCGCGCGCGGCCCGATCTCGAAACGGTGCTGCTGCGGGGCAATGTCGACACGCGGCTCGGCAAGCTCGATGCCGGCCAGTTCGATGCCATGCTGCTGGCGATGGCCGGGCTCAAGCGGCTGGGCCTCGCCGCGCGCGCCACCGCTGCGCTCGACGCCGGGCAATGGCTGCCCGCGCTGGCGCAGGGCGCCATCGGGATCGAAATCCGCGAGCCGGATGGCGCGACGCGCGCGGCCGTCGCGGAGCTGAACCATCGCGACACCGAAATCGCGCTCGCCTGCGAGCGCGCCTTCCAGGCTGCCCTCGACGGCACCTGCCGCACGCCCATCGGCGGGCTCGCCACGGTCGCCGGCGGCAAGCTCAGCTTCCGCGGCGAGGTGCTGGCGCCGGACGGCGGCGGCCATGCCGACACCCGGTTCGAGATGCCGCTCGGCACGGATGCCGTGCGCGAGGCCGCGGCCGCCGGCCGCGAAGCGGGGCTCGCGCTCAAGCCGCGCGCGAAAGCCTGGCTTGCGCTCTAGGATGCGCATCCTCGTCACGCGCCCACGCCCGGATGCCGAAGCGACGGCGGCGAAGCTCCGCGCGCTCGGCCACGAACCCATCGTCGCGCCGCTGATGGAAATGCAATTCCTCGAAGGCGCCGAGATTTCCCTTGACGGCGTGCAGGCGATCCTCGCCACCAGCGCCAACGGCGTGCGCGCCCTGGCGCGGCGCACGGCGCGGCGCGACGTGCCGCTCTTCGCCGTGGGGGCGCAGTCCGCCCGCACGGCGCGGGAGGCGGGATTCGCGAAGGTCCGCAGCGCCGATGGCGACGGCGCCCGCCTGGCGAAGGCCGCCATCGCATGGGCCTCTCCGCGGAATGGACATCTTCTCCATGCCGCCGGCGCCGAGTCCAAGGGCGATCTTGCGGCGGCGCTGCGCGCCGCGGGCTTTTCGCTGCGCACCGAAATCCTCTACCGCGCGGTCGCGGCGACGGCCCTCCCGGCCGCGGCGCGCACGGCGCTCGAGACCGGTTCGGCGGACGCGGTGCTGCTCTACTCCCCGCGCGGGGCGCGCGCGTTCGCGGAGCTGGCGGCGGGTCTGGACTGCTCCGGGTCGGCGGCGCTCTGCATCAGCGAGGCGGCCGCCAGGCCGCTCGCCGGGTTGGGGTTCCGCGCAATCGAGGTCGCCGCGCGGCCGGATCAGGCGGCGCTTCTGGCCTGTCTGGATCGGCTGGGGCCGCGCCTGTAGATTCCGGCGCCCGGGAGCCATCATGACGGATTCGGACCAGCGCCCCTTTGCCGCCCTGCCTTCGCCCGAGGGCGACGAGCCCTTGGCCGAAGAGCCGCGCCCGCGCCGCAGCCTGTTCCCCGACGGCGCCGTGGGCATCTTGGTGCTCCTGGTGATCGCGGCGGCCTCGGGCGGGCTGATCGCGACCTACTGGCCGCTCCTGCATGGCGGCGGCGGCGATGCCTCCGGCGACCGCATCTCCGCGCTGGAAACGCGCGTGGCGCAGATCGCGCGCGGCCGGGCCCCCAATGTCGCGGCGGCGGAATACAGCGACGAGCAGAAGACCATCGCGGCCCTGCGCACGAGGCTCGATGCCGACGAGGCACGGCTGACGGCGCTGGAGGGTGCCGCGCCCGGCGGCGACGGCGGCGCGCTCAAGGCGGAATTCGACCAGCTGGGCGCGCGCGTGGCCCGGCTCGAAAAAGCCCCGCCCGGCGCCGGGGTCCCGCGGGCCGAATTCGACACGCGCACGCAGGGCCTCGCCGATGCCGCGAACAGGCTTTCTTTCCGCGTCGGCGCGCTCGAACGCACCGCGCCGCCCGCCGATCTCGCCGCGCGGCTGGATTCCTTCGCGCTCAAATCGGGCGAAGACGCCTTGCTGGCGCGCGTGGTCCGGCTCGAATCCCGCGATGCGTCCGAAGAGATGAAGCGCGCGGCCATGCTGCTCGCGCTCGCCGATCTGGCGCGCGCCAGCGCCGCAGGCCAGCCCTTCGCGCCGGAGCTCACGACCTTGCGCGCGCTCGATCCCGCGGCGCCGGAGCTTGCGGGCCTTGCGAAATACGCCGCGTCCGGCGCGCCGGCGCAAGCAGCGCTCGCCGGCGCGCTGTCCGCTGATGCCGGCGCCATCCTCGCGGCGGAGCGCGAGAGCAAGGCGACGGGCTGGTCGCAGCGCCTGTGGGCCAATGTCTCCAATCTCGTCACCATCCGGCGCATCGGCGCCGCCACCGGCGACAGCACCGAGAGCCGTCTCGCCCGCGCCGAAGCCGACGCGAGAGGCGGCAACCTCGCCAGCGCCGTGGCCGAAATGAGCGCGCTCAAGGGCGCTGCGGCACAGGCCGCCGCGCCCTGGCTCGCCGGGGCCCGCGCGCGGCTCGCGATCGATGCCGGCACCCGCGCGCTCACATCGCGCATTCTCGCCGCCATGCAGGCGCCGGAGCACCCATGATCCGGCTGATCGCGATTCTGCTGGGCGCCGCGCTGATCGCGGCGGGCATCGCCTGGATCGCCGACCGGCAGGGCGAGCTCGTCTTTACCGTCGGCGCCTACGAGGCGCGCAGCAGCGCCAGCGTGGCCATCGGGCTTGCGATCGTATTCGCCGCGCTGGTCGCGCTCCTCACCCGCGTCGCGGTGCTGATCCTGTCGGGCCCCGGCGCCGTCGGCCGCTGGACCAGCGCCCGGCGCATGCGCCGGGGCAATGACGCGGTCACGCAGGGTCTCGTCGCGGCGGCGGCCGGCGATCTTGCCGAAGCGCGCCGCCAAGCCAGCAAGGCGCAGAAGCTGCTCGGCACGCCGCCTCTGGCGCTGCTCCTCACCGCGCAGGCCGCCCAGCTCGAAGGCGACGAGACGGCGCAGGGCAACGCCTACAAGGCCATGCTGGCGCATCCCGACACCGAATTCCTCGGCCTGCGCGGGCTCTTCATGCAGGCCATGCGGCGGGAGGATGCGAACGAGGCGATCGCGCTGGCCGCGCGCGCGCTGGAGCTGAGGCCGAAGGCGGTATGGGCGGCCAATGCGCTGTTCGACCTGCAATCGGCGCGCGGGGAATGGAGCGAGGCCAAGAAGGTGCTGGAGAACGCCGCACGCAGGCGGCTGCTCGACGTGGGGCTCCTGCGCCGCCGCCGCGGCGTGCTGCTCGCCGCCGAGGCGATGGACGCCGAAGCCCGCGGCGATGGCGAGCGCTCGCTCGACGCCGCGCTCGAGGCGCTGGACTTCTCGCCGGCGCTCGTGCCCGCCGCGGCGCTGGCCGCCCGCCGTCTGGCCCAGACCGGCAAGGCCTGGCGCGCGCAGGACATCATCGAGGGTGCATGGGCGCAGGCGCCCCATCCCGATCTCGCCGCGGTCTATGCCGCGATCCGTCCGGCGGAATCGGTGGAAGAGCGCGCGCGCCGGCTGATCGGGCTCGCCCATCTCAACCGCGAGCATTTCGAAAGCCGCGTGCTGGAGGCCGAGCAGGACGTGAACCTCGGCCAATGGAGCGAGGCGCGGCGGATCCTGGCTCCGCTCGCGCGCGGGCCCGCGAGCGCGCGGGTCTGCGCGCTGATGGCGGAGATCGAGCAGGGCGAGAACCGGGACGCGGCGGCGGCGCATTCCTGGCTCTCCCGCGCCGTGCGCGCGCCGCGCGACGCGGATTGGCGCTGCGCCAATTGCGGCTGGACGGCGCCGCAATGGCATGCGGTGTGCGGCGGGTGCGGGGCCTTCGATGCGCTCGCCTGGTCCGCGCCCGTGGTGGAATCGCTTGCCATGCTGCCGGGCGCGCCGCGCGACGAGCGGCTGGCGTCGGACGCGGCGTCCGCGTTCCTGCACGATGGCGGCGCGGAGGCGCAAGACGATTCGCGCCAACGTCCGAAATCGGGCGCCAGACTGGCGCGGCGGCTCGAGGACATCGACGCCGGCCACGGCTTCACCTTGCCGCGTCCGCCGGACGATCCGGGGCCGGGCGGCGAGGCGTTCTTCGAATCAACGGCAGAGAGTGGGGGATTTTGATGCGTAACGTGCTCATCGGCCTGATCGTGATCGCCGCGCTGGCCGCCGGCGCCTTCTATGCCTTCAGCGAGCCCGACATTCCGCGCGCGGCGCTGGAGCTGAAATACAACGCGCCGGCGTCGGAGTTCGTGGATCTGGATTGCGCGCCGACCGCCTCCGGCAAGGCCATGCCGACCGCCGTCGCGGAGCGCGCGCATTTCCGCGCCCGCGGCCCGAAGGACGGTCCGGTGCTCCTTTTGCTGCACGGATCGAACGCGTCCTTCCTCACCTGGGAACCGTGGTCGAAGATCCTGTCCGGCGAATATCGCGTCATCGCCGTCGATCTTCCCGGCCATGGATTGACGGGCGCGACGCCCTGCCACGATTATTCGCAGGAGGGCATGGTCGCGTTCGTGGATGCCTTCGCGCGCAAGGAGGGCCTCAAATCCTTCGCGCTGGCCGGCAACTCCATGGGCGGCGGCGTGGCCGCGCGTTTCGCGGAAGAGCATCCGGGCGAAGTCTCGAAACTGATCCTCGTGGACGCGGCGGGCATGCCGTCCAAGGGCGGAAGCGCCGTGCCGCTCGCCTTCAGGCTGGCGCGCGTGCCGGTGGCGAACGAGATCCTGCTTCACATCACCCCGCGCTCGCTGGTGACCGAAGGGCTGAACGATGCGATCGTCCACAAGGAGATCATCACCGGCAAGATGGTCGATTCCTATTGGGACTTCGCGCGCATGGCGGGCACGCGCGAGGCCACGCTGGAGCGCTTCAACACGCCTTACGACAATGCCGTGGCCGCGAACATCGCCGCGATCCGGGCGCCCACGCTGATCCTGTGGGGCGAGGAGGACAGGCTCATCCCCGTCGAGGCGGCCTACAAATTCCACAAGGCGATCCCGGGCTCCAGGCTGATCGTCTATCCGAAGACGGGGCACATCCCGATGGAGGAGGTTGCCGCGCGATCGGCGGGCGACGTGCGGGCGTTCCTGCAGTGACGCGCCCGCCCGTAGCGATGCGTTAACGGCTCCCGGTTACAACTGTCGCGTGCAAGGCGGGGAGATGGCCAGCCACAGATATACAGGCTGGCCGCGGCGCCCTCCCGCGGTACCCGGCCGCGGGCGTGCGTGAACGAGCGGACGGCGCGAACACCCCCCGGCGTCGCGCCGTCCGTTCTCTTTTTCGGGCCGTGGTCGCTCAGCCCGTCAGGCTGAACGTTTCCAGCGCGGTGGCGACTTCGCCCATCAGCGACGCCCAGTCCGCGAATTTCTCCGGGCTGAAGACGCGCGTGTCGCGGTACCAGGGGAATTTGTCGGTTCCCAGCTGCGGCCAGGTGCGCCCCGCCGTCAGGAACCACACCTCGGTGCCCACGCTCGCGGCCACCGCGGCGGCGGCGGTGGGCGCGGAGATCACCAGGTCGAGCGCGCCCGACAGCGCGGCCGCGCCGTCGATGTCGTCCTTCAGATCGAGGCCCTCGACGGAATGGATCGGAACGCCGTGGCGCTCCATGGCACGGCGCAATTCCTCTTCCACCTCGCCATATTGCACGTTGACGAAGGTGACGCCGGGCACTTTGAGGATCGGCCCCCACATGTCGAGCGCGCTGTAGTATTTGCCGCGCTTGGCGGCCAGCATCATCGAGCGCCAGCAGATTCCGATCCTGGGGCCTTTCCCGAAGCCGGCGATCTCGCCGCGATAGCGCGCCACGCGATCCGGATCGGGCCTGAGGAAGGCCGCGCGCGGGAAGTCCGCAACCGTCCTGCGGAAGCGGGGAATGGCGCTGCCCATCGCGACGTGGAAATCCGGATCGCCGTCCTTGTGGGCCCACGGCACGAAGCGCAGCTCGCGGTTGCCGTCCCTGTCGATGAGGCGGCGGTCGTCATAGGTGCCGACCTCGGCGTCCGGGAAGGAGCGGGCGAACAATGTCACCAGCCTGGGATCGACCGCGATCTGCAGCTTTCCGCGCCCGCCCACCGCGCGCGCCAGGTCGGGCAGGATGTTGGCGAACATGAACTCGTCGCCCAGGCCCTGCTCGGCGACCGCCAGGATGCGCTTGCCGTCGAGCTCTTCGCCCTGCCAGGCGGGCGATTTCGTCACCGTCTGCACATAGGCGCGGAAGCGGGGATCGTTGCGCACCTCGTAGTCGGCGAAGCCCTCGGCGAGCCGCCCCATGCCGATCAGGCAGACGCCGCGCGAATGGCGGCCTTCGATGATCTCGGTGGGATCCTTCGCCAGCGACAGCGCGTGGTCGTAGGCGCCGAGCGCCTCTTCCAGCCGGCCGAGATGGGAATAGGCGAAGCCCAGATTGTGCCAGGGCCGCGCGAAATCCGGCTCGAGCCGGATGGCCTCTTCGTAGAACACGATGCTTTCGTCGGCGCGGCCGTCCTCGGCCAGCACGGTCGCCAGCGAATTCCACAGGATGGACTGCGAAGGCATGCGGTAGATCGCGGCCCGCAAGGTCTCGATGGCGATGGACGAGCGGCCCTGGTCGCACATCACCGTGCCCAGATTGTTGTAGCCGAGCGGGGAATCGGGGCAGGCGGCGATGTAGAGGTTGAACATCTTCTCCGCCGCATCCACCATCTTCATGTTCCAGGCGGAGAGGCCGAGATTGAGCAGAAGGTCCGGATCGTCCGGATCGAGCGCGAAGGCGCGCTCGTAGGTGACGAGCGCCTTGTGCATGTGGCCCATGCGCTCCAGCGCCATGGCGAGCACGTGGAAGGCCTGGGCGTTGGTGGCGTCGGCTTCGGTGGCTTCGAGCGCGAGCTGGCCGGCGCGCACGATGTCGCCGCGGCGCCAGGCCTTGACCGCCCGGCGCAGCGCGCCGTTGGATTTCCTGCGCGCCAGCGCGGATTCGAGTTCCTCTTCCAGCGCCTCCAGGCGGGTGAGCGCGCGGGCATGGGCGCCGATGGCCGCGGCTTCGTCGATGCGCCGCTGGACTGCCGGAATGGCCATGAAATCGTCCTCTTGTGCGGCGTCATCAAAGCGCCGGCATGCCTAATTTTGGGTGAATGGGAACGATCGGTCTGCAAGGTTTTTCTTAACGATTGGGCGCTAGCGTCCGTCTCCGGAAG
Source organism: Rhizomicrobium sp. (assembly GCA_035499995.1). Lineage (GTDB taxonomy): Bacteria > Pseudomonadota > Alphaproteobacteria > Micropepsales > Micropepsaceae > Rhizomicrobium. The sequence continues at coordinate 68,281 of DATJXR010000009.1, read as the reverse complement.
GCGGATCGCGCGCCATCGCGCCGGCCGCACTTGCGGGGACGACGACATGCCGCTGAAACTGTCACTGAAGCCGGGCGAGAAATTCGTGCTCAACGGCGCCGTCATGACCAACGGCGACAAGCGCGCCAGCCTGGTGATCCAGAACAAGGCGGCGCTGCTGCGCGAGAAGGACATCATGCAGCGGGAAGATGCCGATACGCCCGCGCGGCGCATCTATTTCCCGATCATGATGATGTATCTGGAGCCGGACGGGGACGAGGAATTCTACAACGAATTCGCGCTGCGCATGACGGAGTTCATGGGCGCGATCAAGCACCGCGGCGCGCTGATGACCTGCGTGGAGATCAGCCGCCACGTGATGGCCGGCGCGTATTACAAGGGCCTCGTCCTCTGCAAGAAACTGTTCGAGTTCGAAAAGGAACGTCTCTCCTATGACCCACAGGGCGTATCAGAACACGCAGAAGATCACCGAAAGTCCGCGTGACAACGAATACCGGCTGTTCGGCCAGGTCACCGGCGCCTTGATCGAGGCCCAGCGCGAAGGCGCGCGCGGCGGGCCGTTGGCCGAAGCCGTGGACTGGAACCGCCGGCTGTGGCGCACGCTCGCCGCCGACTGCATGGACGACCGCAACCAGCTGCCGCAGGACGTGCGCGCCAAGATCGTCTCGCTGTCCCTGTGGGTGTCGAAATACTCCAAGCAGGTGACCCGCCAGGGCGCGCCGATGGAGCCGCTGATCGCGATCAACCGCACCATCATGCAGGGCCTCGCCGGCGCGGCCTAGCCGCCGCGATTGCGGCTCGCCATTCCTTCCGTGCCGTGGCCCGCAGGCGCGGGCCATCGGGGCCGCGCGATCGCCACGATGGCGGACGAGCGCCGGCGTCGGCGTGCCTCCGTGGGCGGGATTGAAGACGGCAGGCGCGCCTGCAACGCCGGCCGGGAAAATCCTGCCGCGCAATCCTTTCCCCGCCCACGCGCAAAATCCCGGAATCCCGCGCGGCCGGCGCGCGGCACAACGATTGCGAGCGCAACCGCCGGGGCACTGTGCCTCCAAGGCGGGCAGAAGGCCGCCAACCCACCAGAACGGGACGGAGAAAGAGCATGCTGACAGTCAACACCAACACCGGCGCCATGGTGGCGCTGCAATACCTCAACCAGACCAATGCCCAGCTTCAGACCACGCAGAACGCCATCAACTCGGGTCTGAAGGTCGCGTCCGCCAAGGACGACGGCGCGACCTTCGCCATCGCGCAGGACATGCGCGGCGACGTGGCCGGGTATCAATCGGTGACGGACAGTCTCAATCGCGGGATTTCCTCGGTCGACACCGCGCTTTCCGCCGGCCAGTCGATCTCGGATTTGCTGATCGAGATGAAGCAGAAGGCCCTGTCGGCCTCGGATCAGTCGCTTGACACGGCCAGCCGCCAGGCACTGAACGAGGACTTCACGGCGCTGCGCGACCAGATCACCTCCATCATCAACAACGCCGTGTTCAACGGCTTCAACCTGGTCGACGGCTCGACCACCCAGATCACCGCGCTCGCCTCCTCGGACGGTTCGCGCAAGATCACGGTGTCGGCCGAGAACATGAGCCTGGGCGGATCCATCGTCACCGTCGCCTCGACGTCGACGATCTCCACGCAGGCCAAGGCCTCCACGATGATCTCCACCGTGGAAGCCTCGTTGACCAACGTGAACAGCGCGCTCGCCCGCCTGTCCTCGGGCGAGAAGAAGTTCTCGGTGCAGGCAACCTTCGTCACCAATTTGTCGAACACCCTGCAGACGGGCATCGGCAACCTGGTCGACGCGGACATGTCGACGGAGAGCGCGATGCTCCAGTCCTTGCAGGTCAAGCAGCAGCTTGGCGTGCAGGCGCTGTCGATCGCCAACTCCTCGCCGCAGATCATCCTGTCGCTGTTCAAGTAGGAAACGACATTGGGCAATGGTTTGGGCGGCGCGGGACCCAAGGCCCGCGCCGTCCGCGTTTCAGACCGGCCTCAGGGCGCCGCCAGCCCCGTGCGCGCGTACCAGCCCGCATAGACCACCGCCAGCCGCGCGGCGAGATAGCCCGAAACCGCTTGGGTCCCGTCGTCGATCACCAGCGTCTGTTCGCTCGCGGCGCTGGATTGCGGCCACTGCGGCAGGCCCGGCCCGTTGGGGTTGCCGGTCCTGGCGAAATTCGTCCAGTAGGACTGCACCATGGCGACCACCGCCTTGTCCTTGTCCGTCGCGCGCGAAGCGAGCCTGGCGCCGAGCGGGGTGTTGGCCAGGCCGTGGAGCCCGAACACGTAGATCAGCTCCCCGCCATGCGACACGCCGGGCATGCGCCCGCGCAGCGCGTCGGCCAGGTAGCGGAAATTGTAGACATAGCCGCTGTTGCCCGCCTTCGCCACGTAATCCGCGAAGCTCTGCGCGCCGCTCGCGAACAGCGCGTCGTTGAAGAGCTCGCGCACGAAGCTGTCGTCGTCGAGCGCGCCGCCGGCTTCGTAGATCTTGCGCACCTGGGCGGCACGATCGCCCAGCGGCTTCAGCAGGGATTCGTCCGTCATGCCGAGGTAGCGCATCAGCGTCGCCTCGTCGCTGTTGGAGCCCGCCATGTAGGCGGCGTGCGCGATCTTGCCTTCGCTGAAGAGCCTGGCCACGCCGCCGGGGACGATCGTGCCGTCGATCATGGGCGACATGCCGCCGGCATCGGTGTCGGGCTCGGCCTGGGTGATCGAATAGACGGAGCGCGCGCGCAGCGTCTTGAGCTCATCGGCGCCGGTTTCGTCGCCCGCGCCCATCTTTTGCGCGAATGCGGCGCCCAGCGCCTGCGCGTCGGCTTCGCTGGGCGTATTGATGAGGCCGAGCCCGGATTCGGAAATCGCCCTGGCGAACAGCCCGCGCGCGGGCGGCGATACCATCAAGTCGTTCACGCTCATGCCGCCTGCGGATTCGCCGAAGATCGTCACGTTGTCCGGGTCGCCGCCGAACGCGGCGATGTTCCTGCGCACCCATTGGAGCGCCGCGATCTGGTCCATCAGGCCGTAATTGCCGTGCGGCTCGTCCGGATGCTCGGCCGCCAGCGCGGGCAAATCGAGGAAGCCCAGCCAGCCCAGCCGGTAGTTGAAGGTCACGACCACCACGCCATGCCGGGCCAGCTCGCTGCCGTCATAGAGCGAATTGGCCGCGCCGCCGGTGCGGAACGCCCCGCCATGGATCCAGACCATCACGGGCAGCTTTCCGGCGGTCGACGGGGTCCAGACGTTCGCCGTCAGGCAGTCCTCGCTCTGCGGGTGCTGTTCATGGAACCCGCCGGGAAGGCGCGGCGCCTGGGGGCAGATGGGGCCGAACTGGCTCGCGTCCCGCGTCCCGGTCCAGGCGGGGGCGGGCTGCGGCGCGCGCCAGCGCAGGTCGCCCACCGGAGGCGCGGCAAAGGGAATGTCCTTGAAGACGGAGATCGCGCCATCGGTGGTGCCCGCCAGCGTGCCCTGCGCGATCGTGATCTGCTGCGCCGACGCGGCGGCGGTTGCGAAAAAGCCGACAAAAACAGCCAGCGCCAACGCGCGCATCGCGATCTCCGGGAGAGCTTTCCGTGGACCAGTCTAGGGGCGCGCGCCTGGGCGCGGCAATGGCCGCCATTTCGGCTTCCTGAACCGGAAGGCGAACCGGTCGGTGTGGCCGCGGATGGCGTCGTCGAACACGGCGAGCTTGTGGCTGTGCGCCGGATTGCGCGGCACCTCGCTCTCGCCGTCGAACACGAAGCCGGAGGCCTCCACCTGCTTCCTCACGATCTCCGGATCGATGCGGTGCAGCGTGTCGGTGTCGCGCATGCCCGAGCCGGCTTCGGCCACGTGATCGATCACGACATAGACGCCGCCGGGCTTGAGCGCCCTGAACGCGGCGTCGTTCAGCACCCTGGGATCGATGCGGCGCGCGCGGCCCTGGTCGTCGGCGAAAGATCGGCAGCGGCGGCGGGCGCGGCCGCGAGCAGCGGAAGAACGAGGAGAAGCGCTTTCATGGTGGGCCCCCGGAACTGGCGCGCAACGCTGAAGCGCAATCGGGCGAAGTGCGCAGCGCTTCGCCCGAAAAATTGCGCGTCAATCAAATACCTGGAGCGGGATCGCGATTCGAAGAAGAGCGATCCCGCTCTGGCAAGGCCGCGCGCCCGTCCGGCATCACGTGTGCGTCAGATGGTGATCTGCGTGCCCAGCTCCACCACGCGGTTGGCGGGCAGCTGGAAGAAGCGCGCCGGCGAATAGGCGTTCGAGGCGAGCCAGGTGTAGAGCGCGATGCGCCAGGGCCGGAGCTCGGGCCTGGACGCCGGCACCAGCGTCTCGCGGCCCACGAAATAGGTCGCCAGATCCGGCTCGATCACGAGCCCCTGTTTCTTGGCCTCGGCGAGGCCCCGGGGCACGTCGGGGAATTCGAAGAAGCCGTAATGCAGCTTCACCCCGAAGAAGCCCTTGCCGAGCTTCTCGACCTCGGCGCGGCTCTCCGCGGCGACGGCGGGCACGTCGTCCACCACCACGCTCACCAGCACCACCTTCTCGTGCAGGAGCCGGTAGTGCTTGAGGCTGTGCAGGAGCGGGCCGGGCGCGAGGTCGGTGCGCGGGGTGAGGTAGATGGCGGTGCCCGCGACGCGCTGCGCGTGCTTGTCCATGCTGGCGAGGAACTGGGGAATGGCGAGCGCGCCGTCGCGCATCCGCTCCAGATGCAGCCTGCGTCCCACCCGCCAGGTGTCCATCACCACGAACACGCCGGCGGCCACGGCCAGCGGCAGCCAGCCGCCTTCCACGACCTTGAGCGCGTTGGCCGACAGGAAAGTCAGGTCGATCAGGCCGAAGAAGCCGAACACCGCGATCACCCAGTGGAGCTTCCAGTTCCATTTCCGGTAGGCGACCACGGCCACCAGGAAGCTCGAGATGATCATCACGCCGGTGACGGCGATGCCGTAGGCCGAGGCCAGCGCGTCGGACGACTTGAAGATCAGCACGATCAGCACCACGCCGATGCCGAGCATGGCGTTGATGCGCGGCACGTAGATCTGGCCCTGCTCGGTGGCGGAGGTGTGGCGCACCTCCATGCGCGGCAGCTGGCCGAGCTGCACCGCCTGCTGGCTGATCGAGAACACCCCCGAGATCACCGCCTGCGAGGCGATGATGGTCGCCACGGTGGCCAGCAGCACCAGCGGATAGTGCGCCCAATGCGGCGCCAGCGCGTAGAACAGGTAGTCGATGGCATGCGGGTTCACGAGCAGCATGGCGCCCTGCCCGAAATAGTTGAGCAGCAGGGCCGGCAGCGTGAGGAACAGCCAGGCGTTGCGGATCGGGCCGCGGCCGAAATGGCCCATGTCGGCATAGAGCGCCTCGCAGCCCGTGACGGCCAGCACCACCGCGCCCAGCGAGACGAAGGCGATCCACGGCTCGCGCACGAAGAGCTCCAGCCCGAAGCGCGGATCGACGGCGGAAAGGATGCGCGGCGCCTTCAGGATCGCGGCGATGCCCAGGAGCGAGAGCGTCGAGAACCACACCAGCATCACCGGCCCGAACAGCGCGCCGATGCGCGCGGTGCCGTGGCGCTGGATGACGAACAGCCCCACCAGGATCGCCAGCGACAGCGGCACGACCCAGTGGGCGAAGGTCGCGCTTTCCGCGCCGATGCCCTCGACCGCGGAGAGGACCGAGATGGCGGGCGTCAGCATGCCGTCGCCGTAGAACAGCGCCAGCCCCAGCAGCGCCACCAGCCCGATGGCGCCCTTGACGCGCCGGCTCAGGCCTTGCGTGCGGTGCGCGAGCGCGGCCAGCGCCAGCACGCCGCCCTCCCCGTCATTGTCGGCGCGCATGATCACGGCGACGTATTTGACCGTCACCACGATCAGGAGCGACCAGAAGATCAGCGACAGCACGCCCATCACCGCTTCCATGCCCGGCAACGCGCCGCCCGCCGCGATGGCGGATTGCCTGAGCGCGTAGAGCGGGCTCGTGCCGATGTCCCCGAACACGACGCCGAGCGCGCCCAGCGTGAGCGCCGCCTCGCGCCTCAGCGGCGAAGCACCGGTGGTGGCTGCCGGGGAAGCCGCGACGTCGTTCGCGGCGCTCGAGGGGGTCATGTTCGCATCTCAGATGGTGACCTGGGTTCCCAATTCGACGACGCGGTTGGGGGGCAGGTGATAGAAGCGCGCCGGCGACAGGGCCGACATCGCCATGCGCATGTAGAGCCAGGTGCGCCAGCTCCCCAGCGCGGGATGCTCGGCCGGCACCAGCGTCTCGCGGCCGATGAAGAAGGTGGAGGTCTCCTTGTCGACCGCCAGCCCGAAGGGTCGCGCCTCCTCGAGCGCGCGCGGCACGTCCGGCGTCTCGAAGAAGCCGTGATGGATGAAGACGTTGAAGAAGCCCTTGCCGAGCTTCTCCACCTCGATGCGCCTGTCGGGCTGCACCACCGGCACGTCGTCGACCGCCACATGCGCCAGGATCACGCGCTCGTGTAGCACCTTGTTGTGCTTGAGGTTGTGGAGCAGCGCGCCCGGCACCACGTCGCCGCGGGCCGACAGGAAGATGGCGGTGCCGGCGACGCGGGTGGTGGTGGTGATCTTCTCGATGAACAGGTCGAGCGGCATGGACTCGTTCTTGATGCGCTCCTGATGGGCGCGGCGCCCGCTGCGCCAGGTCTCCATCAGCACGAACACGGCGGAGGCGACGGCGAGGGGAAGCCAGCCGCCCTCCGGCACCTTGAGCATGTTGGCGCTCAGGAACACCAGGTCGATCAGCGCGAGCAGGCTGAACAGGGCGATGATCAGCCGCGCGTTCCAGCGCCACTGCCTAGCGGCCACGATCGAGGCGTTGAAGGTGTCGATCACCATGACGCCGGTGACGGCGATGCCGTAGGCCGCGGCCAGCGCGCTGGAACTCTTGAAGATCAGCACGATCAGCACCACGCCCACGCCCAGGACCGCGTTCATGCGCGGCACGTAGATCTGGCCGTAGTCGGTCGCGGAGGTGTGGCGGATCTCCATGCGCGGCAGCTGGCCGAGCTGCACGGCCTGCTGCGCCACGGAGAAGACGCCGGAGATCACGGCCTGGGAGGCGATGACCGAGGCGACGGCCGAGAGCGCCACCATCGGATAGTGCGCCCAATGCGGCACCACGGAGAAGAACGCGGTGGAGGCCTGCGCCGGATCGCGCAGGATCGCGGCGGCCTGGCCGAAATACTCCAGCAGCAGCGCGGGCAGGGCGATGAAGAACCAGGCGCGGCGGATCGGCGCCTTGCCGAAATGGCCCATGTCGGCATAGAGCGCCTCGCAGCCGGTGACGGCCAGCACCACGGCGCCGATGGAGACGAAGGCCCGCCATGGCGCATGCACGAAGAGCGCGATCCCGTACCACGGGTTCACCGCTTCCAGCACCCACGGCGTCCTGGAGAGCGAGATCGCGCCGAGCACGGCGAGCGCCGCGAACCAGACGAGCATCAGGGGCCCGAACAGCCTTCCGATGCGCGCGGTGCCGCGGCTCTGGAACACGAACAGGCCGATCAGGATCGCCAGCGTCAGCGGCAGGATCAGCGGCGCGAAGGCGTGGCTGCCCACGCCCAGCCCTTCCACCGCGGAGAGCACGGAGATGGCCGGCGTCAGCATGCCGTCGCCGAAGAAGAGCGCCAGCCCGATCACCGCGGCGACGCCGATGGCCGTCTTGACCTTGCGGCTCAGCCCTTGCGAGCGGTGCGCCAGCGAGGCCAGCGCCAGCGTGCCGCCCTCGCCGTCATTGTCGGCCCGCATGATGAGCACGACGTATTTCAGCGTCACCACGATGAAGAGCGCCCACACGATCAGCGACAGCGCGCCCAGCGTGGAGGCGCGGCCGGGAAAGGTTCCGCCCGTGGCCAGCACCGTCTCGCGCATGGCGTAGAGGGGGCTCGTGCCGATGTCGCCGAACACCACGCCCAGGGCGCCCAGCATCAGCATCCATTCGTGGCCCTTGAGCTCCGGCGCGATGTGCGACGGCGCCGGTTCCGGCGCGCCTTCGAGGGCGTCGTGGAGGATGGGGCTGGAGTCGTTCACGACAATCCGGGCAGCGCGCGCATGCGCAGGTAACGCATCGGAGCGGTCCCCCGTCCTTTCGAGGGCGCGGACCTTAATCCCGCCCGCGCATAACGCAACAGGCGCGATCCTGGGCGGCGGCCGGGCCCGCGCCTTGATCTAAGTCACTGATTCGACGGAAATTTCAATCCGCGAGCGCCACATCCTGCCGCTCCGGGCCGGGCCCGATGAAACCCTGCACCAGGTATGTGCGCGCGCCCCAGGCGCCCGCCCGCGCGTTCCACACCCGGACCTCGCTCCAGTCGTTGTCCGGGCTCACATCGACCACCGGATCGTCGCGGTAGATGGCGCCGTCGTTGAGCCAGTTGGCGTGATCGACGCGGATCTCCCGGTCGGAATCCATGGCCGTCACCACGGCCAGATGCCCGCGATGGGGGCCGGCATAGCCGGTCAGCACCATGATGGCGCCCAGCCGCGGCGCGCTGCCGCGCAGGTATTTTCCCGCGGCCGCATCCCACCAGGTCGAGGCGTCGCCATAAATCTGGATGCCGGAACGCGCGCGGGCATAGGGCACGCATTCCAGCGGCGCGCCGTTTTCCACCACGCGGGCGCCGCCGGTGCCGGGCAGATCGGAGGAATCGAAACCGCCCGCGCAGCCCGCGAGCGTGAGGGAAAAAAAGGCCGCCGCCGCGAGCCGTCCGAAAGACCCCACCATCACCAAAGCCCCTCGTTTTAGCCGCTCAAGCTGGCGGCGGCCTTGCATGGACAAGCTAGCGCGGGCGGCTCAAATGCGCGTTAGAAACACCCCTCGCATTTGAAATTCTAGGATTGCGCGGATTGCGTTGTCGAGTCGGTAACTCTGCTGATGCGCCTCAGCCGTTCCCAGAATCGATGTGGGTCAACGAAATGCATCTGTTGCGAAAACGTGAGAAATCCAATGGAGCAACAGGATCGCCTTGGGCCAGAGAGTCAGCGCCGCAACGGCAGTTCCCGATATTGCCGATATCCATACCATGGGATGTAGCTTGGTCTGCGGCTGGGGACATATCACGGGCAACGGAGGGCGAAATTCAAACACTCGCCAATCGTTTGGGCTATCGCCAATATTGCCTGACATAGGCAGCACCTCGTCGAGCACTGCCCCGATTCTCCACCAATTCGCGATTTCCCTGCCTGGATTTTAGCGGATCGGCTAATGATCGGTTAAGTTTATGAATGGCCGTTAGCACGTCGCAAGGTCTCTAAAATCCCCTGCGTCCGTCCCAATTAGATACAGATCTGCGGTGACATTCGTCTCACAGCGCCGCGACGATGGCGGCGTTGTAGATCTCGCTCATCTTGGCGCCGAGCGGCGCGATCTGCACGGGTTTTTCCAGGCCCACCAGCAGCGGGCCGAGCACGGTGGCGCCGCCCATCTCGCCCAGGAGCTTGGTCGAGATCGAGGCGGAGTGGATCGCCGGCATGATCAGCGTGTTGGCGGGCTCCTTCAGGCGGCAGAAGGGATAGAGCGCGAGCTTCTCCGGATCGAGCGCCACGTCGGCGGCGATCTCCCCGTCATATTCGAAATCGACGCCGCGCTTGTCGAGGATATGCACCGCCTCCACGATGCGCTCGCTGCGTTCGCTGCGCGGAAAGCCGAAGGTCGAGGAGGCGAGCAGCGCCACCCGCGGGGTGAAGCCGAAATGGCGCACCACGGCCGCGGTCTGCACCGCGATGTCGGCGAGTTCCTCGCTGGTGGGCATCTCGTGCACGGAGGTGTCGCCCACGAACACGAAACGTCCCCGCGCGAAGATCAGCATCACGCCCACCGGCCGCTCGCCCTTCGGCGAATCGAGCACGCGGCGCACGTCGTTGAGCGCGGCCTGATAGGCGCGCGTCACGCCGGTCACCATGCAGTCCGCGTCGCCGGCGGCCAGCATGGAGGCGCCGTAGACGTTACGGTCGTTGGTCACCATGCGCACGCAGTCGCGATAGAGCATGCCGCGGCGCTGAAGCCGCCGGTAGAGCGCCTCGGCATAGGGCGCGGCCTCCTGCGCGGAATGCGGCACGCGGATCTCCAGGCTGTGCTCGTCGATCCCGGCCCGGCGCAGGCCCGCGCGGATCACCTCCTCGCGGCCCACCAGGAGCGCCTTGCCGAGGCCCGAATTCTGGAAGGCGCTGGCGGCGCGGATGACCGATTCTTCCTCGCCTTCCGCGAACACCACGCGCTTGGGATTGGCGCGCACGCTGGCCGTCACGTTCTGGATCAGCAGCGCGGAGGGATCGAGCCGGGCCGAAAGCTGGGCCTGGTAATGCTCGGAGTCCTTGAGCGCGCGGCGCGCCACGCCGGACTTGATCGCGGCCTGCGCCACCGCCGACGACACCCGGCTGATCAGCCGCGGATCGAACGGCACCGGGATGATGTAGTCCGGCCCATAGACGGGTCTTTGTCCCCGATAAGCCATGGCCACTTCGTCGGGCACGTCCTCGCGCGCGAGTTCCGCCAGCGCCTCGGCGGCCGCGATCTTCATGGCCTCGTTGATTGTGCGCGCGCGCACGTCCAGCGCGCCGCGGAAGATGTAAGGGAAGCCCAACACGTTGTTCACCTGGTTGGGATAGTCGCTGCGGCCCGTGGCCACGATGGCATCGGGCCGCACGGCTTTCACTTCCTCCGGCGTGATCTCCGGATCGGGATTGGCCATGGCGAAGATGATCGGCGCCCTGGCCATGGACTTGACCATGGCTTGCGACACCGCGCCCTTGACCGAAAGCCCCAGGAACACGTCGGCGCCCACCAGCGCCTCTTCCAGCGTGCGCGCCTTGGTCTCGACCGCGTGCGCGCTTTTCCACTGGTTCATGCCGCTGGCGCGGCCGCGCCAGATCACGCCCTTGGTGTCGCACAGGATGGCGTTGCCGCTGGGCAGGCCCATGGCCTTGAGCAATTCCAGGCACGCGATGCCCGCCGCGCCCGCGCCGTTCACCACCACCTTGATGTTGGCCATCTTGCGCCTGGTCAGATGCAGCGCGTTGAGCACGCCGGCGGCGGAGATGATGGCGGTGCCGTGCTGGTCGTCGTGGAACACCGGAATGTCCATGAGCTCGCGCAGCCGCTCCTCGATCACGAAGCAGTCCGGCGCCTTGATGTCCTCCAGGTTGATGCCGCCGAAGCTGGGGCCGAGATAGCGCACCGCGTTGATGAAGGCCTCGACGTCCGTGGTGTCGATCTCCAGGTCGATCGCGTCCACGTCGGCGAAGCGCTTGAAGAGGACGGCCTTGCCCTCCATCACCGGCTTGGCGGCGAGCGGGCCGAGATCGCCCAGCCCGAGGATGGCGGTGCCGTTGGAGATCACCGCCACGAGGTTGCCCTTGGCGGTGTAGTCGTAGGCCGCGTCGGGGTTCTGCGCGATGGCGCGCACCGGCGCGGCCACGCCGGGCGAATAGGCCAGCGACAGGTCGCGCTGCGTGGCCATCGGCTTGGTGGGGGTAATGGCGATCTTGCCGGGCTTGCCCCGGGCGTGAAAGGCGAGCGCCTCTTCGTCGGTGAAACTCGGCCGTTGAATCGTATCCATGGGCAACCTCGAAACATCCACAGAATAACCCAGCCCCGGCTTTGTGAAACGCCGAAGTATGGGCGGCGTCAATCTGCTACTTTGGCCCCATGAACGAGCACGTCTCCCCGCCCGGCCCTGCCGATTCCGAGGTCACGCCCCTGATGGCGCAGTACCTCGAGATCAAGGCCGCGCACCAGGACTACCTGCTGTTCTACCGCATGGGGGACTTCTACGAGCTGTTTTTCGCCGACGCCGGCAAGGCCGCCGAGGCGCTGGACATCGCGCTGACCCGGCGCGGCAAGCATCTGGGCGAGGACATCCCCATGTGCGGCGTGCCCGTCCATGCGGCGGAGGCCTATCTGGAGAAGCTCATCCGCAAGGGCTTCCGGGTGGCGGTCTGCGAGCAGACGGAGGACCCGGCGGAAGCCCGGAAGCGGGGCGCCAAGGCGGTGGTGCGCCGCGAGGTCGTCCGGCTGGTCACCCCGGGCACGCTGACCGAGGAGTCGCTGCTGGAGGCGCGGGCCTCCAACATGCTGGCGAGCCTGGGCCGCGCCGGAAACGAATTGGCGCTCGCCGCCGCGGACATGTCGGCCGGCGATTTCCAGGTCGGCCGCGTGGAGGCCGCGGACCTCGCCCAGGAGATTGCCCGGCTTGCGCCGCGCGAGCTGCTGGCGCCGGATTCGCTCCTGGCCGAGGAGACGCTCGGGCCGGTCCTGAAGGCGCTCGGTCCGGCGCTGACGCCGCTCCCCGCGATCAAGTTCGATTCCGCGCTGGGCGAACGCGCGCTCAAGGCGCTCTACCGCGTGGCGGCGCTGGACGGTTTCGGCCAGTTCGGCCGCGCGGAGCTTTCGGCGGCCGGCGCGCTGGTGGGCTACCTGGAGCTCACCCAGAAGGGCAAGCTGCCCGCGCTCAAGCCCGTGGCGCACACCGCCCCGCGCGCCTTCATGGGCATCGACGCGGCCACGCGGCGCAACCTGGAACTGACCGAGACGCTCGCGGGCGCGCGCGGCGGCAGCCTGCTCGCCACCATCGACCGCACCGTCACCGCGGCGGGCGCGCGCGAGCTTGCCAGCCGGCTCTCCTCGCCGCTGACGGATGTGAATTGCATCGCCGCGCGCCACGATGCGGTGGGCCTCTTCGCCGCCGGCAGCGAACTGCGCCGGCGCGTGCGGGAGGACCTGAGGCGCGCGCCGGACATCGCCCGCGCGCTCGCCCGGCTGTCGGTGGAGCGCGGCGGCCCGCGCGACCTCGCCGCCATCCGCGACGGCGTCAAGGCCGCGCGCGGCCTGCGCGACGTGCTGGTGCGGCTCGACGACCCGCTGAAGCCCGCGCTGGGCGAGGTCGCGCCCGCGCGCGCCGATCTGGTGGAAGCCATCGCCGCCTCGGCCACCGCGCTCGACAGGCTGGAGCATCTGCTCGTCGCCGAGCCGCCGTTCCAGACGCGCGACGGCGGCTACATCCGCGCCGGCGCCCATCCCCCGCTCGACGAAGCGCGCGCGCTGCGCGACGAGAGCCGGCGCGTGATCGCGAGCCTGGAGGCGAAGTACCGCGGCGCGAGCGGCGTGGCGGCGCTGCGCATCAGGCACAACGGCATCCTGGGCTACTTCATCGAGGTGACGCCGCAGCACGGCGACAAGCTGCTGGAAGGCGAGAACCGCCAGCTCTTCCGCCACCGCCAGACCATCGGCAGCGCCGTGCGCTTCTCGACGGACGAGCTTGCGGGCCTGGCCAACCGCATCGGCCAGGCGGCGGACCAGGCCCTGGCGCTCGAGTGCGAATTGTTCGATGCCATGACGGCGACGGTGCTGGAGGCCGGGCCCCATCTCTCCCGCATCGCCGATGCGCTCGCCCGCATCGACGTGGCGTGCGCGCTGGGCGAGCTGGCGGTGGAATGCCGCCAGGTGCGGCCGAAAGTGGACGCGAGCCGCGCCTTCGAGATCGCGCGCGGGCGCCATCCGGTGGTGGAGGCCGCGCTCGCCGCCGCGCAGGCCCATCGCTTCGTCGCCAACGATTGCGACCTTTCCGCGGCCGCGCGCATCTGGCTCGTCACGGGGCCGAACATGGCGGGCAAGTCGACCTTCCTGCGCCAGAACGCGCTCATCGCCGTGCTGGCGCAGATGGGGGCCTTCGTGCCGGCGGATGCCGCCCATATCGGCATCGTCGACAAGCTGTTTTCCCGGGTGGGCGCGGCGGACGATCTCGCGCGCGGCCGCTCCACCTTCATGGTCGAGATGGTGGAGACCGCGGCGATCCTGAACCAGGCGACGCCGCGAAGCCTCGTCATCCTGGACGAGATCGGCCGCGGCACCGCCACCTTCGACGGGCTCGCCATCGCCTGGGCCGCGGTCGAGCATCTCCACGGGACGAACAGGTCCCGCGCGCTGTTCGCCACGCACTATCACGAGATGACGGCGCTGGCCGGGCGGCTTTCCGCGCTCGCCTGCGTCACCATGCGGGTGAGCGAGTGGAACGACGGCATCGTGTTCCTGCACGAGGTGGCGCCGGGCGCCGCCGACCGCTCCTACGGCATCCACGTCGCCAAGCTGGCGGGCCTTCCCTCCGCCGTCATCGCCCGCGCGGAGGAGGTGCTGCGCGCGCTGGAGGACGGCCGCGAGGGCCACAAGCCGCTCGCCCGCATCGACGATCTGCCGCTCTTCGCCGCCCCGCCCGCGCGCGCGCCGGCGCAGGCGAGCGAAGTGGAGGCGGAGCTGCGCGCGCTGTCGCCCGACTCGCTGTCGCCGCGCCAGGCGCTGGAACTTCTCTACGCCCTGAAGGCCAAGCTATAATCGGCGCATGGCCCTCCGCGACCGTCCGCGCAAATTCCTCGTCGTCGTCGACAAGACGCCGGAATGCGCCATCGCCGTGCGCTTCGCCACGCGCCGCGCCCAGGCGACGGGCGGCCGCGTCACGCTGCTCTGCGCCGTCCAGCCGGCCGACTTCCAGCAATGGCGCGGCGTGGAGGAGATCATGAAGGACGAGGCGCGGCAGGACGCCGAGAACCTCATCCACGAGGCCGCCAAGACCGTCAACGAGCTCTCCGGCATCGTCTGCGAGCTGGTGATCGCCGAAGGCCGCACCGGCGAGGCGCTCCTGGCGCTGCTGAAGGCGGACAAGGACATCTCGATCCTGGTGCTCGCCGCTTCCATCGCCAAGGAGGGCCCGGGCCCGCTGGTCTCGATGGTGGCCAGCACCACGCACTATCCCATCCCCGTCACGATCGTGCCGGGCAACCTCGGCGAAGCGGATATCGACGCGCTGGCGTGAGCGCGGCAAGGAGCAAAACGATGCGCTATCTCCACACCATGGTCCGCGTGAAGGATCTCGACGCCTCGCTCGATTTCTACTGCAACAGGCTGGGGCTCAGGGAGATGCGCCGCGTCGACAACGAACGCGGCCGCTTCACGCTCGTCTTCCTCGCCGCGCCCGCCGACCGCGAACGCTCCCAGGCCGCGCAGGCGCCTGAGGTCGAGCTCACCTACAACTGGGACCCGGAGACCTACACCGGCGGGCGCAATTTCGGCCATCTCGCCTACCGGGTGGACGACATCTACGCGGCCTGCCGCCGGCTGATGGAGGGCGGGGTGACCATCAACCGCCCGCCGCGCGACGGCCACATGGCCTTCGTGCGCTCGCCCGACGGCATCTCCATCGAGCTGCTGCAGGACGGCGCGAGCCTTCCGCCCGCCGAGCCCTGGGCGTCGATGCCCAACAGCGGCAGCTGGTAGAAAAGCAACCTTTGCCCGGTGGACTCGCTGTAACGTTCGTTATATGTTCGACTCTACCTGAAGTAGAGTCGCGGCATGCGGACGGGGTCCCGAATTCTCCTTTTCGGCCTTTGCGGCGCGCTGGCGCCGTCGCCGCCGGCATCGTGCGCGAATTTCGAGGGCGCGGTGCGGGCCAGCGTCGTGCGCGTCATCGACGGCGACACCTTCGAGGCCGAGGCGCGCATCTGGCTGAACCAGACGGTCGACGTGCGGGTGCGCATCATGGGCATCGACGCGCCGGAATTGCGCGCGCGCTGCGATGGCGAGCGCGTGCGCGCCGAGGCCGCGCGCGCCTGGCTCGCCCGGCGGCTGGAGGGGGCCGATGTCGAGCTCTCCGATGTGCGCGACGACAAATATGGCGGGCGCATCGATGCCGCGGTGCGCGACCGCGGCGGCGACGTCGGGGCGGCGATGCTGAAAGCCGGCCTCGCCCGCCCCTATCACGGCGAACGCCGCCAGGGCTGGTGTCCTTAGAGCGGATTGCGAGCGTTTGGATTTACACACAGCCGTGTCATGGCCCGCGCATGCGGCCACCCAGGTGAAGCCCGTTTCGCCCGCGAAGAACGTGCTCGGAGCAAATACGTCTTCCATCCACAAAGCCCATCTGGGTGGCCCGCAGTCGCGGGCCATGACAGGGAGTTTGGGCGCATCCATTTGACGGCAACCGACTCTAACTCGCCCGGCTCTCGCGGATCCATTGCGACAGGATCCACTTCTCGCCGGCGGAGGGGGTTCGGCCGGCGTGGCGGGTGCGCAGGTCGGGCCTGCCCTCCGCATCCAGGTTCCAGAACAGCAGCGCATCGCCCTTGCGGCCGCGGTGCTTGATGCCCAGCTCCAGGAACTCGGTCTCCGCGCCTTCGTAGTCGTCGTTGAGATAGAGCAGGAACGTCGCCACGCGCTGGCCCTTCTGCGCGATCTCGCGCGCGGGCCCGGGCATGGCGGGGTCAAGAAAGTCGTAATGCGGCTCGAAGGCCTGTCCCACCACGTAGTGCAGCACCATGGGATGCTCCAGGCAGGGCGTCGGCAATCCCACCTCGCGCGCGATGCGCCGGCGCAGGAACACGATGGGCAGATCCCAGTTCACGATATCGAAATTGGCGGCGGTGTTGGTGCGGTGATCCTCGACGGTGGCGCCGCCGGTGACGGGATCGTAGACCCGCGCGCGCCTGCCGCGCCCGCGCGCCCGCGCGATCAGCCAGTCGCAGACCCGGGGCGGCGCGAAATCCGCGATCGCCGTCAGCCGCGGGCTTTCGCGCAGCACCGTCGCCGGGCGCCGGGCGAGCCAGGCCTCGATGTCGATGCCGGCACGCAGGCGCGGCCAGTCCTCGCCCTCGCCGCCGGAGAGCAGGCGCAATTCGTCGCGCGCGAGCGCGGAGCCCCGCGCCGCGGCGGCGACGAGGAAGTCGAGCGCGGCGTTCCAGTTGCCGGGCAGGTTCTCGTCCTGCGCGGCGAGCGCGGCGCAGACATGCATCGCGTCGGCGTCGCCCTGTTCGGCCGCGCCGCGCATGAAGCGCATGCCGTTCTGGATCTCGAACGGCTCCTGCGACAGAAGGCTCGCCGCCAGCCCGCGCAGCGCCTCGGCGCTTCCGCTTTGCGCCGCGCGGGCATACCAGCCGCGGGCGGCAAGCGTCTTCTCCTGCGCTTCGAGCGCGCGGGCGAGCGCCAGCTGTGCCCCGGTATCGCCGCCCGCGGCGCGCTGTTCGAGCGTTGCCAGCGTGTCCATCCCGTCCGCCGTTCAGTTCCGCGCCGCGCCGGCGGCGCCGGGATAGTCTTCGCGCACCCATTGCGACAGAAGCCATTTGCGCCCCGCGGTGGGCGCGCGCCCGGCATGGAGCGTGCGCAAGTCCGGCCGCCCCGCCTCATCGACGTTGCGCCACATGATGGCGTCGCCCTTCCGGCCGCGGAAGCGCAGGCCCAGCTTGACGAATTCGGTCTCCGCGCCTTCGAAGTCCTCGTTGAGCCAGACCAGGAACGTCGCCACGCGCTGGCCCATGGTGGCGATCTCGTCCCTCAGATGCGCTACGTCCGGATCGAGGAAATCGTGATGCGGCGCGAAGCTCTCGCCGGGGTCGTAGCAGAGCACCATCGGATTCTCGAGGCTGAGCGGCGAAGCCTGCGTCAGCCTTGCGATGCGCTCGCGCAGGAAGGAAACGGCAAGTCCCCAGCGCGTCACGTCGAAGCCCGCCTCGCGGTTGGTGCGGCGCGCGTCCTCGGCCGGCGAGGCCGCGCCGCGCGTGTAGGTTTTCGCGCGGGTCAGGATGGCCTCGGATTCGCCGATCAGCCAGTCGCAGAATTCGGCGCTCGCGAAATTCTCGATCACGCAGATGCGCGGTGTCTCGCTGACGACCGCGAACGGCGTTTCCCGCCGCCATGCAGCGATATCGACGCGGCGGGCGAGGCCGGCCCAGTCCGTGCCGGCCTCCGTCTCGCGCGAAAGAAGGCGCAGGTCCCGGCGCGCCGCGTCCGAGCCCGCCTCGGCCGCGCGCCGCAGGAAATCCAGCGCCAGTTCCCAGCGCCCGGCGAGCTGGACGTCCTGGGCCGCCAGCGCGGCGCAGATGCGCAACGCTCCCGCGTCGCCCTGCTGCGCGGCGTTGTGGACGAACCGGAGCCCGTCCGCGAGCCGGAAGGGTGGGCGCTTGAGCAGGCTGATGCCGAGCTCGCGCAGGCCGTCGCGGCTGCCGCTGCGGGCCGCGCGCGCGAACCAGCCGCGCGACGGGTCGATCTGGCCCCGCGCGTCCAGCCGGCCGGCGAGTTCCATCTGCGCGGCGGTGTCGCCGGAATTCGCGCGGGTTTCGAGCGTGACGTCGTCCATGGCGCCGATCCTAGCATTGCGTCCCCGGCGCGCGAATGGTTGCCGCGACACGGAAACCGGTGGCAGGCCCGCGAAAAACCGGCCAGACTCCGCCCATGTGCGATACCTTTTCCGACGGTCCGCTGGCGCGCGCGCCCGTGGCTTGCCCCGCAGGCCCGCCATGACCGGCAAGATCCTCGTCGTCATCGCCCTGGCGGTCGTCGCCGCAATCCTGTTCTCCGGGCTTGCCACCCTGTGGATCGGGGGCGAGACCGCCGGCAAATGGTCCAACCGGCTGATGCGCTACCGCGTGCTGGCCCAGGCCATCGCCATCGTCATCATCCTGCTGGTGCTCTATTCCACCAGCCAGCATTGAACGCCGGGCCGCGGCGAACCCGTGGCGCGGCGCGACGGGATCAGAAGAAGCTCACCGGATCGATATCCACCGACACCCGCACCGGCTTGGCGACCGCCGCCAGCGCCAGCCAGGTGCGCAGGTAGGCCTGCACGTCGACATGGCGGTCGGCCTGCACCAGCAGGCGCTCGCGGGTCTGGCCGCGCAGCAGGTGATAGAAGGCGGGCGTCGGCCCCCACACCTTCACCCCGCGCGCGGACGGCGCGGCCCTGGCGAGCGCGCGGCCCGCGCCGCGCACCGCCTCGCCGTCGGCGCCCGACAGGATGATCGCGGCGAGGCGGCCGAAGGGCGGGGCCGCGGCGCGCTCGCGGAACAGGCGCTCCTGCTCGTAGAAGGCGTCGCGGTCGCCCGAGGCCAGCGCCTTCATCACCGCGTCGTCCGGATTGCGGGTCTGGATCAGCACCAGCCCCGGCTTCTCCGCGCGTCCCGCCCGGCCGGAGACCTGGTGCAGGAGCTGGAACGTCCGTTCCCGCGCGCGCAGGTCGCCGTCGGAGCCGCCGAGGTCGGCGTCGATGGCGCCGACCAGCGTGAGCTGCGGGAAATGATGGCCCTTGGCCACGATCTGCGTGCCGATCACCACGTCCAACTCGTGCCTGGCCATGGCGCGGATGGCGGCCTGGGTCTCGGCCGGCCCGTGCAGGGTGTCCGACGAGGCGATGGCCATGCGCGCGCCGGGGAACGCGGCCGCGAATTCCTCCGCCACGCGCTCGACGCCCGGGCCGCAGGCGACGAAGGTGCCGGCCGCGCCGCATTGCGGGCAGGCGGGCGGCGTGGCGGCCGAATATCCGCAATGATGGCAGACCAGCCTGCGGTGATAGCGATGCTCCACCAGCCAGGCGGCGCAATCGCGGCAGGTCATCTTGTGGCCGCAGGCCTCGCACAGCGTAAGCGGCGCATAGCCGCGGCGGTTGAGGAACAGCATCGCCTGCTCGCCGCCGGCCAGCGTCACGGCGAGCGCCTCGCGCAGGGGCGGCGACAGGAAGGTGCCGGCCTCGCCGCGGTGCTGGCGCATGTCGACCAGCCGCACCTGCGGCAGGACCGCGCCGCCGTGGCGGCGCTTCAAAACGAGATGCCTGTAGCGTCCGCTCCTGGCATTCACCCAGGATTCCAGCGACGGCGTGGCGCTCGCCAGCACCACGGGGCAGGCGGCGATGCGCGCGCGCACCACCGCCATGTCGCGGGCGTGATAGAGCACGCCGTCTTCCTGCTTGTAGGCCTGCTCGTGCTCCTCATCCACGACGACGAGGCCGAGATCGGCGAAGGGCAGGAACAGCGCCGAGCGCGCGCCCACCACCACCTTCGCTTCGCCCGCGTAGACCGCGCGCCAGGCGCGCCGGCGCTCCTTCTGCGACAGGTCGGAATGCCATTCCGCCGGGCGCACGCCGAAGCGCTGGGCGAAGCGGTCGAGGAACTGCACGGTGAGCGCGATCTCCGGCAGCAGCACCAGCGCCTGCCGGCCGCGGCGCAGGGCTTCCGCCACCGCCTCGAAATAGGTCTCGGTCTTGCCCGAGCCGGTGACGCCGTCGAGCAGCGCGGCGGAGAAATGCGCGGACGCCACCATGCCCTTCAGCGTGCGCGAAGCCGCTTCCTGCTCGAGGCTGAGCGAGGGTGCGGCGAAGTCCGGCTCGGGCGCGCCGAAAGGCGGGAACTCCGGCAGCGCCACCTCCTCCAGCGCGCCCGCCTCGATGAGACCGCGCACCACCGCCGGCGTCACGTTCGCATCCTCCGCGAAGCCCGCCACGCTGCGGGCGAGGCCGTCCTCAGCCAGCGCCAGCACGCGGGCGCGCGCGGGGGTGAGGCGCCTGGGCGTCGCGCCGGCGCGCATGAAGGCGACGCGATGGCCCTGCGGCCCGAAGGCGGCGCGGCTGCGAAGCGCCATCGCCAGCACCAGGCCGGGCGGGGTCAGCGTGTAGCGCGCCATCCAGTCGATGAAGCCGCACAGCGAAGCGGGCAGGGCGGGGCGGCCTTCGAGCGGCACCGCGTTCTTCAGCTTGGACTCCGGCACGCCGCCTTCGGCCTCGCCCCACACCACGCCCAGGCTCTCGCGCGGACCCAGGGGCGCGCTGACCAGCATGCCGCGCGCGGCATCGGCCTCCACCCGGTAGTCGTAGGGCCCGACGACCAGGGGCAGCAGCACGGACTTCAAGGCGGGCGCGTTCATCGCTACACTTTCAAAGGCGATTCTTTTTCCGGTCAACGACTTTGAGCGAAAGCGCAACCGCCCGCGAACCTGCCCTGGCGGCGGCCGAGGCCGTGAAGGCCTTTATCCGCATGAACCGGGCGCGGCTGGCCGAGGACGGCGAGCTTCTGGCGCTGTTGCTCCCGGAGCGCTTCGAGACCGGCGAAGTGCGCGACCTGCAGCGCTTCGTCATCGAGCGGCTCAAGGATACCAATGCCGATCTCCGGCGCGAATGCGACGCCCTGCGCGCCACCCGCGACCAGTCGGCACGGCTGTCCGACGGGGTCAAGCGCGCGGTGCTGGAGCTGCTCGACGCCCGCCGCTTCGAGGAGGCGATCGCGGCCGCCACCGATGCCGCCCAGGCCTTCGGCGCGGACCGCGCGGCGCTCTGCGTCGAGGCCGTGCCGGGCGCGGCGCCGGTCGGCAGCGAGGGCGTGCGGCTGATCCCGCCCGGCACGGCGGCGGCCATCCTGGGCGGGGATGGGCTCGGCGCGATCCTGTCGGGCGGCGGCGAAATCCTGTTCGGGCACGCGGGCGCGGAATTCCGCAGCCTGGCGGTGTTCCGCCTGCGCATCGGGCGCGACACGCCCGCGGCCGTCTATGCGCTGGGCGCGCGCGAGGCGGGCCGCTTCGAGGCGGCGGACACCGCTTGCGATCTCTCCTTCTTCGCGCGCGCGCTGGAGCGGGCGATCCGCGCATGGCTCGATCTGCCCAAGCTCTAGCAAAAGACTGGCTCGACGCGCTGGCCCATGAGCGCCGCGCGAGCCGGCACACGCTGCGCGCCTATGGCGACGATGTCGCGCGCTTCCTGTCTTTCCTCGCGGGGCATCTGGGCGGCGAGCCCGGCGTGGCGGCGCTCGCGAAGCTTTCGCCCGCCGATATCCGCGCCTTCATCACCGAACGGCGCAACCAGGGGCTGGGCGCGCGCGGCGTGCAGCGGGCGCTGGCGGCGGTGCGCAGCTTCTTCCGCTATCTCGCGCGCGAGGGCATCGCCGACAATCCCGCGCCGCGCAACCTGCGCAGCCCCCGCGCGCCGAAGACCCTGCCGCGGCCGCTCTCGGTGAAGGATGCCGCGCGGCTGCTCGAAGAGGCCGGCGAGCACGACGTCGCATGGCTCGGCACGCGCGACGTGGCGCTGCTGACCCTGCTTTATGGCGCGGGCTTGCGCATCTCCGAGGCGCTCAGCCTGAAGCGCGGGGACGCGCCCCTGGGCGACGCCCTCAGCGTCGTCGGCAAGGGCCGCAAGGAGCGCGGCGTGCCGCTGCTGCCCGTCATCCGCGGCGCGGTGGATGCGTATGTCTCGGCCTGTCCGTTCCAGCTTGCGCCGTCCGCGCCGCTCTTCCTGTCGAGCCGCGG
Source organism: Rhizomicrobium sp. (assembly GCA_035499995.1). GTDB lineage: Bacteria > Pseudomonadota > Alphaproteobacteria > Micropepsales > Micropepsaceae > Rhizomicrobium. Next base: position 46,234 of record DATJXR010000009.1, on the reverse strand, counting down.
CCGGGCGATGGGCGCGCGCGAGGCGCAGGCCCTGATGCAGCGGCTGCGCGGCGCGCTGGGGCTGTCCGACCGCGCCACGCCGCATGCGTTGCGCCATTCCTTCGCCACCCATGTGCTCGCCGGCGGCGGCGATCTGCGCGCCGTGCAGGAGCTGCTCGGCCACGCCTCGCTCTCCACCACCCAGGCCTACACCGAGGTCGAAGCGAGCCGCCTGCTCGAGGTCTACAAAAAAGCCCACCCCCGCGCGGCTTGAGCGTGTGCCGGAAAAAATAAATAGAATCGCGCAGGGGCGCGCAAGAGCCCGGCAAACGGACGCCTTGGTTCTGGCCGGCCGGAGTTCGCCGGCGCGAGGCGCGCCAATGACGGCGGCGCGAATGCGCCTATCGTCGCGCCGCAACGCGCTTTTGCGTCAACCCTTCTTCCGGAATCCGCCCCGGCCCGCGACCGCCGTTCATTGCCCCGGCAGCATCACGACGCGGCGCGCCGCCAGGGATCGCAGGACGGTCCAGATTTTCGCCTCCGCGGCCGGAACGCCGTCGACGGCTTCGTGCAGGGCGATGAGGAGCTGGCGCAGCTCCGCGTTGGCGGCGTCGAGGGCGGAGATCCTGAGGGATGCGTCCCTGGTCTGCGACGCAGCGAGGAGCCTGTCCCGCAACGCCGCCTCGCGCACGCCCGCGGCAAGGTCCGCGAACAGCGCGCGCATGTCGGCGTTCTCCGCGGCGCGGGTGTCGGCGGCGCTGTCGTGATCCTGGGCGCAGAAGGTGAGCAGGAATCCCGTGAGCGAGGCGGAGGATTGCGCGTAGCCGGGCGGCAGCTGTGGAGCGATGGCGCCCATCAATTGCGCGGCGGTGATGTTGAGGACGCTGCCGGTGTCGAGCTTCATGCCGCCCCCGCCAGCGTGCCGAGCTTGTCCGCCAGCACCTTGTTGTGGAACGAAAGGCAATACCAGCCGGAGAAGGCGTTGACCGGATCGGAGTTGCGCCCCTCGGCGTATTCGCGCGCGGCGGAGATCCAGATCGCGAGCCCCTTCAGGCTGGCGAAAATCTCCCACCAGGCGAGCGCCGCAGGGTCGATCGCCATCCCGCTCGCCGCTTCCCACACCTGCAGGGCCTCCGCCCGCGGCAGCGTGCCCGCGGGATGGGACGGATCGCCGTGGCTCCACAAGGGATCGAGCGCCCAGCCGAGATCCTCCAGCGGATCGCCCAGATGGGCCATCTCCCAGTCGAGGATGGCGCGGATGTTGCCGTCGCCGTCGTAGAGGAAATTGCCGGTGCGGTAATCGCCGTGCACCACCGAGATCTTCCTCGCGGGCGGCGGCGGGTTCTTGCGCAGCCAGCGAATCGCGGCGCGGGCGATGGGCTGGGGCTCGCGCTCGTCCTCGTCGATCTCCTTCTCCCAGCGCGCCAGCTCGTGCGTCGCGCAGTCCGCCGCGTCCTTCGCGCCCTCGAAATCCGCGAGCCCCAGCGCGTGCGGATCGGCGCCGGCGATGCGGCCCATCACCCGGAAGAACTGCTCGCCGATCTTCCGGCGATGGCTGCCGTAAGGATCGGGCGCCAGGATGGAGCCCACCATGCAGCCTTCGATCTCCTCCATCACAAAGAAGGGGCGGTCAAGCGCGGCGCCCTCGAGCTCCAGCGCGATGGGCTCGGGCACGGGCAGGCCGAGCTTGTGGAACGCCCCATAGGCGCGGAACTCCACCGAACGCTCGGTATCGATCAGGCTGGCGGGCGGGTCGCGGCGCAGGATGAGCGCGCGCTCGCGGCCATCGTAGCGGGCGCGGAAGCGATAGGTCTCTCGGCTCGCGCCGCCGGCGATGCGGTCGAGCCCGGAGACTTCGACGTGGGCGCCGAGCTTGCCGGAGAGATAGCGCGCCAGGCGCGGGGAGATGTCGTCGCTCATGATCTCCTACGGCGCGGGATCGAAGACGTCCCTGAAGCCCGAGGGCGCGTGCGGGCCGAGGATGAGCTGCTCGAGCACGCCCGTGCCCTCGCGCGTCATGCGGTTGGGGCCGGTGAGCCTGGCATGCGAGACCGCCTGCACGTGCAGGAAGCGCGGATCGTTCTCGTTGACGGAAGCCGTCTCGTATTCGTCGTAGCCCAGCGCGTTCTCGCCCTTGTAGTGGCCGTGTCCCCATTCCGGATTCATGTAGCCGATGCCCGACATGTAGAAATTGTACCTGGGCGTGAGCTCCACGGTCCATTCCCCGCCCTCGGGGTCCGTCATCCCGATGGTGGCCGCCCTGGCGTGGCGGGTGCCGGACTTGAACGCGAGCTTCGAGCGGCAGGCGGCCATGTGGGTCGCGGGCTTGTCGCCCGCCTCGCCCATGACCGCGGCGGTGTTCCAGGACCTGCCGCTGGCTTCGGCGTTGTCGTGATAGAGCGTGAAGCGGTCCTCGAAATTGAGCGGCGCCCACAGCCAGTAGAATTGCGGCATGCGCGGGGGTGCCGCCATCTGCGGATCGCTCGCGCCGACGGGGCGCACGCCCCAGGAGCGGTCCCGCGTCCCGGCGAAGCCCGTGGCGTCGATGCGCCTGCCCTTCACCGACACGAAGCCCCGATAGGTGCCGTTCTGCGTGAGGCGGGTGTAGTCCATCAGCGTGCGCGGGCCCACGCGGTAGGTGAAGCGCGGTTCCTCCACCGGCGGCGCGCGGTGCCGGAAGATCACCTCGGCCTCGATGCCGTGATCGTTGGCGGCGACCTTCAGGCGCAGCGTCTTCAGGGGCTCGATCACCTCGATGGCGATGGGGCCCACCTCGGTGTCCATGCGCTCCATGCCGAGAAGGCGCGAGGCGTGGAGGTTGCGCTGCACGCCCTCGTGGATCACCGAGAAGGCGGCATCCATCACGTTCAGGTGCGGATAGACGCCCAGCGCGGCGGCGAAGAAGGTGTCGCCGCCGGCCGAATAGCCGTTGAAGAAGTAGCGGTCGTAGAAATTCCGGTCCGTCCCCGCCGTGGCGACCGGCTCCGGCAGCTGATGGATGGGGAAATCGTCGCCTTTGCTGAGCATGGAGTCTCCTCTTACCTCCCCTTGCGGGAGGTCGAAAAATGCGAAGCATTTTTCGGGTGGGGGCCCCCGCCCGAAAAATCTTCTCGCCATGCTCGAAGATTTTTCGACCTCCCCGCAAGGGGGAGGTCGAATTTTGTGGGGGCGTCGGAGCGTTTCCCTTACGGCAGCTCAGTGCATCCGGGCGGCGCGGCGGGCGGCGCGGCGGGCCTTGCCGCGCTCGGAGAACAGCGTGGCCGCGAAGGGCAGGCTGACGAGATAGATGATCAGCACGCCCGTCAGCGTCGACCACGGGAACAGCACGGCGGTGGCCAGCATCAGCACGCCCGCGGCGATGACGAGCCCGCGGAACTGCGGCAGCACATGGATGTGCTTGAGCGAGAGCGTGGGCACGCGGCTCACCATCAGGGCGCTCATCAGCGTGATGATGGCGGCGGAGGTGAACGGGCTGACCAGCGCCTTCTCGGTGAACTGGAAGGCGAGCAGCATGGGAAGCAGGATCAGGCAGGCGGCGGCCGGCGTGGGCACGCCGCGGAAATAGGGCTCGGGCGGCGCCTCGGGGTCGGGATCGACGCTCTCCACGTTGAAGCGCGCCAGCCGGATGGCGCAGCAGACGCAGAAGGCCAGCGTCAGCGCCCAGCCCGCGCCATGCAGCTGCGACAGCGACCAGGTGTAGACCAGGATCGCCGGCGCGATGCCGAAGGAGACCAGGTCGGCCAGCGAATCGAGCTGCGCGCCGAAAGCCGACGCCGCCCCGAACAGCCGCGCCACGCGCCCGTCGAGAAGGTCGAACACCGCCGCGCAGATGATCGCGACGACGGCGGGCTTGTAGAGCCCGATCAGCGCGAAGCGGATGGCGGTGGCGCCGCAGCACAGGCCGAGCAGGGTGAGCCCGCTGGGGATGTAGCGCCGCATGGGGAATTCCTCGCGCAGCACTTCGGCGGTGCGCCCCAGCCTTGCGCGGCTCATCTCGGTCATGCGGGTCATGAGGACGGGAATTCGGCCAGCACGGTCTCGCCAGCGCGGACGTTCTGCCCCTCTTTCGCCAGCGGCCTGGCGCCGTCCGGCAAATAGATGTCCACCCGGCTTCCGAAACGGATGATGCCAAAACGTTTGCCGCGCCATACGCGCTGTCCTTCCTTGAGCTCGCAGCCGATGCGCCGGGCGATCAGCCCCGCGATCTGCACGAGCACGACATCCGCCGCCCCGTTTTCCGGCGTGCCTGCGACCGCCCAGTCGGGCCTCAACCGGATCGACTGGCGCTCGTTCCGCACGCTCGCCTTGTCGAAGCTGGCATTGAAGAACGCGCCGGGGCGGTAGGCAAGCCTCATGACGGTTCCGTTACAGGGGATTCGGTTAACGTGGACATTGAAAACGTTCATGAAAACCGAAAGCCGCAGCCTTTCGGCCCCGCCCAGGCCGAGTTCCTCGGGCGGAACCGCGGCCACGGGCTTGAGGAGCCTGCCGTCGGCCGGGCAAATCAGAAGGCGGTCCCCCGGCGGCGGCACCCGCTGCGGATCGCGGAAGAACGCCACCACCCAGAGCGTGACGGGCAGGAGCGCAAGGCCCCACCAGGCCGCCAGCCAGAAGAGCCCGGCGTTCAGGAGCGCCGCGAGCGCGATGTACGGCCAGCCGTCGCGATGGATGGGGATCCGCAAAGGATGCTCTCGTCTTCCGAAGCCGCGCCGGTCGCGGGCAGGACGGACCCTGCGCCGCCCGGGGGTCGCGCCGATTAGGGCCATTGGCCCAAGCGCGCAAGGAAAAAGACGCGCGCGGGGAAAAAGGTGACGCGCCGGGAAAAAGGTGACGGGCCGGGAAAAAGGTGACGGGCGGGGCGGGCGGACGGTTGCGGCCCCACGCCGCCTCGCGTAGTTTCCGCCGCCCGAACGCACCCCAGGGCGGGGGCGCACCGGAAGCCGCCTTAGCTCAGCCGGTAGAGCACCGCATTCGTAATGCGGGGGTCGCGTGTTCGAGTCACGCAGGCGGCACCAGGACTTAGCTCCCGGCGAGGATAGCAAAGTCTCGCAATAGTCTCACCACTAAAATTCCTAGCTGAGTCGAAACGCCGCTCGGGCGTGGGAGTGAGACTAATTTTCGGGGCTGAAATCGGCATCGGCCGTCAGCGATCGATCGCAAAATCTTCGAGCCCGGCGCGAAGCCACGGAGCCGTCAGAAGGTCCGGCTGCGGGGCCGTCCCGTCCGGCGCGATGCTCTTGAACAGGAACAGCGGACTGCTCTCCGGCGCGAGCTTGCGCATGATTTCGGTACAGCGGCTTTCGGAGGTCGTGACGGTCAGGACCAGCAGGTTCGGAACGCCGAGGCACGCCTTCGGCGCTCCTTGCTCGATAATCGTCCGATACCCCGCAAGCTTGGCGAGCATCGAAGTCTGACGGCCATCCGAACGCGCAATCGGCATTGTCCCGCGATCCGCCTCCAGCGCAAAGAAGCGATATGCCTTCCTGCCCTCGTTCAAATATTCGAGGCCGAACAGCGCATCAGGAACGATCGTTACGTTTCCGGTCGTCAAGCAAAGCGGCGCTACGCCTTCTCGCACAGGCGCTCGCGCAAGAATTTCGCCCCAAGGGATGAACCGCAGCTCTGGCTTCTCTCGTGCCGCCAGCTCGATAGAAGCGACCGCCGCGCAGATCATGACGGCGTGCTGGAACTGCCGCTGCGCCTCACGCGATAGATATGTGCGAGGCGTGGAGGCCCTGCCGCTCTCTAACAGCGCTCGCCGCCCGCCGCTCCCCAGCTCGTATACCGCCGGCCGATACCGCGCTTCGGCGAACCCCCACTGCTTCTCCGGCCGGTCCAAGAAGCCCTCATGGAAGAGACTGCCGAGCCGCTCCTTGAACCGGGTCTCAGACGCGCCACCGACGAAGGCGTGCAAGTACACCGAATTGAGATAGCGATAGTTCGCAAGCGCCTCGAAGATGGCTAGGTCACGGGTGGTGAGCGCGAGGCGCTTGTCCGAGGGCGTTCGCTGCATGCGTGAGCGGCGCGGTGTCATGTGGCCTTGATAGCGTCAAAGGCCGTCGCAGCAAGTAGGCGCGCTCGTGATGTAAGGCGCGCTTATGAGCTATCAAGTTCAGCCATGTAACGGCGTTACCCGCCGTCCGCCAAAATAAATTGTGATGACTGAACTTCGCGCATCACGCGTGAGCAACGATGCTGATCGCTACGCGCTCGCGCACGGTTACAGCGCCGCGCCGTGTCTATAGCTGCCGTGTCCTCCATCGGAGGACACGAAATGAAATCTCTCAGAAACAAAAGCGGAAAGACGTGCGCCGATCAGCTGCTTCACGGCAATTGCCTGCAAATACTAAAATCGTTGAACGCGGAAAGCATCGATCTGGTCTGCACTGATCCACCATATGGGATCGGAATATTCGGGAGCGCTTGGGATGCGTTCAAGCGCACTTCCGCCGAGGCCTCTTTTCAGACGTTCATGCGTTCGGTCGCCGCTGACTGCCTTCGCGTACTCAAACCGGGCGCGTTCATGTTTTTCACCATGACCCCTCGGCAGGACTCGCTCGTACAAGCGCTTCAGGGCGTCCAGGACGCCGGCTTCGTGACCAGCTTCTCCTCGCTCTACTGGACCTATGCGAAGGGATTTCCCAAAGCGATGAATGTGGGCAAGTTGCTCAAACAGCGGTCCAAGCAAAAGCCGACGCGCGATATGAAACACGCGGCGAAGCTCGCCGGCGCGTATGCGGGGTTTCAGCCAAAGCCGGTGGTCGAGGTGGTGGTCGTCGCAATGAAGCCGCTCGCGGAAGGGACGTACAGCGACCAAGCGCTACTGAACGGCAAAGGCGTGACCTGGCTCGACGACTGCCGCATCCCGTCTGATGAGCCAATCACGATCCGCCACGGCCGCAACGGCGCGTTTGCTGGTGGGCATCCTACAAGCAGTCGCGACGAGACATATCGGAAGAGCACGCGGCCGCGGTTCCCAGCCAACTTGTTGGTTTCCGATAGCGCGCTGGGAGAGTATTCTCGTTTTTTCTCGCTCGATAAGTGGGATCGCAAGATTCTGCCGTTTCTTCCTGCGCCAAAGCCGAGCAATCGCGAGCGGAACTACTCTCTCTCCGACGGCGAAGGCGTCAAGAACACCCATCCCACCGTCAAGCCGCTTTCCCTGATGGCCTATCTCATCACGCTCGGCTCCCGGCCGGGCGACGTGGTCCTCGACCCTTTCCTCGGATCGGGCACGACGGCGCTCGCGGCGAAGCTCCTCGGGCGGCGGTACATCGGCATCGAACGGGAGAAGAAGTACCTCTCCATTGCCCGCGCGCGGCTCGCAACTTCCTGAGGATTACCGGCCCCTCCATCTTGACTTAACTCTCCTTGGAGACACCCTCAGGTTCATTTGGAGGGGCCATAATGCAATTGAAAATTCAGCGCTCGCAGCGGGCGGGCGGTCTCATGGGCGGTGCCGTATTCTTTTGCCTGGACGTACGCGCGGACTACTCGCCCGAGGAGAAGCACAACATCCGCCGATACGCGCTCGGCGGCCAGCTAGTGTACAGCAGCCATGCGGCGAGGAAGCACTCAGCGAACGCGGACGCCCATCTGGAGCGCACCCAAAGCGGCACCGCCGGCGAGCGCTGGGCTGGGCTTGCGCGCGGCACGCTCTCTCACATCCTCTCGCGGCTGAGCCTCAACATCAGCATCGCGAGCCTCGGCCGGGGCCATCATATCGAGTGCCGGGACCTCCAAGAAATGCTCGACGCCGAAGACCTCGTGCGGGGCGCATGCAAGAACGTCACCAAATACCTGGAGGTGGCATCCAGCTTCGACGGCAGCGAGACCGTCATCGAATACGATAAGGGCGAGGAACGCATCCACATCGCCCAGCACGCCCCTCCGCTTCTCGACTATGAGCCGAACGCCGAGGGCGTGTTCGAGGCACGGAAGAGGGCACGCCTCGGGCCGGAGGCCGTGCTCATGTTCGCCATCGGCAGGACTATCGGCCGATGGTGGCGTCGCGGCGAGACGGCCGTGATTGCCTTCCTCAAGACCCAGGGCGTGAACGCTTCTCCGCGCGCGTATCGCATCGGCGTCGCTGTGCTCGCGGCGGGGCTCGCGGCTCTTATGTGGTGGCTCTTCTGATGGAGCCGCAGAAGCCGCCGGTCTTCACGCCCTTCCTGCGGCGCTTCACGGACGAGAGGGCGAAAGACCTCTCCGACACCGCCGCGCTCTATGCCCGCGTCCGCAAGCTCCACGCCCGCTCCCGCTTCGCGACTAGGGACGGCGAGATCGAGATCGGTGCGACGATCTGGCGGGAATGCCGGGACTTGATACCTGAGGAGTTGAAGTCCCCGTTCCATGGCGCGATCCGCTGCGTACTCGCTGAGGAGCGCGTGATCTTCGAATTCCCCAAGCTCGATCCAAAGAGCGCGCACCTCTCGCTCAAGGAAGCGTCCGATCTGCGGCACTTCCTGCGTTCCAAAGAGCACTTCCATACGAATGAAGCGCGCGTTGTGGAGCTGCTTGCGCGCGGTCTCGGCACCATCTTCCATGCCGTCGCCGAGCATCTGCCGCAGATAGAGATGCCGACGCCCTTCACCATCCCGCTCATCCTCACGCTCCCCGAGCCGAAGGCTTTCCTCGACAATCTCATCGGCGAGCTGTGGCAGCAGCCCTACATCGATGCGGGCCTCTTCGTGGAGGTCTCCCGCCAAATCTATCTCAATATGTGCCGCATCTCGGGCATCGCCGACCCGTATGATCCCAAGAAGCCGTTCAAGCGCGTCCAGGACTTCGACGGCTCGATCACGGACGCCGTGGACGAGTATCTCGGCGGCACGCCCTTCCGCGATCTCCTCCTTGCGCCCGTCCCACTTCGCTTCTCCTATGAAGACCGCTTCAGTCATATGCATGTGCTTGGCGGCTCCGGTGCCGGCAAGACGACGCTGCTGCAGAACCTCATCCTCCACGACCTCAAATCAGACAACCCGCCCGCGCTTGTGATCGTGGACAGCCAGGGCGATCTCATCAGCAATCTCTCGCGTCTCGCGCTCTTCGATCCTGATACCGGCTCGCTCGCGGACCGCTTCCTCCTCATCACGCCGAAGGACACCAAGCACCCGCCCGCGCTCAACATCTTCGACGTGAATCGCGACCGCCTCGGTGCCTATGACGAAGCCGCCAAGGAGCAGGTGACGGCGGGCGTCATCCAGACCTTCGATTATCTCTTCGCCGGGCTTCTGGGCGCGGACCTCACGGCCAAGCAGGGTATCTTCTTCCGCTTCGTCGCCCGGCTCATGCTCGCGCTCCCCGAGACGATGGGCCGCACGGCTACCATTCTCGACATGCTCGGCCTCATGGACGACGTGGCTCCGTTCAAGGAGGCCATCGAAAGCTTGCCGCCCATCCAGCGGCAGTTCTTCGAGCGGGATTTCCCGAGCAAAACCTTCGTCCAGACCAAGGAGCAGATCCGCTATCGCCTCAATGCGATCCTGGAGAACCCGACGCTCGCCCGCCTCTTTACCGCGCCCAAGACCAAGATCGATCTCTTCGACACCCTCAACAACGGCGGGATCGTGCTCGTCGATACGGCCAAGGACTTCCTCAAGGGCTCGTCCGGGCACTTCGGCCGCATCTTCATCTCCCTCGTCCTTCAGGCGGTGCTGGAGCGGGCGGTGATCCCGGAAGCCGAGCGGCGGCCGGTATTCCTCGTGGTGGATGAGGCCGCCGCCTACTTCGACACCAACATCGACGACTTCCTGACCGAGGCCCGCAAGTACAAATGCGGCTGCGTCTTCGCCCACCAGTTCCTGGACCAGGCGACCTCCTCACTCCGGGCCTCCTTGGCCGCCAACACTGCCATCAAGCTCGCCGGCGGCGTCTCGACCGCCGATGCCCGCGCGCTTGCCCCCGACATGCGCACGACGGCCGATTTCATTCTCAGCCAGCCCCGGCTCCACTTCGCCGCCCACATCCGCAACGTGACGCCCGGCGCGATCTCCATGCCGGTGCCGGTGGGCGGGCTGGAAGCTGAGCCGAGGCTGTCCGGCCAGGCATATGAGCGGCTGCGGGAGCGAAACCGGAGGCGGGTGGCGCTCGACCGGGGCGAAGAGAAACAAGGCTCCCGGAGCCCGCCTGATGCGGTCATCACTCCGCACGCGCCCGGTCCAGCGGTAACGCCGAAGCCATCGGCTGATCCGACCGCGCCCTCGGAGGACTGGTGAGGACGACCGAGATAAGCAAGTATTGGCGGCAAGCGATATTGAGATCGAAAAAGTGTGCGTAAGCGGCCTTACAGCCGCATTTCATTGTGGCGATAGAGATGGAGGTAGCCATGGGTGCCCTTAGTCTTTGGCAATTACTTCTCCTGCTCGCTCTAGGTGGGTTGATTTATTGGCTGATGCGCCGGTCTCCGGGGAGCGGAAGCGCGTCGTCCATTCCATCGGGGCCTACAAGCAGTCAGTCAACCGCACAGGTTAGTGCGAGCCCACGGCTTGCGTCCGCTCCCGACCATGGCGCATCGGCCCATCTGTCGAAGGATGGAGTGAGCCCGGATGCAGTTCTGCGCTGCATAATCCAGACGGGAGGTCCCGACCCTGACTTTTTCGACGGCATGCTGGGTTCGTATCGCGAACAGCAGCTTCTCCGCATCCTCATGCAGAACGACGAAGACGACGATCCAGACGGGTACTGGCGGAGCTGGGACGTGCCCTGGTCGGAGATTGTCGAGGTGATCCGGCGTGAACGGAGTACGCCTGTAGTCGGGACGAACACACGGCAGGCAGACGGCACCTACGCGAGAAGAGGTCCGTACGTCCAAGCGCGCCTCTACAAGATCGGACGCGGGATCGAGTGCCGGCTGCTTGACCAAGACGACGAGGACATGACCCAAGGCCGGCCCTACGAATGGCTGAAAGCCAATATCGGGGACAGTGGCGTCCGATTTTCCAGGGACACGCAGAAGAACCCCCAGTACGGCGACGACGGAAAAGATGAACTGGACGGCTACGCCCTGTATGCGAAAGAGAGATCGGAACGGGAGGTCGATGAAGCCGCTGCGAAGCAGGCGCTGCTGCTTGCCCCGGCAAACGTGGCCGATCTGCTCGCGAAGCGGCCGGAGAAGGTCCGAGAGTATAGGTCATCTCAGAAATTCAAAGATGACCTAGCGAGGCGATTTTCGAACGTCCGCGAGAAGCAAGGCGGCATCGAGCCGGCGCACGTCGAGTATGTGAACAGGGTCATAGACTTGGCGCTCGCCGGGGCCATCCCCTACCGCTATTGCAGCATGTTCTTCTACGCCAACTTCGGTACGTCCGGATTTCCGGCGTCTGCGGAGCTCAAAGCAGACCTCGCGGGGGTTGTCCGGCTCATGCTGCAATCGCTGCCCTACCTGGAAAGTGAAAAGCACTAAGAGCGCTGGCAGGTAGCGAAGCGGTAAGGGCGGGTGGTTGGGTTATATGGATGGGAAGTATTGAGCAGGTGGATAGAAGTCGGGCGGGAAGCTCGCGTGTGGATGCGTCTAAGCTGTTGAAATCACGTTGTACTTTCGATCCGAAACGAGGATAGGCGTGGGGACGCCGTGTCGCCCGCCGTATCCCCAAGCCAATCGCCGCGCGTTTCGGCAAAAAAGGGGGACCGGGAGCGACCCGGTCCCCGAACAAGCCCTTGAAGGAAGTGTCAGTGGGTTAGTGTCCGTTTCGCGATCTAGCGATGCGAACGCCGATCCATTCGTCCACTTCGGCGAGCAGCCAGGCGACCCGATTTTGGCCGAGCCGTATCCGCTTGGGAAACTGCCCTGCCGCTTCGAGCCGCGCGATGTGCTGACCGGAGTAGGGAATGCCGCACTTGGTCTTCAGCTCCTTCTTGGAAACGAGCTGCTTGTCGTACTGGGCCATCGAGAACTCCCTCGAAAGGGAGCGTCGACGCCCCGGTTGCGAAAGCCGCACGTGGGCAGCGGAAAATACCAATAGAAAGACGCGGCGTCGACAGCCCCGATGTTGTTTGGCGCGCAAAATAAATACCAGCCGGACTGCGGCTGGTTTGTTCACGCGAGACTTCTACAATCTGGCCACGACGATATGGCTGCCGCGCGACCACCTTCCGTCGAATTGCTGCAGCAAGGCTGCCTGTCCTGAGCGCGAAGGGCGAATCAGGGGATACAGATGAAGCCCTGTCCCGGTCTCCAAATATTGGGCTGCGGAAATAGCGTCGCGACCACGTAAGAAGTTGGGATGACGACTTCCCAGCACTAACAATTCGGCGACGTTCGCCAAGCGATAGTGTCGTTCACGCAATAGTATTTTTAGCATTGCGGTATCGACGTTGTCTTGAACAACATCGCACACGCTAACCGACACACTTTCGGGCGTCGAGAAAATTTGGGGGAAATTTCCGTCGTCAATTCGAGAGTCTGCTGTCGTGAAGGAGTTTACGGCGGCGAGTGCGGCAAGTGTGGTGTTGCCGCGATATGGAATGTTCAATGCGAGAAGTTGGGTAAGTTCAATGGCACTATCGTGCGATGCTAGGCGAGAGCCGGGCATTGTTGGCGCTCCACTAGATATCCGCTGTCGGCGGATGCGAGCACACACGTTGGGAGTGAGCCGACTCGAGCCAATAAGGAAGCCCAAATTGGCAAAACTCGGCTCACGCCCAACTCGCCCTACGTCAAATTAGCACACTATATATAATGTGCAATATCGTACGTATCCTGCAAACCACTATGTCGGCAGCCGTGTTCATCAGGTCGCTGTGGGATGCGTGCACTAGTCAAGAAGTTGACATGTCCGCCATGGGATGGTCACGATCATGATCGCCAGGCTTGAGCCAGTACTGAGCGCGGCCTATTGAGCAAGTATCAGATTTCAGACCCAATCTTAGACGTATGGAGATTTGTCTTGGAAATAAAGTGGGGGCGAAATAGACAACGAAGTCATAGCAATGAAATCGAAGCTCCGGCTGGATTTGTTCGGGGATTGCTCGGCAACCGTCATGCTCCTTTCATTGTCGCGCCGTTGCTGGCGACAGTTTTCGGTCTAGCGCTTTTCATCGTCATATATTGGCACGACGGCATCCTGAGATCTCTCACCGCTTTTTCGTCTGACGTATTGAGAACCACAGCCGTATTTTCGTTGCTTGCGATAGGGGCAGCGCTCGTAATTTCAAGTTCCTACATCGACCTGTCAGCGATGGGGGTCGCGACGGTATCCGGGGTCATATTCGCCGCAATATTGTCTCACTTCGACTCGGTGAACGTCTGGTCTGTAGGCCTGGCGACGCTCGCGTCGCTTTTCTTCTCTCTGCTGTCCGGATTTGGCGTGTCGTTCAGCGTCGTCAACCTTCGAGCGCCACCGTTGATCTTCACATGGGCCATCGGGAGCATTTATGGCCTCATTGCAATATTGCTCACGTCGCTAGCGGCCGACCGGGTGGCGCACAGCGTAGCAGGTGTCCCGCTGCATGATCCCGTTTCAAGGACTTTCTGGCAACCAACCGGGTGGGGCTTCTATCTGTCGATCGCGACGGTACTAGGAGCCCTGGTACTGATTCTTGGCGTGGACCTGGCGCGACGCGCTTGCGCAATCGGAGCAAATGAAACCAGTGCAGTATACGCGGGGGTATCGAAGCGGCGTACTCTGTACGAATGCTTTGTCATCAATGCGTTGCTCGCGGGGGGAGCGGGAATATTAGAAATTCCAGCTCTAAACTCAGAAGCATCAACAGGCGATCTGATCGGCAAGGAGCTCATACCCATCGCTATCGCTGTATTGGGCGGCACGGCGCTCACCGGAGGTTACATCAACCTTCTCTCTGTGATCGCCGCTGCGATATTCTGGGCAGTTGCGGAACTCATTGGACCGCAGTTGCAGACCTACATTCCCGAGCTATCAGGTGCGGAAGTCGGGAAGATATTATTCTTTTTCCTCTTCGTATTGGTCGTGTTGGCTTTCGGGCGGTTCCTAGGTCCGCCACTACCCAAAATCTATGCAAAGAAGGAGGGCACCTAATGTCCAAATGCACTTTTCGAACCACCACCGCAGCGTTGTGTGGGCTTTTCATGCTCGCACTAAGCGCGCAACCTCTCAGCGCGGCGCCCCCCACCGATGTGCGGAATGGAGTCGTCCTATTCGTCGCCAAAACCTTTTCAAATCCCTATTTCCGCGAAATGCGCGATGGCATTCAAGCCGCAATACAGTCGGACACAAGAATTCGTGCCGAAATGACAGCAGGCACTAAGGAGGACGACGTCTCCGGTCAGCGGGCGATTATCGAAAGCTACCTAGCACGGGCATCGGGTGCGGGTGGCTACAACCTCGTCGGCATAATCTTAGCCCCCGCGGCCTCAAATACTGAACTGACTGATCTTATTCGACGAATGAACGACATGCGCATTCCTATCGTGGTGTTGGATACAGCGATAGCGCCAAGCGCGTTATCTCGCGACCAGGCTCACATCACTAGCTTTATAGGCTCAAGCAACATTGATGGCGGAAGATTGGCAGCAAATATGATTGCGGCTCGCGTGCCGCGCGGAGGAAAAATCCTCCTCTTAAACGGGGTCCCAGGACAATCCACCGCTGCTGACCGACGGGCGGGGTTTCTCTCAAGATTAAGCGAAATTCGACAACAACATGGACCTGCATACGAAGTTAGAGAGTGGACCGCAAACTGGACGCAATCTGAAGCCCTGGTCGCGACCAGCAGCATTCTATCGAGTGGCGACAAAATCGATGCGATATTTGGAGCTAACGACCAAATGGCGCTCGGAGCAGCGGAAGCGGTTAGATCATCTCCACGCCCCCTTGCTTTTCAACCTGTCATCGTCGGGTTCGATGCCATTCCCGAAGCACGAGACGCGGTCCAGAAGGGCACGTTAAGTGCAACAATTGCACAAGATCCTAAAACTATGGGTGCCAAAGCGATCGCGGTCTTGGAGGCTACGTGGAACGGTAGCCCGGTCCAGCCAGTCTACACGATACCGGTAAAGCCAGTGGTCCGAAGGTAGGCGTTGATGGTGAACCACCCCCTCTTTGAAGTGGCTCCCTTTGAGCTGGGAATATTGGGCCGTCCGCCATTTTTGAAAGCGCCTAACGGACTAATATTACCGGAAAAGGGCACATACACGCTTGAAGGAGACAATCAGAGCGGAAAGAGCGTTACCGTCAGGCTGCTGACCGGAACCCTACCTAGGACGCTCAAGCCAGATGCGCTGCCAACAATATCAATTGCCGGCACCGGTTCTTCCATACCCCGGCATCGAGAAGCTATCGATCGCGGGATAATCGCAATATTTCAAGATGACGAACTAATTTCGTCGATGACCATCTATGAGCACCTGTTGCTTCGGCACACTGTGACCGATCCAAAGAACTTTCTCCACTATTTGTATAGAGTTCTATTCTTCACCCTTCATCCCATCACGGCGTTTGCGCACTTCATCGATTTCTTGCTTCCCGACCCAGCGAGAAAGCAGTTTGAGCGCCTCATACCACGCTTCATAAATTGGCGGCACGCACGGGAGCTACGCGAACGCGCCGAGAAGCTTCTGGAAAGTTATGGGTTCGACCCAAAATCAATATTGGACAGCGTTCCGAAAGATCTATCGGCGGGAGCCAAATCGATAGCCAAGCTCGTTGCAGCACAGCTCTACCAAAATATCAGGGTACTAATTTTAGACGAGGCGTTCGCCAATCTTCAGCGGGATGTGTGGCCGTTCTTGGTCGACAGTCTCAGAGATTGGGCTCTCAGTAGCAACGTCGCAATATTGGTCATATCGCATTCTGATAGCGAACTGCTACGTTGGCAGCCCAACATCAGGTTCGTTATACAAAGAACACAAGAGGACGGCCGCGACATCGGCGTTTTGGTGGAAGTTGGAGCCGCCGGCGTTACCATGCGGCATGGGGTCCCGTCGCGAAATCAATCCTTCCCGGTCTTTGAACATCAACCGAAGTTAAAGCCGGCTCACATTCCCTACGTCGATCTATGGAGTTACGTCGGCTTGGTTCAAGGCTTCGTGTTCCTTGTACTTGAACCGTTGAAGGACATACCCGCGACTCAGAACCTCTTGAATTCTATAAGTGGCGCGCCGGTGCACGCGCTTTCCATCAACATCGTTGAAGGTGACGACTGCACTAGCCTCTACAAAAAGTATGCAGCAGACATCCTGAAGTTATGTCCAACCGAAAACTTCGCTTTGGTCGCTATTGGCGGCGGCCTATGCTTGAATTTTGTCGGATTTCTCGCATCAACGTTGCATCGTGGTCAAATGCCAACGATCCTCGTTCCTACGACTCTGCTAGCTATGGCTGATGTGGCTGTCGGCAGTAAGACCTCCATAAACCTGGGTTTGGGTTCGGACGCCGACATACCCGCTCCGCTAAACGTAAAGCATACGGTTGGTACGTACCACAATCCCAAAGCCGTTCTGTTGGATAAGAGGTACCTCGAGAAGCTACCGGACGCAGAGATAAAAGTGGGGCTGGTGGAATGTCTAAAGCACGGCCTATTGCAAGATAGCAAGTTGTTCGAACACGTAGCAGCCTTGATGACTCAGTCGACAACTGTTCGCGCTGAGGCCTATGACGTCGCGACACAGACGCTAGCCCTCAAAAGCGATACGCTCGAAATCGATCCTTGGGAAACAAAGTACGGGCGAATTCTTTTGTACGGACACTTGCATGCCCACGCGATCGAACGCGCTACGAAAATGAGTGTATCGCATGGAGTAGCGGTGTTGTTGGGAATGATTCTCGAAGCACGCCTTACCTCCAATTCGAGTATAGAGAACGCGCTGTGCGCGATCGTGGCACAATGGGGTATCCCCGTCGCGAGCGAATTCATGACCTTCGATCTAGCTGTCATGGAGAAAATCTATCGCTCCAGCAACAAAGCAATCTTCCGTCAGGACGACGGGTTCAAAGTGCTCTCGGTTGGCGATATTGGGAAGTTCGGTCTCCAGCGCATCCGCGATTCCATCGCTCGGGAACACCGTCTCGGCCACGTCGATTTCGACGACTTTGCCAATCAGCAGGTCTCTCAAAATGAGATGACTGTAGGTTGGACCGAGATACGCGCATCATATGGCGCCATCAGGGAGCGCCTCCGAGCACTCGCGCCATCTATAGCCGCTACGTAGGTGGTACGAGATCATGAACTCAAAAAAAGCCCAGTGGGTAAGCGTTCTCTCAAGGCTCCTCCTCGTGTTCGGTATAGTTGTTGTTGCGTACGACCTCGGTAGATTCTTTGGATTTCTTGGGAAGTGACTTCTCTTGAGGCGAAATGGGGCCTCACAATGCGAGACCATTCTGATGTTCAATCTTCTGGTAACGCGCCACACATCTGGGTGGAAGGGAAACGAATTCAAATACTCATCCAATCGCGTGCTCAAGAGTTATACAAAGAAGCATCTTTCGGATCGGTATGCTTCACTTGACGACAACGTCCTAAAGGAACTTTCCAGTTACCCGGTACTCTTCACGAGTGCGCATGGAGCGCACAGTAGCGCGCATATCGGTTGGATTAAGCGAGTGCGGACTAAGAATGCGGAAGTTCGAGTGGAGTATTTCTTTGATCAAGCGTTTTCACCCATCCCATTTTCTAGCGTATCAAAGCTTGACTGGGATCTTGACATCGACAAACGGGAAATGACTCTCGCTCATTGGGCGCTCAAAGAAGCTGACCTCTTCACGATTCTGCTTGAAGCAAACTTGATTTCTAGCGCTCAGTTCAACTTGTCGCGCGCCGGCAAGATCGCTGAAGCGGCAACTTCAACCGCAGATGCAGCTGGCTCGCGCATTCGCCCGGTCGTCTTCAGAATGGAACAGTTAGAAGTCGAACACGACTTGGTGGCCGTTATGATGCCTTTCACGACCGATTTGGAGGCTACTTTCTTGGCTATACGACAGGCTTGCGACACCAACAACATGCGTTGCAAACGCGTCGATCACATTTGGAACGCTAGCGAAATCGTCCAAGATATTTTTTCCCTCATTCGCCGAGCGTCGATAGTCGTTTGCGATCTTACCGGACACAATCCGAATGTCTTCTATGAAGCTGGGATTGCGCATACGTTGGGGAAAGATGTGATACTTATCACCCAAGAGGTGGCGAAGCTGTCCTTCGATATTCGGCATCATAGGGTGATCGACTACACGGCTAACCCGGGCGGGCTAGGTTCTCTGACCCATCGATTGGGTCAGCGTCTTCGGGCCCTGGCCGTGCAAACGCGAGCTGAAGCTGGGCGACATCCCGGGCATTGAAACTGTCCGCCTACGGTATTAGGCTCGTCCGCGCGAGTAAAAGAGCACGAAAGCGTAGTCATTTAAGCTACTTATCAAGCGGTCGCGCGGGGCGGGATTATGAAATTGTGGGAAGCTATTCTTCGTTTCTTTGGCTTTCGAGATCGCGCGTCGGTCTCGTACTATCCCTCATCTTTGGCATTTCAGGCGCTCGACGCAGATACGATCAAGGAACGTCTGCGACTCGCAAGTCGAGGAAAATGGCGCGGCCAGCGTAACGAGCCGCGATCGGACAGCACCTCCTGGGATGAGGTAGAGCAAGAAATTACGAACCTCATTCAAAACGAACACAAAAGCTCCATCGAGCAGTACCTAGGGCAAATGAAAACGTATTCAGCTCGGTTGGGTCATCTTGATTTGGAAAGCATCGTCACCGAAATCCGCAACCAGACCAATAGCGTGCTCGCCGATTTCAATGTCCGCGCCATGGAGGGATTGGACTACTTACAAACCCTGGAAAGCGAGCTTAAATCGGCAAAAGGAGACCTCAACAGTTTCCAGCAAGAACATAACAGAAGGCGGAACGCGTCTACCAAGGGGATGTTGTGGATCGCCGTATCCATCCTCTTCATGCTGATACTCTTTTCAGGAGAAATCTTCTTCAATGGCGAGATGCTAGGCGAGGGGCTTACCCAGGGATTGTCGGCCGGCATCGCCTACGCCATGGGCTTCTCGCTCATCAACATCATTCTCGGCGCTATCGCAGGACACTTTGCATTCCGCATGAAGAACCACGAACGCCTGAGCATTAGCGCGTGGGGTTGGACATGCATATTCGTTTGGCTTGGCCTTATTATACTTTTCAATCTCGGGGTTGGTCACTTCCGTGATGCGCTGAGCGGTGCGGATTGGGAAAATGCAAAAACGCTCGCAATCAGCTCTCTGGTCGCGCATCCATTCGTGCTTGCAACGTTCGAGTCCTACGCGCTTTGGGGCTTCGGTATGCTGATCAGCCTCTTAGTCGCGCTTGACGTGTACGCGATGGATGACCCGTACCCTGGGTACGGAAATATGACCCGCACTGCCAACCACGCCGTGCAGAACTTCATCGAGGGGAAAGACCAGATACGGCAGGACCTGCAAGCGTGGCGCGATGATGCAAAGAAGAACATGGAAATTTCGCACGAGAAGGCTAGCCGGTGGAAATCTGACTATGCGACCCTTACCTCAAGCATATCAGCTTACCGGCAAGCGTTAGTCGCGCACATCGCACATCTGGTCTCGGTCGCAAATCGACTCCTTGAGTTCTATCGCGGCGAGAATGTCAAGGAGCGCACGACCCCAGCGCCAGACCATTTTTCGAAACCATTCGAATTCACCGATGCGACCGTGCCGGAGGTGCCGACCCCAAAAGTGCTGACCGAAGAAAGAGTAGCTGAGCTTGCGCAAGAAGCCACGAAGTTGCTTGAAGGCGCCGTTGAAACGATCAACAGCGAGTATGTTGGCCATATGAGCCGATTCGTGACCATAACTGAGGTCTTGGCGACAGGCACGTGATGACAAGATATCGGAAAAAAATCGACCGGACTGCTCTAATCCTCATTCCGGTACTTGCATTGGTGGTGATAGCCGCTTTTGGTGGGCTTTGGTGGCTTGTTGGCGGTCCGTCCGTCTATGAAGGTGTGAACACCGACACCTTTTGTCGTACGACAGGCAAGCGGTCGATCACTGTTGTCGTCATCGACGCGACCGATCCTTTTACGCCCGAGCAAAGTCAACGCCTGCTAAGCGAGCTAAAGGTTCTGAGAGACAGTGTTCCGCGGTTCGACGCGATAGAGATTTTTGCGATCGACTCAAGCAAACCCGGAGGAGTTAGCGCGCCTTTATTAAAGGCATGCAATCCCGGAAGAGCTGAAGAGGCCGACAAATTCCGTGAGAATGCCCGAATAGTGGCAAAGAAATACGAGAACCTCTTCGACAAACCATTTCGCTCTGCCCTTGACGAAGTGCTCGCGAGCGCCACCCAGGAGCGGTCTCCGATTTTGGAAGGAATAGAAAATGCGACCGTACAAGCATTTGGCACGTCAAACGGCGACCCAGAATTGTCGAAACGATTGGTCGTAATTTCCGACATGCTCCAAAATACGGAAGATCTCTCTTTCTACAACGGAGGAATACCCACGTTTCCGAACTTCAAAGATAGCAACGCATATCGCCTTCATCGGCCAATGCTTTCGGGCGTTACCGTGTCCGTGTGGGAGATAAATCGAGCAAATCGGAACGTCAAAGCTGGGAAGCTTAGGCGGTCTGAAGTTGCCAAATTCTGGACCGACTACTTCACGGACGAAGGTGCAACGCTATCTGACGCATTTTGGGACGCTACCAAGATATAGCCATGAACACTGTGCGCCAATCAAAGTCGACGGGAGATCGCGTTTTATTCTTTGTGATCGTGGTTGCGGGGATTGTGGGAGCCATACTTCTTAAGACGTTTCTTACAAATTCGGCACGCATAATTTGGCCAATCGCCTTCGATCTTGCTCTCCAGCTTATTTACGCATACTGCGTACTAGCAATTCCCAGATTCTGGCTGCGGGAGGATCGCGCTGGCGACAGCTTCTACTACGCTGGGCTGCTGCTGACGCTGGGGAGCCTATCTCATACCCTTTGGCAATTCGGCGCTAGCGCGAGCTCTGACAGCATCGCTGTTATTTCGGGCTTCGGCCTGGCCTTGGCGACAACAATTCTCGGCCTAATTCTTCGCGTGCTTGTGCAGCAATTTCGGTCTGATCCATACGAGATAGAGTTTCAAGCGCGAAATGCTCTTGTAGAGGCGTCGTCCCGTCTTACCCATGATCTATATCGTATCGTCGATGAAATGCGTGGCTTTCGCCAAAGCATCAAGCAGATCACGGAAGAAAGCATAAAAGGCACCGCAGATTCGGCCATACATGCGATGGACGAAACCGCAACCAAGTTCTCGTCTGAAATCGAGACGCTGGTTCGGAACCTCAACAGCACCTTCGAGAGCTTTAAAGGGCACGCTCAGAACTTCGCTGACGTATCGGGTCAGACAGCGGAAGCACTGGAGAAGTTGGCGAAGCGCATTGAGCGGATCGAGCCTCCTGCAAATGTGGTCGAATATGTGTTCGGCCCGGCTCGCGATCATATGGTCAAAATGGCGGAGACCCTTACCGCAGCGGCCGGTGGTCAGAAGCAGCAGATCGAGCGCTTGGGAGAACTGGTCACGATTACGGTGAATGCCTTCGGCGGGCTGAGCAAGGCTGTCGCTTCAATGGAAGAGGGCGCGGCTCGTTCTTCCGAGCTATTGCGACGTTCGGGAGAAATAGAGGAGAAGAACGCAGCAATATCCGCCCAATTGTCTCAGATAACGGCGTCTCTAGCAGAGAACGCAAAGGCCCAAAGCGGCATTACCGAGAGCATGGACGGACTTATCAGAACGGCCGTCTCGAAGCTTTCCACTGAACTTGATCGGCTTTCAAATGCCGAAGAAGGAGCGACGGACAGAATTCGCAAGACATTCAACGAGCTTGCGGAGATCTCAAGTCGCCATCTAAATGATCTTGACGATCAGCTCGCACAAACACGTAGCGCTTCAAGAAAACTCGTGGAGGAGGTCGTCAGCTTAGCTAACCTGATAGCCGACAAGTTAGCCTAGGGAGACGGGATGGGCGACGAAAACGAAACGGCTAACGCAGACGACAGCGAATATAGAAGGGGCGTCGTACTCGGGCTAACGATGGCCGAGGTGACGATATTACTACTCTTTTGCCTTTTGTTAGCGTCCCTTGCTGTTCTTAGTCGCGCATCAAACCAGATTGCGGAGCTCAAAAAGCAGCATCAGCCTCAAACCCTCACTGTCTCCGCCTCCACCGCAAAGGTACTCGAAGCGGAGTACGGAGCAATACGCAGCCATACCGACATTGACGAGGATTTCGATAAGCTTTTCGCTGCGAAGCGGGAAGACGATCAGATTAGAGCGGTGCTAGCGAGTGCTGGCCTGTCATCTAATCCTAAGCACGATGTCCCGCAAGCCATACAGGATATCGTCAAAGTCAGCGTCGCAGGAAGGACGTTAGCTTCGGAAATGAAAATGTCTTCCGCGACACCCGAAGACACTATCAAGGCGATCAATATGGCTCGTCAGATTGTGAAGCCGGTTGCAGATGCCGGCGCGCTACCGAATTCAGATGCGGCGACCGATCCAAGCTCGGAACGCACCAGCCTCGCTCGCGTTCTGTGCGCCGACCAAGGTTCGGATGAAAAGCGATATGCCGAATGCGTAAAAAAAATTATCGATACGTCAGGTGGAAAGGGTTTGGAGTTCCAGTCGTGCTGGTGGGATAAGACCACGTCACCTTGGAAAACAAAAAACATTTACGACGTTATTCTGACAGATAGCGGCTTCGTTGTTCGCGACTTGGACCCTGGGACAGATGAATATCGTAGCCAAAAGCAAAACACGCTTCCGGTAGCCGGTATTAAGATTGGAGTCGAGGTGGACGAAACAAGCTTCCTGGCCGAAACACTTCCATTGCGGCTCTGGTCTGATCAAAACAAATGCCGCTTCTATGTCCGAGTGATTGATCAAACCGGGCCTTCCTCAAAAGAGATTTACAAGGCTCGGTTGTCGGCGCTCGAGGACAGATTTTATAAGAACGTTGCCAGGAAGTTAACTTTACTTGAAGGGCAATAGTCTTCCGATGGCAGCGCTATTCGAGGATCTGGAGCGAGCGATACGGAGAATTGGATCAAACGGACGCCGACGCCTTCAGGCAAAGCTAGCCGAGGCTACAGTGAGCGAGGCTGATGCTCCAGGCGCGACGACGCGGCAGTCGTCTGGCGTCTCCTATAGATCGACTTGGCGAAAGCGAATGGCCGGAATATTGACTGGCGCTTGGCGTCGGACAAGACAGTTTGCGAAGACCATGTGGAAATGATTTGGAATTGGGGTTCAGATGCGAACAGTTGGTGCAATTCTGGTTCTCCTCTTGAGCGTCGGAGTCGCGTCCGCCGCGGTCAAAACCGATGCGCAAATTCGGCAGATTATGATTGCACAATCGCTCTCGGAATATCCCGGGCCTTGCCCATGCCCCTATAACATCGCGCGAAACGGAAGTGTGTGCGGCCGAAGGAGCGCCTATAGCAGGCCCGGCGGGTACAGTCCGCTCTGTTACGCGCACGACATCTCGAAAGAAATGGTAGACGAGTACCGGCGTACACACCTTTAAGGGCCGCTACTATGTCACGTACCTCGTAAACTATTAGCACAACATTACCAGCCGCGGCGCGGGCGGACGTTTCTCTAATGTCAAGGACGTTCTTCTAGCGACTATTTGAATGCGAGCAGTAAACGGAATTCGGGGCGCTCGAGTTATACCGTATACTGATGAAACAATATGGCAGATTTTGTTTCAAAGGCGTCAAGGAAGTCAACAAGCAATATTGGACGACCTCCTGGATCGCGCACTAAGAGCCATCGCATGGAATGGTCTCTCTATGACGGTCGCGGACGGCGGAAATATCTGGTTCAAAGAGAGCGCGGTGCATTTTTGCGCGCAGCACTCCAGGTTCGGGGAAAAACCGCTAGCTTCTGTGCAGTGCTAACTCTAACGGGCGCGCGAATATCCGAGGTTCTCGCTCTGACCCCAGAGCGCATCGATGACGCGAATAGTGCGATCAACTTTGAAACTCTGAAAAGACGAAAAGGGGGCGTGATCCGCGCTGTACCTGTTCCCCATAATTTGCTGATGTACCTGGAAGCAGTTCATCGCTATCGCGAAGCACAAAAAGATCCCGCCAAGGCAGGTGTGAGGCTTTGGTCCTGGAGTCGGACCACTGCGTGGCGGCGTGTAAAGATGGTAATGAAGATGTCCGCTAACCCGGAATTTCTTGCAAAACCGAAGTCGTTGCGCCACGCCTTCGGGGCCGAGGCTGCGTCGAAGCTCGTTTCATTGACGTTGATCAAAAAATGGATGGGGCACGCAGACCTTAGAAGCACGGAGATTTACACGACCCTGCTAGGCCCTGAAGAGCGGGCGTTGGCGCGGCGGACCTGGAAAGCCACCGAAGCCCTCTTGCGTCCAAAGTTTCAGAATAGGGTGCCGCAACCGCTCAGAGCAAATGTGGAAAATCCCGCTTAACCTTGGCGGCAAGCTCGTGGCCTGGGAAGCGGTTTATAGCAGCCTTCCACACCTGGGACGCGTGCTCGATATCGCCGCTATTCCAGTAGGTGCCCCCGAGGTCAAACATGGCCAGCGCATAGTCGGGATTGAGGGCGAGCGCCTTATGGTAGGCATCGATTGCCTCAGGTGCGCGCTTGAGATTTGCGTATGCCGACGCGACTTGAAACCAGCTCATTGCATCAGGCTGGTGAAACTGAGCCTGCCGCAAAAGTAGCGGCAGGCTCTCCTCATACCGGCCAAGAAAGTTGAGCGCCGTCCCCAAACAATAGCCGTAGTGGCCACCCTCAAGGTCGTACGCCTTGCGAAAACAGCGCTCAGCTTCCGCCCAATCCCCTTCGTCTTGGGCCCAATGGCCCAATCGATCCCATGGCAGCGCGGCGTCATTTGCGTCGACGTGTGCTATGTGACGATCGAATTCGTCCCGAAATTCGGCGTAGCTCCTTCCCAAGTTCTCTCCCACCGAACGCAGGTAGAAGGTGGTCAGCAGAAGCTCTCGTCGGCCTGCGGTATGACTTGGATGCGCTCTGACATAGCGTTGCCAGAAATCGACGGCTTGCACGGCGTTTCCGGTCGTCGTGCGGCCGAAGCTAGCAACCAGCCGGGCGCACCAAGGCCAAACCCAGTACAAGCTGTCCGCTCGGCCTAATAGGCTGTTGATCTCCCGGAAGGCGGCGCGTCCATCGCCAAGATTGAAAAGGACGTTCGCACGCCAGCCGGCGACCGCCGACGTCTTGCCCTGGGTTCGCTCCGCAAAGACGACGCGATCGAAATGAACCAGCGCATCTTCATACTGGCCGATATGGACGTAGTGGTTACCCATGGCGTTGTGCGCTTCGGCGAGGTTCGGGTTCAACCGCAGAGCTTCAAGGTAGTGTTCAACCGCCTTCACTTGCTCACCGAGCCGCTCGAAACTCGTCCCGAGGTTCTTGTGGCACTGGGCCGCTAAGTCGGGGCTGTCCACAAAAGCCGGGTCGGTGAGCGCAGCTTCGTAGGCGAGCTTGGCCGATTGTTCGTCGCCAAGTGCGGAGAAGGCGTTCCCGATCGTGTAATGCAGGCTGCCGGCTTGGTAACGGCCGCCGTCAAGCTTGGATCGAAAGTAGCCGATCGCTTCCTCAATCCGCCGCGGATGTTGGCTCATGCTCGCCATCCCGAGGTTGATCTCAGCCATGTAGCAGGGGCCCATCGCGTCGCTACTAGCGCCGAGCGCTGCCGCAAATTTGTCGAATCCGGCGCTGATCACATCATCAGCATCGTGTTCGTAGAGCTCAGTCAATATTTGTCCCGCCCGCACCGGGTCTTCCGGGACATGGACATCTGGAACCGTCCCCAGAACTCGTCTGGGCAGATCCTCCGGGCGTGTCCCCGACTGTCCGATCCGCGAGTCGCGCGAAGACCTCGCCTGCGATTGCGCGAGCGCTGCGAGCTGGACGAGGCGGCCGATGGTCAACTCATCGACGAAGGAGACCGTCAGCGATTGCTGCTCGGTCCACGTCTTCCCGCCATGTTCATACTGGCGAAGGACGTTGTCGACGGGACAGATGCGCAGCGAGCCTGTTGGGATATGATAACAGGCGTAGAAGCTGTATCGCTGCATCAACAGGTAGTTCAGGTTGCTGCGACTCACTTCAACACTGAGCGATCCGTCCGCATTTAGTGCTCGCTCTGTGCCCTTAAGTTGGACCTGGACCCTGACATTCGTGGCTCGACCGTCGTCGATCACCTCGATCTGACAGTCCGTTCCATAGTCCTTTCGGTCTTCACCTTGAAGGATGAAGACGCGACTTTCCGAAAGGCGTCGCTGGAAGGCGATGATTGCCTCTTCCTCTATGGTGTGACTTCGGTCGCGGCGCGGTAAATCATCAAAACGGCTCATAGCAACCCATGTGCAGGCTCAAGCTGTATTCTACCGGCAAGCTTGGTACCGGCGTATCTATCGCGGCAGAGGTCCCCGAGTCTGAGGGTGCGTCAGCCAGCACAAATCGAAATGATGCACAAAGCGTCCGCATCTCGTGTTTACCAGGTGTTAGCCATGGCAAAAAGCAGAAGGGCTGCTTTCGCTGCCCGATCCTTAAGCCTTTGTTTTCATTTTTAAAACTGGAGCAGGCAAGGCAAATCGAACACTCGACCCTTACCTTGGCGAGGTTAGCGGAACTTATGCTCGGCGAGAGTTGCTAAGGCGAGGACTTTGGCGCGAAGCAGACCCAGAGATTGAAACAAAATCTGCCATATTGTTTCAATCGGGGGAGGGCGTCGTGCGCCAGGGTGTCCCGCGTGCGGCCGGGTTGGCTGGTCGCTTGCTATCGATCTCGGTTCTTGCGCTTGCGGTTGCTTCTTGCGGAAAACCCTCCAGCCAGACCGCTTCTTCGCCCTCGGGTCCGCCAGCGGCTCAGGCGACTTCCCAGGACGATACCGGCGAGGAGGCCATCGCGCTCGCCGAGCCGTCCTTCGTCTCCGGTGCCATGCTCCACCTGGGCACCGACGCGTACGACGCCTCTCAGAAGCTCGAAGCCTTGAACGGCAGCGATCCCAAGCAGACGTATGGGGCCGCATACGAAACCACGGACTACGCCCCCTGCACCGCGCCGGGAAGCGGGCAGATGTGGACGGCCACGCAGCCGGCCCAGGTCCAGTCCCTCTTCTTTCCAAGCGGCCAATCGGCGGGCGGTATCCCGTTTGCGGACTGGCTGGTGGATGAACGCATCATCGTGCTTCAGACCTATCCCATCACCTTTCCCAACTCCTCGATGCCGGACTCGGCGGGCGGCACTTCGCTCACCTACACCTGTGCGGTCGTCGGCGGAATCGTCGAGCGGTTCCGGCCCGGCGCTGATCGCGGCACGGACCGCCACCACGGCCTCGACATTCCGTTTGCCGCCCGCCATTTCCTCGCCTGGACGTATCGAAATCGGTACACCACGCAGATCGACGGAAAAGGAGACGTGAAGGTGTTCGCCGGCACCTTCACCTATGAGATGCGCCCGGTCCTGCCGGGCGTCTCCTTCCAGGGCCAAGGCACGGCCAACGTGAAGCTCATGTTCAACCCAGATACCGGCAAGTGGGACACGCAGTCCTTCGATCTCACCGATCCGGTGCCGGTGTTCAGCAATGAGCCGCCGCCGGAATTGAACCCTTGAGGGCGCTGATCCTTGCATGCGCGCTTGCCGCGTCGGCGGCAAACGCGGGGCCGGACGCGAGAGACAAGATCGCCGCTATAGAGCAGCTATTCGGCAATCCCACGACTCCTATCTGCGGTCGCATCTTCTATCCGAAGGACCATCCGCGCGTGTCGGTGCGGTTCTATTTTTCGCGCTCACGTATTGCGGTGGGCGATACGCTAAGCGGCATGGTTCTTTTCGATACCTCCGCCCGTGGCAGGCCGAATGCTGAGCTTCCGTTCCGAGACGTGGAAGATTGGCGAACCGGCACCCCGCTTCCGATCCCATCCTCCGAACGCACGGATCGCGAGCAGCAGTTTGCTGACGATCTCGCCCAGGTCCTCTCGGTGCTTTCGGACGAGAAGGACCAGCTGCCGGCGACGCTTCCGGCCTGCCCCTAGGATCGATGCCGCAGCTAGGTGAGCAGCAATTGGGCCGGTCTTTAGGTTCCGACGTGCCTCAGCTTGATGAGTGTGATTGCCGCGCGGCAGGACTGTACGACCATCGGATCGGGATCGGAGAGACCCTTCTTGAGAGCCCTTATTTCTTGAGGGCGTCCCATGGTTCCGAGCGCCATAGCTGCTTCGTGTCGCACCAGCGAGTTGTTGTCGGTAAGCAATGCGCGCCGAACGGTTGGAAGATCGCTCGCTTTCCCGATGCAGCCGAGCGCAAAGGCTGCTTCGTGTCTCACGAGAATGCTTGGGTCTCTTTTTAAAATCTCCACAAGAAGGCGTCGCGCGATCTTGGTTTTCGCGCTTGATATACGATGCATCACATAGAATCGGAACTCGTCATTGAGAGCGAAGTATTTCCTGAATAGCGTACCGAGTCTCCGTCCGCCCATGGCTTCATCGTCGGACGCGTTCAAGACTGTTGAGCACATATCCTCAACGAGCTTCGCGGATTGCTTTGTAACGAGAATTTTTGTCATGGGCATGCATTACTTTTTGCGCTTGGGTTTCAGCGAATTGCCATATTCCCCATTCTTGTAGTAGTTGAAGACCGAAAGTTTTCGACCTCCTTTGGCCAAGTATGGTCCGATATCTTCGAACAGTGATTTTGCAGTCGGTTGGCGATCGATATAACTTTTTACGAACGGCTCGGTGCAGAGAATGTGGTTCTTACCTCCGCAGGACATTACCCGCTCAGCCTCGATTATACCCCACCCACAAAGGTTAAGCTTGTCGTTCAAATCTCGATAAACGAAGCAGTATCCTTTGTTGATACCCATACGAACCGGAAAACTGCGATCCTTTAGCCTGTTCGAAATTTCGCCGGCATACTGGAGTACGTCCTTGTCGGATACCCGATCTTCTTGAAACCCGACGAAGTAGCCGTCGCCGGTCGGGCTCAAGACCGCGTCATTTTCGCCCATATCTTCGTCCCAGGTTACGGGATCGAGCACGAAATCGATCGCGCTTTCGAGTTCATGGACGGCGTGCTTGAATGATTTGTTGTTTCCGAGAGCCGTGAAGCTGACGATGTCGATCGCCAGAATGGTGAACTGACCCTCTTTCGCATGGGCCAAGCCCTTTTTCACTTTCTTGTACTTGAATGCAACCATCTAAATCCTCCTCACGGCTCCATTCGTACCGGCAGGTACAGCAGGACCGCACCCTTCGGTGCTGGGCAGGTGAAATCGACTAAGCATTCACAATCGTTCTTGGCGCGGATCATTGGAGTTTGACGTTGCCCGGTCAAGGATAGATATCGCCTCACTTAACCGATCCCTGGCTTTTAGGTCTCTAACCTCCTAGGAAGACAACAAAAAGGGCCTCGCTTGGCGAGGCCCGAAGGGTCAGCTGCGATTGTCCGCCGCCAGTGCGCCCAGATACTCCACCGCCTGTTGCGCCTGGCTGGCTGCGAGGAACACGGCGCGGGTGTCCGCCTCAAGGATCTGGAGCCAGGAGGCGAGGTATGCGGCGTGGTCCGGGCGAGGCCGGTTGGTGATGCCAAGGTGCGCGCACAGGAACGCAGCGCCGAGCTCCGCCACCAGCTCCTCCATCGCATAGGCCTGATCTCCGAACCGCTTGCCGAACTCGCGGGCAAGGCGATGGGAGGCTCCGGACCAATGCGTGAGCTCGTGGAGGAGGGTGGCGTAGTAGGTTTCGAGGGAGGTGGAGGTCGAGGAGCCAGTGAACCAGGCCCGGCTTGGCATCTCGATGTCGTCGAGGTCGGCGCGGTAGCGGGCGTGGTGAAAGCCGTGCCGGACCCGCGCGCCGGTCGCCGAGACGAACGCCTCGGCCTGGGCGTGCGGATCGAAGCCGGGCTCGGCGGGTAGATCGGGCGGCGTCCAGCCCTCGACTTGGGCGGCGTTGAAGACGTGGGAGGATTTGAGGACGAAGCGGCGGCCTTCGGTCTCGGGCTCGCCTTCAGGCTGGGGAAGGCCCTTGTAGAAGACGATGAGGGTGCCGCGCTCGCCCTTGCGGACCTGGGAGCCGAGCTTCTGCCACTGGCGATAGCTTGCCCAGTAGCCGGAAGCGTAGCCGCGCTTCAGCGCCCCGATCCACAGAGACACGACGTTGATGCCGCGATAGGGGGCGTCGGTGGCGGCGTTGACGGGCATCGGGGGGCTTGTATGCCAGGGCATCTGGAAGGTGCCCGCGCCCTGCTTGATGGCTTCGACGATCTCCTCAGTGATGGACTGATACAGGGTTGAAGGTACGCGCTCGCGCATGTGTCTCTCCTATCCATTGCGGGAGCGGCCGAGCTGATAGCTCCGCCGCTCCCGCCCGGACGCGAGAGATCAGTCCTTGCCCATGAGGGCGTAGTACGTGAGGGCGAGCGCGGCGGCGTCGAAGAGGGACTGGCGCGGGTCGATAGGCTGCCACGCCTTGCGCTTCCTGGGTTTGCGGTGATCGATTTGGGGGAGAACGGCCGCTACGGCTTCGGCGATTTCATGGCGGGTCGCGGCGGGCTCTTTCTTGAAGCGCGCGGCGATCACGTCGCGGCTGAAGACCGACGTGTGCAGGCCGTGCAACCGCGCCTGGTGGAGGAACTCGCGGCAGAGCGCCTGTATGCGTTCGTCGCGCCCGGCCGCGCCGCCTTCGAATTCCTCGACGACGAGCACGTCGGGCTCGTGCTTCTTGAGAAGGCGCTCGAAGCGCGGCAAGAGCTTCTGGTGCCGATTGGCCCTGGCGCTCACGATGCCCCAATCGACCGGCTCATGCGGGTTCTCGAACACGATCCAGCCAAAGCCAAGGGCGGTAGGATGGACGGCGAGAACAACCTCGCCCGTCGTGGATTTTGTGGTGGTCATAGAATGTGGGCGTTAAGCACGCGGGTCTCCAGTTCGTGGAGAAGGTCGAGCTTCTTCTGCGAAGTCGGATCGCCGCGTCCTGCTAAACACTCGCGAAGCGCGAAGGACCGATCCATAAGCGCGTTGCCCACGCGCCCGTAGAGAGCGGGGAACAGGTCCACGGCCTTTTGGCCGAAGATTAGTTCAAGCGCGATGAGCGCCGACGCCGAGACAACGCGCTCGCCGGTGTCGTACTTGCGTACTGAGGCTTCGCTCACGCCAAGCAGCCCCCCTAGCTCGGCCCACGTAAGGCCGTGCGAGAGGCGATAGGTTTGCAGATAAGATGGTCGGGTGCGCTTCATAGGAGTGCTTCGCCATGATTCCAAAGGTAGCGCGCCCATGCACGAACGCTATGGCGGACGCCTCGTCCTCCCGCGCTGTGGAAAACCTGACGCTCGGTGCCTAGCACGCACGCGCTCAAGGCCTCCTCAAATCCGCATAAAGTTCCGATAAAGCGCCTGGGCTAGGAAATCCCATACCGATAGGCGAGAGCCTCGACCTTCGGCCTCTCGCTCGCCGGCACGACGTAGATGCCGCCGCTCTTGTGCGTCGCGACGTTGAGGCGGGCGCGCAGCATGTATCCGATCCATTTCGGGGTCATGGGATGGCCGAAGGCGGCCTCGTGGGCCTCGTTGAAGAGGTCCGTGATCGCGCGAAGCAGGACGTGCCGCTGGTGCGAGGCGCGGAAGGCGCGGACAAGGGCCTCGGCCACCGCCGCTTCGGGCGTCGCGCGGCGCTCGCCCTTGATGCGGTCGTGCTCGGCAAGGAGCCAGGTCTTGATGCGGGTACGCACGACCGGATCGTCCACAAGGCTGAGAAGGGAGAGGGCCGTCTGATTAAGCCGAGGCTCGATCCCCTCCACGATCACGGACGGGTTGGTTGTGATCTTGAAGAACTCGCAGAAGCGGAAGTGGAGAAGGCGATTGCGTAGCGCAAGCGCCTCGCTCTTGAGGGCGTCGGGGAGCTGGATGGGGATGTCGGCGCGGAGCGGGCGGGTGCCGGTCTCTTCCGTGAGGAAGCGGCTTTCGAGCGCCCGGTCCTCGAAGCGCTCCCGCATGGCGATGATCTTGGGACCGAAGACCTTGAACGCGGCCGGATTGAACTCCTTATTGCGGTCCTGAACAGTGCGCAGAACCGGGAGGCCCTTCACAGTGCCGTTGTTGAAGATTTTGACGAGATCGGCCTTGGCGTCGCTATAGGGAAGGTCCGCCTCGTCCAGGATCAGGGTGCCGCCGAAGGCGTCCAGCGTGCGGAAGATCGCCGACGTGCTCGACGCGCCCGAGGCGAAGAAAGGGCGGTAGCAGATCGAGCCGATGGCAAGGAGCCCTCGGGTCTTTCCGGTCCCGTACTCGCCGCGCAGCCGCAGGTATGGCAGCTCGTTGAAGGCGTCATGAACCCAGGAGAGAAGCACATAATATGGAGCGATCTCCTCGAAGAGGGGAGACAGGTCCACGTACCGATGGAGGAAGGCCCGGATGTCCGCGAGCAGCTCCTCCTTTGTCCCGTATTCGACCGGCCCCGAGGGCAGGAGCACGCAGCCGTTGGCGATGAGGTTGTTGCTCGCGGCATAGGGCACGAGTACCTCGCCCGTCCCGATCTTGACCTCCTGCTCGATGTTCCAGAGGCCGCCGAAACGGGAGACGGCGAGCGCGGTCTTGCGCTTATCTGCGTCGTATACGAGTTCGACGAGGGTATCGCCGCTCACGCGCGCGACTATGGATACGCCTTTAGGATTGGTATCCGTGCCGGATCGTTGCATATCGCAGAAGGTTCGCTCGTCGCAGATACCTCCGCCAGGACGCCATTTCGGACATGCTCGCGATATGAACACCCAGATTTGCAAATGCTAATTTGGTGGGATGTAATGGCGGCATGGCGAAAGCCCCCAAATCTGGAAGCGCTTCCACGCCACCGACGGCTTCGCCAGTTTCGGTGCAAGTTCTCACGTCATTCGTAGACGCGGTAGCGGCGGACAAGGACTTGGGGGCCGAAATCGCCAAGCGGCTCAAGAAAACGCTCATCGATGGGCGCAAGTTCACCGATGCGGCGCTCCGCGAGGCGCTGTTCGGCGACGTGGATACATGATTAAGGTCGAGAAAATAACGCTGAAAGAGTTCCGCGGCATCCGCGAGCTCGAACTCAACATGAAGGGAGCCAATTTCGCGGTCGCTGGTCCGAACGGCACCGGCAAAAGCGGCGTCGTAGACGGGCTGGAGTTCGGGCTCACCGGAAGCATCTCGCGCCTCACTGGACAGGGCAGGGGCGAGCTTTCAATTAAGGACCATGCGCCGCACGTCGATAGCCGTTCTCACCCCGAGCGCGCCGAGGTGATCCTCGATGTCGTCATTCCGCCCCTGGGCGGCAAGAAGGCGCGCATCGTCAGGACAGTTAAGAGCCCCTCCAATCCCAAGATCACGCCGAACGATCCCGACATCGCTGCGGTCTTGAAGCGTATCGAGGAGCACCCAGAATTCGTGTTGTCGAGGCGCGAAATCATCAAGTACGTCTTGGCCGAGCCAGGCGCGCGTTCCAAGGAGTTGCAAGCTCTTCTGCAGCTCAACGATATCGAAGCAACGCGCGCGGCGTTGGTGAAGATCGCGAACGCGTCTCGCAAAGAGCTGCAGCCGCTTACGACGGGCCGCACCGCGTCCCGCGATAATCTTCTTCGCGCGCTCGGGATCAGCGATCCATCTGTAGAGGCGATTTTGGCTGTCGCGAACGCGCGCCGGGCCACCTTGTCCTTACCGCCGCTCTCCAAACTTGAGGCGACGACTTCGATCCGAGACGGCTTGGATGGTGGCGGTCCCGCCGCCCCGAGCAAGGTGGTCAAGGCGACGGCGAAGGCCGACATTTTGGCAACGGAAGAATCTATCGGCGTGTTCGATGCCGCGACATTCCAAGAGAGCGTCGGAGCGGCCGGTGCTGCGTTAGCAAAGCTTCAAGCCAATGAAGCCGCCCTCGCAGACGTGTCGCGCGATACGCTCCTCGAAAAGGCGCTTGAGCTGTATGATAGCGAGAGGTGTCCGGTATGCGAGACCCCGTGGGAGCCGGACGCATTCAAAAAGATGGTCGCCAAGCAGCGTGAGAAGCTCGCGGCGATTGTTCAAGAGCGCAAAAACGCCGAAAAGCTGCTGGAACCGACAGTTGAGGCTCTCGAAACGGCGGTACAGCGTCTTACGATTGCGGCAAAATACGGACCGCTTCTACCCACGCCTATCGACGTGGCGAACCTCGCCGCCTGTGCGAAGACGCTGGGCGCGGCTGCGGCGCGCTTGCGCGCGTTCCTGCCGCTCAACCAGACAATCGAGACGCTCAAGGCGAAGCCGAGCGGAGAAGCTACGGCGATCATTACGGCAATAAAAAATGCGGTCGATGCGATTCCGGAGCCCACGGAGCGCGATGCCGCCAGGGACTACCTCATTGTCGGCCAGGAGCGTTTGGAGGCGTATCGTGTTGCGGCTTCGGGCCATGCTCGCGTCGCTCGGCAAAGCGCTGTTGCGGACAAGGCCGTCGAAGTTTTCGCCAAGGCAACCGATGCGGCGCTCGACGCGATTTACCAGAGCGTTGAGCATGAATTTCGGGAGTTCTACCGCTCGATAAACAGCGATGATGAGGAGGCGTTCGAGGCTCAGCTCACGCCGTCGATGGGCAAGCTGGGTTTTGCCGTGGACTTCTACGGGCGAGGGTTCTTTCCACCTGGGGCCTACCACAGCGAAGGACATCAGGATGCGATGGGGTTGTGCCTCTATCTCGCTCTGATGAAGCATCTGCTCGCGGACGGGTTCACATTCGCCGTTCTCGATGATGTATTGATGTCAGTCGATACCGGGCATCGCCGCGAAGTCTGTACTCTCCTGAAATCGGTTTTCCCCAATACGCAATTCGTGCTCACCACGCACGACGGCGTGTGGATGCGGCTCATGAAAAGTGTGGGTCTCGTCGGAGCGAAATCGAGCATTGAGTTCCGGCGGTGGGACGTGGATCATGGCCCGTCGGAATGGACGGACGCCAACGTCTGGGAAGAGATCAGCGGTGCGCTCGACAAGAATGACGTGCGGACGGCAGCCGGAGCGCTCCGGCATCACCTTGAGCACCTTGCCGGCGAGTACTGCGGAAACATCGGAGCACGCGTCGAGTTTCGAGGTGACGGGCGATACGAGCTTGGCGACTTGCTGCCAAGCGCGGTCGGGATGATGAACGCCCTATACAAGGAGGCTAAGTCGGCCGCGAACTCATGGGGAAACGCGGATCTGGTAAAGGCCATCGGCGAGCGTGAGGGGCTTTTCGGGGCCGCCGCCAAGGCGGCACTCGGAGAGCAGTGGCAGATCAATCCCGCCATTCACTACAATGAGTGGGCGAACTTTTCGAAGCAAGACTTCGCGCCCGTGGTTGAGACCTTTAAGGCCCTCGTGGCACAATTTTCCTGCCCGAAGTGCGATGGCCCTCTCTACCTGGTGAAAAACAACCAGAAGCGAGATAGCTTGCGCTGCGCGTGCGGCGCTCAGATGTTCAGTTTGGTGTCGAAGCCGAAGTAGCGTGGACTTCAGGACTTCGGGGACGTGCCCACAGCTATCGCGTGGAGCAGCGGTTCGTCGAGCTTCCACTCCATAATACACTGTTCGATGGTGTTCCAACCAAATCCGCGTAGGCGCACCAGCACAGATTCTGTGCTCAGATTTGTCGAAGAAAGCGAGAAAATAGGCCGCAGTTTTGGTGTTCCAATATGTAATTCCTCGTAGGTTGGAAATGCCTCCCACATGAAGCGATGGAGCGCCTTCAATTGCGCAGGATTTTCAACGCTATTCAGTAGATTTTGAGGGTGTTCCAAAAAAAACGTCACATCGGCGAGAAAGCGGCCAATATCGTCCCGGTCGATCTTCATATGCCGATCGAGGCCACGCGCTCTCTCGATCTCCTTCTCAAGGACGACGGCTTCGGCCTCCAGGCCCTGGCGCACGATTGCCGTGGTCGCTTCTCTAAAGGCGCGGATGGTATCGGCCTTTTGAGCCTCAAGCTCTTTGACGGATCGTTCGACGTGCTGGGCCTCCTCGACCAACTCGGCGAAACGCTCATCATAGAGACGCAAAAGGGCTTCGCAGACGCGCATATGCGACTTGCTGTGGAATTTGATGCGTTGAATGAAGCGATGGGCCGCTCGCTCCAGATCGCGTTTCCGGTACCCGATATAGGGGTGGCCGCGGTTGCAGTGATAGACGGGGAAGTATTTACCGCCTTTCCCGCGCGGCGAACTCGCATAGAGCGGTTTTCGACATTCCGAACACCCCACGATCCCCCGGTAGGGGAATAGGGGGTGGAAGCGATTGCGGTATGGGCGGCGGCGTTCCGGGTCATGATCGTATAGAAGGGACAGGCCGCCGTTGGCTTCTTCGATGTATATATTTCCCCGATTTGCCGCATTGAAGGTCGCGATCGAAACGAGACCCGGATAGGCGGCTTTAACGGGTTTGCCGTGCGTCCATTTTCCGCAAACGACGCCCGCGTAGATGGGACGCCGGATGATGGATTGGAGGCGTTTTGCTGTAAGCTGATTGCTCCCCCAGCGTCCGATCACGCGCTCATGCCGGCGATCCCATCGATCTCCAATTCGCGTTCGAAAGCCCATTGCATTGATCTGTTTGCAGATTTGTTCGTCCGACCACTGGCCGGAAGCGCGCAGCGTGAACATGGTCCTATAGAAGTGTGCGCGGTCGGGGTCCGGCGTCTGTATGACGCGCTTGCGGCCCTCTTCCAGCACTTCGGTATTGATGTAGCCGTCATTCGGTGGACCGATCTTATACCCACGTTGGGTTAGCCTGATTTCCTGGCCAATCATACGGGTTAGGATATCGCTGACTTCCTTGTTTACGGCCTCGGCGACGACAACCTCGGCTATGGAGCTTGGAGAGACACGGCTCCAGCTATATTCGAAGCCGAGGCTTTCAAGCGTGTTGATGCTCGGCTGAATGATGCCGTAGCTGTCCACCAGCTCGACGCCGTGGCGCATCAATTGCCGCTTTAGCTTGGAATAGTCGTGGCTGCCGCCACGGGAAAAGCGGTCGATTGAGCGAAAGATGCAATAGCGGATTTCTCCTGCATGATCTTCGAGAAAATCCAGAAGCCGGTCGAGTTCCGGCCGTTCGCTCAGCTGCCCCGTGAAGCTATCCTTCCAAGGCTCGGCTGCGACCTGCCAGCCACGCTCTCGGGCGATGCGTCTGCAAATCTCTTCCTGGGTATCGAAACTCTCGCCCTCGTGATCGCGCTTCGTGGGGCTTACGCGAAGATAGATGATGCAGCGAATTGTGGTTGGATTGGAATGGAAAGCGTTGGACATAAGCTATTGAGCGCCGATCTTTTCTTCGCCAGTGGAGAAGGAAAAGCCGTTGCGGCGCATTCGGAGCCAGGCGTCGAATATGGCGTCGGCTATCTCGAATTCTAACTTACGCAGATCGACGATCTCTTGCTCCGTGAGCTTCGCGGCATAGGACCCGAGCAACTTCCGATACTCGGGGAGTGGAATCATAGCGGCATAGCGGTCGCGCATAGCGCGTAGTGTTGGTTGCGGGATAGCGACGGAGAAGGATGAAAGTTCGGACAAGTCGTGCGCCGCGAGGTCGGTTGTTCCGGCAGCGTCCCCGAAGTCCTGAAGTCTACGGGACGCCAAGTGCGAAAGTGCGTCCTTCTCAGGATCGTATGATTTGCGATTGTGGTCCCATGCCGGAGAGGGACACTTCCTATTTCGCCCGCACCAACTTCCGCAACGAGGAGAAGCTGTTCGGCATCAAGCAATCAGATCGCCTCTCCCATATGTACGTCATCGGCAAGACCGGAGTCGGCAAGACCACACTCCTTGAAACCTTGGCGAAGCAAGACCTGGAAGCAGGGCGCGGCTTCGCATTTCTCGATCCTCATGGAGACGCTGTAGAGCGGATCGCCCTGGACGCGGCTCGCGAAGGCACTGACCGCGTCGTCTATCTGAACGCGCCTGATGGAGATCAGCCGTTCGGGTATAACCCGCTTCGTAAAGTCCGGTACGACAAGATCCCACTGGCCGTCTCCGGCCTCCTCGAAACCTTGGAGAAGTTGTGGCCGGACGCCTGGGGCGTCCGCATGGAGCACGTCCTGCGGAATTGCCTGTATGCGCTCCTTGAACAGGACGATGCCCGGCTCCCGGACATCCTGCGGCTATTCTGGGACGAGCGATACCGCAAGCAGATCGTGGCTAGGGTCAAGAACGAGCCCGTCCGCCGCTTCTGGCTCTACGAGTTCGAGGCGTATCACTATCGCCAGCGGGCGGACGCCGTGGCTCCCATCCAGAACAAGCTCGGGGCGCTTCTCTCGGACCCCACGCTGTACCGGATACTGGTGAACCCCAAGACGGACCTTCGGCTCCGGTCCCTTATGGACGAGGGCGGGGTGCTGCTCGTGAACCTCGCCAAGGGGAAGCTTGGCGAGGACAGCGCTCACCTCCTCGGCGGTCTCCTGGTCTCGACCCTAGGCCTCGCCGCCTTCAGCCGGGCGGACGATCCGCCCGCCTCGCGCCGGCCGTTCTTCCTGTACGTCGACGAGTTCCAGAGCTTCACCACCCTCATGCTCGCGAACATGATGAGCGAGCTGCGGAAGTTCGGGGTGGGGCTAGTCCTGGCCCATCAGTACATGCACCAGCTCGAACCTGACGTCCGGCACGCGGTCCTGGGCAACGCCGGGACGATCATCTCGTTTCGGGTGGGGCCGGAGGACGCGCCGCTACTCGCGAAGGAGTTTCAGCCGAAGTTCGACGGGCTCGACCTTCTGAACCTTCCGAATCACGACATCTTCTTAAAGCTCATGATTGACAGCGCGCCGAGCCAACCATTCAGCGCAAGCGCCACCAAACAAAAGGAGCAAGCTCCCATCAATCAGGCATCATCGGGGCTACATACGCCGAACAAACAATGGTATAATGGTGGCATGACCAAGGTTCTCGAAAATACATCCAAGCGTGTCGTTCTCGGTCGCGCCAGGTTTGCAAAAATCAGCGCCGTAGAGGGCATCCATCTGACCCACGAGATGCAGCGCGATCTCCGGCAGTTTGACGAACTTGGCCTCTCGGCGGACGAGCGGCGCAAGCGCATCGCCAAGAAATACGGCAAGCGCTAGCCTTGTCCTCCATGTACGACGCCGTTTCGGACCCTTATTGCTACAAGGGTACGACCGTCCTCAAGAACATCCCTGGCCTTCGTACCCAGGCCGAACTTGACGCGTTTGAAGCGATCAGCACTGCGCAGCGCGCCGATGAGCCGTTGCCGAATGGCAAGCTAAGCGTTCGACACTATCGCGCGATCCATCGGCACTTGTTCCAGGACGTGTACGCCTGGGCGGGTCGCTATCGCACAGTCCGCATCAGCAAGGACGGAAGCGCCTTTTGCTACCCTGAAAACATCGCCCGGCAAATGCGGCTGCTGTTCGATGATCTGCGCGCGAGCCAATATTTGCGCGGTCTGACGCCTGCGGGGTTCGCAAAGCACGCTGCTCAAGGACTAAGTACCTTGAACGCTATCCATCCGTTTCGTGAAGGCAATGGCCGTGCCCAAACGACGTTCCTGTTCCTTCTCGCGGCCCAGGCTGGTCATCCGCTCGATCTCGATGAACTGGACAACGAGCGCTTTCTTGCTGCCATGGTCGCAAGCTTCACCAAGAGCGACCTGCTGCTGGTCAAGGAGATACGCCGGCTGATGCGGTGAGGCGGCAGCGGGATCGGAATGGTTGATTGGCAAATTTGGAGACCGTTTAGCCTTCGACTAGATTCGACACATACGCCTCCAGCCTCACCATCGCCTCCCGCATCCCAGGCATGAAGTCGTAGCGCTAGTACATCCCAAACAATTCCGCCGAAGCTGCCGGAGATGTGGTTGGGAGACCGCTCAGTCACAGGGATCGTGACGCCGATGGAGCTTCAGCCGAAGTTCAATGTCCTCGGCCTTCTGAACCTTCCAAACCACGACATCTACCTGAAACTGATGATCGATGGTGTCCCGAGCACCCCGTTTAGTGGGATCGGTGCCCCCTTCGCGCCTAGCGAATCGCGATAGACTGAACCAATGGGCGATTTTCTTATCAAACCGATTTCTGAAGCCGACATTTTGTCCGTCGTTGAGGCGGCGGGAGGCCGTCGTGCCTATGCGGACGCCACACGGCAAAAGACACCGAACGCCGACTTCATCCTCGGCAATGCTGTAGTCGAGCTAAAGCTGTTCGAAGAAGAGGGATTGGCGAAGCCGGAGCGCCAACAAAAATTGGCCGCTCTTTTTCGAGAGTACGAGCCGGCACGTCCCGTAATTGTGTTGGATCGCTCTCGGCTTCCTCCGGAGGGGCAGCGCAAATATGACCGCATTCTCGAAGGTCCGGTGAAGGCCGCCGTCGCTTCATCCCGGGATCAGCTTCTTCGTTCCCGCAGCGAGTTCCCGGAGGCACAAGCGTCGATCCTAATGTTGGTAAATAACGGATACACCGCGCTCGATCATAAGGAGCTGTTACGCATCGTCGCTCACCGGGTTCGCAACGATACCCGCAACATCGACGGCGTGGTGGTCGCCGGCTGCTACTTCTATAGCGACAGCTTCGACCACTTCTTTCTGCTTCCTATGGAATACGTTCCGATAAACATCGAGCGAGCGTTTCGTGGCTTCGATGAACTTCATCGCGCTTGGTCTGGATTTGCAAATAAGCTCATGAGCGGGTTGATAATTGGAGAGCTCGATGTCGAGGCCCAAAAGGGGCCGGTCGTTGACCTCCAATTCGATGTCGACGGCAAGACTTTCGTGAAGCCCGTTCCCCCTATGGGCATGCCCTCGCAATTTTATGTGCGGGGGCGGCCGCGACGAAATCAGGCGGGCTTCGGCGACGTCCCCGCAGTTGCTCTTACTTTTCCCGAGATTACGCGCACCGATTGGCCAAAGTTTCGTAAGATTTTGAGGGATGACTACGAGCTGCCCGAAACCTACGAAGATTGGCTGAAGCACAGAAGCGAGGCGCTCGCCGCAGGCGCTTCGACAAGACCGCTGGTTCTGATGCCTGTTGCCGTAGATAGTTGGCTTGCGTGGTGCAAAAAGAACAAAGCCCGGAAATGCCTGCATACCCTCCGTGTGTATGCGAACGAACTGTTTGGCGACGCGGTAAGAGCCCGGCTATCGAACGTGCGCGAGCTGCGGGATACGTCCATCGTCCCGGCGCGCTATGTCGCGTCGATCACGGAGATTATTGGGCAAGATTGCGGGAACGACGTTTCTCACATCTACGATGTTCGCGAGCGACCGGGCCGGCCGCCAACAATTCGTCCCTTGGTGGAGAATGTCCGACTGTTTTCTGAGCACGCGATTTCGCTTGCATGCGCCTATGCGGTCGCGGAAGGCGTCGAATGCGTGATGTCGCAAAAGAACCTGCGTTACGCATGGGAGTAGCTATTTCCTAGCTGCGCTATTAGCACCCGCGGGCAAAGATCGGGATGCCTTGTGCGGTCAAGGCATCGAGCAGGAGATGCGACAAGTACCCCGCCGTGAAGCCGTTCAAAAAGCCTACCACGAACCGCAGAAACATTTCTGCAATCCAGTTCAACGCGCGGTCCAAATCGTTCGTAAGATATGCGCGGCGTGCCAAGAGATCGTCTGCCTTCGCGCGAAGCCGTTGCTGGAGGCGCGCGACTTGTTCGGCGGTGAAGAAGACAGCACCAACGAAGTTTGCCACCCCATGCCCGTAGTGCCGGTGGTTAGGGGACGTAGGCGGATCAATCTTATCGGGTGCTATCGCGCCGCATAGTCCGCCCGCACCGCCGCCGATGGTCTCCACGAATTGCTGCAACGGCGGCAAATTCCTGGCTCCAATATACGCGGCTCCCGCACCTGCAGTTATGCCCACTGGCCTATGTACATCTCGGTTCGGCATCGCGCCAACCTCCAAAGAGTGGGATCATGATACCTGATTCGTTCGCGCGACGCGCGGCTGCTGTGGACACTTAAAGATAGCGCTTGCGAATCGGTTCGGCGGAGCAAGATTCACGGATCAGCGGAGCGATTCGGTATGCGGGCGTACCTCCTACTCATCAAGTTGCCATACGACGTGAAGTTCCTCGAAGCCCAAGTGGCGGCCCTGGCTGCGAAGTTGCCGGAAGGCAGTCGGCGCGTGCTTTACACCGAGCGCACGCTCGGGTTCCTGCTGCCTCACGCGAAGATCGTCGCCATGCAAGCGATTTCACTCCGCAAGGAGATGGAACCCTTCTCGGATTGGTGGATCATGGGACTGAACGGGGAAATGGTCGCCAA
Source organism: Rhizomicrobium sp. (assembly GCA_035499995.1). GTDB lineage: Bacteria > Pseudomonadota > Alphaproteobacteria > Micropepsales > Micropepsaceae > Rhizomicrobium. Next base: position 4,072 of record DATJXR010000009.1, on the reverse strand, counting down.
GAATGGCAACATCGATCCATTCCGCCATTGGATGAATGAATTCTTCCAGGTGTCGCCGCCGAAGCGAAAGTTAAACTCAAACGCCATACCGCTCACCGAGCGGCGTCCGCGAAATATGACGCCGACATCGGTTCAACCAGGCTCATATAGGCCGAGATAGCGGAATGCGCAGATTTGCTACCCAAGCGATCGCGCAACCCTTTCAAATAGAGGCGCTCCATCCATGGCCAGAAAGCTCACCTCTTAGCGCGACCACAGATTTGTCTTCAGTACTACCGTAGATGATAGAACCTATGTATTTGGCTCCGCTCATAAAACTCCAACTGTTTGATACAATTCATGCCGGCAATACGTTCGCTGTTTACACCAATATTGAAACTGCGGTAGAAAGGCCGCTGCTAAGGACCTTTTCATTCTCTGTCCGGCGTGATGCTAAGAATTCGAGCGTGGCAGTATTTGCAACAACCGATGTTCAATGCCCAATCAATCGCCCCACCCAGTATTCAGTACGGAGGTCGACTATAAAATCGGCTGGCGCGTTTTCATTGCAAACACGATCATATACGTTCTCGCTATCACGTATTTCTTAGCATACGACTTCATCTATCACGGTGACATGTTTCAGGGGCAGGTCACCACGCAATTGTTCGGCATAGATCCTGGGATTGTATGCCGTCTCGAGTATCAGAACTTTTTACGTTTGGGGCACCCCGATGGGTTTTGGACGGCGCTTGACGAAAAGCAACGAATTTTCCGAGGAAGAGAATTGGACAGAACGAGCCTTCTCAAGCTCGTAAAATCATTTGATCAGGATGCACCGAGCCAGGCGCCTTACTTTGACGATATTTCCGTCGAAGCGAAAAATCAGTCAGATTGGGAAAGCTATTATGAGCGGCGTCATCGCCCAATCATGCAGTTGCACTGCGCGTATAACGATATGACGATGATGGTTTACTTTTCTGACGCGGGCGCTCATTCGATACCGGATCGGACAGCCGGCGACCATCTTGCGCCCACGAAAATTGCCAGCGCTCACCCCGTCACCAAAATTGCGAGTGATGTGGGTGAAGTCATACTAGTTCTATTTTCTCTATACGGTGCAGTTCTTTGGTACCGGATACAGGGCGTGCTGCTCCGAGAGCTTGATAACAACCAACGGCGAATTGAACCAAGGTCCTACACTCTGGCATTTCTGTATGTTGGAGCACTCTGGGTTGGACGGCTCATTTTGAGTGGCTTTGCTGTCGACTCGAATTCCTATCGCGTCCTGGCGGGGCTAGAGGAATGTGTGTGCTGGTCCGCTTCACTGGCACTACTGACTTGGACTGTGGCCGTATTGCTATTCCGCGGATATTTGCGTATGCGCCCGGCAATAGAAACAAAGGAGGACGGCCATCCTAGTCGAAGCCGTGCAATAGGTGCTCACTGGCGCAATCTCTCTGGTGTCGCTGGCGCCTATGTTGTCAACGTTTTCGAGCAATCTTTGGACATGGAATTTGGGCTATTTCCGATGATAGGGATTTTCGGAACATTTCTGGGATTGGGCCTTGCGATCTCAAACACAGATTTGCTGAAAATCATTTCCAATTTGGGATACGACTCCCGAATTCCCTATGACATGTGGGTTGGATTGATTGCTGGCGTAGGCGTTGCCATCTTCGCAAGCTTATTTGGAACAATCACGGCGATTTGGGCACGCGCGGCCTCAAGCGTCCATGACTACTGTCGGATGCAGAGCCAGCCGCATTCCAACAGTGACCCCAAGCAGGTGGTGCTAGAGCCCAATATCCGAGATGGCCTGACGCTCAAGCCCGACGAGATGGTCGCGGACGAAACCTCGAAAACGGCTTCTATGGACGAAGATCTGAAAGCACTGACTGGAGCCGTCGCAAAGATGCAATCGGCTATGCTTTCCCTTCAGGCCATAATGATGTCGCATCTAGAAAAGGTGATCACTAGTCTTGGGCAAATCGCGACCGACGCGGCCGCACGGGATATTCCAGAGTTGACAAGAAAAATCGAACGAAGGTTGCAACGATTGGGAAGCAGAATTTCGAAGTTGGAGGGCCGCACACGGCGCAAGGAGCCTGAAAGCGATGCCTAGCACCAACGGCGAGGCGTAAGATGAAAAGGAAGCGGTTCAACGTCTGGGCTGCATACATTGATTTATTTTCGAACCTGCTTGTATTTGTCGCGATGGCCGGGCTTATAGCTGCTGCGTCGGGAAGTGGAACGAACTCCGCCCATCGAGAATGTCTTAGACCTAGTCCTGGGTCCTCGATGGCGAAGGCCCTGGACGATCTGAGGAGAGCGTCGGCGCTAAGCACTCAAACTAGCGAGACAACCGGCTGTGAAATTCAAATGCTGCCGGGCTCAGTTAGCAGCGACTGGGCGGCCAAGACGGAATTCTTGCAGTTCGAGAATGGAACTGACAGGTTTTGCTGGGACTCGGATGCACCAGAAAGTAAGATCGGCTGCTCCATTGACCACACCGCCGCCGAAAATAGTTTAGCGACTTTTTGTGCCTCACTGGCCGAGGTGTTGCGCGCCGCTCAATCAACGCACTTAGAAAACTCCAAGCAACCGACGTATAGGGTCGCCATTGTTGGTCATACATCTGACCAATGGACAGGCCAAAGTCTTAGGAAGTGCGAAGAGCCAGATTCGACTGATGCTACGGCTGCGGAAAGCGAGCGGCTCGATCGTGCTCGGCTCATGTGCAATTTCAAGCTCTCATTGGAACGTGCGCACAAAATTCTTACCGTTTGCGAGGCGAAATGGCATGAGGTCGGACTGTTTCGGCCTGGAAGATCAGATTTAAAGGACGAGTTGAGCGAAAGAGGCGATGCCTACCTTGACTCTGACCTATCGCAAGCGGTGCATGATCGTAGCGTAGCGTTGGCCCTGGACGTGGACAAAGCGAGGGAGCGCAGGATTACCGTAACCGTATTGCTTCCAGCGCGCAATTAGCGCGACGAGTGTTGGTGCAACCATCGCCCACTTGGCCGTAATTCTAGAGGATCATGAGTCGTGGGTTTGTACTAACTTCTGAACGTACTCCTCCCACTTCAAAATCCCTTCCCGCATTTCCGGCATGAAGTCGTAGCGCTGATACACACCTACGATCCCGCCGAAGCTGCCCGAGATGTGGTTGAGGAACCGCTCGATCACCGGGAGGGTCACCCCGATGGAGGCCATGCCGGAGGCGAAGGTGCGGCGGAGGTCGTGGATGGTCCATTCGGACACCCCACAACGCCGCTCAAGCTTGGGCTTGCATTTTGAGAAACCGTCGAAGGGGGTCTTGAGGCCGAGCGCGGGAAAGTAGCAGGACTGGGGCGGTACGGGCGGCCCGAGCAGTTCCTTCGCCATCGGGCCAATCGGGAACGTGTGCTGGCGGCTGTTCTTGGCCAGCCACTTGGGGAGCGTGATCGTGTCCTCGCCCACCATATTCCCCGTGAGCTTGGTGATTTCCCCGCGCCGTTGGCCGGTGAGGATGAGGAGCTTGATGATGCGGCCGAAGGTGTCGTCGCCGGCGGCGAGCCAGACTTTGCGGAGTTCATCGGGCTTCAGGATGCGGTCTCTCGGGATGTAGCGCTGTGGGGCCTGCATGCGCTCCATGGGATTGCGGTCGAAATAGTGCTTGCGGTGCGCCCAGCGTACGAAAGCACGCAGGATCACATAGGCGTGCTGCTGTTCAGCGGGCGTCTTCCGCAAGCGGTCGAGCTTCTCGTGGAGGTCGTAGGGCGTGAGTTCGGTGAGCTTGGTCGGGCCGAACTTGAAGTGCTTGCCGAGGATGTAGGTGTAGTCCATGTGCGTGCGCGGCTTCAGCTTGTAGGACTTCTCGGCCAGGAACTCGCGCACGGCGTCGTCCCACGCGACGGCGCGGAGCTTCTCCTTGCCGAGGGTGTATTCGGCGAGGCGTCGCTTGGCCTCCTTGCGGGCGTCGTGAAGGCTCAAGACATCGACGCGGCCGAGGGTTTCGCGCTGGCGGCGCACGCCGTGGGTGAGCACATAGCTCTTGGTGCCGCCCTTGGAGACGCGGACGCCGAAGCCGGGGAGGAGCTCGTCGTTG
>DATJXR010000008.1:0-53675 GCA_035499995.1 Rhizomicrobium sp. | reverse complement strand
CCACAGCGCGATCATGATGCCGAGCAGCCCGAAGACGATCGAGACGCTGACGATCCAGAACAGAAACTCGAAGATGTTATACATCGCCGTGGCATGGAACGCGACGCCGATGAGCAAGATGCCCAGCGCCGTCACCACGCTGCGCACGATGGTCATGGTCAGCGAGCCGATGATCATCTCCACATAGGAAAGCGGCGCCACCAGCGTTTCCTCGATGTAGCGCAGGAAACGCTGGAAATAGATCTGCGAGGTCGATTGCAGGAACGCGGCGTTGACGACGTTGAGCATCAGCACGCCCGGCAGCACGAACTCGATGTAGCGATGGCCGCCGATGGAGGTGATGCGCCCGCCGACGACGTAGCCGAAGATGAAGATGAAGAGCAGCGCCGAGATCCACGGCGCCAGGAAGGCCTGGATCGGCACGCGCATGACGCGCGACCATTCGCGGCGGATGATGGTCCACAGCCCCACCCAGTTGACGGTCATGGGCCGCATCGGCGCCATGACCGGAAGCTCCTCGCGGGTTTCGCTCACGTCGTTCATGCCGCCCCCGCCGCCGCCAGATGCTCGGGCGTGGCGCCCGTCGCCGTGAGATACGCCGTTTCGAGCCCGTGTCCCTTTAGGAAATCGCTCTTCGGCCCCTCGCGCACGATCCTGCCGCCGGCGATGATGGCGATGGTGCGCGTCAGCCGCTCGATCTCTTCCAGGTAGTGGGAGGTGAGCAGGATGGTCTTGCCTTCCCGGTTCAGCTCCTGGAGGTAACGCCACAAATCGAGGCGCAACTCCACGTCCACCCCGGCGGTGGGCTCGTCGAGGATGAGCAGCTTCGGATCGTGCACCAGCGCGCGGGCCAGGATGACGCGGCGCTTGAGGCCGCCGGAGAGCTCGCGAAACTGCTTCTTGGCATGCGCGGTCAGGTCGAAGCGCTCGATCAGCATCTGCGTGCGCGCCTTGCGCTGGGCGGCATGCAGGCCGAAATAGCCCGCCATCCATTCCACGATCTGGGTGACCGTGGCGAAGGTGTCGACGTTGAACTCCTGCGGCGAAAGCCCGATCAGCCGGCGCGCCTCGCGATAATCCTTCACCGCGTCGATGCCGAAGACCTCGATCTTGCCGCTCGTCGGCTTGGCGATGCCGGTGATGCAATGGATGGTGGTCGACTTGCCCGCGCCGTTCGGGCCGAGGAAGCCGAAGAAATCCCCCGGCGCGATCGTCATGTCGAGATCGTCCACCGCGACCGTGCCGCCACGATAGACCTTGCGCAGGTGGGAAATGGAAATCGCTGGTGTCGTCATGGGGCGCTGTGACTATCATAGGAGCGGCAGACAGGGAAGGAGCCGAAACCATGGTGATCCGTGTGGGGATATTGGGCGCGTCCAGGATCGCGCCGGCGGCCGTGATCGCGCCGGCGAAGGACAATTCGGACTTCCTGGTCATCGCCGTGGCGGCGCGGGAGCGCCATCGCGCCGAGGCCTATGCGCGGGAGCACGGCATCCCGGGCGTCATGGCGGACTACGCCACGCTGGTGACTCATCCCGGCGTCGATCTCGTCTACAACCCGCTGCCGCCCGCCCTGCATGTGCCATGGACGCTGGCGGCGCTGAACGCCGGCAAGGCCGTGCTGCTGGAGAAGCCCTTCGCGATGAACGCGGCCGAGGCGCGCGAGATGGTCGCGGCGTCGGAGCGGACGGGCCGGCCCCTGATCGAAGCCTTCCACTACCGCTACCACAACGTCATGCGCCGGGCCGTCGAGATCGCCCGTTCCGGCGAGCTGGGCCGGCCGACCGAAGCCGAGGCGATGTTCCAGTTCCCCATCGCCTTCGACCCCGGCGAGCTCCGCTGGATCGCGCCGGTGGGCGGCGGGGCGCTGATGGACATGGGCTGCTATCCGCTGCATGCGCTGCGCTCCGTCATCGGCGGCGAGCCCGAGATCGTCTCCGCCGAGTGCGACATCCAGCACGGCGTCGACGCGGCGGCGAAGGCGCAGATGATCTTCCCCGGCGGCATTCGCGCGAAGATGTCGTGCTCGATGATGCCGGAAAGCTTTGGCGCCTTCCTGCGGCTTGCCGGTGAGCGCGGGACGCTGGAGATCGTCAACTTCCTGGCGCCGCAATACGGCTACAGCTTCAAGGTCACCGTGGACGGCAAGACGCGGGAGGAGAAACCGGACGGACCGTCGACCTACGCCGCGCAGCTTGCGGCCGTCGCCGACGTGCTGATGAACGGCGCCACCCCGCTCACCGGCGGCGCCGACGCCATCGGAAACATGGCCGCCATCGACGCGATCTACGCGAAGGCGGGGTATGTGCGCGGGACGTAGCTCTGCTTGTCGTCCCCGGCGAGCGGCGCGAAGCGCTGCGAGGAAAGGGGATGACAAATGAGTTTCGGCGAAATCAACGGCGCCTATCCCTTCTTCCGCATGATCGGCGCGCCCCATTTGTGCTGGGGCGGGAGTTCGACGGGGCCACCGGGGCGGATGGGGCGGCCGGGATAGCCGCCCAGGCTGATCAGCCGGTCGTACATCACGATGGCGCCCGCCATGCCGACATTGATGGAAAAGCGCGTGGGGATGCGCACCACGAACTCGCAGCGCGCGAGCATCTCCGGCGACAGCGACATGCGCTCCGCGCCGAACACATAGGCCGCCTGCACGGGATGCTTGAAGCGCGGCAGTTCCGCCGCGTCATCGGTGATCTCCACGCCCACCAGCCGGCAGCCCTGCGGCAGCCGCAGGTCGGCGGCAGTGGCGTGCTGATAGAGCGGGAGATTGCTCGCGGCGCGCGAGGTGTCCGACAGGGCGTCGGCGAGCTTTACGCGCCCGGCGACGGTGAAGAAGAAACTTGCGCCGAACGCATGCGAGATGCGCAGGAGATTGCCGAGATTCATCGGCTTGGAAATCCCATCCACCCCCGCCGCGAAATAGCCCCGCATTGCGAAATCCCTTGTCATCCCCGCCGGCAACGCGTAGCGCTGCGCGAGCCGGGACCCTTGCCGGCGCCCGCGCGCTGGGTTCCGGAGCGGACGCTATCGTGTCCGTCCGGGATGACAAGTAGAGTGTTGCACGCATGACCAATCCCATCCTCGTCGAGATCACCCGGGGCGGGCGCGTCGAGAGCGTGCATCGCGGCGCCGTCGCCGTGGTGCGGGCGGACGGGACGCGCGTGCTGGCGCTGGGCGATGCCGAGGCCGTCAGCTTTCCGCGCTCCTCGCTCAAGCCGGTGCAGGCGCTGCCGCTGCTCGAATCGGGCGCGGCGGAGGCGTTCGGGCTCGGCGACGCGGAGATCGCGCTGGCCTGCGCCTCGCATTCTGGCGAGCCGATGCACACCGGGCGCGTCGCCGCCTGGCTCAAGCGCATCGGGCTGACCGAGCGCGACCTCGCCTGCGGCGCCCATCCCTCGCGCTACGAGCCGGTGATGGAGGCCATGATCCGCGCCGGCGAGGCGCCGACACGGATCTTCAACAATTGTTCGGGCAAGCACACGGGCTTCCTCACCGTCGCGCGCCATTGGGACGTGGCGACGGATGGCTATGAGCGTCGCGATCATCCGGTGCAGGTGGCGGTGGCGACAGCGCTGGGCGAGCTCGCCGCCGTTGGCAGCGACATCCCGTTCGGGATCGACGGCTGCGCGGCGCCGGCCTTCGCGCTGCCCATCGCGGCATTCGCCCGCGCGCTGGCGCAGTTCGCCGATCCTTCGGCACAGCCCGCGCCGCGCGCCGCCGCCATGCGCCGGATCGTGCGCGCCATGACGGCGCATCCCGAACTGGTCGCGGGCACCGGACGCTCCGACACGATCCTGATGCGCGCCGCCAGGGGCCGTGTCGCGACGAAGGCGGGCGCCGAGGCGTTCTATGCCGCCATCGTTCCCGAAGCGGGACTCGGAATCGCGCTCAAGATCGACGACGGCGCGGGCCGCGCGGCGGAAACGGTCATCGCCGCTCTTCTCGACAAGCTCGGACTCATCGGCGAAGACCGCGATGCGCGCGCGCTGATTCGCGCGCCGGTGCTCAATACCCGCGGCGCGGAGGCGGGCGAGCGCAGGCCGGCCGATGCTTTGATAAAATGCGCGCTGGAAGTGTTGCCGAATTGACTCAGTGACCTGTGGCCGTTCCGCGGGCGCGGAACCGCAGCGCCGCGTTTCCAATTACCTGCAAAGTACGGGCGTGGCGAAGGGGCGTGTGCCAGGACGACGCACCCAGGACGACAGCCATGAGCAACGTCATCTCCGCCCTCAGCGGCGAGTATCTCGATTCCCGAACCTTCCGCTATGCGCGCAACCAGCGCGACGCCGGCATCGAACATCTGCCATGGGAAACCCGGCTGCCGCCGATGCGGCCGCTGGTGACCGACGTGGCCATCGGCGTGGCCGTGGTCATCGCCGCCGTCGCCGCCATACTTCTGGGCTGAAGCGTTTGGAGGGATCTGCCGCGACCGGACGCGGCCCGGCCGCGGCAGCGCGCCATCATTGCGCCGGGGGCGTGTTCTGCTTTGCCGCTTCGGCGGCCTTGTCGGCCTTCTCCATGTCCGGCGTGTAGGGCACGACGGATTTGATCGGGCAGATCTGCGGCCCCGTGCCGAAGTTGCGGATGAAGATGTGGTCACCCGCGCCCAGGCAGCTCAGCTGCGAGAAGCCGCCGACGGACTTGAAGCCCACGCGCTCCTTGAAATTGAGCTGCGGGCACGGGCCCAACAGGTCCATCCTGAAGCGGTTGTGGAATTCGTCCTCGACGATCAGCGTGCGGTCGTTGACGACTTTCCAGTTGTAGACCTGCCCGACGGACAGGCAGGTCGGGCTGGCGAGCGCCGGCGCGGCAAGCGCGCACAACCCCGCCGCAAGCAAAAGCGATTTTCCCATGGCTCCATTCCCCTGGAAGGGACGCCCCTCGCGCGGAACTATAACAAACGAGGCGGCTGAAGGTTCAAATTTTGCATGAAACGCCCGTCATTCGGCCATGGCAGCGGGGGTTTGCGGGATATTCGCGTCAGTACAGCCAGGGGATCAGACGGTCGGTCTGGAGCATGTATTCCACATATTCGGGGAAGGCCTTTGAGAGCACGCCTTCCTCGTAGTTCATGCGATAGAGCTGGCAGCAGAACTGCAGCACCAGCAGCGCGATCGCCCAGGGCGATGTCACCAGCAGCGCCACGCCCACCAGCGCGAGCTGCTCGCCCAGGTAAAGCGGATGGCGGACCATCGAATAGGGCCCGCTGGTCACGAGCTTGCGGCCCTCCGGCATGATGCTGATCGAGCGGCCGAGCCAAAGCAGCGAATAGAGCGCGAAGGTGGTGCCGGCGAAGATCAGTCCGGCGGAAACGCCGAACCACGGCGAGCCGTGCACGCGCGTGGGCAGCGTGAGCAGCCCGATGCCGAGATAGCAGCCGAGGAAGGCGATCGCCCGCGGCGCCCATCCGCGCGTGGCCGCCACCGGACTGCGGCGGACGATGAGCAGCGCGATCAGCACCAGGGCGAAGACGAAGACCGAGGTTTTCGACAGCAGGTCGAGCCATGCCATCACCGCCTTGCTCGGCGAATCGACGGCGGCGAACTTCGCGGCGAGATGCGGAAACTGCACCCCGCAGCAGTAGACGTACCAGACGATGAGCGGCGACGCGGCCAGGATGTCGTAGGCCTTGGTGCCGCGGCGGAGGAAGTGGGGCATGATCGTCCCGGAAGCGGTGGCGCGCACCCCTCAATATGCGCGCATCCCATTAAGCCCCCGGAAACTTACGCGGTTAGCAAACCCCTAACCCAGCGCGCCGGCGGAGCCCGGTTGGCGGCGCAGGCGGGCTTGGTTAAGGTCCGCCAACCGCAATTTCGGGAGACCCCGCCATGAAGGCCGCCCTTTGCACCCACTACGGACCGCCCGAGGAGCTGGAGCTCCGCGACATCGCGAGCCCCAAGGCCGGAAAGGGCCAGATCGTGGTGTCGGTGAAGGCCTGCGGGGTGAATTTCCCCGACGTGCTGATGATCCAGGACAAGTACCAGTTCAAGCCGGCGCTGCCCTTCCCGCCCGGCGGCGAAGTGGCCGGACTGGTGAAGGAAGTCGGCGAAGGCGTCGAAGGCTGGAAGGCGGGCGACCGCGTCTGCGTCTCCACCGGCAACAGCGGCTTCGCGGAGGAGGCACTCGCCGACGCACGCCGCTGCATCCATGTGCCGGACAACGTGCCGTTCGACATCGCCTCGTCCTTCATCGTGACCTACGGCACCTCGTGGCACGCACTCAAGGACCGCGCGGACCTGAAAGCGGGCGAGAACCTCGTCGTGCTGGGCGCGGCCGGCGGCGTGGGGCTTTCGGCCTGCGAGATCGGCAAGGCGATGGGCGCGCGCGTGATCGCGGGCGCCTCCAGCCAGGAGAAGGTCGACCTCGCGAAGAAGCACGGCGCGGACGACGGCTTCGTCTATCCGCCCGCGCCGCTCAACCGCGACCAGCAGAAGCAGCTGTCGGAGGACATCAAGCGGCTGACCGGCGGGGCGGGCGCGGACGTGCTCTACGATCCCGTCGGGGACGATTATGCCGAGCCGGCGCTGCGCGCCATGAACTGGAATGGCCGTTACCTCGTGATCGGCTTCGCCGCCGGCAACATCCCCAAAGTGCCGCTGAACCTGACGCTGCTCAAGGGCTGCCAGATCGTGGGCGTGTTCTGGGGCGCCGCCACCGCCCGCGACCCGAAGCACGCCCAGCAGAGCCTGCAGGCGCTGATGGGCATGATCGCCGACGGCAAGCTCAAGCCCTACGTCTCCGAGCACATCCCGCTCGCCCGCGCCGGCGAAGCCATCCGCCTGCTGATGGACCGCAAGGCAAAGGGCAAGGTCGTGGTGACGATGGAGTAAGCCGAAGGCCCGAGATCGGAGTCCGTCACCCGTCAACATCGCAGTGCGGCCGGCGACACGAACAATGTGGTACGATTGGGAGGTCAGATTGCGCATGAAAACGTGGATAGCATTGATCCAGGCTGCGATGATTTCGATGCTCCTTTGTGCGACGGCGGATGCGGCCCCCGTCGAGACCAAGAAGATGTCGGAGGTTCATACCGTTGCAATCATCGCCGCTCTTGGCAACGAGGCGAAATACCAGAGAGTCGGGATAATGGTATTCGGCAATGAAAGTGGTCCCGTTGACATCTCACAGTGGGGGCTTGACGACATTCTCGCCGGCGAGATGACGGCGGCGCTCCAGGACCACTACAAAGTCAAGACCGCCGACTTCGATCACAACGCGTTCGCGACTGCGAACGAAGACGACGGGAACTGGTTCAGCTCGAATCCGACGCTCTACGATCTCATCGTCCAGCGAAACGATCGGGCGCTGGTTGATGCCTATATCGTCGTCGTACGCGGCGGCTTGCAGGATGTGATCGGCGGCACAAACCAGCCGCTGATCGGGCTGGGAATGTACCGGCATCCATTCGGGTTGTCGGGACACGTTGTCGCTGATTACGCAATTTTCGACGTGTACGTGGTCGATTCCTATACCTGCAAGGAAATTGCCCGTTCGCAGCTCATTCTTGGCGAGGATCAATCAGATAATCCGGAACCGCCGATCCGGCAGGCGAGCGAATCGGATTTCCCGGAAAACTACTCGGACCTGACCGACACGCAGCGAAACGATTTGCGGCAGACCGCGATCGAACTGCTCAAAGCCGCCACGCGCCCCACGCTGTCTCATCTTGGCTTTCAGGTCGAGCCGGAGAAAATCCATTGATTGCGACAGGCTGAACGGTCCGCCCATGACCCACGGCTCCCATGCGACGAATGCCTGCGCGGTGTGCGGCAACGCCAAGTCTTCGCGGGACATGGTGCCCGCGGCGCTGGTGCGGGGCAAGGTCGCGGCGCTGATCCAGGAGGCCTGCCCGCACTGGACGGCGGAAAACTGGATCTGCATTTCCTGCCTCAACCGCTTCCGCACCGAATTCGTGCGCGGCGAGATGGAGAAGGAGCGCGGCGAGCTTTCCGTGCTGGAGCAGGAGGTCGTCGACTCGATCCACGCCAACGAGCTCATCGCCGACAACCTCAACGAACAGTTCGACCAGAACCTCACGCTGGGCCAGCGCATCGCCGACAAGGTCGCCACCTTCGGCGGCAGCTGGAGCTTCATCATGGTGTTCTTCACCGTGATGGCGGCGTGGATCGTGGCCAACAGCCTCTATCTGCTGTGGCGCCCCTTCGACCCCTACCCGTTCATCCTGTTCAACCTGATCCTCTCGATGCTGGCGGCAATCCAGGCGCCGATCATCATGATGAGTCAGAACCGCCAGGAGGAGCGCGACCGGCTGCGCGCGGAGAACGACTACAAGGTCAACCTCAAGGCCGAGCTGGAGATCCGCGCGATCAGCGACAAGATGGACCAGCTCCTGCACAATCAATGGGTGCGCCTGCTCGAGATCCAGCAGATCCAGATGGAGATGCTGGAGGACCTGGCGGGCCGGAAGGGAAGATAGATGTCGGTTCTGGGCTGGGTGGTCTTCGGGCTGATCACGGGCTTCGTGGCGAGCCTCGTCGTCAACGAGCGCGGCGAAGGCTGCATCGTCAACATCGCGCTGGGCTTCGTGGGCGCCCTGGTGGGCGGCTTCCTCTACCGCCAGATCACCGGCTTCGACGCCTTCGCCTTCCATTTCAACCTGATCTCGATGCTGGTGGCGGTCGTGGGCGCGGTGATCGTGCTGGTGATCTACCACGCGGCGACGGGGCGGCGGGGACTGCGCTGATCCGCCGTGCCGGATTTCCAGGTTCGGAGTATCATGCGTGGGGGCGAGTCCCGTCCCAAAGGAAGGCCAGTGCGCACCTTCGCCCAGGTCCAACGCGTATTGCCGGCCGGACGCCGCCCTCAGGAGCCGGGCGCGCGGCGGCCGATGCTGCAGCTGCGCCCATCCGCGACCGGCATCGATCTGACGAACGTGCCGGCGCGCCACGACATCGCGCGCGAAGGCGTCAGCGGCAGCGCGACGGAGCTGCCCCACGCGGCCGCGATCCGGCGTGCTTTCGGATCGCACGATGTGTCGTCCCTGCGCGCCTACACCGACGCGCGCGCGGCCGCGGCTTCCGAAAGGCTGGGAGCGCGGGCCTACGCGTTCGGCGACCGGATCGCCTTTCGCCATCCGCCGAGCCTCTTCACCGCCGCGCATGAAGCCGCGCACGCCATCCAGCAGCGCAGGGGCATATCGGGCTCCGATGCCGGACGCGACGGCGCGCATGAGCGGCATGCCGACGCGGTCGCGGCGCGGGTCGTGCGGGGCGAACCGGCGGACAAGCTTCTCGATTCCCCGCCCGCTTCGGCGCCGCCTCCGCTTCAGCAGCAGGATGAACCGACGCTCACGCCCAGCATGTCCAAAGGCAAGGTCAGCGTGTACGCCTACGAGGAGGGCGGCAAGAAGACGTGGATCGATCCCTTCAAGATCGCGTTCCTCGGCGGCGAGGGTTTCGGGACATTGCTGGCCGCGCGGGCAAAGGGGTTCACCACCTTCGCGGGCATCTTCGTGCTCGCGCAGGCCTCGCTGGAATCGAACTTCGGGCAGGGAAATTTCGGAGCCCAGTACAAGAACCTGTTCTCGCTCATGGGCGGGCCGGCCAAGAACAAGGGGACGGCGCACGGCCACCTGCAGAGCTTCCCCAGCTACGAAGCCGGATTCGACGCCTACACCGCGACGCTGGCCAGGAAATGGCCGACCACCGTCGATCCCGCCACGGGGCTGTTCACGAAGGATACGTTCACGCCCGACGACATCAACAAGGCCTTCCATCAGAAAAACTACTGGGGAACGGGCGCCTATCTCGGCGACAAGAGCAGGGATTACGGCCGCGATCTCTTCCGCCGCATGGAATTCATCTGCGGGCCCCTGCTGGCGATCGCGCGGCAGAAGCAGGCCGAGAACAAGAAAGCGCTCGCGGACGCCATCGCGGGCGCCCGCGCGACGGGCAGGTACGGCGCAAATCCCGAGGTGCCGCTTGGCGACGCGGATGCCGTGGCGGCGGCCAATCACATGGTTGAGGTCTGCATGAAGTTCGATGCGCTGTACGCGGATATCGTCCCGAAAATCGGGACCGCCAGGAGCGCCATTCCGGGACTGCTTGCCGGGGGCGGCAAGGCGGCGCGCGCGCCGTGACGACACCGCGATGAGCGCCCGCACGTTCGAGCAGCGGCCACGGATCGCCGGCGCCGCGCCCGCGTCGGGCTTTCACCCCCACGGCCGCGCGCTGTCGGGCGGCACGCGCCTGCTCTCCGGCGACGGCCGCACCGGCAGCGAAGGCGCCGGCGACTTCTTCCGGCCCATCGACGTGTTCTTTTCCAATATCGGCGCGGGGATCGCGGGGCTGTTCGGCGTGGACATCAAGGCTGAAGACACCAACGGCCCGGCCTGGGATCCGCATGGCGAGTTCCGCTGGGACGTGAACTTCTCGACGGATGGAAAGAACGGCTGGCTGGTCCAGAAGAACGAGCTGAGCTACCGGGTGCAGGACGCCAGGGGCGCGGACCTGCCATTCTCCTACCCGCCGGTCTATTTCGAGGCGTGGCCGGTGGACGCGAACAGCCGCGTCCTTCCGCATCCCGGCGACACCTGGGCGCGCCCGAACATGGACAAGCTGCTCAAGACCCAGACCCAGGGACATTGGAGCACGCGCAGCCGCGTCTATTTCACCAGGAGCGACCCGGCCAAGCAGGGCTTCAGGCCGGGCGCAGTGAAGGAGGCTGGCGGACATCTTCTCTCCTCGACCTCCGAGCCGAAGGATCTCGGCATTCCCAAGCTGCACCGCTATGCGCAAGGGCTGTGGGATCTGTCAGGCAAGCATGAAGGGACGAAGGGGTAGTGGGCGAGCGGGCCGGCCTGTGGCGCCACGCGACGCCGGCGATGGAATCCTCTCAGCGCTGCCGCATGCCGCCTTGCGTCTTGGTGTCGTCGATCCGATGTGGCGGAAAATCTGCAATCACGCCAAAGCGGTAAAAACGGCCGGGGTGCCCGAGCTGTCCGCCATAGCGACCGGCTCTCGTTCACAGAAAAAGCATAGCCACAGACTTTCCAAATCCCGACAGTCTGCTAAATTTCGTGCAATATTCGCTGAATATTCGGGGGTACCTTCGTGCGAGAGCATGCTCGGAAGGCGGCTTGGCCCGCTCAGGCCGTCACACGCGCACTCACAAGACCGGCCGGCGCCCTTCCGTCGCTGCTCGCGCGCGATGCCGCCGCGTTCGACCTTACGGGCATCCCGGCCGCGACGGGCGGCGGGTTACTGTCGGGTCAGCCAGGCAAGGACTCCAAGGACGACGATCCGAAAAAGGATTTTGGGGATCGTCCCTATCATCCCGACCTGGTGCTGCCGTTCCATCCGGAGAAAGAGCATCTGTTCAATTTCGGCTTCAACGATCCGCCGGACCTTGCCGACGATTGGATCAAGCAGAGGAACTCGCCCGGCCAAAAGGACGCCGAGCTTCAATCGTTCGGGTTCGGCCGCACCAAGGGGATCAAGTTCAATTTCAACGCGGGCCCGGGCAAGCTATTCGAATAACTGAACGACAAGCCCATGGAACTCTCGAAGCTGCCGGGCGCGGGCATGCAGGGCTTGAACGCGGGCGTGACGATCCCGCTGTGGCAGCTCGCTAAGTGGTTCGGGAAGAAGTAGCGGCAAGATAGATCTCGCCTCCGCCCTGCTTGAACTCCTCCGCCTTCCTGGCCATGGCGGCGCGGATTTCGGCGGTGGAGAGGGTGTCGTTTTGGCCCTTCGCGGCGTCGCGGACTTCCTGGCTGATCTTCATCGAGCAGAATTTCGGTCCGCACATCGAGCAGAAATGCGCGACCTTCGCGCCCTCGGCCGGCAGCGTCTCGTCGTGGTCCGGCAGGCCGAGATGCTCCTTCAGCGTGACGTAGCAGGTCGAAGGAGCCAGTTCATTTCCCGCTTGCGGATACACACGATTTGTGTATGCTAACCGCATGGCGAAAAGCCTGTCCAGCCGGGAGGTCATTCGCCTGCTCGTCAAGGCCGGCTGGGTGGAAGTGCGGGTGAGCGGAAGCCATCACCATTTCCGCCATCCGGCACGGGCTGGAACGGTGACCGTGCCACATCCGGTGAAGGACATCCCGCCCGGAACGCTCAGGAGCATCGAGCGGCAGAGCGGCGTGAAATTGAGGTAGCAAAATGCAGCGTTTCTACACCGCCATCGTCGAGACCGCGCGCGATGGCTTCGGCGTGTTCTTCCCCGATCTTCCCGGCTGCACCAGCTTCGGCCGGACGGTGGAAGAGGCCGCCGGCAATGCTTACAGCGCAGCGCAGGCGCATGTCGCGCTGTCGCAGGAATATGGCGACACGATCCCCGACGCGCGCGCGCCCGACGCCATCCCGCGCGAGCGCGACGTGAAGGAGAAGGCTCGCCTGCTGATTCCGGTCGAAATGGCCGATGAGCCGGTGCGCGTGAACATTTCGCTGCCGGGCTCCGCACTGGAAGCGTTGGACCGCACGGCGAAGGAACTGTCACTGAGCCGGTCGGGCGCGATTGCGTATCTCGCGCTGGAGCGGGAGGTAAAGAACGAACGGTTCGGAAGGTCACATACCAAACCAAACAGGAAACGAACGAAGGCAGGTTAGTTAGAAATCAAATCCGATTCCAAGGCGGCACCAGACGTGAGCGCAGTTCGAATTCGATTGCCTTATAATCGGCTGTTGAATGAAACCACAAAGCAACGCCCTTTCCGGTTGTTACCTCGGAATAGATGAGATTGTTAAGCCTGCAATTCGTCTGCTGACCGCCCATATAGCAGTTCTTCGGAGAAATGTTCCCGTAACCCATGTTGAAGCGCGCAGAGAAATTCGCACACTCGCCGATATAGCGAAGTGCATTGTCCACGGTGAGAGCGTACACGCCGGGTATCCGATAATTGCTGGGAATTTTGAATTTGCAAAAAGGGCCGGTTCCATAGCGGTTCAGATGAACAGAGTCGCGCTTCGAATATCGCTCCTGAGGCAACAATGCGAGAATCCTACCGTCCTCACCCCTTTCAGGACTGAGATCGCATACCGCACTAAACTCATAGCCGCCCAGATTCATGACTGCGAAACGTAGATCTCGCTTCCGCCCTGCTTGAACTCCTCCGCCTTCCTGGCCATCGCGGCGCGGATTTCGGCGGTGGAGAGGGTGTCGTTTTGGCCCTTCGCGGCGTCGCGGACTTCCTGGCTGATCTTCATCGAGCAGAATTTGGGGCCGCACATGGAGCAGAAATGCGCGAGCTTGGCGCCTTCGGCCGGCAGCGTCTCGTCGTGGAAGGCCTGCGCGGTTTCGGGGTCGAGCGCGAGCGCGAACTGATCGCGCCAGCGGAATTCGAAGCGCGCCTTGCTCATCGCGTCGTCCCAGATGCGCGCCGCCGGATGGCCCTTGGCGAGATCGGCGGCGTGGGCGGCGATGCGGTAGGCGATGACGCCGGCCTTCACGTCGTCGCGGTCCGGCAGGCCGAGATGCTCCTTGGGCGTGACGTAGCAGAGCATCGCCGTGCCGAACCAGCCGATCATGGCGGCCCCGATCGCCGAGGTGATGTGGTCGTAGCCCGGCGCCACATCCGTCGTCAGCGGGCCGAGCGTGTAAAACGGCGCCTCGTCGCAGGCGGCAAGCTGGCGGTCCATGTTCGCCTTGATCTTGTGCATCGGCACATGGCCGGGGCCTTCGATCATCACCTGCACGTCGTGGCGCTGCGCGATCCGGTTGAGCTCGCCCAGCGTTTCGAGCTCGGCGAATTGGGCGGCGTCGTTGGCATCCGCCGTCGAGCCGGGACGCAAGCCGTCGCCCAGCGAGAACGACACGTCGTATTGCTTGAGGAGTTCGCAGATCTCCTCGAAATGGGTGTAGAGGAAATTCTCCCTGTGATGCGCGAGGCACCATTTGGCCATGATGGAACCGCCGCGCGAGACGATGCCCGTTACCCGATCCGCTGTGAGTTGTATGTAGGCCAACCGAACGCCGGGATGGATGGTGAAGTAATCCACGCCCTGCTCGCATTGCTCGATCAGCGTGTCGCGATACAACTCCCAGGTCAGCTCCTCGGCGACACCACCGACCTTCTCCAGAGCCTGGTAGATCGGCACGCTGCCGATGGGCACGGGCGAATTGCGCACGATCCATTCGCGGATGGTGTGGATGTGGCGGCCGGTCGACAGGTCCATCACCGTGTCGGCGCCCCAGCGGATCGACCAGACCAGCTTTTCCACCTCCTCCGCCGCGCCGGAGGTGACGATGGAGTTGCCGATGTTGGCGTTGACCTTGGTGAGGAAGTTGCGGCCGATGATCATCGGCTCGGTCTCGGGATGGGTGATGTTGGCCGGGATGATGGCGCGGCCGCGCGCCACCTCGTCGCGCACGAATTCGGGCGTGACGTGATCGGGGATCGCCGCGCCGAACGCATTGCCGTCGGCCAGCGCGCTGCGCCCCAGGTTCTCCCGCGCGGCGACGAAGCGCATCTCCTCGGTGACGATTCCGGCGCGCGCATAGTGGAGCTGGGTGACGTTGCGCCCCGGCTTCGCGCGCAGGGGCCTGCGGTCCGCACGGTCGAATTGCGGCACGGTCAGGCGCTCGCCGCGCTTCAGCCCGTCGTCTTCCGGCTTGCGGGCGCGGCCGTCATAGTCCTCGACGTCGCCGCGCGCCAAAACCCACTCGCGGCGGCGGGCGGCCAGGCCCTTCTCGATATCGATCGCGGCCGAATCATCCGTATACGGACCGGAGGTGTCGTAGAGCCGCACCGCGGGCTCGCCCCCCGACAGCGCCACCTCGCGGAACGGCACGCCGCCGACCATGAGCTTGCGCGAGCCGGGCAGCGGCCCGCGCGTGACCTGAATCGATTTCGGATTGAGAACAGGCTTGTTCACGACACCTCTCCCTACGCCGGTCTTAACCGGATCAGGTTCAAAGGGACCCGCGGAATTGCGGTCTCAGCTCCCCTTCGGAGCGCCCCTGGGATGGCGGATTCATCGGTGCGTCCGGCGGCCGAGTCAAGGCGGAACCGGCGCTCTGGTATTCCGGGGCGTCATGGGCTATAGAGGGGCCACGTGGTTCTTGCGTCTCCGTCAGACGAAGCGCTTTCCGTTGTCACGACCCGCCTTGAACAGCGCGCCGAACCAACCGAAACCCCTCGAAACCTGATGCTCTCGTTCTAGCCGCGGCCGTGTCGCGCGTGTTGCGCGCGCGGAACTCAATCGACTCAGGGAAGTGCAAAATGACTAACGGTACTGTGAAATTCTTCAACACCTCGAAGGGTTTCGGGTTCATTTCGCCGGAAGGCGGCGGAAAGGACGTATTCGTCCACGCCAGCGCGCTCGAGCAGGCAGGCCTGCGCAGCCTCGCCGAAGGCCAGAAGGTCTCGTTCGAGATCGTGCCCGACGCGCGGGGGTCCAAGGCCACGAATATCAGGCTCGCGTGAGCCGAATGGAGCCGGGCGGCGGCGATCCCGCCGCCCGCGTTCCCCAGGACCAGGGAGCCCCCCAATGAATCAAGTAGCACGCGACCGGGAAGGTGCGCGCAAGCGGGCACAGGGGCATTTCGCCGCTTCCGAGCGGCGCGACGCCACCGTGCGCGAGATGATCGCCAGCGAGCAGGCCGCGGTCGCGGCGAAGACCGCGAAGCTGCGCGCGCTCAGGCTGGCGAAGGAAGAAGACGAGCGGCTCGCTGCCGCTGCGGATCCGGCCCCGCCGAAGGCCCGCAAAACACGCGCGAAGAAGTCCGGCCCGGCGGCGACGTAAGGCATAGAATCCCCGGCGCTCAGGCCAGCCGCAACTCGAACTCGATCTCGTGGCGGATCGGGATGCCGTCTGCGCCAGTCGCGGGAATTTCCGGCTTCAGCTTGCGCGCCTCGTCGACCGCGCCACGGTGCAGCGCCGCCATGTTCCAGCCACGCCGCTGGTAGAAGCGCAGCGCCCGGATGTTGTCGTTGGTGGTGACGAGCCAGGCGCGGTGCGCGCCTTTCTTCCGCGCTTCCGCAACCGCGGCGTCGAGAAGCGCGGTGCCGACGCCGTGATCTTCCACAAAGCTGTCCAGCGTGACGATCTCGAACCGGCCGCCCTCCTGTGCCCAGGTGACGACGCCCACGACAGCGCCGCCGTCCTCCGCGACGAGGCCCTGGAGCGACGCCGCGTCCCTTGCCTGCCCGCGCGAGACGATCCGCGAAGAGCCATAACGCTCCCGCCAGGCCTGGGCGAACAGGAGCCCGTCCGTCTGGACCTTTCGGCGAATGGCGATCACGACGCCGCGAACTGCCGGAACTCGCCGATCACCGCCTTCACCGCGGCCGCCACGATCTTCTCGCCGGCGGCGATGCTGGCCTGGGACGGGTCGGAGCCGATGCGGCCGTCGGGGAAGCGGCGGCGGTAATCCTCGGCATCGAGGATGGGGCCGGTCGGCGCGATGCGGGGCGACATCGCCACCTGTTTCTGCGCCTCAGGATATCCGTAGTAGGTGACGGAGACTTCGCTGGGCGTGGCGTGATGGCCCTCCCCCACCGGGAAGAGCTGGCGGCAGAGATCGCCCACGCCCGGAAGCTCCCACCAGTTGCGCAGCATGCAGCGCAGCGGCGGGTTGTTGCGGCCGGTACGGTCGAAGCTGATGCCGTGATAGATCTCGGAGAAGGCGGCGTTGATGGTGTTGATGTTGCCGCCATGGCCGTTGAGCCAGTACAGCCGCTCGAAGCCGTGGCGCGACAGGCTCTGCGCCCAGTCCATCATCGCGGCGATCATGGTGGAAGGCCTGAGCGTGATGGTGCCGGAAAACGCCATGTGATGCTGCGCCTGGCCGACATTGAAGGTTGGCCCGATCAGGATGCCCGCCTCGTCGCCCGCGCGCCTGCCGATGATCTCGGGGCACAGCGCGTCGGTGCCGAGCAGGCCGTTCGGCCCGTGCTGCTCGGTCGAGCCGATGGGAATCAGGATAGCCTTGGAGGTCTGCAGGTAGGCGTCGATCTCCGGCCAGGAGGAGAGATGAAGCTGCATGGCGGTTCCCGGGTGCTTTTCCGGGAGCGATTGTCTATGACATCGCCGGGGCTTGCAAAAGGGCGCGCATGACGGCGCTTCGCCACCTCGCGGACCTGGCCGGACTGGGCGCGCCACCGTTCACGGGCGCGGTGTTCGCGGTGCTGTGGCTTGCGCCCATGCTGGCCTGCAGCCCGCTCGCGGACTGGCTGGCGCGCCGCGTTTTCACCGATACGCCGCGGCTCGGCGCCTTCCGCGGGCTCAAGGAATCCCACGCCAGGCTGATCGTCGGGATCGCGATCGCCTGGGTGCTGGGCGGATTCATCGAGGAACTCCTGCTGCGCGGCGTGGCGCTGCAGGCCGTGGCCTTCGTCACGCGGCCGGCCGTGGGCGTGGCGGGCGGCGAGACCCTCGGCATCCTCGCCGCCGCCGCGCTGGCCTATGTGCTGCATCTCTATCAGGGCCGCCGCGCGGCCTTCATCGTCTCGCAGCTCTCGGTGCTGTTCGGGTTGCTCTTCGTGATCAGCGGCAACAACCTCTGGGCCGCCATCCTGTGTCACGGCCTCTACGACACCATCGCGTTCATCCGCTTCGCGACCGGGAAATCACGCTATTCCAAATTCGACGGATCGTCAGCCGAGTAGCGTCCCGAGCTTCT
The DNA here is from genome assembly GCA_035499995.1 of Rhizomicrobium sp. Lineage (GTDB taxonomy): Bacteria > Pseudomonadota > Alphaproteobacteria > Micropepsales > Micropepsaceae > Rhizomicrobium. The sequence continues at coordinate 36,089 of DATJXR010000008.1, read as the reverse complement.
CGACCGCCTTCTTCCAGGCGGCGCGCTCGGCTTCGACCGCCTCGCCGTCCGGCAATTTGCCGATGTCGAATGCGACCTGCGCCTTGTCCGCGCCCTTGGCATAGAAACCGACCGAGATGCGCGCATCCGTCTTCCACCTGGCGCGGAGATATTTGTCCCTGGTGCGGGAGGTCTCCTCGAACGCGCCCTTGGGCATCCATTCGGGCCAGCGCCTGGCGTCGCCCACCACGGTGAAGAGCTTCCCCAGCGGCACCGGAAACACTTTCGTCACGCCGACCGAGAATTCGCCGTCGCATTTCTGGTTCATGGCGCGGATGCCGCGGGCGCGCTCGTAGGAGACCGCGATCATCTGGCCCCACCACGGGCCGGGTTTCCACTTCTTGTCGAGGAGCGCGGCGATGGCCTTGTGGTCGAGCCTGGCCGCGCCCGCCTTGTCCAGCCGCGCGAACCATTCCTCCCAGCCATGCCCGGTCTTGGCCGCGATGCCGTCGTCCGTCATGATGGGCCTGGCGCGCGTTCTCGTGGCCGCCCTGGACTTCGCTTGCGCCTTCGCGGCCATGCCCTAATCTCCCGTCCGACGCGCCATTCTAGCAACGCCACGGAGATCGTCCATGCCGGGTCCGCTTCAAGGGGTCAGGGTTCTCGACCTGACCGAGTTCATCTTCGGGCCCTACGCGACCCAGGTGCTGGGCGATCTGGGCGCGGACGTGATCAAGGTGGAAAATCCGGGCGGGGACCGGCAGCGCCACGGCTCCAAGCACGCGAAGAATTCCGACATGGGCGCCACCTTCATGACGCTCAACCGCAACAAGCGCTCGGTGACTTTGGACCTCAAGACGGAGGCGGGCTGCGCGAAGCTCGCCGCACTTGTGCCCACCGCGAACGTGTTCATCCATAACGTCCGCGCCGACGCCATGGCGAAGCTGGGCTTCTCCTACGACGCGGTGGCCAGGCTCAATCCGCACATCGTCTACGTCCATTGCGTCGGCTACGGCTCGGAAGGGCCTTACGCGGGGCGCCAGGCGTTCGACGATCTGGTGCAGGCGGCGAGCGGCGCCTCAGATCTCCTGCCCCGCGTCGACGGGCAGGAAGGCATGCGGCTCCTGCCGAGCTACGTCGCCGACAAGGTGTCGAGCATGCACGCGCTGTGGGCGACGCTGGCGGCGCTCTATCACCAGAAGGCGACGGGCGAAGGCCAGTTCGTCGAGGTGCCGATGTTCGAGAGCTTCACCTCGTTCATGATGGCGGAGCATCTCTACGGCGAGACCTTCGTGCCGCCGGTCAGCCATGTCGGCCACACGCCGGCGCTGGCGAACGACCGCCGGCCGCTCAAGTGCAAGGACGGATTCATCTGCATCCAGCCGGTGAGCCGCGCTGCTTCGGCGAAATTCATGGAGCTGGGCGGGATTCCGAACGCCTATGAAAGCGAGCGCTTCCTCGCCGCGCCCAAGGGGAGCCGCGTCGGGGTCTACTACGCCATGCAGCGCGAGGCGGCGATGGCGCATGGCGTGGAGGAATGGCTGAAGCTGGGCGAGGAGCACCGCATCCCCATCATGCGCGCCAACGCCCTGGACGGCGTGCTCGACGATCCGCATCTCAAGGCCGTCGGCTTCTTCGTCGAGCGCGAGCACCCGAGTGAGGGCAAATGGCGGGCGATGAAGCCGCCGGTGAAATTCTCCAAGACCCCCGCCACCATCCGCCTCGACCCGCCGCGGCCGGGACAGGACAATGAGGACTTCGAATGATTGCGCAAGCCTGTGGAAGAGGTATATGATGTATACCTCAGAGCAGGAGCCACCGCCATGGCGAAGCGCCCGACGAAGTCCGTGACGATCACCGCAAAGGTCGCACCGAAGCTGGACAAAAAATTGTCCAGATACGGCAAGCTGACCAGCCGGACGAAATCGTCCGTGGTCGAACGGATTCTCGCTGATCATATCGACTACGAACTCTGGTTCATCAAGGAAGTGCAAAAAGGCATCGATCAGCTTGAACGCGGGGAAGGCATTTCGCACGAGCGGGCCTTGAAAGAAATCCGCGAATACATCGCCGCCGAAAAGCAAAAGCGGCGGCGCGACCACAAGAAGGCGGCTTGATCTGGGATGATTATCTGGGCGCCCGATGCAAGGCGGGATATCAGAGAAGCATGGTCCTATGTTGCCGCCGACAACGAGCGGTACGCCGACAGGTTAGTCGACCTCATCATTGCGGCAAGCGAGCGCCTTGCGCGGTTTCCTGCGCTCGGCCGCAAGGGATTCCATGCCGGAACCAGGGAGTTTCACGTTCCGCGAACGCGCTATTTCCTAGTCTACAGGATAGGGGCGGACGACATAGAGATCGCCCGCGTGATGCACACCTCGCGCCGGTGGCCGCCCGAGGGTTGAACCCGGTTCGTGGCCCCGCCAATATCTCCGCCTCTTTCCAGGAACCCAGCCATGTCCGACACCCTCATCCCCGTTTCCGCCGAATGGAAGCAACGCGCCTATATCGACAAGGCGAAATACGCGGAAATGTATGCCCGCTCGATGGAGGATCCGGAGGGCTTCTGGCGCGAGGAGGCGAAGCGCATCGACTGGGCGAAGCCCTTCACGAAGGTGAAGAACGTTTCCTGGGATCCGGACAATCTCTACATCAAGTGGTTCGAGGACGGCGCGCTGAACGTCTGCGCCAACTGTGTCGACCGGCACCTGCCCACGCGCGCCAGGCAGACCGCCATCGTCTGGGAAGGCGACGATCCGCTGGACAGCCGCCATATCACCTACGAAGAGCTGCACCGCGAGGTCTGCAAATTCGCCAATGTGCTGAAGGCGCACGGCGTCAGGAAGGGCGACCGCGTCACGATCTACCTGCCGATGATTCCGGAAGCGGCCTACGCCATGCTTGCCTGCGCGCGCATCGGGGCGGTGCATTCGGTGATCTTCGCCGGCTTCTCGCCGGATTCCATCGCCGGGCGCATCCAGGATTGCGATTCCAGGATCGTGCTGACCTCGGACGAAGGCATGCGCGGCGGAAAGCCGATCCCGCTCAAGAAAAACGTCGACGAGGCGCTGGAGAAATGCCCCGGCGTGAAGGACGTCATTGTCGTCAAGCGCACCGGCGCGCGGGTGAGCATGAAGCGCGGCCGCGACGCCTGGTACCACGAGGAAGCAACGAAGGTTCCGGCGGAATGCGCAGCCGAGCCGATGGGCGCGGAGGATCCGCTGTTCATCCTCTACACCTCGGGCTCGACCGGAAAACCCAAGGGCGTGCTGCACACCTCCGGCGGCTATCTGCTCTATGCCGCGTTCACCCACCGCATCGTCTTCGACTATCACGACGGCGACATCTACTGGTGCACCGCCGACGTCGGCTGGGTCACGGGGCACAGCTACATCGTCTACGGCCCGCTCGCCAACGGCGCGACCACGCTGATGTTCGAGGGCGTGCCAAACCACCCCTCCACCTCGCGGTTCTGGGAGGTGATCGACAAGCACAAGGTCAACATCTTCTACACCGCGCCCACGGCGATCCGCGCCCTGATGCGCGAGGGCGAAGGTCCGGTGAAGAAGACCTCGCGCAAGTCGCTGCGCCTCCTGGGCTCCGTCGGCGAGCCGATCAATCCGGAAGCGTGGCTGTGGTATCACCGCGTCGTCGGCGACGGCCGCTGCCCCATCGTCGATACGTGGTGGCAGACGGAGACAGGTGGGATTCTGATCTCTCCCCTGCCCGGCGCGACCGACCTCAAACCCGGCTCGGCAACCAGGCCGCTGTTCGGCATCGTGCCGCAGGTGGTCGATGCCGAGGGCAAGGTGCTGGAGGGCGCGACCAGCGGCAATCTCGTGCTGCTCGAAAGCTGGCCGGGCCAGATGCGAACGGTCTATGGCGATCACCAGCGCTTCGTGGACACCTACTTCAAGACCTATCGCGGCAAGTATTTCACCGGCGACGGCTGCCGGCGCGACGAGGATGGCGACTGGTGGATCACCGGCCGCGTCGACGACGTGATCAACGTTTCGGGTCATCGCCTCGGCACCGCCGAAGTCGAAAGCGCGCTGGTCGGCAACACCAAGGTCGCCGAAGCGGCCGTGGTCGGCTTCCCGCACGACATCAAGGGCCAGGGCATCTACGCCTATGTCACGCTGAAGCAGGGCGTGGAGGCGAGCGACGCGCTCAATGCCGAGCTCAAGCAATGGGTCAGCCACGAGATCAGCCCGATCGCGCGGCCGGACGTCATCCAGTTCGCGCCGGGCCTGCCCAAGACCCGCTCCGGCAAGATCATGCGCCGCATCCTGCGCAAGATCGCCGAGGGCGACACGAGCAATCTCGGCGATACCACCACCCTCGCCGACCCGGCCGTGGTGACCGATCTGGTGAAGAACGGTCCGAAGAAATAGGAGGACGATATGACGGGCAACCGGTTGATCGCGTCATGCACGGCCGTTCTGACCGGCGCCCTGATCGTGGTGGGCGCGGTGAGCGACGGTATCGTCCGTCACGTCCTGCAAACCGCGCCCGGCTGGATTGTCATTGTTCTTGGCCTCAGGAATTCGGTGCTGACGCGCTGGGCGGCACTCCCGGTCTTTCTGGTCTGGCTTCTGATCTTTGTGCTGATCTGGCTCTATCTGCTCGACCTTTCCGACATCATCGACGGACATTTTGGCCCCGCCGAGATCGCGATGACGATCGTCGGCGCGATCGCCTGCGCGACCGGCCTATTCGCGGCATTGCGCACCGGCGGCTCCGCGAAGTGGTGGTCGGGCATGCTGATCTTTCTGCTGATGGCGGCGCTGCAAATCGGCGTCGTCGCGCTGAGCATGAAGCCGGCGATCGCCAGCGACACGGGTTTCCGGAATTGGCTGAAGCACGCACAAACAGGCTGAACGCGCTGGTTGCTTGACCGGCCGTCACCCTTTCCAGCGCCACTGGATCAGCAGCATCACGATCACGGCGAGCGAGGCGAAGGACCCGACGGCGAGCGGCAGCAGCGCCGCCTGTTCCTGCCATTTGAGCGCCGCATGGCCCGCGCCCGCGATGGGCAGCGTCCTGCCCGTTCCCCACACCGCCCCCAGCACGATGCCGATCCAGATGAGGAAGAACGACAGCCACAGGACGTGGGCGAGCGGCGCGCTCCAGCCGCTCCAGAACCGCAGCCGCTCCCACAGCAAGCCGAACGCGACCAGCGCGATTCCCATCTGCGTGGCCGCGACATGCGCGGACAGGCCAATGCGCGGCGCCTTCAGCGCGGGCAGCGCGAAGCCCGTCAGCAGGCCGAGCAGGAAGAGCAGCACGCCCATGAAGCAGAGCAGCGAGGCGAGATTGCGGGCCATCTATGCCTCCATCGCCGCAAAACGCGCGCGGGCGGCGGCGCTGGCCCGGCGCACGTCATCTGGGTCGTAGCCCGCCTGCTCGCAGAGCGTGAGCATGTCGTACCACAGGGTTTCGCCCGCCATGGCGCCGTCGCGGAACTCGATGCGCGCCACGAAGGGCAGCGCGACAGGACGGCCCGTTGGCGGCAGGCCGAGGAACGGGCCCCTGGCGGTGCCGTAGAGCGTGGCGCTGTGCATCAGCACGTTGCCCTCGACGACCTCGTTCTCGATCTCGAAGGACTGGTCGGGGAAATTCACGTAGGACGCGGCGTATTGCAGCCGCACCTGGCCGCGGCCATGGCAGCGCAGGCCCGTCGGCATGTGGTGATAGTAGCCGTCCGCCAGATAGGTACTTGCGGCGCGGACCGAGTCATGGGCCAATTCGGCGGCGATATGCTCCCGGTAGATCCGCATGATTTCATCGCGCGTCACAGCCCGCTCCAGAAACAGACTACGAGTCTGTATTTATAGACCCATGGTCAGTAAGTCAACGGGGGCCGGCGCGTGGTAAGCCAGGCCGACCGCCGCGCCGCCACCGTCGCCGCGATCCTGGCCGCGGCGCGCAAGCTGTTCGACGCGCACGGCTTCGAGGCCACCACGATGGACGACGTGGTGGCGAAGGCGGGCACCGCCAAGGGCGCGATCTATCACCACTTCCCCTCCAAGGAGGCGCTGTTCGGGCGGGTGCTGGAGACCATCCAGGAAGAGCTGGCGGCGGCGCAGGTTCCCGGCGCGAGCCGCGGGCTGCGCGATCCCATGGACCGGATCGCGGGCGGCGTGCTGCGCTACCTGCTGGCGGCCACCGAGCCGGGGCGCAAGCGCATCCTGCTCGTCGACGGCCCGGCGGTGCTCGGCTGGCGCAAATGGCGGGAGATCGACGACCGTTACTTCGGCGCGGGCGCGCGCATGGCGGTGACGGCCGCGCTGGGCGAAGGCGCCGCGGCCACGGAGATCGAAGCCGTGACGCACCTGCTCCTCGGCGCGGTGATGGAAGCCGCGCTGGTCTGCGCGGCCGCGAAGAACCCAAGGAAGGCCGCGCGCGACCAGACCGCGGCGCTCAGAAAAATGCTGGAAGGATTGCGCAAATGACGAACCTGGCCTGGCAGATCGGCGCGGTGAAGGTCACGCGCGTGGTGGAGATGGAGCTTCCCGTCCGTTACAACCCGAGATATTCCTTCCTCAGGGACGCGACGCCGGACGCGCTCGCCGAGATGCCATGGCTCTACCCGCATTTCGTCACGCCCGAGGGCGCGCTGGTGCTCTCGATTCACGCGCTCCTGGTGGACGCGCCCGGGATGAAGCTCGTCGTCGACACCTGCGTCGGCAACGACAAGGCGCGCGCGCTCCTGCGCGGGCAGAAGCTGCAGACGCAGTTTCTCGCGCACATCACCGAGGCTGGCTTTGCGCGCGAAAAGGTGGACGCGGTGGTATGCACGCACCTCCACGTCGATCACGTCGGCTGGAACACGATGCTGGAAGGCGGCAAATGGGTGCCGACCTTTCCCAACGCCCGCTATCTCATCGGGCGCACCGAATACGAACACTGGATGAAAGCCGGCGAAGGCGAGACGGTCGAGATCATGGCCGACAGCGTGACACCGGTATTCCAGGCGGGATTGGCGCAGACCGTGGAGATGGATCACCGCCTCTCGCCGGAGATCCGCCTGGTGCCGACGCCGGGCCACACGCCCGGGCATGTCAGCGTGATGATCGAGTCCGGAGGACGGACCGCCGTCATCACCGGCGACATGATGCATCACCCCTGCCAGGTCTCGCGACCCGATTGGCCGTCGGAATTCGACGACGACAAGCAGGCTGGCGCCGCCCGCCGCAACACCATGATCCGGGAGTGGGCCGACAGGCCCATCCTCGTCATCGGCACCCATTTCGCCGCCCCGACGGCGGGGCGGATCCGGGCCGACGGGCACGGCTACCGATTTGACACCGCGGCTACTTGAGCACCACCGGCGGAATGTCCTGCATCGCGGCCGATGTGACGGTGACGCCGTAACGCGCGCTTCCGACCTGCAGGACGTAGCTGCCGGGCGCCACGCCCATGAAGAAGTAATACCCGCTGCCGGTGGTGACGGTCTGCCACGACGGCCGGCCCGCCGCCCCCGTGAGCGTGACGGTGACACCCGGCCTGCCCACCCGGACCTGGCCGAGGAGCGCCGGCGCGCTCACCACCACGCCGCGCAGGCTGGCCGCGCCGGCGGCGGACGGCGCCAGCGCCAGCAGCGCGAAGACCGCGGCCAGGATTGCGCCCGCCGGCGTCGCCCGCACGCTCATTTCTGCCCTCCGGGGGCGGGCGCCGCCAGCGGCTGGAGCGGCGCGGCGTCCGCGTTGTAGGGCGTGGCGCTCACAAGCTGCATGGCGATGGGCTGGCGGAACTCGATGAGGGAACCGGTGTGATCCTGCGGAAAGGCCTTTCTGTCGTTGACGTCGACGACGCTCGAGCCGAGATCGCCGAGATCGAAGATCAGCCGTGGGATCGTATTGTTGATGGCGGGAACCGTGATGGTGAACTCGCCATCCGCCATGGCGATGTTGGAAGGGCTGAGATCGATCTTGACGGCCTTCAGCAGCGACGAATCGGTGATCGCCTTGCCGTTCGCATCGGTCAATTGCAGCCTTCCGGTGATCGTCCAGCTCGGCGAGGAGACGTCGTTCACGAGATCGTAGGTGCGATAGGCGAAAGGCGCCATCACCAGGAAAACGACGATGTAGACCGAGAACGCGCCGCTGCTCTTGAGCGTGAGCCCCGATAGCGGGCCCGATGCCGCCACCATCGTGCTGGGGAACAGGCGATAGATGATCACCGCGGGGAGCAGCGGCAGCGACACCAGCACCACCAGGAGAAACATCGAGAACAACGCGGCAAGTATTGTGCCGTTCATGGTGGCACCCTCCGCAAATTCAATATTTGGCGAATCCTATCATTTATTTCGAAAACGGCAATAAAAAGCGCTGCCATTCTTCGCCGGGATTTCGCGACCCGCGCGCGGCTCAGCTCGCCCGCGCGAAATCCTCCATTGCTTTCGCCATCGCGACGTCCTTGTCCGTCACGCCGCCGGCGTCGTGGGTGGAGAGGGTGACGTCGAGCTTGTTGTAAACGTTGGACCATTCGGGATGGTGATCCATCTTCTCCGCGAGCAGGGCCACGCGCGTCATGAAGGCGAAGGCGGCGCTGAAATCCCTGAACTCGAAGCGGCGCGTGATGGCATCGCGGCTGGGCACTTCGCGCCAAAGGGGCAATTCCTTCAGGGCGGCCTTCGCGCCGGGCTTCTGCATCTTTCGCCTCCACCGGAACATCGCGTCATCCTATAATGCGCCATGGACTGGGCGAACAGCGAATCTCCGGCGCTGGAGGAATTCGAGGCCATGGCGCGCGCGGCCTTCGCGGGCCTGCCGGCGGAATTCCGCGCGTTGGCCGGCGGCGTGGTCTTCGCGGTTCAGGAGTTCCCGGACGAGGAGGTCGTCCGCGACATGGATCTTCACAGCGAATTCGACATCCTGGGCCTGTTCCAGGGGCCGGACCTCGCGGGCCAGGATGCCGGCGCCATGTCCCAGACCATGATCTTCCTCTACCGCCGGCCGATCCTCGACTATTGGGCGGAGCATCGGGAGACGCTGGGCGGCATCGTCCGCCACGTGCTGATCCACGAGATCGGCCACCATTTCGGGCTGTCGGATGACGACATGGACGCGATCGAGAACCGCGCCTGAGCGCCGCGCATTTCAGCCCAGCGGGTAGCTCCGCTCCGCCACATAGATGCTGCCGCCCGGCGAAAGCCGGCTCGAATAGAGGATGAACTCCGCCACCTCGAACGGGGCGCTGGCGTAAAGCGCGTGATCCGTCAGCCAGTCGAGCACGCGGCCCCGCGGCGCGGCGCGCAGGCGCGCCAGCGTCACGTGCGGGATGAACTTGCGCTCCCCTGCCGGCTGCCCGGCGCGCTGGACGGCGGCCTCGATCTTGCGCGCGAGATGCGCCACGGGCCCGGGCTCGCGCACGCCGGCCCAGAGCGCGCGGGGATTGCCGCCGCCGAATTCGCCTACGCCTTTCAATGCCAGCGGGAAGCGCGGCGCGGTTATGGCGGAAAGCGCGTCGTCGACGGCGTTTGCGTCGCGGCCGTCCACCTCGCCGATGAACCGCAGGCTCAGATGCAATTGTCCGCGCTCGCTCCAGCGCGCGCCCGGCACGCCGGCCTGGATCAGCGCGAGCCCATCCGCCACCGCGGCGGGTATCGCGAGCGCCACGAACAGCCTCATGCGCGGCCCAGCGGCAATCGGCGCCGGAAGACGAGAACGACGGTGCCGTAGGCGACGCCTGACAACAGCACGGCCAGACCCAGCACCAGCGCGTCATGCCAGCGTCCGCCGTGGAACGCTCGGGCGCCGATCCACACGGCGCCGAGCGCGCCCAGCCCGGTGGCCGCGGCGGCGCCCAGCGCGGGACCGAGCGCGCGCCGGAACTGGGCATTGATGCGCAGCAGCCCACGGGACCGGCCCGCCACCAGCAGCAGCGCCACGTTCAGCCAGGCACCGAACGCCGTGCCCAGCGCGATGCCCGCGATTCCCAGATGCGCGCCCCATACCAGCACGATCTTCATCCCCACATTGGCGGCGATGGCGGCGACCGTGACGCGGGCAGGCGTCATGGTGTCGTGGCGCGCGTAGAACGTGGACTGCACGATGCGGGTGAGCGCCGAAGCGGGCAAGCCGATGCCGTAGGTGGCGAGCGCGATGGCGGAGAGATTCGCCGCGTTCGCGTCGAACGCGCCATGGGCGAAGATCGCGCGCATGATCGTGCCGGGGATGGCCACGAACACCACCGCGAAAGGCAGGATGAGCAGAAGCGACAGCGAGGCGGCGCGGTTCTGCGCGGCCTCCGCGCCCGCGGCGTCGTTCCTCGCCAGGCGCGCGGACATCTCCGGCAGCAGCACCGTGCCCAGCGCGATCCCGAGCACGCCCAGCGGCAATTGGAATATGCGGTCGGCATAGTAGAGCGCCGTCCGGCTGCCGACGGGCAGAAGGCTCGCGATCACCGTGTCGATGAAGGGCGCGATCACCACGCTGGCGGCGCCGAACGTCACGGCGCCGAAGGCCTTGAAGAACTCCCTGATCTCCGGCGTCCAGCGCGGCCAGGCGATGCGCAGCACGATGCCGTCCCGCGCCGAGGCCCACAGCATGAAGAAGAGCTGCAGGAAACCGCCCAGCAGGACGCCCCAGGCCGCGGCCTCCGCCACGTCGGGGAACCATGGCGCGGCCAGCAGCGTGGCGATCATGGCGAGGTTCTGGAAATTCGACCACGCCGCCGCCGCCCAGAACTTCTCGATGGCGTTGAGCATGGCCGACAGCTGCACCGCCACAAGCGTGAGAATGAGATAGGGGAACGTGATGCGCGACAGGTGGATGGTGAGCGCGAACTGCGCCGCATGATCGGAAAAGCCCGGCGCGAGCACGCGCACGATATAAGGCATGAACGTCAGTGCCAGCAGCAGGATGACGAGCTGCGCCGACATCTGCCAGGAGAACACGCGGTCGCCGAACAGGTCGGCGGCGCGGCTCTCTCCGCGCGCGCGCAGGGCGGCGTAGCGCGGCAGGAAGGCGGGATTGATCGTGCCCTCGCCGAAGATCTGGCGGAAATAATTGGGGAACAGGAACGCGACGATGAAGGCATCCGAATAGATGCCCTTGCCGAGCGTCCAGGCCATGAGCACGTCGCGCGCGAAGCCGGTGATGCGCGACAGCAGCGTGAACCCGCCGACGGAGAGAAGGCGCCGGAACATCTAGTGTTTCACCAGCTTGAGCACGTCCGGGAAGATCCGGCCGACGATGACGTTCACGCCGGCGGGATTGGGATGGATGCCGTCCGCCTGGTTGAGCCTGGGATCGAGCGCCACGCCCTCCAGCACGAACGGATAGAGCATCGCGCCATATCGCCTGGCGAGCCTGGGATAGATCGGATCGAATTCGGCCGCATATTCCGGCCCCAGATTGCGCGGCGCGCGCATGCCCAGCAGCAGCACCGGAACATGGGCCGCCTTCAGCTTCGTCAGGATGGCCGAAAGGTTCTTTTCGGTATCGCGGGGATCGATGCCGCGCAGCGCGTCGTTCGATCCCAGTTCCACGACAGCCGCGCCGGGGTGGTCCGCCAGCGACCAGTCGATCCGCGCCAGCCCGCCGGCGGACGTGTCGCCGGAGACCCCGGCGTTGATCACCGTGGCGTTCACCCCGGCCGCCCGGAGCCTCGCCTGCAGCACGGCCGGAATCTCCGTCCCCGGAGGCAGCCCATACCCTTGCGTCAGGCTGGTCCCGATCATGAGGATCTTCACCGGCGGGGCGGCGGCGACGGCGGACGCGGCCAGAAGTGCCAAGGCGGCCAGCGCCAGCGCCGCAATCCTGTCCTTGAATCGCCACCGCGTCATGCCATATCGCCTAGCATGCCCTTTCCGCTCGCGCGACCGCGGGCCTTCGATCGAGTCACCCATGCACGGCCCCGCGCCCGCCATCCATCTGGACAATATCAGCCTCACCCTGAAAAGCGCCGCCGGACCGGTGGATATCCTGTCGGCCCTGACGCTGACGGTGAATGACGGCGAGACGGTGGCGCTGCTCGGACCCTCCGGCTCGGGCAAGTCGTCGCTGCTCATGGTGGCGGCGGGCCTCGAAGCGCCGACCTCCGGCCGCGCCATCGTGGCGGGGACGGACATCACCGCGCTGGGCGAGGACGCGCTGGCGCGCTTCCGCCGCGGGCATGTCGGAATCGTGTTCCAGTCCTTCCACCTGATCCCCACCATGACGGCGCTGGAGAACGTCGCCGTGCCGCTGGAGCTCGCGGACGCGCCGGACGCCTTCGCGCGGGCGCGGGCCGAACTCGAGGCGGTGGGGCTGGGCGCGCGGCTCGAACATTATCCGGGACAACTCTCCGGCGGCGAGCAGCAGCGCGTGGCGCTCGCGCGCGCCATCGCGCCGCGGCCGCGCGTGCTGTTCGCGGACGAGCCCACCGGCAATCTCGATGGCGCGACGGGCGCGGGCGTGGCGGATCTCCTCTTCGCGCTGCATGCGCGGGCGCACACGACATTGTTTCTCGTGACCCATGAGGAAGCGCTGGCGCGGCGCTGCGGACGCATCCTCAGGCTCAAGGACGGCCGCATTGTGGCCGATGAAGCCGTGGGCGCGAGATGAACGCCTGGCGCATGGCATGGCGCCTCGCCCGGCGCGAGCTGCGCGGCGGGCTGTCCGGATTCCGCATCTTCTTTGCCTGCCTGGTGCTGGGCGTGGCCGCGATCGCGGGCGTGTGCTCGCTGGCGGACGCGCTGCTCACCGGCATGTCGCAGCAGGGGCGCGTCATCCTGGGCGGCGACGTCGCCGTCGGGCTGGTCCATCGCGAGACCACTCCGGCGGAGCACGCCTTCCTCGCGCGGCACGGCACGGTCTCCGAAATCGTCTCCATGCGCGGCATGGCCTATGCCCTGAAGAACGGTGCGGAGGGCGAACGCCAGCTGATCGAGCTGAAGGCGGTCGATGGACGCTATCCGCTCTATGGGCATGTCACGCTCGCGCCGGACATGGACCTGGCGTCCGCGCTGGCCTGCGTCGCGCGGATCTGCGGCGCGGTCGCCGAGCAGCCGTTGCTGGATCACCTGCATGTCGCGCGCGGGTCGCTGCTGCGCATCGGTACGCAGGCGTTCCGCGTCAATGCCGTGCTGGCCGGCGAGCCGGACCGGCTATCCGGCGGCTTCAGCCTGGGGCCGCATGTCATCGTCTCGCAGGCGGGGCTGCAGCGCACCGGACTCGTCATGCCGGGCAGCCTGATCGAATATTCCTACCGCGTCGCCATGCCGCCGCGCGCCTCGACCGAGGCCTTCCGCAAGGCGGCGCGCGCGGCGTTTCCCGACGGCGGCTGGCAGATCGGCGACCGCGACCATGCCGCGCCGGGCACGCAGCGCTTCATTCGCATGGTCACGATGTTCCTGACGCTGGTGGGGCTGACGGCGCTGGCCGTGGGCGGCGTGGGTGCGGGCCAGGCGGTGGGCGCGTTCCTCGACCGCAAGCGCGCGGAAATCGCGACGCTCAAGGCCATGGGCGCGGAGGGCGGCACCATCTTCCTGATGTTCTTCTTCCAGGTGATGACCATCGCGGCGGCGGCAGTGGCGCTCGGGCTCGTCATCGGCGCGGCGCTGCCCTTCGCGATCGGGCGAAGCTACGGCGCGGACATCCCGGCGCCCGCGATCTACGCGGTCTACGCCGGGCCGCTGGCGCTGGCGGCGGCGTTCGGGCTGTTCTCCGCGGCGGCATTCGCGATCCCGCCGCTGGCGCGGACGCGGGAGATCGCGCCCGCGATGCTCTTCCGCGACATCGTGGCGCCGGCGCGGGCGCGCGGACGCATGCGCTATCTCGCGCTGGCCGCGGGCGCGGCGCTCATCGTGGTGGGGCTGGCGCTTGCCGTCGCGCCCTCGCCTTTGTTCGCCGCCTACTTCCTCAGCGGCATCGCAGGCGGATTGCTGGCGCTGACGCTGTTCGCGGCGGGTTTGCGGTGGCTCCTGCGGCAGCTGCCGCGTCCGGGCTCATCCACGCTGCGCCTGGCGCTGGCCAATCTCACCCGGCCGGGCGCGGCGACGGCATCCGTGGTCGTGGCGCTCGGATTGGGACTGACGCTGCTTTCGGCGGTGATGCTGCTCGACGGCACGATCTCCGCCCAGGTGAAGGACGAACTGCCGGCCACCGCGCCGACGTTCTTCTTCGTGGACATCCAGCCGAACGAGACCGACGCCTTCGACCGCACGATCCACCGCTTCCATGCGGACAACTACATCCGCTCGCCCATGATCCGCGGGCGCATCACCGCGCTCAGAGGCGTGCCGGCGCGGCTGGCCAGGGTGGACGAAGGCTCGCGCTGGGCACTGGCGGGCGACCGCGGCGTCACCTACGCGGCCTCGCAGCCGAAGGACGCGGACATCACCGAAGGCAAATGGTGGCCCGCCGACTATGACGGGCCGACACTGATCTCCTTCGACGGCGAGCTGGCGGAAGGGATGCACCTGAAGCTCGGCGATGCGATCACGCTCAATGTTCTCGGCCGGGAAATCACCGGCACCATCGCGAATTTCAGGAACGTGGACTTCTCCAACGGGCGGCAGAATTTCGTGCTGATCCTCTCCCCCGGCCTGATCGACAAGGCGCCGCACGACTTCCTCGCCAGCGTGCGCGTGCCGCCCGCCGAAGAGGAAGCGATGTACCGCGCGGTGACCGACCGCTTCCCCAACGTCTCGACCGTGCGGGTGAAGGACGCCATCGCGCAGGTGAACGGGCTGCTGCAGGAGCTGAGCGACGGCGTGCGGGCCGCGAGCCTCGTCACCATCCTGGCCGGGCTGTTCGTGCTGGCCGGCGCCATCGCGGCGGGGCAGCGCGCGCGGCTTTACGACTCCACCGTGCTCAAGGTGCTCGGCGCCACGCGCGCGAAGATCGCGGCCGTCTACGCGCTGGAGTACGGAACCATCGGCCTCGTCACCGGCGCGCTCGCGCTGGGCGCCGGCGCGCTCGCGGCCTGGGCGGTCGCGCGCTACGTGTTCGAGGTGAGGCTGGTGTTCAGTCTGGCCACCGCGCTCGTCACGATCATGGGCGGCGGCGCGGCGACGCTCCTGTTCGGACTGGCCGCCGCCTGGGCCGCGCTCTCCGCCAGGCCCGCGCAACTGTTGCGCGCGCCCTAGCCGAACGCCTTCGGATAGGTCACGCGCCAGCGCCCGCCCCTGAGCGCACCGTCGCGCAGTTCGATGGCCTGATAAGCGTGTCCCGAATAGACGCTGACAAGGGCGGAAGCCGCGCGGCGCGTGAAGCCGAAGCGCTTGTAGTAAGCAGGATCGCCCAACACGGCGACCGCGTCGAAGCCCATGGCCTTGCAGCGCACCAGGCCTTCGCGGATGAGCGCGCCGCCGATGCCCATGCCCTGGCGCTGCGGCGCGACCGATACCGGCGCCAGGCCGGCGAGCTTGAGGGTTGCCGGTTCCACCGGAAGGCGGCTGAAGAGGATGTGACCGGATGGCGGCGCGCCTCCGGCGACGAGTTCCAGCACCGAGTCGTTGTCGGCGCGCAGGCGGTTGACCAATTCCGCCTCGTCCGATCGGCCGAACGCCGCCGCGACCAGCGCAAAAATCGCGTCGCAATCGCGCCGCGCCGCCACCCGGATCGCCGGAGTCCGCCGCACTTGATCCCTCTCCGTTCAGGTACGATATTATAGGGAAAGCGCCCGCTCCCCGGGCAAAGGAGATTTCGCCACATGGCTGACTACGACAATCGCGCCATTCGCGCCACGACGGCGGCGGCCGACATCGACGCCGGACTGCGGGCGTTCATGCTGCGCGTCTACAACTACATGTTCCTCGGCCTCGCGCTCACCGGCGCGACGGCCTACGGCACGTTCCTCGCCGCGGTGACGGCCGATCCGTCGGTCCCACACAAAACGCTGCCCAACGGGGTGATGCTGACGCAGTTCGGCCAGATGCTGTTCGGGCCCCTCATGTGGGTGTTCCTGCTCGGCTCGCTGGGGCTGGTGCTGTTCCTCAGCTTCCGCATCCAGAGCATGAGCGTGGCGGCGGCGCGCACGAGCTTCCTCGCCTACGCCGCGCTGATCGGGGTGACGTTCTCCTCGATCTTCATCGTCTACACCCAGGCAAGCGTCGCCGAGGTGTTCTTCATCACGGCGGCGACCTTCGGCGCCATGAGCCTGTGGGGCTACACCACGCGCACCGACCTGACGGGCTTCGGCTCGTTCCTGTTCATGGGGCTGATCGGGATCGTGATCGCCATGGTGGTGAACCTGTTCGTCCATTCCGCCATGATCAGCTGGGTGGTCTCCATCATCGGCGTGCTGGTGTTCACGGGCCTCACGGCTTACGACTCCCAGAAGATCAAGGAGAACTACGTCGCCTCCGACGACGGCACGGTGCTGGGCCGCAAGGCCATCTTCGGGGCGCTGCAGCTCTATCTGGACTTCATCAACCTGTTCCTGATGCTGCTGCGGCTGATGGGCAACCGCCGCTAGGCGGAGAATTCGCGAGCGGCCCCGGTGGCGACACCGGGGCCGTTTCCTTTCAGGGGACCGTCATGGATCCGCGCATCGACAAGCTCGCCGTGGAACTGGTGCCGCACCGCGCGGAATGGGCCGGGATGGCGCGCGCCGAGACGGCAAGGCTTGGCGGCGCGCTGGGCGGCGTGCTCGTCGCCGTGCACCACATCGGCTCGACGTCGATTCCGGACATCATGGCCAAGCCCATCGTCGACATGATCCCCATCGCCACCAGCCTCGCCGGGCTGGACGCGAAGGAAGAGGCGATCCGCGCCCTGGGCTATCGCTGGTACGGCGAGTTCGGGCTGCCGGGCCGGCGCTATTGCACGCTGACCGATCCCGTCACCGGCAAACGCAGGTTCCAGCTTCACTGCTACGCCGAAGGCGACCCGGGTGTGCGGCGTCATCTCGCCTTCCGCGATTACCTGCGCGCCCATCCCGGCATCGCCAGGGCTTACGAAGCCGAGAAGCTCCGCGCCGCCGCGCTCCGGCCCGACGACACGCTGGCCTACAACGCCGAGAAGAACGACTGGATCAAGCGCGTGGAAGCAGATGCGCTGGCATGGTGGGCGTCTAGGCCCGCGCCGCCAGCGCCTTGAGGAGCTTCTTGTCGAACACCCGCAGCACGGCGGCGAGGTCGTGGCCCCGGCGCAGGATGTGGCCGGTGGCGTCGATCACGGCGTACTGTCCCTGGCGGCCCCGCAGCTTGGGCCGCTTCTCCACCCGGAACAGCGGCATCTCGCTTGTACGCCGGAAGATGGAGAAGACTGCCACGTCGTCGCGGAAATCGATGGCGTAGTCGCGCCATTCGCCGGCGGCGACCATGCGCCCGTAGATGGTGAGAATCCGGTTGAGTTCGTGCCGGTCGTAGCGCACCGACGAGGCGGCGAAGCCCGTTTCGCTCCAGGGTACGATCCGCGCGGCCGAGCGATGCTCCGCGCGGAGGAACGCTATGGGTTCCTCGGCCATGACGGAATGATGAACCCGGACAAGCGCCGGCGCAAGGCGGCCGTCCGGTTAACGCTTCCGCGCCAGCATCACCCCGTCGCCTATGGCGGCCAGCGCCATGTCGACCCGCGGATCGGCGTGAATCTTGGCATTGAGGGCGCGCAGGGCGGCGGTATCCTTGTCGGTGTTGGATGGATCGGCGACCGCGCCGCTCCACAGCATGTTATCCAGCGCGATCAGCCCGCCCGGGCGCACCAGCTTCAGCGCGCGCTCGTAGTAGCCGTCGTAGTTGGACTTGTCGGCATCGATGAAGGCGAAATCGAAGGCCGGCTCCTTCGCCGCGATCATGGCGTCCAGCGTGTCGAGCGCAGGGCCGAGCCTCAAATCGACCTTGTCCGACACGCCGGCCTCCGCCCAGTAGGCTTTCGCCCTGTCGGTGAATTCCCTGCTGACGTCGCAGCATACGCATTTGCCGTCCGCCGGCAGCGCCTCGGCGACCGCGAGGGAGGAGTAGCCGGTGAACGTTCCGATCTCGAGATAGCGGCTGGCGCCGATCAGCCGCGCAATCAGCGCCATGAACGCCCCCTGGTCGGGGCCGATCTGCATCATGGCCATGGGCAGCTTGCGGGTTTCCTCGCGGCAATGCGCGAGCGCCTTCGATTCGCGCGCACCCGTGCGCTCGACATAGGCCTGCACGGCCTCGGTAATCTGCATCAGGCGGCTCATGCTCCCGCTCCCGTGATGTGCGGCCACGAAATGGCCTTGATTGCGCCGCTTCGCCGCCCTGCGCGGGCGGGATAGTACTGGCGTCGGCTGGCCCATTGACGGCGGTGTCCGGAGATTAAGCAAGCCCCCCAGCCCGTCTCGGGCAAAGCCTCGGGCCAGCCGGCATTTTCCCACATTGCGAGACAGGAATTC
This sequence comes from Rhizomicrobium sp., assembly GCA_035499995.1. GTDB lineage: Bacteria > Pseudomonadota > Alphaproteobacteria > Micropepsales > Micropepsaceae > Rhizomicrobium. The sequence goes on along the minus strand of DATJXR010000008.1, from coordinate 17,810 downwards.
TCGCGGCACGCTTCTCCTCGGACGCCATGGGGAGACTTGCATGCGATTGAAGGACCGCGCGGCCATCGTCACGGGCGCCGCTTCGGGCATCGGCCGGGCGACGGCGCAATTGTTCGCCGAGGAAGGCGCGCGCGTGCTGGCTGTCGATCTTCCCGGCAAGGGCCTGGCGGCCGGGCACGCGAACATCCGCACGCTGGAGAAGAGCGTGGGCGACATGGACGCGGGCGAGACCATCGCCGCCGAAGCCATGAAGGCGTTCGGCCGGCTCGACATCCTGATGAACAACGCGGGCGTCGCCTCGTCCACCCGCATTGAGGAGATGACGGAGGAGATCTGGCAGCGCACGCTGAACGTCAACCTCTCGGCCCAGATGCGGCTGGTGCGCGCGGCGTTGGCGCACCTCAAGCAGTCGCCTGCCGGGCGGATCATCAACGTGGCGTCGGTGATGGCGGAGGGCACGGATTACGGCCTCTCCGCCTATTGCGCCTCCAAGGCGGGCGTCGCCGGGCTCACCCGCACGCTGGCTCTTGAGCTCGGAAAATTCGGCATAACCGCGAATTATCTGGAACCCGGCGCGATCCGCACCGGAATGACCGGCGGATTGTGGGACGCGCGCCCCGACATTGCGGAGATCTGGGCCAGGAAGGCGGCGCTGCGCCGCCTCGGCCAGCCCATCGACCTGGCGCGCGCGGCGCTGTTCCTCGCCTCCGACGACGGCGGCTTCGTCACCGGCCACGGCCTCGTCGTCGACGGCGGGCTGATGCTGCGGGTCTAATACCCCATCTGCCGCAGGCGGAACGACATCTGGCCGAAGGGGCCGCCGACCGCGCCGGTGACGATGGAGATGACGGTGCGCAGCCAGAAATCGTGCAGCGTGGTGTCGCCGAGCCCGACGGAAACCGCCAATCCCACCAGCGCGCAGGCACCGCCGATGACGGCGCCCACGAGGAGCCCGCGCGCATGGCCGGGACCCACGTCGCGCGCATAGAGGAACGACGCGGTCGCCGAGACCATCATGCCCATGAACAGATAGGCATTGTCGTAGATCCACGGGCTGTAGTGGCTCAGGACCGCAAGCGTGACCTGCAGCAAGGTGCCGACCGTGACGGCGCGGTTGAGGGCCCTGACGTCGATCATCCGACCATCCGCGAGATTGGCGCGAGACAGGCCGCCATTCTGGCAGTTTCGGCGCGCCCGTCCACGGAGATTTCCATCAACTCGCCGCGCGCGGCCATCATTTGGTGTCCGCTTTGTGAACGCTGGCCTCGTCCGCCGCGGCCTGCGCCTTCCAGTCCATGGGTCCCCTGGCGAAGCGGGCGGCAAGTGCGGCGAATTCTTCCGCGTTGCCGTCATGGAAATGCCGGAACAGCGAATCGTATCCGGGCCCGTCGCCGTAGCCGACCTGGGATTCGGTGACCCGCGTGCGGCCTTTGCCGATGTCCTCGAACATCACGATCGTGCGGATGGTGCGGATCAGCACGGGATCGAACGGCGCGCCATTGGGCACATGGGCGTTGCGATAGGCCACCATCCTGCAGGGCAGATAGGCGACGATCTCGTTGCGGATATTGTCGGGATCGCCGATCTTGCCATCCAGCGAATAGGTCGCCTCCACCATGCCGCCGCCGTTCTCGAGCGTCACGTGCGCCACCGGCGCGGCCCAGGAGGTGAAGCCGGCGTCGGTCATGAACGCGTCCCATACTTGCCTGACGGGCGCCTTCACCGTCAGCACCAATTCCTGCACGCGATGACCATAGGGGTCGACATGGGACGTGTCCCGGATCGCGGGCGCGGCCAGCGCGGGCGAAGCGAGCATTGCGAATACCAGAACCAGGCTTTTCATGTTTTCCTCCTCGCTTGGGATGCTTCGCGCTCAAGCCGCGCCACATAGTCGCGCAGCATGGCGACGGAACGGTCGAAGGCGTCGAGGCTGCGCTGCGTGCGCGCCTGCATGACGCCGCCTTCCATGGTCGTGAGGGTGAACATCGCGAGCCCGCGGCGGTCGAGGTCGGGCGGCAGCCGCGCGCCCGCCTCCGCATAGCAGCGCTCGACCGCGTCGACCCAGCCGTCGAAATTGACGGCGAGAAGCTCGCGCACCGGCGGGTCCGGCTCATGGATCTCCAGCGCGAGGCTGCCGATGGGGCAGCCGTAGGCGCATTCGCTGCCTTCGAGCGCGCGGCGGTAGGAGGCGAGCAGCGCGAAGACCTTTTCGATGGGATCGGCAATCCCCTGCCAGGCCGGCTCGAGCAGCATCGGACCGATGCCCTCGCGATACATGCGCAGGACTTCGAGCAGCAGGTCCTGCTTGGTGGGGAAGAAGTGGTAGAGGCTGCCGGAATTGGCGCCGGCGGCCTTCAGGATGTCGGCCACGCTCGTGGACTCGTAGCCTTTTTCGGCGAACAGCCGCATGGCGGTCAGGACCAGTCGCGTTCGGGTGTCGTCCGGCATCGGCGGCTATAGTTGATTGAACGTTCAACTCAGTCAAGTGGCGCATGCGGGCAACGGTCCGGCACCCATGGCTATTCCTTAATTTCCATGGGCTTGCAGCGACTCGTCGATTTCTCTAAGGGCCCCTCATGCCCGCACCGATGATCGAAATCGCCGGACTGACGAAGCAATTCGGCACGATCGCGGCCGTGGCCGGCATCGATCTCAAGGTCGGCAAGGGCGAAGTGCTGGGCTTCCTCGGCCCCAATGGCGCCGGCAAATCCACGACGATGAAGATGGTGACGGGCTACCTTGCGCCCAGCGGTGGCAGCGTGCGCGTCTGCGGCCACGACATGGCGACGGACGCCATCGCCGCCCAACGCGTGATCGGCTACCTTCCGGAAGGCGCGCCCGCCTATGGCGACATGACCCCGCGCCATTTCCTCGCCTTCATCGCCGAAGTGCGGGGCCTGCGCGGCGACACGGCGAAGAAGGCGATTGCCGATGCGGTGGCGGGCACCGAACTCGATCCCGTGCTCGATCAGCCCATCGAGACGCTGTCCAAGGGCTTCAAGCGCCGCGTCGGCCTGGCGCAGGCGATCATGCACGACCCGGCCGTGCTGATCATGGACGAGCCGACGGACGGCCTCGATCCCAACCAGAAGCACGCGGTGCGCGGCCTGATCCGCAAGATGGCGCCGGAGAAGGCGATCATCGTGTCCACGCATCTTCTCGAAGAGGTCGAGGCGATTTGCACCCGAGCGGTCATTATCGACCGCGGCCGCGTGGTGGCCGACGGCACGCCGGCGGACCTGCTCGCGCGCTCGCGCCATCACAATGCGGTGACCATCACGCTGCCTGAAGGGCAGGCGGCAGGCGCCAAGGCGAAGCTGAGGGCGCTGCCGGGCGTCGCAGGGGTGGACGAGACGCCGCTGCCTGGCGGCCTGGTCGATCTCACGGCCTTTCCCAAGAGCGAAGTGGTGCTGGCAGAGGAGATCAGCCGGCTGATCGCGGGCGAGCACTGGAGCCTCAAGAAGCTTCACGTCGAATCCGGGCGGCTGGACGAGGTGTTCCGCGCCATCACCACGCACGACGCGGCGCGCGCGCGGGAGAGCCGCGCATGAGCCAGGTCTGGACCATCTTCAAGCGGGAATTCCTCGCCTACTTCGCCACGCCGCTGGCCTATGTGTTCATCGTCATCTTCCTGATCGCGATGGGCTGCTTCACCTTCTACATCGGGCAGTTCTACGAGAACGGAGTTGCCGACCTTTCGGTGTTCTTCTCCTACCATCCCTGGCTCTACCTCTTCCTGGTGCCCGCGCTGTCGATGCGGCTGTGGGCGGAGGAGCGCAGAAGCGGGACGATGGAACTGCTGCTCACCCTTCCCATTCCGCTCTGGGCGACGGTCGTGGGCAAGTTCCTCGCGGCCTGGGCGTTCACGGGCGTGGCGCTGGCACTCACCTTCCCCATCTGGATCACGGTCAACTACCTGGGCAGCCCGGACAACGGCGTGATCCTGGCGAGCTATATCGGCAGCTTCCTGATGGCGGGCGGCTATCTCAGCATCGGTTCGGCGATTTCCGCGACAACGGGCAACCAGGTGATCGCCTTCGTGGTCAGCGTGGTGGTGTGCTTCCTGTTCACGGTCTCCGGCGCGCCGTTCGTGCTGGAGTTCTTCCGCGCCTGGGCGCCGTTCGCGGTGGTGAGCGCGGTGGCCTCGTTCAGCTTCATCACCCACTTCGCGTCCATCACCCAGGGCGTGATCGATTTGCGCGACATCGTCTATTTCTTCTCGCTGATCGCGCTGTTCCTGGCGGCCAACATCGTGGCCATCGACCTCAAGAAGGCGGGATGAGGCCATGACCCCGCTCTCCCGCCGCCTCTATGCCATCGCCGCCCTCGTGCTGGCGGCCGTCATCTTCGTCGCGCTCAACATCGCGGTGGACGCGACCGTCACCACGGCGCGCCTCGACCTCACGCAGAACCATACCTTCACGCTGGCCAAAGGCACGCGCAACATCATCGCGGACATCAGGGAGCCCATACATTTCAATTTCTACTTCTCCAGGAAGACCGCGCAGAACTACGCCCAGGTAAGCAACTATGCCGGGCGCGTGCGCGATCTGTTGCGCGAATACCAGGCGCTGAGTCACGGCAAGATCATCCTCAGGGAAGTCGATCCGGAGCCCTATAGCGAGCAGGAAGACGAGGCGACGGCGGACGGGCTGACCGGCGCACCCACCGATTCCGGCGACATGGTCTATTTCGGCCTGCTCGGCACCAATTCCATCGACGGCCGCGAAGTGATCCCGTTCTTCAACCAGGAACGCGAGAACTATCTCGAATACGACATCACCTCGATGCTCTACCGCCTGTCGGAACCGAAGAAGCCCAAGCTGGCGGTGATCTCGAGCCTGCCGCTCGACACGGGCCTCGGCGGCATGGCGGCGATGATGCAGGGCGGCGGCCAGCCCTTCCTGATCTACCAGGAGCTGGCCAAGAGCTACGACACGCAGATGCTCGACCCGTCGTTCACCAGCATCCCCGCCGGCGTCGACGTGCTCATGATCGTGCATCCGCCGGAGCTCGGCCAGGCGCAGTCCTACGCCATCGACCAGTTCGTGCTGAAGGGGGGGCGCGCGCTGGTATTCGTCGATCCCTATTCGGAACTGTCGCAGGCTGGCGGACAGGGCAGCGGCCCGGTCTCTTCCAATCTGCCGCAGCTCTTCAAGGCTTGGGGCATCGCCTACAATCCGGACAAGGTCATCGCCGATCCCACGCTGGCGCAGCGTGTGCAGACCAGCGACCCGCGCAATCCGGTGGCAAGCTATCCGGCGTGGCTGCATCTTGGGCCCGACAATTTCGACACGGGCGACCAGATCACGGCGACCCTGCAGAGTCTCAATCTCGCCAGCGCCGGCGCCCTCGGGCACGCCAGGGGCGCGACGACGGATTTCACGCCGCTGGTGTCCTCGTCGAAGGACGCAGGCCTGCTCGACGCCGCCGAAGTCCGCTTCAATCCGCGGCCGCAGGACCTCATCAGCTCCATCCCGCCCCAGGGCGGCGGGCCCTATGCGATCGCGGCGCGCATCTCCGGGCCGGCGCGCACGGCCTATCCCAACGGTGCCGCGACGGCGCCCGGATCGGCGCCGCAAGTGAAGGGCGCCAGGAACATCAACGTCGTCGTCATGGCCGACAGCGACATCTTCGACGACCGTTTCTGGGTGCATGTCGAGGACGCCTTCGGCAAGAAGGTCGCCGCGCCGTTCGCCGACAACGCGGCGTTCGTGATCAACGCGGTGGAGAACCTCACCGGTTCCGACGACCTGATCTCGCTGCGCACGCGGGCGACCAACGACCGGCCCTTCACCGTGGTCAAGAAGCTGCAGGCCGACGCGCAAGCGCAGTACCAGCAGGAGGCCGACGCCCTGCAGACGCGCCTCACCGACATCGAGAACCGCCTGCGCGCGCTGCAACAGGGCGGCCCGGCCAACGGCCAGGCGGACAACTCCACTTCGCTCACGCCGCAGCAGCAGGCCGCGATCGCCCAGGCCAAGCGCGACCTTTCCGACACCCGCGCCCAGCTGCGCGACGTGCAGCACAATCTGCGCAGCAAGATCGACCGGCTGGGGACGATCCTGGCGCTGATCAATATCTGGCTGGTTCCGCTGCTGGTGTTCCTGTCCGCCGTGGGCCTGTGGCTGGTGCGCCGCCAGCGGCGCGCCCGCGCGGTGCCGTTGTGAGGCGGCCATGAACGCGCTCCTGAAAGACCCCCGCCGCCGCAACCTCGCGCTGCTCGCGCTCGCCGCGCTCATCAGCGTGGCGCTGGCCTTTTTCGCGCTGTGGGCGGAGCAGCAGGAAGTCGCGCCCAAGGAGACGCCGCAATCCTTCTTCCCGGGGCTCGCGGGGCATATCCGCGAGATCGCGCGCATCCATGTCGTGTCGAAGAACGGCGCGTTCGATATCGTGCTCAAGCCGTACAAGGGCTGGGTGATCCCGGCGCGCAACGACTATCCCGCGTCCTACCAGCGGCTGAAGGAGACCATCGTCGGTTTCGCGGCGCTGATGACCGTGGAGCCCAAGACCGCGCGGCCGGACTGGCTGCCGCTGGTCGATCTGGGCGCGCCGCCCAAGGGCAACGGCGTGGAGATCGAGTTGCGCGATGGCGACGGTCACGATCTCGCGGCGCTCATCGCGGGCAAGAGCGTCGATATCGGCGATCCCAACGGCTATGTCGGCCTGTTCGTGCGCAAGCCCAATTCCAGCCAGAGCTGGCTGGTGAAGAGCCCCGTCGAATTCAAGGGCGATCCGGCGGACTGGATCGAGAAGGACATCATGGAGGTGGACCGCGCCCGCATCGCGGAGGCCGATGTCGATCCGGCCAGCGGCGAGTCCTGGGAGGCACGGCGCGACAAGCCGAGCGACGCGGATTTCGCGGTGAGCGAGCTGCCCAAGGGCCGCGAGCTGAGCGATCCCGGCGCGGCGGACAACGTGGCCACGGCCATCGCGAACTTCACCTTCGACGACGCCCGTCCCGCCAGGGATTTCGATTTCGGCAACGCCGCACGCCTTATCACCAAGACGTTCGACGGCCTCACCGTGACGGTCCAGACGCTCAAGCAGGGCAACGACTACTGGGCGACGGTCTCCGCCGAAAGCGCCCCCAACAAGCTCCTGGCCGCCGGGGAAGCGCGCAATATCAACGCGCACACCGACGGCTGGGCGTATAAGCTCCCCGAGGCCGAGGGGCAGCTTTTCATGACCACGCTGGACAGCCTTCTGAAACCCATCGCCGCGAAGACGCCCGCCAGGCCATGAGCGCGGTGGGCGACGATCCGTTCCTGCGCGATTGCTGGTACATGGCCGCGCTGGGGCGCGACCTGCGCCGGGGCAAGGTCAGGCGCCAGATGCTGCTCGGCGAGCCGGTGGCGCTGGGGCGGATGAACGACGGCACGCCGTTCGCGCTGCGCGATATCTGCCCGCACCGCGGGGTTCCGCTCTCCGCCGGCAAAGTGCTGCCCGAAAACGCGGTCGAGTGTCCCTACCACGGCTGGCGCTTCAAGGCCGACGGCGTGTGTTCGCTCATCCCCTCCACGGTCGAAGGCCAGACGCTGGAGGCGAACCGGATCCGCGTGCGCAGCTTTCCCGTGCGCGAGCAGGATGGGCTCATCTGGGTCCACATGCCGGCAGGCGAGCGCGGCGAGGCGCCGAAATATGAACCGCCGCGCGTGCCCGTGCCGAAGGCGGCGCCGCGCTGGCTGGAGAGCCAGCTTTTCCCCTGCGGCATCGACCACGCGGTGATCGGCCTGATGGACCCCGCGCACGCGCCTTACGTCCACGGCCGCTGGTGGTGGCGCGTGAAGCCGCGCGAGAAAGTGAAGCACTACGCGCCGCTCCCCAACGGCTTCGTCATGACGCGCCATGCGCCGAGCAAGACGGCCTACAGGATGCTCGGCGGGGCGGAGGTTTCCACGGAGATCACCTTCGAACTGCCCTCGACCCGCTTCGAGAACATCCGCGGCACCATCTTCGGCCACAGCTTCGACATCAGCGGGCTGACGGTGTGCACCCCGCTGGACGCAGACAACACCCAGGTGACGCAGATCTTCTACTGGCCGGCATGGCTCGGCTTCCTCAAGCCCTTCTTCATGTTCTTCGGTCCGACCTTCCTGGGTGACGACCGGCGGATCGTGGAACTGCAGAAGGAAGGGCTGAAGTTCAACCCCTCGCTCATGCTGATCCAGGATTCGGACGTGCCCGCGATGTGGTACCACCGCCTGAAGAAAGCCTGGGCCGAATCGACCGCGACCGGCGCGCCCTTCGTGAATCCCGTGCAGGAACGGACGTTGCGCTGGAAGAGTTGAGTCGCCCTGCGTCAAAACTATCCACAACCCCCAGCCAAAAGGGTTGCCCATCGCCGACCGCGGGGCTAAACGATCCCCTTAACCTGCAATCCAGATGTCGCGGGGCGCTCCTTTGGCGCCGGGTCCGCGCGCGTGCGAGAGACAATGCCCAAGCGCCAGGATATCCACACGGTCCTCATCATCGGCGCGGGGCCTATCGTGATCGGGCAGGCCTGCGAGTTCGACTACTCCGGGGCGCAGGCCTGCAAGGCGCTCAGGGCCGAGGGCTATCGCGTGGTGCTGGTGAATTCCAACCCCGCCACGATCATGACCGATCCGGGGCTGGCCGACGCCACCTATATCGAGCCGATCACGCCGGAATTCGTCGAAAAGATCATCGCTCACGAGAAAACGAACGTGCCGGAAGGCCGGGTGTTCGCGCTGCTGCCCACCATGGGCGGGCAGACCGCGCTCAACACCGCGCTCAGCCTGCGCAAGCGCGGCGTCCTGGAGAAATACGGCGTCGAGCTGATCGGTGCTTCGGCGGAGGCGATCGACAAGGCGGAGGATCGCGAACTCTTCCGCCAGGCGATGATGAAGATCGGGCTGGACGTGCCGCGCGGGCAGACGCTCAAGGGCTATCTCCGCCACAAGAAGGACGATGCCGGCAACTTCCTTTATGACGGGCAGAACAATCCCATCATGGAGCTGTCGCCGGAGGCCTTCGCGCGGGCGCTGGAGGCGCTCGACGAAGTGGGGCTGCCGGCGGTCATCCGCCCGTCCTTCACGCTGGGCGGCACGGGCGGCGGCATCGCCTTCAACCGCGAGGAATTCTTCGAGATCGTCGAGCAGGGCCTCGACGCCTCGCCCACCAACGAAGTGCTGATCGAGGAGAGCGTGCTCGGCTGGAAGGAGTTCGAGATGGAAGTCGTGCGCGACCGCGCCGACAACGCCATCATCGTCTGCTCCATCGAGAACGTCGACCCCATGGGCGTGCATACCGGCGATTCCATCACGGTGGCGCCCACGCTGACGCTGACCGACAAGGAATACCAGCGCATGCGCGGCGCCTCCATCGCGGTGTTGCGCGAGATCGGGGTGGAGACCGGCGGCTCGAACGTGCAGTTCGCCGTCAATCCCGCCGACGGGCGCATGGTCATCATCGAGATGAACCCGCGCGTCTCCCGCTCCTCCGCCCTCGCCTCCAAGGCGACCGGATTCCCGATCGCCAAGATCGCCGCCAAGCTTGCCATCGGCTACACGCTGGACGAGCTCGAGAACGACATCACCCGTGTCACGCCGGCGAGCTTCGAGCCGGCGATCGACTATGTGGTCACGAAGATCCCGCGCTTCGCCTTCGAGAAGTTCCCCGGCGCGGAGCCAGTGCTCACCACCTCGATGAAGTCCGTCGGCGAGGCGATGGCCATCGGGCGCACCTTCGCGGAGTCGCTGCAGAAGGCCTTGCGCTCGATGGAGACGGGCCTCACCGGACTCGACGAGATCGACCTGCCCTCCGATCCCAACGCCATCCGCGCCGCCCTGGCCAGGCAGACGCCCGATCGCCTGCGGCTGGCGGCGCAGGCCCTGCGCAACGGCTTTCCGGTCGAGGACATCGCCGAAATCACGAAATACGATCCGTGGTTCCTGGGCGAGATCGCGGCGATCCTGGCCGTGGAATCGGAAATCCGCGCCGATGGACTGCCGGCGGAGCCGGAGGCGCTCAACCGCCTCAAGGGCATGGGCTTCTCCGATGCGCGGCTCGCGAAACTGACGGGGACGAAAGAGCCCGAGATCCGCGCGCTGCGCCGTTCGCTCGGCGTCGCGCCCGTGTTCAAGCGCATCGACACCTGCGCCGCGGAGTTCAAGGCCGAGACGCCCTACATGTATTCGACCTACGAGACCGCCACCAACGGCGCCCCGGAATGCGAAGCCGGGCCGAGCGGCCGGCGGAAAGTGATCATCCTGGGCGGCGGGCCGAACCGCATCGGGCAGGGCATCGAGTTCGACTATTGCTGCTGCCACGCGGCGTTCTCGCTCTCGGAGCGCGGATTCGAGACGATCATGGTCAACTGCAATCCGGAGACCGTCTCCACCGACTACGACACGTCCGACCGGCTCTATTTCGAGCCGCTGACGGCCGAGGACGTGCTGGAGATCGTCCGCGTCGAGCAGTCGAAGGGCACGCTCGCCGGCGTGATCGTGCAGTTCGGCGGCCAGACCCCGCTGAAACTGGCCAACACGCTGGTCGCGGAAGGCGTACCGCTGCTGGGCACCTCCGCCGACGCCATCGACCTCGCCGAGGACCGCAAGCGCTTCCAGGTGCTGCTCAGGGAACTCGGCCTGAAGCAGCCGGTCAATGCCACCGCGATGACGCCGGGGGAGACCATCGAAGCGGCGCGCGCGATCGGCTATCCGCTGATCCTGCGCCCGTCCTACGTGCTCGGCGGCCGCGGCATGGTGGTGGTGCCGGACGAGGCGACGCTGAAGGCGACCGTGCAGTCCGGCGAGGTCTTCCGCATCTCCGAGAACAATCCCGTGCTGATCGACGGATTCCTGCAGCATGCCATCGAAATCGACGTGGACGCCATCGGCGACGGCACGGGCGGCGTGTTCATCGCGGGCATCATGGAGCACATCGAGGAGGCCGGCGTGCATTCCGGCGACTCGGCCTGCGCCCTGCCCCCGCATTCCCTGAAGAGGGAAACCATCGCCGAGATCGAGCGGCAGACCGTGGCGCTCGCCCGCGCCCTCGGCGTGAAGGGCCTGATGAACGCGCAATACGCCGTGCAGGGCGAGGAGATTTACGTGCTGGAGGTCAACCCGCGTGCCAGCCGCACCGTTCCTTTCGTGGCCAAGGCCGTCGGGCTTCCCATCGCCGCCATCGCCGCGCGCGTCATGGCGGGAGAGACGCTTTCCTCCTTCGACCTGAAGCCCAAGACGTCCCGCCACATCGCCGTCAAGGAAGCCGTGATGCCGTTCAACCGCTTCCCCGGCGTGGACGTGGTGCTGGGGCCGGAGATGCGCTCCACCGGCGAGGTGATGGGGCTCGACGAGAATTTCGGGCGCGCCTTCGCCAAGAGCCAGGTGGGCGCCGGCCTCAGGCTTCCGCTTGCCGGTACGGTATTCATCTCGGTGAAGGACGCCGACAAGGAACTCACGCTGGCTCCCGCGCGCGCGCTGATCGAGATGGGGTTCGAGATCATCGCCACGCGCGGCACGGCAAGGTTCCTGCGCGAGAACGGCGTGGAGGTGAAGACCGTCAACAAGGTGCTGGAAGGCCGGCCGCACGTGGTCGACGCCATCAAGAATGGCGAGGTCCAGCTCGTCTTCAACACCACCGAGGGCGCGCAGGCGCTGGCCGACTCCTTCTCCATCCGGCGCACCTCGCTGTCGCAGAAGATTCCCTACTACACCACCATCGCCGGCGCGGCGGCGGCCACCCAGGCCATCGCGGCGCTCAGGGCGGGGTCTCTTGAAGTCGCCTCGCTCCAGTCCTACAGTTTGTAGCGAATTCGCCGATGTACGGGATGGAACGCCCCGGCGGATCAAGGATTTAGGGCAAGGTGCCGCCTTCGGACCGGCCGGGTTCCCCCCGGGAACGGCCGCCGGGGCGTCTTTGCCGTTGCGCAGGACCTGAGATTTCGATGGAACGGATTCCGATGACCGCCGCGGGCTTCAAGGCCCTCGAGGACGAACTCAACCACCTCAAGAACGTCGAACGCCACGACATCATCAAGCTGATCGCCGAAGCGCGCGCGCACGGCGATCTGTCGGAGAACGCGGAATATCACGCGGCGAAGGAACGCCAGGCCTTCATCGAAGGCCGCGTCATCGAGCTCGAGGACTGCATCACCCGGGCCGACGTGATCGACGTCTCCAAGCTATCCGGCGGCACGGTGAAGTTCGGCGCCACCGTCACCTTGATGGACGAGGACACCGACGAGCAGCGGAAATTCCAGCTTGTGGGCGACCTGGAAAGCGACGCCAAGAAGGGCCGCATCTCCATCTCGTCCCCCATCGCCCGCGCCCTCATCGGCAAGGCCAAGGGCGATACGGTCGAAGTGGCCGCCCCCGGCGGCGCGCGGAGCTACGAGATCCTGAAGGTGGAATTCCGCTAGCCGCGCCGGGCGATCAGCGCCTGCAGTTCGGCGATCTCCGTGAACCGGCCCTCCGGCGACAGCGCGGCCAGGGCGCCGCGCAATTCCTTCTCGAATTCCGCCGCCTGCGCGCCCAGCTTCTGAGGCGCGGTGGTCGAGAGCGAGAAGGCGAGGCCCACGATATCGTCCGCGGTGATCTCCCGGCGGATGAAGATGCCAACCTGCTCCAGGCGGTTGAACGCGGAGTCCATCAGGACGGACACGTGGTTGCGGTAGTCCGGCCGCCCGGAGGCCTGCACGTGGGGCGAGGCCGTGCGCCCATATTTGTTGCCGAGGTCGCGCAGGATCAGCCGCCAGCGATTCTCGGCCGTGCGCGGATGGTCGTCATGCAGCATCGCCACCGCGCCGCCCGGCACGATCATGGCGTCGAGCATGCGCAGCGTCGCCGGGCGGTCCATCCAGTGGAACGATCGTCCCATGGTCACGAGCCTGAACGGCCCCATGCCGTCCGGCATGTCGAAGGAGCTGCCCTGCCGGAAATCGATCTCCACCCCGGCCTCGCCCGCGGCGGCCTTCGCTGCCGCCAGCATCTCCGGCTCCGGATCGACCGCCGTGACCTTCATGCCCGCCCGTGCGAGGAGAATCGCGATGGGGCCGGGCCCGCAGCCGAGATCCATCGCCGCCTCGCCAGGCTTCATGCCCACCACCTCGATCAGGCGGGCGATCAGCGCGGGCGGATAGGCCAGCCGGTAGCGGGCGTAGAACGGGACGGTCGTGCGGAAGCGGCGCGGGTCATAGGCCGCGGGCGGTGCGGGTTCTGCCATGGCTTTGCTTTGATTTGGACATCTTCTCCTCCTTATACTAACCGCCGGCGGTTAGGGGAGTGACATGGCGACCATCGCGCTCGTCGACGACGACAAGAACATCCTGGCATCCGTCAGCATGCTGCTCGAGCAGGAAGGCTACACGGTGCGCACCTTTTCCGACGGCGCCGCGGCGCTCGCCGGCCTCACCTCGGCCCCGCCGGACCTCGCCATCCTCGACATCAAGATGCCCCGCATGGACGGGCTGGAGCTGCTGCGGCGGCTGCGGCAGAACGGCGACCTGCCGGTGATCTTCCTGACCTCCAAGGACGAGGAGATCGACGAGCTGATGGGCCTGAACGCGGGCGCCGACGACTACATCCGCAAGCCGTTCTCCCAGCGGCTGCTGCTGGAGCGGGTGAAGGCGGTGCTGCGGCGCAACGACCACCACAAGGTTCCCGCGACCGCCGGCGAAGCCAAGAAGGAGGCGCTGGTCCGCGGCAAGCTGGCGCTCGATCCGCTGCGCCACGAATGCACCTGGGAGGGAAAGCCGGTGCGGCTCACGGTCACCGAGTTCCTGATCCTGCAGAGCCTCGCCCAGCGGCCCGGCTTCGTGAAGAGCCGCGACAACCTGATGGACGCGGCCTACGACGATTCCGTCTATGTCGACGACCGCACCATCGACAGCCACATCAAGCGGCTGCGCAAGAAGTTCAAGGCGGTGGATGACAATTTCGAGGCCATAGAAACGCTCTACGGCGTGGGTTACCGCTACAAGGAAGCCTGACGCTGGCCCTCTTCCGCCGCTCCGACGACCAGCCGCGCGGGCGTTTCTCGGCCCTCTCGCTGCGCATCATCCTCTTCAATGCCGTGGCGCTGGTGGTGCTCATCACCTGCGTGCTGGTGGTGCAGTCCAACAGCGCCGACCTGGTCGACGAGCGCCTTTCCGGCATCCGGCTGCAGGGGCTGATCGTGGCCGGCACGCTGGCCGAGTACACCGCCAATGCCGACACCCGCACCATCAATGTCGAGCAGGCGGCGCCCCTGCTGCGCCAGCTCATCGCGCCGACCAAGCTGCGCGCGCGGCTGTACGGCACGAACGGCCGGCTGCTCATCGACACCCGCAACCTGCTCGCCCGCAACGTGGTGCAGATCGCCGAGCTCCCGCCGATCGATTTCTGGAGCAGGCTGAAAGGCTCGCTCCGGCGCATCTATGACGGCGTGATGGGCGTCAGGCCCTTCGAGCGGCTCGAGCCCTATTTCGAGGCCGGCAAGGACGGGCGCGTGTATTCGGAGGTGAACGCCGCGCTCAGCGGCGACGTCGCCACCGCCGAGCGCGTGGACGAGCAGAATCGCCTCATCCTCTCCGTCGCCGTGCCGGTGCAGCGCTTCAAGGCGATCTACGGCGTGGTGATGGTCTCCACCGAAGGCGGCGACATCGACGGCATCCTGCGCCAGCAGCGCGCCACCCTGATCGAGGTGTTCCTCATCGCGTTCGCAGTGATGGTGGTGTCCTCGCTCTACCTTTCGGGGACCATCGCGGAGCCGATCCAGCGCCTCGCCACGGCGGCGGACCGCGTGCGCTTCGGGCATCTGGGCCGCGAGACCATTCCCTCGCTCGCCGACCGCAACGACGAGATCGGCGACCTTTCCGAGGCGCTGCTCGCCATGACCAACGCGCTCTACGCCCGCATCGACGCCATCGAGAGCTTCGCGGCCGACGTGGCGCACGAGCTCAAGAATCCGCTCACTTCGCTCAAGAGCGCGGTCGAGATGCTGTCACGCGCCCGCGACGACGAGGGCCGCCGGCGCATGATGGAGATCGTGCGCGACGACGTGAAGCGCATCGACCGGCTGATCACCGACATCTCCGACGCCTCACGGCTCGATGCCGAGCTCAGCCGCGAGAAAGGCGAACCGGTCGACCTCGCGCATCTGCTCAGCACCATCGTCGAGATCTACCGGCTGACCCACGATCTGAAGGGCGTCGAGCTGGCGCTCGCCATCGACCTGCCGCAGGGCGCCACCGTGATCGCGCGCGACGAGCGCCTCGGCCAGGTCTTCCGCAATCTCATCGACAACGCGATGTCGTTCAGCGCGCCGGGCGGCAAGGTGACGATCGCGGCCGTCGCCGAAGGCCGCATCGCGCGGGTGACGGTGGAGGACGAAGGCCCGGGCATTCCGCCGGAGAACCTCGAATCCATCTTCGACCGCTTCTACACCGAGCGGCCACCCGAGCACGGCTTCGGCGCCAATTCCGGCCTCGGGCTGCCCATCGCCCGGCAAATCGCGCAAGGGCTGGGCGGACGCATATGGGCCGAGAATCGCCGCGAAAAAGGCGCCCGCCTCGTGGTCGAATTGCCGCTCGGCGAACCCTGAGCCGGGGAAGCGGTCTCGCGCCAGCAACGCCCGCCGAGGTTCGTGGAGCGCGGCGCCGTCCCGAGGCCTGCCGCCGATGTCAAGTAGACGCCCGCAAATTTGATCCTTCCCTGGGGACGCGGGGTTGATATCGTGCGCCCGCTTCCCGACATTTACGGATCCGATGATCGGCATCGTTCTCGTCACCCATGGCCGCCTGGCGCAGGAATTCATCGCGGCCATGGAGCATATCAAGGGGCCGCAGAGCCACCTTCGCGCCATCTGCATCGGACCGGAGGACGACATCGAGCGCCGCCAGCGCGAGATCGCGGCGGCCGCCAAATCCGTCGATCTGGGCAAGGGCGTGGTGCTGGTGACCGACATGTATGGCGGCACGCCGTGCAACCTGGCGCTCACGCTCCTCAAGCCGGGCAAGATCGAGGTTTTCGCCGGCGCCAACCTTCCCGGCCTCATCAAGCTCGTCGACGTGCGCACCAGGCTGCCGCTGGAGCAGGCGGTGCAGACCGCCATCGAGGCGGGACGCAAATACATGCGGGCAGGCTCGGCGGACCTGCCGGCCGCCGCCGGATGAGCGAAGCCGCGCCGGAGCGCCACCGCGCCCGCGCGCGGATCGCCAACGAGAAGGGGCTGCACGCGCGCGCCTCCGCCAAGATCGTGGAGGCGACGGCCCGCTTCAAGTCGCACATCACCATCAGCTTCAACGGCGAGACGGTGGACGCCGATTCGATCCTCGACCTGATGATGCTGGGCGCCGGCATCGGCAAGGACATCGAGATCGAGGCCGTGGGGCCGGACGCCGCCGAGGCGCTCACCGCCATGGTCGCGCTGGTGAAGGCCCGCTTCGGCGAGGATAAGTGATTTGCAAAGCGCCGAACCGCGGGCGATTGTTGCGGCCAGAGCGAGGGGATTGTGCATGAATCCGGACAGGATGCCGCCCGCCTGGGGCGCGGCCGCCATCGTCGTGGTCACGCCGACCGCGGCCCGGGCGCTGCTGCCGGGCCTGCCCAAGTCCGGCGGCGTCGCGATCCGGGACGGCGATCCGCGCGACCTTGCCGCGCCGGCCGCGGTGTTCATCACGGGCGGGAACATCCCGCCGGTGTCGCGGCAGACCGAGCCGCACGACCGTCACCGCGATCCCGACAACAGGAACCCGCCGTTCTTCCATCGCTGAGCCATGCCGATGCTGCGCGCTTTTGCCTTCCTTCTCGCGTTCCTCGCGGCGGCGTCCGCGACCGGCGCCCGCGCCTCCGACGACATGGGCACCGTCTCGGCGCACCCGGTGCTGTGGACGGTGCACGGCAAGGGGGGAACGGTCTACCTCCTCGGTTCGCTGCACCTGTTGCCCGCCAACGTCGCCTGGCACACCCCGGAGATCGACACGGCGCTGGCGGCTTCGGACGTCTTCGTCTTCGAGGCGCCGACGGATGCGTCGGGCCAGGCCGAAGCCGCGCAGTTCGTGGCCGAGCACGGCACGCTGCCCAGGGGCGAGGCGCTGTCGCACCTCCTGCCGCCTTCGGCCCTGCCCGACTACGCCTACGCCATCGAGACCACCCATGTCGCGCCCGAACTGATCGACACCAAGGAGCCCTGGCTCGCCGCGCTGATCTTCGAGGTCGCGCTGATGAGGGAGCACGACTACGATCCCGCCAACGGCATCGACCGGCAGGTCTTCGGCTACGCGGCGGCACGGGGGCGTAACGTCCGTTACTTCGAGAGCGTGAAGCAGCAGCTCACGCTGATCGCGCCGAAGGACGGCAAGCTCGCCATCGACGAATTCGTCACCGACCTGCGCGAATTCCGCCACGAGCACGACGACGTCGGCGCGATCGTGACGGCCTGGGAGCACGGCGACGTCGCCACCATCGACCGGCTGATGAACAGCGAGCTCGCCAAGGAGCCGGAAGCGAAGAAGGCGCTGCTCGACGACCGCAACCGCGCCTGGATCGCCAGGCTCGACCGGATGCTGGCGGAGAAGAAGACCTTCTTCGTCACCGTCGGCTGCGCCCACCTCGCCGGCCCCACCGGCGTGCCGGCGCTTCTGCGCGCGCAGGGCTATCAGGTGGAGGGGCCATGACGCGTCCCTCGCGGCCTTCCATCCCCGCGCCGGCGGAAGGATGAATCACACCAAAGCCCTGGACCATCGCGATGGCCAGGGCTGGATGTGATCTCCCTTGGGCCGGCGGCGTGACGGAGGCTAGGCCGTCAGCCGCATCGCCCGTGTGGAGTCTCCACGGCTTGCATGCGCGGGAGGGATCTTCGCC
>DATJXR010000007.1:0-2179 GCA_035499995.1 Rhizomicrobium sp. | reverse complement strand
GTCTTGCGGTCGCGGCCCTCGAACACGTCCTTGGCCTCGGAGACCGGCTTCCACTCGGTGCGCATGTCGAGCAGGTTGACGAAGAAGTCGTTGGACAGCGTCTCCGGCTTCGCGGTGAAGACGCCGTGCTTCGTGCCGCCGGCGTTGGCGCCCAGCACGCGCAGGCCGCCGACGAGGACCGTCATCTCCGGGGCCGTGAGCGTGAGCAGCTGCGCCCGGTCGACCAGCAGGTGCTCCGCGGACACCTCGAACTTGCCCTTCAGGTAGTTGCGGAAACCGTCGGCGATGGGCTCGAGCACCGCGAAGGATCCGACGTCGGTCTGGTCCGGGCTCGCGTCCATGCGTCCGGGCCTGAACGGCACCTTCACGGCGACGCCGGCCTTCTTCGCCGCCTGCTCCACGCCCGCGCAACCGGCGAGCACGATCAGGTCGGCGAGCGAGACTTTCCTGCCGCCCTTGGCCCTCTTGTTGAAGTCGGACTGGATGCCCTCGAGCGTCTTCAGCACTTTCGCGAGCTTCGCCGGCTGGTTGACTTCCCAATCCTTCATCGGCGCCAGGCGGATGCGCGCGCCGTTCGCGCCGCCGCGCTTGTCGGAGCCGCGGAAGGTGGAGGCCGACGCCCACGCCGTGGACACCAGCTGCGCCACCGTGAGCTTCGAGGCGAGGATCTTCTTCTTGAGGTCGGCGATCTCCTTCTCGCCGATCAGCTTGTGGTTCACCGCGGGGATCGGGTCTTGCCAGATCAGCTCTTCCTTCGGCACTTCCGGCCCCAGGTAGCGGGCGCGCGGGCCCATGTCACGGTGCGTGAGCTTGAACCAGGCGCGTGCGAAGGCATCGGCGAAAGCCTGCGGGTCGTGGTGGAAGCGGCGCGAGATCTTGCCGAACTCGGGATCGAAGCGCAGCGTGAGGTCCGTGGTGAGCATGGTCGGCTTGTGGAATTTGCCGCGGATGTGCGCGTCGGGAATGATCTCCCGGGCATTCTTCGCCACCCACTGCTTGGCGCCGGCGGGCGACTTGGTGAGCTCCCATTCGTACTGGAACAGGTTCTCGAAGAAGTTGTTGCTCCACAGCGCCGGGGTCTTCGTCCAGGTCACCTCGATGCCGCTCGAGATCGTGTCGGCGCCGTGCCCCGTGCCGTAGTCGCTCATCCAGCCCAGGCCCTGCGCTTCCAGCGGCGCGCCTTCCGGATCCGGTCCCTTGTGCGATTCCGGCGCCGCACCGTGGGCCTTGCCGAAGGTGTGTCCGCCGGCGATCAGCGCGACCGTCTCTTCGTCGTTCATCGCCATGCGGCCGAACGTGGCGCGGATGTCCTTGGCGGCCGCCATGAAGTCGCCGCTCGCGTTCGGGCCTTCCGGGTTCACGTAGATGAGGCCCATGTGCGTGGCGCCGAACGGCGCAAGCAGATCGCGGTCGCCGGCGAAGCGCTTGTCGACGCCCAGCCATGCGATCTCCTCGCCCCAGTTCACGTCCTCGTCCGGTTCCCAGACGTCCGGGCGGCCGCCGCCGAAGCCGAAAGTCCGGAAGCCCATCGATTCCAGCGCCACGTTGCCCGCAAGGACCAGCAGGTCGGCCCAGGAGATCCTGTCGCCGTATTTCTGCTTGATCGGCCACAGCAGCCGGCGCGACTTGTCGATGTTGACGTTGTCGGGCCAACTGTCGAGAGGGGCGAAGCGCTGCTGGCCCCGGCCCGCGCCGCCGCGGCCGTCGGTGATCCGGTAGGTCCCGGCCGCATGCCAGGCCATGCGGATGAATTGCGGTCCGTAGTGGCCGAAGTCCGCCGGCCACCAGTCCTGCGAGTCGGTCATCAGCTTGACCAGGTCCTTCTTGAGCGCCTTGTAGTCGAGGCTCTTGAATTGCCTGGCGTAGTCGAACCCTTTGCCCATCGGGTCGGACTTCGCGGAGTGCTGGTGCAGCAACTCCAGCCGCAGCTGCTTCGGCCACCAGTCGCGGTTGGTTCGGCCGGCGCCGGCGATGTGGTTGAACGGGCACTTGGCATCGTTGGGCATGTGGTTCTCCTCGGGCTGGATCCGGGAAAAAGTCTATTCCCAGCCAATCGAAACCCGCAATTTGATTGTTCCTATCGATCAGATAGGCGGCGGCTATCCCCGTTGGACCGCCACGGCCTACGCGCGTTCGAGGTAGCTCTGGAAGACGCCCACGTGGACGAGCGCGGGATCGG
>DATJXR010000006.1:0-130072 GCA_035499995.1 Rhizomicrobium sp. | reverse complement strand
TGGGCGTCTACGGCATCATCATGGCCGGCTGGTCGTCCAACTCGAAATACGCGTTCCTGGGCGCGCTGCGCTCGGCGGCACAGATGGTGTCCTACGAGGTCTCGATCGGCTTCGTGATGGTCACCGTGCTGCTGTGCGCTGGCTCGCTCAATCTCTCGGACATCATCGAGGCGCAGGCCGGACGCTTCGGGCTCTTCAACTGGTACTGGTTCTGGCTCTTCCCGATGTTCATCGTGTTCTTCGTGTCGGGATTGGCCGAGACCAACCGTTCGCCGTTCGACCTGCCCGAGGGCGAGTCCGAGCTGGTCGCGGGCTACTTCGTCGAATATTCGGCGATGACCTTCGCGCTCTTCTACCTCGGCGAATACGCGAACATGATCCTGGCGAGCGCGATGACCAGCGTTTTGTTCCTCGGCGGGTGGCTTTCGCCGCTCCCGTTCGCGCCGTTCACCTGGATCCCCGGGCCCATTTGGTTCGCGCTCAAGATCGCGCTGGTGCTGTTCGGCTTCCTGTGGGTGCGGGCGACCTTCCCGCGCTTCCGCTACGACCAGCTCATGCGGTTGGGCTGGAAAGTGTTTCTACCGCTGTCCCTGTTCTGGCTGGTTCTGACGGCGGGCGTGCTGGTGGCGACGGGTCTCGTCCCGCGCTAGGCCGCTCGCAGGAAAGGTTCGCTATGGCGCTTCTCGACCGCGGTGCGCGCAGCCTGCTCCTTGCCGAGCTCGTCTCGGGCATGTGGCTCACCCTGAAGCACATGTTCAAGGAGCCGGTGACGGTGAATTATCCGTTCGAGAAAGGACCGCTCTCGCCGCGCTTCCGCGGCGAGCATGCTTTGCGGCGCTATCCCAACGGCGAGGAGCGCTGCATCGCCTGCAAGCTGTGCGAGGCGATCTGCCCGGCGCTCGCCATCACCATCGAGGCCGAGCCGCGCGCAGACGGCAGCCGCCGCACCACCCGCTACGACATCGACATGGTGAAGTGCATCTATTGCGGGCTGTGCCAGGAGGCCTGCCCGGTGGACGCCATCGTCGAGGGTCCGAACTTCGAGTTCGCCACCGAGACGCGCGAGGAACTCTACTACGACAAGGCGCGCCTGCTGGCGAACGGCGACCGCTGGGAGCGCGAGATCGCGAAGAACCTCGAACTGGACGCACCCTACCGATGAGCTTCGCGGAGATCCAGGCGCGCGCGCAATCGAGGGTGGGGAGGGACGATCCGGCCCGCCGCGCGAAGTACTTCCGCGCCGCCGAGCAGGCCCGCACGCTTGCGAATCTCAAGGCGGAAGGCTTCGTGGTGCCGCTGTCGGAATGGCTGGGCCACAACAACGGCCCGCCGTGGGACCTCGAGACGCTGTTCCTGGAATATTGCTGGCGCAAGGCGCACGAAGAGGCGTGGCGCGGGCCGACGCCGGAGATCGCCGTGCGCCGCGCCCGCAAGGCGGCAGAGCTGGGCCTCAGCTATCGCGACTACACGCTGGAGATCCTGGAACGCAGCCGCTATCCGGATGAGGTGCTGGCGCGCGAGATGAAGGCGAGGACGCTGCAGTGATTCTCCAGACTCTCGCCTTCTACTTCTTCTCTGCGGTGCTGCTGCTCTCGGCGCTGATGGTGATCAGCGCGCGCAACCCCGTGCACTCGGTGCTGTTCCTGATCCTGTCCTTCTTCAACGCGGCCGGGCTGTTCGTGCTCCTGGGGGCGGAGTTCCTGGCGATGATCCTGGTCGTTGTCTATGTCGGCGCGGTCGCCGTGCTGTTCCTGTTCGTGGTGATGATGCTCGACATCGACTTCGCGGAGCTGAAGCGCGGAGCCATGCAGTATCTCCCGTTGGGCGCGCTGCTCGGGCTGGTGCTGGCGGCGGAGCTGATCATCGTGAGCGGCGTGATCGGCGCCAAGGGCGGTCCGCTGCCGATGGCCGCGCCGGGCGCCCTCACCAACACCGAAGCGCTCGGCCACGTGCTCTACACGGACTACATCTATTACTTCCAGATCGCGGGGCTGGTGCTGCTCGTGGCGATGATCGGCGCGATCGTGCTGACGCTGCGGGCGCGGCCGGGCGTCAAGCGGCAGTCGATCGCCCGGCAGAACGCGCGCATGCCGGCCGACGCCGTGGCGCTCGTCGACGTCAAGCCGGGGCAGGGGGTGTCATGATTATCGGGCTATCGAACTACCTCGCGCTCGCCGCCATCCTCTTCACCATCGGGGTTCTCGGAATCTTCCTCAACCGGAAGAACGTCATCATCATCCTGATGTCCATCGAGCTGATCCTCCTGGCGGTGAACATCAACTTCGTCGCCTTCTCGGCCTATCTCGGCAATCTGGTGGGCCAGGTCTTCGCGCTGTTCGTGCTGACGGTCGCCGCGGCCGAGGCGGCCATCGGGCTCGCCATTCTCGTGGTCTACTTCCGCAACCGCGGCTCCATCGCCGTGGAAGACGTCAACGTCATGAAGGGCTGACATGTACGCGGCGATCGTCTTCCTTCCCATCGTCGGCTCCGCCATCGCGGGCTTGTTCGGCCGCTTCATCGGCGTCAGGATGAGCGAGGCCGTGACAACGGGCTTCCTGTTCATCTCCGCCGCGCTCTCCTGCTACGCCTTTTACGACGTGGCGCTTCTCGGCCACGCCCAGGTCGTCCAGATCATGCCCTGGATCACCTCGGGCGACTTCAACGCGAGCTGGACCATCCGGGTCGACACGCTGACGGCCGTAATGCTGGTGGTGGTGACGGGCGTGTCCTCGCTTGTGCATCTCTATTCAGTCGGCTACATGCACGAGGATCCGAGCCGGCCGCGCTTCTTCTCCTATTTGTCGCTGTTCACTTTCGCCATGCTGATGCTGGTGACGTCGAACAACTTCCTGCAGATGTTCTTCGGCTGGGAAGGCGTGGGCCTGGCGTCCTATCTCCTGATCGGCTTCTGGTACGAGCGCCCCAGCGCCAACGCCGCGGCGCTGAAGGCCTTCGTGGTCAACCGGGTGGGCGATTTCGGCTTCGCGCTGGGTATCTTCGGCGTCTTCTACATCTTCCACACGCTCGACTTCGACGCGGTGTTCAAGGCGGCGCCGTCGATGGCGGGCCACAGCTTCCATTTCGGAAGCTGGGACGTGGACGTGCTGACCACGCTGTGCCTGCTCCTTTTCGTGGGCGCCATGGGCAAGTCGGCGCAGTTCCTGCTCCACACCTGGTTGCCGGACGCGATGGAGGGCCCGACCCCCGTCTCCGCCCTCATCCATGCCGCCACCATGGTCACTGCGGGCGTCTTCCTGGTCTGCCGCTGCTCGCCCATGTATGAGCACGCGCCCGTGGCGCTCGAGTTCGTCACCTTCATCGGCGCCACCACCGCGTTCTTCGCCGCCTCGGTCGGCCTCTTCCAGAACGACATCAAGCGGGTGATCGCCTACTCCACCTGCTCCCAGCTCGGCTACATGTTCGCCGCCGCCGGCGTCTCGGCCTACGGCAACGCCATGTTCCACCTTTTCACCCACGCCTTCTTCAAGGCGCTTTTGTTCCTCTCGGCGGGCGCGGTCATCCATTCGATGCACCACGAGCAGGACATGCGGAAGATGGGGGGGCTCGCGAAGTACATTCCGTTCACCTGGGCGATGATGCTGATCGGCAACCTCGCGCTCACCGGCGTGGGCATCCCGGTGCTGGGCGTCGGCACGGCGGGCTTCTATTCCAAGGACGGCATCATCAACGCCACCTATCTCAGCCACGCGCCGATGGCGACCTACGCTTTCGTGCTGACGCTGGTGGCCGCCGGGATGACCTCGTTCTACTCCTGGCGCCAGTTCCTGATGACGTTCCACGGCCCCTACCGCGGCGCCAAGGCGGCCGCCCATCACGGTCACGCGGACGCCGCCGAGCCGGGCGATGCGCATCACCACGCCGTCGATCTCTCCGAAGTGCATGAAAGTCCGCTCTCCATGCTGGCGCCGCTGGCCGTGCTGGCCGTGGGCGCGCTGATGGCGGGCGCGCTGTTCGACAACATGTTCGTGGGCGGGGTGTCCGAGGGCTTCTGGCGCACCTCGCTGGGCGCGATCTCGGGCCATCACGGCGGCATGGAAGTGCCCACCTGGGTGGAGCTGGCGCCGTTCGTGCTGACGATCCTGGGCTTCGGCGTGGCGTGGTACTACTACGTGCTGCATCCCGAGCTGCCGCCGCAGATGGCCGCGCGCGGCGGGCTGCTCTACAAGTTCCTCTACAACAAGTGGTACTTCGACGAGATCTACGATTTCCTCTTCGTGCGCCCGGCCATGTGGCTCGGCCGCGCGCTGTGGAAGATCGGCGACGGCAAGATCATCGACGGGCTGGGGCCCGACGGCATCTCGTCCCGCGTGCTCGACGCCACGCGCGGCGCGGTGCGGCTGCAATCCGGCTACGTCTATCACTACGCCTTCGCCATGCTCTTGGGCGTGGTGGCATTGGCGACGTGGTTCATGCTGGGCGGCGCAGCCGCCTTCGAGGCGTGGGTCCAGCACGCCGCCAAGCTGGTGGGGGGCTGAGCCATGGGCTTCCTTGCCGCGCATATCCTGTCGATCGTCACGTTCCTGCCGCTCGTCGGCGCGTTCGTCATCCTCGGCGCGCGCGGAACGTCGGCGGCGAACGCCGCACGCTGGGTGGCGCTCGCCACCACGCTGGCGAATCTGGCCGTTTCGATCTGGATCTGGATGCATTTCGACGGCTCGACGGCGGCATTCCAGTTCGTGGAGCGCGCCGCCTGGCTCGGCGGCAACATCGACTACCACATGGGGGTGGACGGCATCTCGGTGCTGTTCATCGTGCTGACCGCGGGACTGATGCCGTTCTGCATTCTGGCGTCGTGGAAATCGATCGAGAGCCGCGTGCCGGAATACATGATCGCGTTCCTGGTGCTGGAAACGCTGATGATCGGCGTGTTCTGCGCGCTCGACCTGGTGCTGTTCTATGTGTTTTTCGAGGGCGGCCTGATCCCGATGTTCCTCATCATCGGGGTATGGGGCGGCAAGCGGCGCGTCTACGCCAGCTTCAAGTTTTTCCTCTACACGCTGCTCGGCTCGGTCCTGATGCTGCTCGCCATCCTGTGGATGTATCTCTACGCGGGCACCGCCGATATCGAGACGCTGCTTGCCCATCCGCACTTCCCGGTGGCCATGCAGACCTTCCTGTGGTTCGCCTTCTTCGCGAGCTTCGCGGTGAAGATGCCGATGTGGCCGGTCCACACCTGGCTGCCGGACGCCCATGTCGAGGCGCCGACCGCGGGCTCGGTGATCCTGGCCGGCATCCTGCTCAAGATGGGCGGCTACGGTTTCCTGCGCTTTTCGCTGCCGATGTTCGCGAGCGCGAGCGTTGAGCTCACCCCGTTCGTCTACGTGCTTTCGATCATGGCCATCGTCTACACCTCCTTCGTCGCGCTGGCGCAGGAGGACATGAAGAAGCTCATCGCCTATTCCTCCGTCGCCCATATGGGCTTCGTGACCATGGGCCTCTTCACGCTCACCCACCAGGGCGTGGAAGGCGGCATCTACCAGATGCTCAGCCACGGCGTGGTCTCGGGCGCGCTGTTCCTCTGCGTCGGCGTGATCTACGACCGCATGCACACCCGCGAGATCGCCGCTTATGGCGGCCTCGTCGCGCGCATGCCGGTCTACGCCGCCTGCTTCATGGTGTTCACGCTGGCCAATGTCGGCCTGCCGGGCACGGGCGGGTTCGTGGGCGAATTCCTGACCATGCTGGGCGCGTTCCTGGTGAACACCTGGGTGGCGATCTTGGCAGCCACTGGCGTGATCCTGTCCGCCGCCTACATGCTCTATCTCTATTGGCGGGTGATCTTCGGCAAGCTGATCAAGCCCAGCCTGATGGCGATCAAGGACCTCTCCTTGCGCGAATTCGCGATCCTGGCGCCGCTGGTCGCCGCCACCATCGTGATGGGCGTCTATCCCAATTTCATCTTCCGGGTGACGAGCGCCTCGGTGGAGCACCTCATCAAGATGAACGAGCAATCGCTGGCGCAGGACCGCGCGACGGCCCTGCCGCGGGAGGCTTCGCGATGAGCGGGTTTGCGACGAACCTCCAGACGCTGCTGCCCGAGATCGTGGTCGTGTGCGGCGCGATGGCCTTGCTGCTGTTCGGCGCGCTCAGGGGCGAGCGGGGCATAAGGCTGGTGTCGTGGCTCGCCATCGCGGTGCTGGCCGCGGCGGGGTGGCTGGTGATTTCGCCCGCCTCCACCGCGCCCAGCGCGTTCGGCGGCGCCTTCGTGGCCGACGATTTCTCGCGCTTCGCCAAGATCCTGATCCTGGCCGGCTCGGCGGTCACGCTGCTCATGGCGCAGGATTTCCTGCGCGCGGAGGGGCTCGCCAAGTTCGAATTCCCCGTGCTGGTGCTGATCGCCACCGGCGGCATGATGCTGATGGTCTCCGCCTCCAGCTTCATCGCGCTCTATATGGGGCTGGAGCTACAGAGCCTGTCGCTCTACGTGCTGGCCGCGTTCCACCGGGACAATCTGCGCTCCACCGAGGCCGGGCTCAAATATTTCGTCCTCGGCGCGCTCTCCTCCGGCATGATGCTCTACGGCATCTCGCTGATCTACGGCTTCACCGGCACGACCGATTTCGCCGCCGTGGCGCACGCCGTCATGGCGGGCTCGGGCATCGGGCTCATCTTCGGCATCGTGTTCCTGATCTCGGGCCTCGCCTTCAAGATCTCCGCCGTGCCGTTCCACATGTGGACGCCGGACGTCTACGAGGGCGCGCCCACGCCGATCACCGCCTTCTTCTCCATGTCGCCCAAAGTGGCGGCGATGTTCCTGTTCCTGCGCACCATGGTCGGCGCGCTGGGGCCTGCGCTGCACGAATGGCAGCAGGTGATCGTGGCGGTGGCCGTGCTCTCCATGGCGCTGGGCGCGATCGCGGCCATCGGCCAGACCAACATCAAGCGCCTGATGGCCTATTCCTCCATCGGCCACATGGGCTACGCGCTGCTCGGCCTCGCCGCCGCCACGCCCGCCGGCATCCAGGGCGTGCTCATCTACATGACGATCTACGTGATCACCAACGCGGGCGTGTTCGCCTGCATCCTCGCCATGCGGCGCGACGGCGAGGCGGTGGAGACCATCGCCGATCTCGCGGGCCTGGCGCGCACCCAGCCCCGGCTCGCCTTCGCCTTCATGATCTTCATGGTGAGCCTGTCGGGCATCCCGCCCTTCGCCGGATTCTTCGCCAAGTTCTACGTCTTCCTCGCCGCCATCCAGGCGGGGCTCCACGTGCCCGCCGTGCTGGGCGTGGTCGCCAGCGTGGTCGGCGCCTATTACTACTGGCGCGTCTTCAAGATCATGTATTTCGACGAGCCGGCCCAACCCTTCGACCGCGATCACGGCACGCCGCTCAACGCCATCATGGCGGCGTCGGGCGCCTTCACGCTTCTCTTCATCGTGGGCGCAGCCCCGCTGGTCGCCGTCGCGTCGGAAGTCTCAAGGACGCTTTTGCCGTGAGCACCTGGCCCTCGGGCTATGGGCTGAAGGATTTCGAGGAGATCGACTCCACGAACGCGCAGGCGCGCCGCATGGCCGCCGACGGCCAACTTGGTCCGGTGTGGATCTCCACCGCGCGGCAGACGGCGGGCCGCGGCCGGCGCGGGCGGGCCTGGGAGTCGCCCACCGGCAATCTCGCCGCCACGCTCCTCATCGCGCCCGAGAAACCCGCCGCCGAATGCGCCCAGCTTTCCTTCGCCGCCGCCATCGCCGCCGCCGATGCCGTGGCGGGCTTCGCGCCGGGCGCCGACGTAAGGGTCAAGTGGCCCAACGACGTGCTGGCGAACGGCAAGAAGCTCGTCGGCATCCTGCTCGAATCCCAGAACGGCTGGCTCGCCATCGGCGTGGGCGTGAACCTCGCGCATTTCCCTCCGGATACGGAGTTTCCCGCCACGTCCGTCGCCGCCCTCGGCGCGCCCGCGCCAGCCCGCGACGCGGCGCTGACCGAACTCGCCGCCCATTTCGCGAAATGGTATGAAGCCTGGCGGGCGCGGGGCTTCGCGCCCATCCGCGATGCGTGGCTGGCGCGGGCGGCGGGCCTGGGCACCCGCATCCGGGCGCGGCTTTCCAACGGGGAGACCTCGGGCGTGTTCGAAGGGATCGACGAGACAGGCGCGCTGCTGCTGCGGGAGAACGGCGCGCTCCGCGCCATCGCCGCCGCCGAGGTGTTCTTCTGATGCTCCTCGCCATCGACGCCGGAAACACAAACATCGTCTTCGCCGTGCAGGACGGCAAGGACATCCGCTGCGAATGGCGCGCAGTGACCGAGACCACGCGCACCGCGGACGAATACGCAGTCCTGCTGGCGCCGCTTCTCCAGTTCAACGGCCTGGCATTCGGCGATATCGACGCCGCGATCATCGCGACCGTGGTGCCCGCGGCGCTGTTCGACCTGCGCCAGTTCTGCCGCAAATACATGAATTGCGAACCGCTGGTGATCGGCGACCCCGACGTCGAACTCGGCATCGGGGTGCACACCGACCGCCCGGCCGCCGTGGGCGCGGACCGCCTGGTCAACGCGGTGGCCGCGCACGAGCGCTACAAGGGCGCCCTCATCGTCATCGATTTCGGCACCGCCACCACCTTCGACGTGGTGAGCGCCAAGGGCGACTACGAGGGCGGCGTGATCGCGCCGGGCGCCAACGTGTCGGCCGAAGCGCTGCACCAGGCCGCGGCCTTGCTTCCGCGCGTAGCCGTAGCCCGCACCCAGAACGTCATCGGCAAGGACACCGTACCCGCCATGCAGGCGGGCCTGTTCTGGGGCTATGTCGGCCTGATCGAGGGGCTGGTCGCCCGCATCAAGGAGGAATATGGCGAGCCCATGACGGTGATCGGAACGGGAGGCCTCGCCAATCCGTTTCATCGCCAGACCAGCGTGATCGACCATCTCGATCCCGACCTCACGATCCGGGGCCTCATCATGATCCATGCGCGCAATGCCCACAAACGCGGGAAACCCGCGGCGTGACGGATTCGCGAACCGGCTTCGGCGGCGACACGCTGGTGCTGCTCCCGCTCGGCGGCGCGGGCGAGATCGGCATGAACTTCAACGCCTACGGCTTCGGCCCGCCGGACGCGCGCAAATGGATCGTGGTCGATTGCGGCGTGCTGTTCGGCCGCGAGACCGACACGCCCGGCGTCGACGTCATCATGCCCGACATCGCCTGGCTAGCGGAGCAGGCGGAGGATGTCCTCGGCATCGTGCTCACCCATGCGCACGAGGACCATATCGGCGCGGTGGGGC
This sequence comes from Rhizomicrobium sp., assembly GCA_035499995.1. Lineage (GTDB taxonomy): Bacteria > Pseudomonadota > Alphaproteobacteria > Micropepsales > Micropepsaceae > Rhizomicrobium. The sequence goes on along the minus strand of DATJXR010000006.1, from coordinate 120,830 downwards.
ATCTGTGGCCGCTGCTGCGCTGCCCGCTCTACGCAACCCCGTTCACCGCGCGCCTGATCGAGGACAAGATGGAGGAGGCGGGGCATTTCGAGCGCGCCCGCGTGGTCCGTCTCGGCGGAAAGCTCAAGCTCGGCCCGTTCGACATCGAATTCCTCTCCATCACCCATTCCATTCCCGAGCCCAACGCGCTCGTCATTCGCACGCCTCTGGGCACGGTCGTGCATACGGGCGACTGGAAGCTCGATCCCGATCCCCTGATCGGCAAGCCGACGGACGAGGCGGCTTTCCGCAAGCTGGGCGACGAGGGCGTGCTCGCCGTCGTCTGCGATTCCACGAACGCGCTTGTGCAGGGCCATTCGGGCTCCGAAGCCGACGTGAAGAAAGGCCTCACCGAGCTGATCGGCACGCTGAAGGGCCGCGTGGCCGTGACCGCGTTTGCGTCGAATGTCGCCCGGCTCGACAGCGTGGCCAAGGCGGCCCGCGCGCATGGCCGAGAGGTGGCACTGGTGGGCCGCTCGATGCACCGCATCGTCGGCGCGGCGAAGGAAACGGGCTACCTGAAGGACTTCCCGCGCCTGATCGACGAGGCCCAGGCGGCCCAACTGCCACCGCGGCGCGTGCTCTATCTCTGCACCGGCAGCCAGGGCGAGCCGCGCGCGGCGCTGGCCCGCATCGCCGCCGGCGATCATCCTTCCGTCACGCTGGGCCAGGGCGACGCGGTGATCTTCTCCTGCCGCATCATCCCCGGCAACGATGTCACGATTCACGCGCTGCACAACCAGCTTTCCGCGCTGGGCGTAGAGGTGCTGACGGTGGAGGACCACTTCGTCCACGTCTCCGGCCATCCGGCGCGCGAGGAGCTTACCGAGATGTACCGCTGGACGCGGCCCCAGATCGCCGTCCCCGTTCACGGCGAGCTGCGCCACATGGCGGAGCACGCGCGGCTGGCGCACTCGCTGCAGGTGCCGCAGGCGGTGGTCGTGGAGAATGGCCACATGCTGCAGCTGGCGCCTGGCCGCGCCACGATCGTCGACGAAGTCCCGTCGGGCCGCCTCTATCTCGACGGCCGCGTGATGACGAATGCGGGCGACGGGCTCACCCGCGTCCGCCGCGCCATGGCGTTCGCGGGCTTCGTCGGGATCACGCTCATGCTGGACCAGAAGGGCCGTATCGCCGGCGAGCCGTCGCTGTTCCTGGAAGGCATCCCGGAAGACGTGCATGCGCCCGTGCGCGACGCCGTGGCCGAGACGGTGCGCCGCTACAATCCCAGGAAGGGCGACGAGGAGGCCTTGAAGGAGCAGGTGCGCCGCGCCGTCCGCCGCGCCGCGCTCGACGCCTGGGGCAAGAAGCCGCCCACGCGTGTGGAGATCGCCTGGGTCTGATAGTCTCGCGGGCGTTCACGGACTGAGCCCGCGCGCGTCCATTCGTGGGGCGCGCCGTGCGGCCCCGGAAAATTTAGAGGAAGCATATGTCTGCGCCGCCGCTGAAGATCGTGTTCCAGAACAAGTCCGGCCTGCCCGACAACAAGATCTACACAGGCTTCGTGGGCCAGTCCGCGCTGACGGCCACCAACGTCGCCACCGGCGCCCCCATCGCCATTTCGACCTATGCCGCGCCGAGCTGGTACAGCCTGGACAAGCTCAGCCAGGGCATCAGCACGACGATGATCGGCGGCGGCCGGGTCTATTTCTGCTACGACAAGCCCTGGACCTTCCAGCGCGCCGGCTATGAGCCGAGCCCGGTGAGCCCCAGCGATCCCAACTACTATCTGCGCTACGACAAGATGGAGCTTACCTACACCGGCGCCCCCGCCGACGTGGCCGACACCACCTCCATCGACTATTTCGCCATCCCGCTCGCGCTCAATGTCTATTCCGGCGGCACGGGCGGCACATTGGTCGGTTCGGTGGCCGGGCCGACGGCGGCGAATGCCGTCATCGCCGCGCTGGGCGGGCTGACCAATCCCCAGAACTCCGCCGTCGTCAGGGCGCAGGGCACGAACGCGTTCGCGCGCGTGATCGGCCCGGGCGTCTATCCGCCGCCGCCCGGCCTGCCGCCCTCGCCCTACGACAATTTCACGACCTACCTCCAGTATCTCGCCAGCACCTACGGCCCGGCCAGCGGCGGCACCATCGCCACCATCGCCGGCCGCTTCGCCGGCACGCCGCCCTTCGCCACGCCGCAGACGCAGGGGCAGGACTACAAGTTCATCGCCACGATCGATGCGGGCCTCAACATCACGCTCAAGGGCACCGGCAGCGTGGTGGGTAGCCACACGCTTCTCTACACGAAGGCCCAGCTGACGGCGTCCGACGGCATCTACGGCGCCAATCCACAATTTTCCATCGATGGCGCCGCCCCATCCAACCCGCTGAACGATGTCTATGGCTGGGTCACGGGCGACCTGCTGTCCGGCCTCAACGTCGGTGCTGTGGGCAGCACGGTGACGGTCTCCGGTCAGCCTGTGGGCAAGATGTCGAGCTCGCAGTGGTACAACACCAAGATCCTGAGCCAGTATTTCGGCAAGCTGCAGCCCGGCAACCCGCTCAACTACAACCGCTGGGCCGCCACGATGGCGCCGTTGTCGCAGGCCTATAACTTCGCCTATTCCGACCGCTTCGCCCACGTCACGGCCACGCTCAACACCGGCTCGCCCAGCTATGTGGACACGCTCCAGATCGTGATTTTGCCGGAGCGATAGGCGCGCCGGACGCGAGCCTCGTTCACAGCCGGATCGTGCGGCGCGTCCATTCGCGACGCCCACGCTTGAGGCACCCATGTCCGCATCGCCGGTCGAATTCACTCCTCCCTTGAGGATCGTCTTCCAGAACAATTCCGGCCGCCCCGACAACAAGATCTTTGCCGGCTTCGTCGATTGCACGACGTTTGTCGCCACCAACGCCGCGAACGGAAACAGCCTCGCCATGGCTGCCTATGGCAGCCCCAACTGGTACTCGCTCGACACGCTGCCTCTCGGCATCGACGTTACCAGCGTGAGCGGGCGCCTCTATTTCTGCTACGACAAGCCCTGGGTGTTCAACAATCCTGGCTACGAGCCCAATTCCGGCAACCCCAGCGACCCCAATTATCTCCTTCGCTTCGACAAGATAGAGATGACCTACAGGGGCATGCCCACCGACGTCGCCGACACCACTTCGATCGACTATTTCAGCATCCCCATCGCGCTCAAGGCATGGCTGGGCGGCACCGGCGGCACCCAGGTCGCATCGCAAACGGCATCCAACACCACGCCGGTGGCGGCATCCTTGAGCGGCATCACCACTCCGGCCGGCGCGGCGGTGGTGAACGACAAGTCCGAATTCGTTCGCGTGATCGGTCCGTCGTCGTACGGATCCACCGGCTCGCCTTACGACGACTTCTCCGCCTATCTGGCCTATCTGCGCGATACCTATGGCCCGGCACACGACGGCATGATCGCGGCGATCAAGGGCCACTTTGTGGGATCCCAGCAGCAGGCCACGCCGCAGACCCAGCCCCAGGACTACGACTTCAAGGCCACGATCGATGCGAACTGCAACATAACGCTCACAGGCAACGGCACGGTCGTCGGCGCCCATACGCTGGTCTACAGCAGGGCGAATCTTGCCGTGCCCAGCGGCATCTACGGGGCCAATCCGCAGTTCTCCCTCGATGGCGGCACGCCCATCTATCCCCAGAACGATCTCTATGGCTGGATGACGGGCGATCTCCTCTCGGGCATAAACGCCGGCGCGGTGGGGAGCATGGTGACCCTTTCGCACAATGCCACGCCCGTCGGCGCCATGCCGAGCGCGGACTGGCGGAATCTGCCGAAGCTCTTCGACACGCTTCAGCCCCTGAATCCGTACTTCAACCGCTATGCCGGCCGGCTGTCGACGCTCTCGCAGGCGTACAACTTCGCCTACACGGACCGGTTCAACGTCGCTTTCCCCAACGTGACGGTGACGCTCGATCCCGGCCGCATGGATACGCTTCAGGTCGTCATCCTGCCGGATAATTGAGCTCCGCCCGCCGGTTGCAATCCGTCCCGCCGCCCCCGAATATGGCGGCGGGACATCTGCAACCGGACTGCTCCATGATCGGCCGCCTCAACCACGTCGCCATCGCCACCAGGGACATCAGGAAGGCCGCCGCGGTCTATCGCGACACGCTGGGCGCGAGCGTGTCGGGCGAGCTGCCGCAGCCCGACCATGGGGTGACCACCGTGTTCGTCGATCTCGGCAACACCAAGATCGAGCTGCTCGAGCCGCTGGGCGACAACTCGCCCATCGCCAAGTTCCTGGAGAAGAACCCCAACGGCGGCATGCACCATGTCTGCTACGAGGTCGACGACATCTACGCCGCGCGCGACCGGATGAAGAAGCTGGGCGCCACCATCACCGGCACCGGGGAGCCTCGCATCGGCGCCCATGGCAAGCCGGTGATCTTCCTGCACCCGAAGGATTTCGTCGGCACGCTGGTGGAGCTGGAACAGGCGTGACCGCGCTCGCCGTCCACTGGGCCGTCCTCCTCAGCGCCTTCGCGACTTTCTGGTTCCTGGCGCTGTTCTGCCTGTTCCCGGTGGGCCTGGGTGAGGCCGACCCCCAGACCGGCGCCCCCTCCAACCCCCGCCTCGCCCTCAAGATGGCCTGGGCGACGGCCATCGCCGCGGTGCTGTTCGCAGGCTTCTACGCACTCATCTATTTCGGCGTCGTCGATCTCTGAGCCCGCTACGTCAGCGCGATCTTCAGCGCGAAGGCCAGCGCGATCAGGGCGACGGCGGCGTTCACGTCGCGGCGGCGGCCTGAGGCGATCTTGACCGCGGCGTAGGCGATGAAGCCGATGCCGATGCCCGAGGCGATGGAATAGGTGAAGGGGATGGCGAGCGCGGTGACGAGCGCGGGCGCGGCTTCGGTGAGGTCGTCCCAGGCGATCTCCTTCAGCGCGCGCGCCATCAGCACCGCGACGAAGATCAGCGCCGGCGCGGTGGCATAGGCCGGGATCGCGGCGGCGAGCGGCGCCAGGAACAGGCTCAGCAGGAAGAGCAGCGCGACGGTCACGGCGGTCAGCCCCGTGCGCCCGCCCGCCTGCACGCCGGCGGCGCTCTCGATATAGGCGGTGACGGGCGAGGTTCCGAGCGCGGCCCCGATCATGGTGCCGGCGGCATCGGCGAAGAGCGCCCGCCGCGCATTCGGCAGGCGGCCGCGCTCGTCGAGCAGGCCCGCCTCATGCGCGACGCCGGCCAGCGTGCCGGAGGTGTCAAGCATGTCGATGAGGAGGAACATCAGCGTCGAGGTCGCGATCAGGCCGGCCGGTCCGCTGAAATGCATCTGCAGCAGGGTGGGCGCGAGCGGGGGCGGAAGCGCGGCGATGCCCGGCGCCGGCTCCACGTGGAGCAGCACGGCGGCCAGCGTGGCGGCGACGATGCCGATCAGCACCGCGCCCGCGATCCGCCGCGCCACCAGCGCCGCCATCAGCACGAAGGCGCCGGCTGCGATCAGAACCCTGGGATCGGTCAGCACGCCCTGCTGCACCAGCGTGGCCGGGCTCGCGGCGATCAGTCCGGCGTTGGCGAAACCGAGCAGCGCCAGGAACAGGCCGATGCCGGCCGCGATGGCGAGCTTGAGGCTCCTTGGGATGGCGTTCAGCAGCCATTCCCGCGCGGGCGTCAGCGAGATCGCCACGAAGAGGGCGCCCGACAGGAACACGCAGCCCAGCGCCAGACGCCAGTCTCCGTGCAGCGCCGGCACCGCGGTGAAGGCGAAATAGGCGTTCAGCCCCATGCCGGGCGCCAGCGCGATGGGCAGGTTGGCGTAGAAGCCCATGATCAGGCAGGTCAGCGCCGAGGCCAGGCACGTCGCCACGAACGCCGCGCCGGGATCGAGCCCCGCCGCGCCCAGGATCCGGGGGTTCACGAACATGATATAAGCCATGGTCAGGAACGTGGTCGCGCCGGCGACGAGTTCGCGCCGCGCATCGGTTCCGGCGGCCTCGAGATGAAATACCCGCTCCAGCATGTCCGACTCGTGAAGTTCCCCGTCACAGGGTCCGCCGCTAACCACGCAGCGCGCAACCCTTGACTTGCGGCCCCGCCGACGGGACTCTCGGCTCCAGCGGGGAAGACATGCGTGCGTTGGGTCCGATCGTACTGGTCTGCATGGCGCTGCTGATGGCGTTGCCGGCGTCGGCGGCGCCCTGGCGCGTCACGAAGGACCACTGGTCGGCCGACGACGAGGCCGGGTTTGGCAGGTTCGTCCAGGCGCTGGGGGAGACGGATTGCTCGTCGTCCGAGAGCTGCCTGCGCAATCCGGCAAATCCCTATCGCGGCAGCGACCAGCATTTCGTCGACATCGACGTCGACTGCGCCAAACTCCCCTATCTCCTGCGCGCCTATTATGCGTGGAAGAACGGCCTGCCCATGTCCTTCGTCAACGGCGTGTCGGGCGAGGGTGGCGATCTGCGTTACACCAAGACCGCCAACCGCGCCACCTCGCGCCACGACATGATCGACCGCGGCGGCGGCATCGATGCGCCGCGCGAGATCCGCGAGATGCTCGAGACGGTGTTCTCCGGCACCTACCGCACCGACGCCGCCGAGAAGGGTGGGGTGCTTTCCGATTTCTATTCGCCGGCGCTGCAGCCCGGCTCGATCCATCCCGGCACCATCGTCTACGACGTCAACGGCCATGTCGGCATCGTCTACAAGGTCGACGAGGACGGCCGCGTCTATTATATGGACGCGCATCCCGATTTCTCCATCAGCCGCAGCGTCTATGGCGCGCAGTTCGGCCGCAGCCCGGCGCGGCTGGGCGGCGGGTTCAAGAACTGGCGGCCCTTCAAGCTGGTGGGCGCGCACCGCGACGCGGCGGGCCATCTCCTGGGCGGCCACACGGCGTTCGTGGAGAACAGCCAGATCGCGGACTATTCGCTGGTGCAGTACACCGGCACCGAGCCCAATCCCAAGGGCGATCCGCTCAAGGCGAAGTACGTCTACAGCGGCCAGAGCCTGGGCTTCTACGAATACGCCCGCGTCGCCATCTCCGGCGGCAAGATGGACTTCAATCCGATCTACGAACTGAAGATGACGATGCAGACGCTGTGCAACGACCTGAAGGACCGCGCGCAGTTCGTCGATCAGGCGGTGTCCGAGGGCTTCCCCAACAAGGAGCATCCCGGGCGGCTGCCGGACAACATCTACGGTTCGGACAACAAGGACTGGGAGGACTATTCCACGCCCTCGCGCGACGCCCGCATCAAGACCGCGGCGGCGCAGTTCTACAAGGACATGCAGGAGATGATCCGGCTGTGGATCAACCGCGATCCACGCATCGTCTATGACGGGGAGTTCCTCAAGCAGGATCTGGAAGCCGCCTACAGGCAGCAGAGCGACGCCTGCACCATCACCTATCTGTCTTCCGGCAAGCGCCCCATCACCATGAATTACGACGACATGATGCAGAACCTCTTCAAGATGTCGTTCGATCCCTATCATTGCATCGAGCTGCGCTGGGGCGCGGACGCGGACGATCGCGCGAGCTGCCCTGACGGCAGGGACAAGATGAAGTGGTATCTCGCCGAGCAGCGCCTGCGGAACCAGCCGGACCGCACCTACGACGCGCAGATGGGCTTCGACATCAAGGAGCTCAACGCGCACGTCAAATGGACCGGCATCGACACCCCGCCACCCGTCGACGTGAAGAACCTCATCGACAACATGGGCGACCAGGTCCCCTTCACCGGCATGGCGGCGGTGGGGCACTGAGCTTCAGTGATGCGGCACCATTGCCGGCATCAGCAGGAAGCCGGCGCCGTCGGTGAGCCAGTGGCAGAGGATGTTGGCCCAGAGGTTGCGGCGCCACCAGTAAAGCGCCGTCAGCGCCAGCCCGCCCCAGGCGGCGATGATGACCTGGCCCCAGCCCCATGAGGTCAGGTGCGCCAGGGTGAAGAGCGCCCAGGTGGCGAGCGCGGCGAGCGCGGGGCTGCCGCTCCATTCGGCGATGCGCTCGAAGCCGTAGCCGCGGAACAGCGTCTCCTCCACGAAGGCGGCCCGGGTGACGATGGCGGCGCGGAACAGGAAGGGCGCGGCGAGCAGCGAACTCATCTGCCGGTTCACGCTCAGGTGCAGCGCCGGCAGCGCGATCTGGAAGACGATTCCGATCCCCACCACCGCGACGATGGCCGCCAGCACGCCCAGCACGAGATCGAGCGCGCCCGGCCTGCGGTAGCCCAGCGAGGACAGAGGCCTGCGCTCCACCAGCAGCACGTAGAGCAGCACCACGGCGAACAGCAGCCACCAGAAGGCCTCGCCGCCGGCGCGCTCGCCCAGGGGCGCAAAAAGCGGCGTGAAGATACGGTGGCAGAACGGCAATCCCAGGGCGATGAGGAGCCCGATGACGGTCTGGATCCGGCGTGTCGCGCTCATAAGACCCCCCTCGTGCCCGGACGGGAAAACACTTGCTCAAGATCGCCCGGCATTTGCCCTTCGGCAAGGCTTTCCGTATGAAGGTGCACCGCAGCAAATCAACCGGTTCGCCATGCGCCTGTCCCGCTATTTCCTGCCGCTCCTCAAGGAGACGCCCGCCGAGGCGCAGATCGTCTCGCACAGGCTGATGCTGCGCGCGGGGATGATCCGCCAGGAGGCGGCCGGCATCTATGCCTGGTTGCCGCTGGGCTTCGCGGTGCTCCAGAAGATCGAACAGATCGTGCGCGAGGAGATGGACCGCGCCGGCGCCATCGAGATGCTGATGCCGACGCTGCAATCCTCCGAACTATGGAAGGAGACCGGCCGCTACGAGGCCTACGGCCCGGAGATGCTGCGCATCAGGGACCGGCAGGATCGCGAGATGCTCTACGGCCCGACCAACGAGGACATGATCACGGAGATCTTCCGCGCCTATGTGAAGTCGTACAAATCGCTGCCGCTGAACCTCTATCACACGCAATGGAAATTCCGCGACGAGATGCGCCCGCGCTTCGGCGTGTTGCGCGGCCGCGAATTCCTGATGAAGGACGCCTATTCCTTCGACATCGACAAGGAAGCGGCGCGGCGCTCCTACAACAGGATGTACGTGGCCTACCTGCGCGCGTTCTCGCGCATGGGGATCGCCACCATCCCGATGCGCGCGGAGACCGGGCCCATCGGCGGCGATCTCAGCCACGAATTCATCATGCTGGCCGAGACGGGGGAGAGCGAGGTCTATTGCCACAAGGACCTGCTCGACATGCCGATCCCGCCGGCGGACATCGATTTCGACGGCGACCTCGAGCCCATCGTGCGCCAGCGCACCAGCCTCTATGCCGCGACGTCGGACGTGCACGAGCCCGCGCGGTTCGAGGCCGAGGTGCCGGCGGACAAGCGCCTGGCCACCCGCGGCATCGAGGTCGGCCAGATCTTCTATTTCGGCACGAAATATTCCGTGCCGATGAAGGCCATGGTGACGGGGCCGGACGGCAAGGATGTGCCGATCCATGGCGGCTCCTACGGCGTGGGCGTGTCGCGGCTGGTGGGCGCCATCGTCGAGGCGAGCCATGACGACAAGGGCATCGTCTGGCCGGAACCCGTCGCGCCTTTCGACCTGATTCTGCTCAATCTCAAGAACGGCGACGCGAAGACCGACGCCGCCTGCGCCGATCTTTACGCCAAGCTTGGCGCCACTGGGAAGAACGTCCTCTACGACGACACCGACGAGCGCCCCGGCGCCAAATTCGCCTCCGCCGACCTCATCGGCGTGCCGTGGCAGGTCGTCGTCGGCCCCAAGGGGCTGGAAAAGGGCCAGATCGAGGTGAAAAACCGCAAAACGGGCGTCCGGGAGGAACTGACGGCCGAGGCGGCGCTCAACCGCCTGTCAAAGAGTTAGGTTTATACAGGCTCGTCGTGGCCGCCCTCGTGGCGGCCGTCCGTTTTGCAGCGGCCTGTCCGGAGAGAACTCTGGAATATGGATGGCCGGGACGAGCCCAGCCATGATGATCGAAGGGAAAGACGCCGCCTCGTCCATGTCCGACCAACGCACAAATTTCGGCACGCGAGGCGCCGGCGGAACAGTGCCTGCCAGAGCCCCGACACCCTCCCGCGCCACGCGGGCCTTCGCGCCGTTCGAGTGGATGATCGCGCTGCGCTACCTGCGGGCCAAGCGCAAGGAAAGCTTCATCTCCGTCATCTCCATCATCTCGCTGGTCGGCATCGCGCTGGGCGTGGCGGTGCTTATCGTCGTGATGTCCGTGATGAACGGCTTCCGGATCGAGCTGATGGGCAAGATCCTGGGCTTCACCGGCCACGTCAGCGTGGATGGCGGCATCCACGGCCTTCCCGATTTCGACGCAGTCGCCCGGCGGGTGCATGCGGTGCCCGGTGTGATCACGGTCTATCCGGTCGTGGAGGGGCAGGCGCTGGCGACGGCGAACGGCGCTTCGCTCGGCGCGCAGATCCGCGGCGTGCGCGGCGCGGACCTGAAGAACATGTCCGTGATCGCGAACTCGCTCGCGCCCCAGGCATTGGCGGATTTCATGGGCGGCGACGCCGTCATCGTGGGCCGCGGCATCGCCCAGCGGCTCGGCCTCTTTCCCGGCTCGCAGATCACGCTCACCGCGCCCAGGGGAAACGTCACGCCCTTCGGCGTCACGCCGCGGGTGAAGAGCTACGAAATCGCCGGCACCTTCGATTCCGGCGCGTCAGAATACAACAACGCCGTCATCTTCATGCCGCTGGAGGAAGCGCAGCTCTATTTCAACCTCCCCAATGCGGTATCGAGCCTGGAAGTCATGGTCGCCGATCCGGATGAGGTCGACCGCATGGTCGATCCCATCCAGCGGGCCGCCGGCCCCGCCGCCCGCATCCGCACCTGGCACGACCTCAACCTCAGCCTGTTCAACGCCGTGCAGGTCGAGCGCAACGTGATGTTCCTGATCCTGTCCATGATCATCCTGGTCGCCGCGCTCAATGTGATCTCCGGCATGGTCATGCTGGTAAAGGACAAATCGGGCGACATCGCCATCCTGCGCACCATGGGCGCCACGCGCGGCGCCATGATGCGCATCTTCCTGATCGCGGGCGCGAGCATCGGCATCGTGGGGACGGCCGCGGGACTGCTTCTCGGCTTGCTGTTCGCCACTTTCATCGATCCCATACAGATGGCGATCTCGCGCATCACGGGCGTGAACGTGTTCAATCCCGAGATCTATTTCCTCACCCACATGCCGGCGAAGATCGTGCCTTCGGACGTGATCGCCGTGGTGCTGATGTCGCTGGCGCTGTCGCTGCTCGCCACGCTCTATCCGTCCTGGCGGGCGGCGCGGCTCGATCCGGTGGAGGCGCTGCGCTATGAGTGACGCATTCGCGGGGGCCGCCCTGCGCCTGTCCGGCGTCGCGCGGCGTTACGCGCAGGGGCAGAGCACGCTGGAAGTCTTCCGCGACGTCAGCCTCGAGATCAGGCCGGGCGAGCTTGTGGCGCTGGTCGGCCCCTCGGGCGCGGGGAAATCGTCGCTCCTGCACATGGCGGGTCTGCTGGAGATGCCGTCGGGCGGGGGGATCGAGATCGGCGGCGAGGCCGCGGCGACGCTTTCCGATAGCGAGCGCACGCGCCTGCGCCGCGATCATATCGGCTTCGTCTACCAGGCGCATCATCTGCTGCCCGAATTCAGCGCGCTGGAGAACGTCATCCTGCCGCAGCTCATCGCCGGCAAGAGCTACAGGGCCGCGGAGGCCGAGGCGCAGCGCCTGCTCGATCTCATGGGGCTCACGAACCGGCTGGAGCACCGGCCCTCCCAGCTTTCCGGCGGCGAGCAGCAGCGCGTCGCCATGGCGCGGGCGATCGCCAACCATCCGCGCCTCCTGCTGGCCGACGAGCCCACGGGCAATCTCGACCCGCGCACCGCCGCGGGCGTGTTTGAGGCGCTGGTCAATCTCGTCCGCGGCGAAGGGCTCGCGGCCCTCATCGCCACCCACAATCTCGAACTCGCCGCCCGGATGGACCGCGCCCTGATCCTGCACGAAGGCAAGCTGCTCGATGGCGGCAAGCTCGGGCGCGGCGGCTGACGCGCGTTCGCGCCGTCAGAGATTGCAGACGATGTTCCCGGAGGACTGCACCGCGAGCCAGTTCATCAGCGCGGTGTGGCTCGTGATGTACCAGAACGAGGTGCGGATACGGCCCTCGCCGGTCGACATCGCGCTCCAGCGCACGTTGCGCGGCTGCTGTCCCGGCTGCGAATAGGTGATGTAGGCGAGCCCGCTGGGCGCAATCGCGCCGTCGGCATCGAGCGAGAATTGCGAGCCCTGGGGCTCGTTGAAGCCTTCGAAATTGCCCGAGCCATTCGCGAAGGCGATGGCGCGCGGATCGGAGAGCGTCAGGTTCTGCGGCGGCCAGCCCGCCAGCCACACCAGATTGGTGCCCGGCATCTCGATCGACGACCACAGCAGATCGACCTGCACCTCGACGCGATCGTATTTCACCGACACGTTGCTGACGGTGAAATAGGACCACTGGGTGATGTAGCCGACGTTGACCGGATTGCTGAAGGTGATCGCGCAGGCCGATGTGCAGTTCGTATTGAAAGAGCCGCCGGTCAGGTAGAGCCGTGCCTTGCACACCTCGTCGGCGTGCGCGGCGAAGGCGGAGACGGCCAGGAGCGCGACTGCGCCCACTGCGCGGCGGATCATGCATCGGCCTCCGGGATCGGCTCCCGGTTCTAGGCCCGATGCGCGGAGAATCCAACTACCGCCGCGGCTTGGGGGGCAGGGGGAGTGCGATGTGCTCCGCCTTGGAACGCGACCCCGTGAGGACGCCGAAGCCGCCGCCGAAGCGGCCCAGGGCGATACTCAGCGCGAAGCCGAAGAAGCTGGAACGGCTCATGCCCAGTTCGGCGGCGCGCGCGTCCGCCGCCGCGATCAGGCTCTTGGGGAGGTAGACGTTCACCCGCTCCGACGGATCGGGCGGCTCCACGCCCACCATGATGAAGGCCACGAAGGATTTCGGTGTGGATATCTTGTCCACCGGCGTGGGCGTGGGCAGCGGATCGTCACGTTCGGTACTGGAGACCACGGCGCGGGCCAGCGCCTGCTCGGCGCGCGCGATCGCGTCCTCCTGCGTGGTGCCGGCGGCGACGCAGTCGGGGAAATCGGGAAACCAGACGCCGAACGCGCCCTTGCCGGCCCGTTCCAGCACCGCCGGATAAAATCGCCTCACGATGGCTTGGACTCCTGGTGTGGGTTATGACACACTCGCACGCGTGTGTCGATACGCACACCAAGGATACAGCGGCGGCCCAACCGGGGGAAGCGTGGATGCAGGCGACGATGACGGATGCGGAACTGGCGGTGGTGCGCCGTGCCTTTGCGAGACAGGTGCTGGCGGCTGTGGGGGTGGAAAACGCCCGGCTCGAGCATGCCTTCGCGGCGGTGAAGCGGGAGGCGTTCTGCGGCCCCGGGCCGTGGCAGATCTACCGCTTCGGCCAGGTCTACCGGCCCACACCGTCGGCCGATCCGGTCTATCTCTATACGGACGATCTCGTGGGCCTCGTCCCCGAGCGTACCCTCAATAACGGCCAGCCCTCGCTGCACGCGCATCTGATCAACCAAGCCAATCCGAGGATGGGCGAGCATGCCGTCCACGTCGGCACGGGCGGCGGCTATTTCACTGCGGTCCTCGCGGAAATGGTGGGCGCGGACGGGCGCGTGACCGGCATCGAGTTCGACGAAGGCCTGGCCCGGCGCTCGCGCGACAATCTGAGGGAGCGCGCCAATGTGCGCATCGTGCATGGCGATGGCGCATCCGTGCCGTTCGATCCGGCGGACATCATCTACGTCAATGCCGGCGCCACCCATCCCGCGGCGCATTGGCTCGACCGGCTGAACGACGGCGGCCGGCTCATCCTGCCGCTGACCACGAACAAGGCGTTCGGCAGAGTGGGCACGCCGCCGCAGCAGATGATAGGGCAGGGCGCGGTGCTCCGCATCACGCGGCAGGCGAGCGAATTCCATGTCAAATGGATCTCCGCCGTCGCCATCTTCCCCTGCGAGGGCGTGCGCGATGAGACTTGCGAGCGTCTCCTGGCGGAGTCGCTGGCCAAAGGCGGCCTGCAGACCGTCACGCGGCTCTGCCGGCGTCCGGCGCGCCCGGACGAGAATGCCTGGCTCAGCGCGCCGGAGTGGTGCCTTGTCCAGGAGCCTCAGGGGCCGCGCCCTGCGGATTGTGGTTAGGCACGAACGTGACCCCAAGATATCGATCACGATTTGTTCTTGACAATGCGAGAACGATAAGGGAACATCTTCCTCCAGAAAGCAGGAGGACGGGATGCTTTGGTTCAAGGATGCAACGGCGGGGCTCGGGCTCATCGCCTTTATCGCTGGCAGCTACGCGCTGGCGTCGGCGCTCACTGCGGTGGCGCTGATCCACTAGCTGTGGACGGCGCGCGGCCGGCCTGCCACGGGCGGCCGGGCGCGCTAGCGTGACGGACAGGAGAATCGGGAGAAGTCGAGGCATGGCACAGCCGGCTGCATTCGTGCATTTGCGGGTGAAGAGCGCCTATTCGCTGCTCGAGGGCGCCTTGCGCGCCAAGGAGCTGGCCAGGCTCGCCCGCGAATACGCCATGCCGGCCGTGGCGGTGACGGACGTCAACAACCTCTTCGGCGCATTCGAGATCAGCGAGACGCTGGCGAGGGAGGGCATCCAGCCGATCGTCGGCGCGCTGGTCTCCGTCGATTTCGAGACCGCGCCCCATCTCGGCGGCTCGCGCCCCAGGCCGCCCGCCATGCCGCTGCTGGTGCAGAACGACGCCGGCTACCGCAACCTCTCCAAGCTGCTCAGTCACGCCTTCCTGGGCGCCGCGCCGGGAGACTGGCCGCATGTCACGGCCAGGGATCTCGAAGCCCATTGCGAAGGCCTGATCGCGCTCACCGGCGGACCCGGCGGTCCCTTGAACAAGCTGATCGTGGATGGCCAGCCCGCGGCGGCGGAGGTGCTCGACAGGCTGCGTGCCATCTTCGGCGACCGGCTCTATATCGAGCTGCAGCGTCACGGCCTGCCGGAAGAGCGCGCGGCGGAGGACAAGCTGCTCGAACTGGCCTACGCCAAGGACATCCCGCTGGTCGCCACCAACGACGTCCATTTCGGCCGCGAGGACATGTACGAGGCGCACGACGCGCTGCTCTGCATCGCCGATGGGGCCTTCGTGTCGCAGCAGGAGGGCAGGCGGCGGCTCACCCGCGAGCACCGCTTCAAGGGCGCGGCCGAGATGGCGGCGCAGTTTGCCGACCTGCCGGAAGCGATCGAGAACACGATCGAGATCGCCAAGCGCTGCGCCTTCCGCCCCAAGAAGCGCAACCCGATCCTGCCGCAATTCGTGCCCGAATCCGGCCTGTCGCCGGCGGACGAGCTGAGGGCGCAGGCCGAGGCCGGCCTCGCCGCGCGGCTGGCGGAGCATGGGCTTTACGCGGACAAGCAGGTCTACCGCGACCGGCTGGAGTACGAGCTCGGCGTCATCATCGGCATGGATTTCCCAGGCTACTTCCTGATCGTCTCCGATTTCATGAAATGGACCCGCGCGCACGGCATCCCGGTCGGCGTGCGCGGATCGGGCGCCACCTCGCTGGTCGCCTGGGCGCTGGACATCACCAATCTCGATCCCATCCGTTTCGGGCTGCTGTTCGAGCGCTTTCTCAACCCGGAGCGCATCTCGATGCCGGATTTCGACATCGACTTCTGCCAGGAGCGGCGCGACGAGGTGGTGCGCTACGTGCAGCACAAATATGGCGCCGACCGCGTGGCCCATATCATCGCGCTGGGCAGTCTGCAGGCGCGCGCGGCGGTGCGCGACGTGGGCCGCGTGCTGCAGATGCCGCTGGGCCTGGTGGACCGCATCGCCAAGCTCATCCCCAACCCGCCGGGCAAGTCGATTTCGCTGGCGGAAGCCATCGAAGGCGAGCCGCGGCTGCGGCAGTTCGAGGAGAACGAGCCCGGCGTAGCGCGCCTTTTCTCCATCGTGGGCAAGATCGAGGGGCTCTACCGCCACGCCTCCACCCATCCGGCGGGCGTGGTGATCGGCGACCGGCCGCTGGACGAGATCGTGCCGCTCTACCGCGATCCGCGCTCCGAAATGCCGGTGACGCAGTTCGATTACGAGGACGCGGAGAAATCCGGCCTCGTCAAATTCGATTTCCTGGGCCTGAAGACGCTCACGGTCATCGCCAAGGCGGAGGAGCTGCTGAAGGCGCGAGGCATCGCGCTTCACACCCAGAGCATCGGCTTCGAGGATGCCCCCACGTTCGAGATGCTGGCGCGCGGCGAGAGCGTGGGCGTGTTCCAGCTGGAAGGCGCGGGAATGCGCGACCTGTTGCGCAAGATGAAGCCCGACCACATCAACGACCTCGTCGCGCTGGTCGCGCTGTACCGCCCGGGCCCGATGGATTCGATCCCGAAGTACATCGCGGTGAAGCGCGGGCGGGAGGAGCCGTTCTACCTGCACCCGCTGCTCGAGCCGATCCTGAAGGAGACCTTCGGCGTGATGACCTACCAGGAGGACGTGATGAACATCGCGCGCCACCTGGCCGGCTATTCGCTGGGCGAGGCCGATCTGTTGCGCCGCGCCATGGGCAAGAAGATCGCCAGCGAGATGGCGGTGCATCGCGACCGCTTCATCAAGGGTGCAGGCGAACGCGACATCCCCAAGGCCATCGCCGAGCAGATCTTCGAGCAGGCGGAGAAATTCGCGGGCTACGGCTTCAACAAGGGCCACGCCGCGGCCTATGCCCAGGTCGCCTACCAGACGGCGTATCTCAAGGCCAACTATCCGGTCGAATTCCTTGCCGCGTCGATGACGCTCGATATCGGCAACACCGACCGGCTCAACATCTTCCGCCAGGAGGCCCAGCGGCTCTCCATCCGCATCGCGCCGCCGGACATCAACCGTTCGCAGTCCTGGTTCGCCTGCGACGCGGAGAAGGGCGTGATCTTCTACGCGCTGGCCGCCGTGAAGGGCGTCGGCCGCCAGGCGATGGATCATGTGGTGGCGGAGCGCAAGGCCAACGGCCCGTTCCGCAGCGTATCCGATTTCGCCCGCCGCGTGGACCCGCGCCATCTCAACAAGCGCGCCTTCGAGAGCCTGGTGCGCGCGGGTGCGTTCGACGCGCTTTCGCCCAACCGCAAGCAACTCGTGGACTCGTCGGACATCGTGCTCAATGCCGCCACCCGCAACGTGCAGGACCGCGAAAGCGGGCAGTCCACGCTGTTCGGCGAGAGCGCTGGGTCGTCCGGTTTGCGCCTGGCCCAGAGCGCGGACTGGCCGGCGCATGAGCGGCTGACGGAGGAATTCTCCGCCGTCGGTTTCTATCTCTCCGGCCACCCGCTCGACGCCTATGGCGCCTCGCTGCAGCGGCTCGGCGCGGTGACCAGCGGGTCGCTCGCGGAAGACCGCCGCGCCAATTTCCGCGCCGTGCTCGCGGGCACGATCATCCGCAGGCAGGAGCGGCGTGGGCGCAACGATCAGCCCTATGGCTTCGTCACCCTGTCGGACACGAGCGGCATGTTCGAGGTGATGGTGTTCAGCGAGGTGCTGATGGCGTCGCGGCCGCTGCTGGAAGCCGGCAAGTCCGTGCTCATCACCGTGGCCGCCGACCAGATCGACGAGGAATTGAAGCTGCGCGCGCTCAAGATCGACGATCTCGACAGGGCGGCCGCCGACGCGGGCGAGGGCCTGCGCATCTACCTGGAGGACACCCGCCCGCTCAACGCCATCGCCGGCGAATTGAAGAAGCCCGGCAAGGGGCTCGTGACCGTGGTGGTGCCCGCGAGCGAAGGCCGCGAGGTCGAGATCAGGCTGCCGCAGAAGCAGCTTGTCAACGCCGTCATCCGCAATGCGATCAAGTCGCTGCCGGGCGTGGCGCAGGTCGAATCCGTCTGAACCTCCGACGCGGAAGTGCGCGACAGGTTGAACGGCCATCAGAGCCGGAAAGGAGCATTTGGGTGTGCTGGAGTCCTGAAGTCACGCATGGCGCGGCGATCGCGGCCGATCCGCGCGACATGCTGATGTCCTTCATCGAAAGCCTGCCGCGCACGATCCGGGGCGAAATGCTGATGTTCCTGCAGCTTTATGCGGGCGGCGGCCGCGTCTCGCTGGACGATGGGCGCTCGCCGTCCCATCTGCGCGAGCATCTCATGGCGGGAGGGACCGCTGCGGTGGGGCGGCTGCTCGCCGCGCTGGCCGCGATCGATTTCTCGCTCGAAACCATGGTCGCGCGCGCCCGTGAAGCCGAGCCGGTGCTGCGCCGCCTGGCGGAGGACTGTTCCGGCTCAGCGGCCTTCCGCGAGTCGTATCTTTCGCTCCCCCTGCGCCGCCGCCACGGCGAACAAGCCCTGTCCGACTGGCGCCGCCTGCGCGAGACCGCGCTCACGACAAGCGCGCTACGGGCATTCGAGGAAGAGCAGCTGGGGTTGCGGCATAAATGACCTCTCCCATCTTGGGCGGTCAAAGCGAGGCAATCGCCTTGCCCAGCCGCTCCAGCCCCGTCTCCAGCAGCTTCGCGTCCTGGGCGAAGCAGAGGCGGATGAATGCGTCGGAAGCGGTATCGCTTTGGGGTGCGAAGGCAGAACCGGGAGCGACGCCGACGCGGGCGGTGCGCACGAGATCCTGGGCGAAGCCGAGGCTGTTCTTCATGCCCTCGACGTGAAGGAAGCCGTAGAACGCGCCTTCGGGCGGTATCCAGTGCACGCGGTTCTGCTCGCCGAGGAAGCGCTCCACCACGCGCTTGCCGTTGTCGCAGCGCGCCAGCATCTGGGCGCGGAACGCGTCGCCCTCGGGAGACAGCGCGGCGATGCCGCCATACTGCGCGAACACCGTGGCGCCGGTGTTGTTGGCCATTGCGAGGATGCCCATCTGCTCGGCGAGCCGGAGCGGATGCACCAGCCAGCCCAGCCGCCAGCCCGTCATCGCCCAGGGCTTGGAGAAGCCGTTGACCACGAACACGTCATCCTCGTCCTCCGCGACCTGCAGGAACGACGGCGCGTGCCTGGCGCCGTCGAACACCAGCGTGCCGTAAACCTCGTCGGAGATGATCGCGATGCCCCTGGAGCGGCAGAATTCCAGCAGCGCCACCTGCTGCGCCCGCGGCATGATCCAGCCGGTGGGATTGTTGGGCGAGGAGATGAAGATCGCCCTGGTGCGCCCATCGCACACCGCGAACAATTTCTCCAGGTCGAGCGTCCAGCGCGCGGCTTTCCAGTCTTCGTCCAGCCGGCAGAACTTGATCGAGGCGCCGCAGATCTGCGTCGCCTGGAAGATGTTGGGCCATACCGGAGAGATGCAGACCACGTTGTCGCCCGTCTCCACCACGCATTGCAGCGCGCACACCACCGCCATCATGGCCGCGCCCGGCACGGTGATCCGGTCCAGCGGCAGGTCCACCCCGGCGGTGCGCCCGTGGAACGCCCGGATCGCCTCGCGCAGCGGGTCGATGCCGCGGGCCTTCACATAGAAGGTCCTGCCGTCGTCCAGCGCCTTCTTGGCGGCGTCGCGGATGAAGGCGGGGGTGACGAGGTCGCTTTCCCCGAACCAGAGGGGGATCAGGTCCGGCTCGCCCAGGGCCAGCCTGGAGACCTCGGCGATGCCGTTGGCGGGCAAATCGAGGATCTGGCGGCGGATGGGGCTCCGGGCAGGGCTTTGGATCTTGGGCATTTTCTGGTCCATATCCCGGTTTCCCGCGGCGGGTTGCAACCGTCAACCCATGCCCCTATAAGCCCTGCCATTCCGAGCGCGCGAGGGTGGGTTTCGAGGCGTGTTGCCCCGTCCCCGTCCGGTGCCTGTCAAAAGGTAACCCCCGCGCCTGAACAACCGGAGAAGGAGACGTTTCGTCATGGCTTTGCCTGACTTCAGCATGCGCCAGCTTCTGGAAGCCGGTGCCCATTTCGGCCACCGCACCCAGCGCTGGAACCCCAAGATGGCGCCCTACATCTTCGGCGCCCGCAACGACATCCACATCATCGACCTGACGCAGACCGTGCCGCTGCTCCACCAGGCCCTCGTCGCCCTGCGCGACGCCGCGGCCGGCGGCGGGCGCATCCTCTTCGTCGGCACCAAGCGCCAGGCACAGGAGCCCGTCGCCGCGGCCGCCAAGCGCTGCGCGCAGTACTACGTGAATTCCCGCTGGCTGGGCGGCACGCTCACCAACTGGCAGACCATCTCCAACTCGATCAAGCGCATGCGCAACATCGAGGAGACGCTGGGCTCCGCGCAGTCGAGCGGCCTGAAGAAGAAGGAACTTCTCGGCCTGCTCCGCGAGCGCGACAAGCTCGAGCGGTCGCTGGGCGGCATCAAGGAAATGGGCGGCCTGCCCAACATGCTGTTCGTGATCGACACGAACAAGGAAGCCATCGCCGTCGCCGAGGCGCGCAAGCTCGATATCCCGGTGGCCGCGATCCTGGATTCCAATTCCAATCCGGACGGCATCGCCTATCCGATCCCCGGCAACGACGACGCGGCCAGGGCGCTAGCGCTCTACTGCGATCTCGTCGCGCGCGCGGTGATCGACGGTTTGTCGGAGAGCCAGGTCGCAGCCGGAGTCGATACCGGCGAGGCCGAGGTGCTGCCCGACCTGCGTCCGGCGGCGCAAGCCGCCGCCGGCGAAGGCGCCACCGCTTAAATCCGGAGAACCGATATGTCGAACGTCACCGCGAGCATGGTGAAGGACCTGCGCGACAAGACCGGCGCGGGCATGATGGACTGCAAGGCCGCGCTCGCCGAAACCAATGGAGACATGGAAGCCGCCATCGACTGGCTGCGCAAGAAGGGCATCTCCAGGGCCGCGAAGAAGGCGAGCCGCGTCGCCGCGGAGGGCCTGATCGGCGTGGCCGCGGACGCCACGGCCGCCGCGCTGGTGGAAGTCAATGCCGAAACCGACTTCGTGGCGCGCAACGACGAGTTCAAGGCCTTCGTGAAGAACGCCGCGGCGCTGGCGCTTTCCGCCGAGGGCAATCTCGAGAAGCTTCTGCAGCAGAACCTCGGCGGCTCCACGGTCGAGGCCACGCTCAAGGAGCTGATCGCCAAGATCGGCGAGAACATGAGCGTGCGCCGCACCATCATGATGGCCGTCGATCCGGGCGTGGTGGGCACCTACGTCCATAACGCCAGCCCGGACTCGCCCGAACTCGGCAAGATCGGCGTGCTGGTGGCGCTGAAGTCGTCCGCGGACAAAGGCAAGCTCTCCGCGCTGGCGCGCCAGCTGGCCATGCATGTCGCCGCCGCCGCGCCGATCGCGCTGACGGCGGAGCACATCCCGGCGGACGTGCTCGCCCGCGAGCGCGCCATCCACGCCGAGACTGCGGCGCAATCCGGCAAGCCCGCCAACGTCATCGAGAAGATGATCGAGGGGCGGATGCGCAAATATTACGAGGACGTGGTGCTGCTGCAGCAGACCTACGTGCTCGACGGCGAGACGAAGATCGAGAAGGTGCTGGAGAAGGCCTCCAAGGATTTCGGCGCGCCAGTGGCCATCGAGGGCTTCGTCCGCTTCCAAGTCGGCGAGGGCATCGAGAAGACCAACGGCGACTTCGCCGACGAAGTGAGCAAGCTGGCCGGCAACTGACGCGGGAGCGTTCATGTCGAAGCCGAAATACAGGCGCGTCCTTCTGAAGCTCTCCGGCGAGTCCCTGATGGGCTCGCAATCCTATGGTATCGACGTGGCGATGGTGGATCGCGTCGCCCGGGACGTGAAGGAGGCCATCGAGGCCGGCAGCGAGATCTGCATGGTCATAGGCGGCGGCAACATCTTCCGCGGCATCTCCGGCGCCGCCAAGGGCATCGACCGCGCCACCGCCGACTACATGGGCATGCTGGCCACCGTGATGAACGCGCTCGCCATGCAGGCGGCGCTGGAGCGGGCGGGCGTGCCCAGCCGGGTGCAGTCCGCCATCCCGATGAGCGCGGTGTGCGAGCCTTACATCCGCCGCCGCGCCATCCGCCACATGGAGAAGGGAAGGGTGGTGATCTTCGCCGCCGGCACCGGCAATCCCTTCTTCACGACCGACACCGCCGCCGCGCTCCGCGCCGCGGAGATGAACTGCGACGCGCTGCTCAAGGGCACCCAGGTCGACGGCGTCTACTCCGCCGATCCCAAGAAGGACCCCAAGGCCCAGCGTTACGATTCCCTAAGTCATCATGAGGTCTTATCGCGCGATCTTCAGGTGATGGATGCGTCCGCCGTGAGCCTGTCGCGCGAGAACCGGATTCCCATCGTGGTGTTCTCCATCCATGACCAGGGGGCGCTCGCGTCCGTCTTGGCGGGGAAGGGGCGCGCCACGGTCATCGCATAGGAGCCCGCCCATGGACACCTACAACAAGCCCGAAATCGACCGTCGCATGAACGGCGCCGTCGCAGCCCTCAGGGCGGAGCTGGGGGGGCTGAGGACCGGCCGCGCCAGCGCGGCCCTGCTCGACCCCGTCAAGGTCGAAGCCTATGGCAGCCCCATGCCGGTGTCGCAGGTGGGTACGGTCTCGACGCCCGAGCCTCGTCTGTTAACCGTACAGGTGTGGGACAGGAGCCTGGTGAAGGCGGTGGACAAGGCAATTCGCGACGCCGGCCTGGGCCTTAACCCCCAGATCGACGGGCAGCTCCTGCGCATACCGATCCCCGAGCTGAACGAGGAGCGCCGCAAGGAACTCGTCAAACTCGCCCACAAATACGCCGAGGCCGCCCGGGTGGCCGTCCGCAATGTCCGCCGCGATGGCATGGAGGCCCTGAAAAAGGCCGAGAAAGATCATAAGATCGGCCAGGACGAGCATCACAAGCTGAACGACGAACTGCAGAAGCTCACCGACGCGCATATCCGCGACATCGACGCGGCGTTGCACGCCAAGGAGCAGGAAGTGATGCAGGTCTGAGTTCAAGGGGAGGCCCGAGGGCCAGCATCGTGACCCATCCCGTACCCGAACGTTTGCCCAACCACGTGGCCGTCATCATGGACGGCAACGGCCGCTGGGCGCGCAAGCGGCACCTGCCGCGGCAGGCGGGGCACGTGGCGGGCGTCAACGCGGTGCGCGGCATCGTGCGCGCGGCATCCGACATCGGCCTGGCCAATCTGACGCTCTATGCGTTCTCCTCGGAGAACTGGAAACGTCCGGCCACGGAGGTCGGCGCGCTGATGGGCCTGTTCCGCGCCTACTTCAAGAGCGACCTCGATGAGCTGGTCGAGCGCGGCGTGCGGGTGCGCATCATCGGCAACCGGAGCCGCGTGGCCACCGACATCAAGGCCATGATCGAGGACGCCGAGGGCCGCACGCTGGACAACAAGGGCCTCAATCTCACCTTCGCCTTCGACTATGGCGGGCAGGAGGAGATCGCGTCGGCCGCGCGCGAACTGGCCCGCGCCGCCGCCGAAGGCCGCCTCGATCCGGAGACCATCACGCCGCAGCTGTTCGCCTCGCGCCTGTTCACCGCGGCGCTGCCGGAGCCGGACCTCGTCATCCGCACCTCCGGCGAGCACAGGCTGAGCAATTTCCTGCTCTGGCAGTCCGCCTATGCCGAACTCGTCTTCGTCGACACGCTGTGGCCGGATTTCACGCCCGCGGAGTTCCTGGCCACGCTGGACAAATTCGCGCAGCGCGAGCGGCGCTTCGGCGCGCTGGCACCGGAAGCTGTCGCTTGAACGGCGCGGCGGAATCCACCGTGCCCGAATCCGCGCCCGAGAGGAAAGCGGGCGGCATCCGCGCCAATTTCGACTGGCTGTGGCGTCCGCTTTTCGGCATCGGGCTGGCCGCGCTCGCGACGGGCGCCGCCTGGGAGGGCAAGTGGTACTTCGCCGCCTTCCTCGCCGCCGGATCCGTGGCCGGCGTGCGCGAGTGGCATCGCATCTTCCTCAAGGACGGTTACGGCGCCTACTTCATCGTCAGCGCGCTCGCCATCGTGGGTGCGCTGCTGGCGCAGAACACCGCGCCGCTCACCCACGAGCGCGACCTGCCCTGGGCGGTGCTCGCAGTCGGCGCGCTGATCGATCTGGGCATGTTCCGCGCGCGCAACGCGCTCTGGCACATGGCGGGGCCGTTCTATGTGGGTGTGCCGCCGCTCTCGCTGCTGATCCTGCGCCAGGTGCACGACGAGCGCTACGGCATGCCGCATTCCGGGTTTTGGCTGGTGCTGGCCGTGTTCCTCGCCGTGTGGGTGACGGACACCGGCGCCATGATCGCCGGCAAGCTGATCGGCGGCCCCAAGCTTTCGCCGAAGCTCTCGCCCAACAAGACCTGGGCCGGCGCCTTCGGCGGCGCGCTCTCGGCCATCGCGCTGACCGCCGCCCTCTTCGCGGCGCTGGGGGCCAGCGTGCTCAATGGCGCGCTGTTCGGGCTGGCGATGTCGGTGGTGGGCCAGGTCGGCGATCTCTTCGAGTCCTGGATCAAGCGCCGCGCGGGACGCAAGGATTCCGGCAGCCTCATCCCCGGCCATGGCGGCGTGCTGGACCGGATCGACTCGATACTCTTCGTGGCGCCCGTGGCGACGTTCGTCGTGGTGGTGCTGGGCCTCAATCCGCTGGTGGCGCCATGACCCGCATTGCCGTCAGCAGCCGCGCGGCGGAGTTGCCCGACCTGTCGGACGTGCTGGCGCGGCGCATTTCCGTCCTGGGCTCGACCGGGTCCATCGGCAAGAACACGCTCGACGTCGTCGCCCATGCCCGCAAGGTCTACGGCGAGGACGCGCTTCCCATCGAGGCGCTGACGGCGCAATCCAATGCCGAGATGCTGGCCGCGCAGGCCCGCAAATTCCGGCCGCGCGTGGTCGCCATCGGCGACGCGCCGGCCCGCGAGCGGCTCAAGGACATGCTGACCGGCACCGGCATCGAAGTGGGCGCGGGCCGCGAGGCCGTCATCGCCGCGGCGGCGCGTCCTTCCGAAGTGGTAATGATGGCCATCGTGGGCGCGGCGGCACTCGAGCCCGCGCTGGCGGCGGTGCGCCGCGGGGCCACCGTCGCGCTGGCGAACAAGGAATGCATCGTCGCCGGCGGCGCGCTGCTGCAGGACGCCATCGTCTGCTCCGGCGCCGCCGTGATCCCGGTCGATTCCGAGCACAACGCCATCTTCCAGGTGCTGAACGGCGGCAGCGCCGACGACGTCGCCCGCGTCACGCTCACCGCCTCGGGCGGGCCGTTCCGCGAATGGCCGCTGGAGCGCATGAAGGCGGCCACCCCCGAACAGGCGATCGCCCATCCCAACTGGTCGATGGGCAAGAAGAACTCGCTCGATTCCGCCACGCTGATGAACAAGGGGCTGGAGCTGATCGAGGCCCACTACCTCTTCGGCATCTCGCCCTCGCGGCTGGGCGTGGTGGTGCACCCGCAATCCATCGTCCATTGCCTTGTCGCCTATGCCGACGGCACGACGCTGGCGCACCTCTCGATGCCCGACATGCGCACGCCCATCGCGCACGCCATAGCCTGGCCGCGCCGCATCGCGGGGCCTTCGCCGGGCCTCGATCTCGCAAGCGTGAAGGCTTTGACGTTCGAGGCCCCGGACGCGGACAAGTTTCCCTGCCTGGGCCTGGCCGAACATTGCTTGAGGATGGGCGGCCGGGCGCCTACGATCCTCAACGCCGCCAACGAGATCGCGGTGGAGGCCTTCCTCGGCCGCCGCATCGGCTTCCTCGACATCGCGCGCGTGGTCGAGGAGACGCTGGCCGCCGAAAACGCCTGGAACGGTCCCGCCTTCGATCTGGACTCGATCCTGGCAACGGATCGTTGGGCGCGCGACACCGCCGGCGGCGTCTGCGCGCGGATCGTGGCGTAAGGAGAAATTCATGCACGGCGTCGCCGACATTCTGGCATTCGGGATCCCGGGCTTCCTGGCGCTCATCACACCCATCGTCTTCTTCCACGAGCTCGGGCATTTCACGGTCGCCCGCCTGTTCGGCGTGAAGATCGACACGTTCTCGATCGGCTTCGGCCGCGAAATCTTCGGCTTCACCGATCGCAAGGGTACGCGCTGGAAGTTCTCGTGGCTGCCGTTGGGCGGCTACGTGAAATTCTTCGGCGACCTCGACGAGGCGAGCGCGCCCGATCGGGAGATGATGGAGAAGCTTTCGCCCGAAGAGCGCGCGCGCGCCTATCAGATGCGGCCCGTCGGCCAGCGCGCGCTGATCTCGGTGGCCGGGCCGGTCGCGAATTTCATTCTGGCGATGGTGATCTACACCGCCGTGTACATGATCTACGGCGTCGGCACGCCCGCGCCCGTCGTGGGGGCGGTGATCGACCACTCGCCCGCCAAGGCGGCCGGCATCCTTCCAGGCGACCGGATCACGTCGATCGACGGCCGGAAGGTCGCGACCTGGGACCAGATGGTCGAAATCGTGCACGGCAGCAAGGGCAGGACGCTGTCGCTTGCCATCGCGCGCGACGGCAAGCCGCTGTCCCTCACCCTGCACACCGCCACCCTCCCGACGAAGGACATCTACGGCGCGCCCTTCAAGTACACCGGCATCGGCGTCCAGCTGTCCGACAGCGATTCGGCCATGATCATGCATCCGGTGGGAATCGGCGAGGCGGTTACCCAGGCGGGCCTGCACGTCCAGCTGGTGGTGGATACCTCGCTGACCTATGTCTGGCGTTTGTTCACGGGACGTGCCGATTCCGGCCAGCTGACCGGGCCGGTGGGCATATTCAAGGCCTCATCCCAGGTGGTCCAACGGGGCCTCATGGACTTTCTCGCGCTGGCAGCTTTCATTTCCGTAAGCATCGGCCTGGTAAACCTTTTTCCGATTCCCGTGCTCGACGGGGGGCATCTTCTGTACTATGGAGTGGAGGCGGTTCTGGGTCGGCCGCTCGGTGCGAAGGCCCAGGACGCGGGATTTAGGCTGGGGTTGGTGGTGGTGTTGGGTCTGTTGCTGTTCGCGACGTTCAACGACCTCATCCGGCCGGGTCATTTCTGAAACAACGCCAGGACCTTGCTCCCGGCCCCTGAGACGAGCGGATGAGCCTGATCGCTTTCCTTTTCGCCCGGCACGGTCGCGCGGCCCTCGCATTCGCCGCGATGCTTGCCGCCGTCGGCGGTATGACACCGGCTTTCGCCCAGCTCGCCGAACCCCAGGCCACCGCGCAGCACAAGCCGGCGGAGGGTGCGCCCAACGAGGCCGCCCCGCAGCCTTCCGCCGCGCCTGCCCAGCCGGCCGGGCCGCCGGTCCGCGCCATCGTGGTGAAGGGCACGCAGCGCATCGAGCCCGGCACGGTGCTGTCCTATCTGCAGATCCGCGAAGGCGATCCCTATGACGAGCAGGTCGTCGACAAGTCGCTGAAGACGCTGTTCGCGACCGGCTTGTTCTCCGACGTCAAGTTCAACTGGGACGGCTCGACGCTCACCATCAACGTGGTCGAGAACCCGATCATCAACCAGGTGATCTTCGAGGGCGAAAGCAAGGTCTCCGAGAAGGACCTCACCAAGGAAGTCCAGCTCAAGCCCCGCATGGTGTTCACGCGCTCCAAGGTGCAAAGCGACGTGCAGCGCATCGTCGAGCTGTACCGCCGCAACGGCAAGTTCGCGGCCTCGGTCAATCCCCAGATCATCCAGCGCCCCCAGAACCGCGTGGACCTGATCTTCTCCATCATCGAGGGGCCGACCACGGGCGTGGCGCGCATCTCCTTCATCGGCAACAAGGTGTTCGACGACTCCACCCTTCAGGAGCAGATCGCGACCGAGACCTCGGCGTGGTGGAAGATCCTCTCTTCCAACGACAATTACGATCCCGACCGGCTGTCCTTCGACAAGGAGCAGCTGCGCCGCTTCTACCTGCGCAACGGCTACGCCGACTTCCGCGTGGTGTCGGCGGTCGCCGAGCTGTCGCCGGACCGCAGCAATTTCTACATCACCTTCACCCTGGACGAGGGCCCGAAATACACGTTCGGCCGCGTGGTGATCGAGTCGAAGATCAAGGAGCTCACGCCCGCCCAGCTGCGGCCGTCGGTGCCGATCCATGAAGGCGACGTCTACAACGCCGAGCTGGTCGACAAGTCCATCGACGCCATCACCAACGCCGCCGGCACCAAGGGCTACGCCTTCGCCGAGGTCCATCCGCGCATCAAGCGCAACCACGAGGATCACACCATCGACGTGATCTTCGAGATCGACCAGGGGCCGCGCGTATATGTCGAGAAGATCAACATCACCGGCAACACCCGCACCCTGGACAAGGTGATCCGCCGCGAGTTCCGCCTGGTGGAAGGCGATGCCTTCAACCGCGTGCTGATGGACCGTTCGCGCACCCGCATCCGCGCGCTGGGCTTCTTCAAGACCGTGGACATCAAGCCCGCGCCGGGCAGCCAGCCGGACCGCACGGTGCTGAACGTCAACGTCCAGGAACAATCGACGGGCGAACTGTCGCTGGGCGCGGGCTATTCCTCGACCAGCTCCTTCGTGGGCCAGTTCAGCTACACCCAGCGCAACCTGTTCGGCAAAGGCCAGTTCCTGCGCGCGAGCGTTTCGGCCTCGGCGATCAGCAAGGAGTTCCAGCTCAGCTTCACCGAGCCTTACTTCATGGATCGCCCGATCGCGGCGGGCGTCGACCTCTACAAGGTGCTCACGACCTACGAGCAGGCCGACTATGAGGGCGACACCACCGCCGCGGGCATCCGGCTGGGCTTCCCGACCTCGGAATACGGCGCCGTCGGCCTGCGCTATACCTTCCGCATCGACCGCATCACGCCGTTCGGCGGCGCGCCCAGCCAGATCCAGGCGGCGGCCGGCACGGCCAACACCTCCGCGCTGGGCTACAGCTACGACTACAACACCCTCGACGACCCCATCAAGCCGACCAAGGGCATCACCTTCGACTTCAGCCAGGACTTCGCCGGCTTCGGCGGCACGCTGAAATACCTGCGCACGGAGGCGGCGTTCAGCGTCCGGCACAAGATCTTCAGCGACGATTTCGTGGGCAAGCTGGCGTTCACCGCCGGCTACATCACCGGCTATGGCGGCCAGGACGTGCGGCTCAACGAGCGTTTCTTCAAGGGCGGCGACAGCTTCCGTGGCTTCCAGATCGCCGGCATCGGCCCGCGGGTCTTAAACGAAGGCTCGCGCGGGGCCGTCGGCGGCGACGCCTATGCGATCGGCACGGCCGAGATCAGGCTGCCGGACTTCCTCCCGGCGGATTACGGTTTGTCCACCTCGCTGTTTACCGACTTTGGCACTCTGGGCCACATCGATACGGGCGTGACATGCGTCAACGTCCAGAATCCCAGTTGCGTCAAGGACAACATGGCGTTCCGGGCGTCCGCGGGCCTGGCCATCGGCTGGAAGTCGCCCTTCGGACCCGTCGAGATCGACATCGGCGTTCCCTTCATCAAGCAAAGTTATGATAAGACGCAGCTCATCCGCTTTAGCGCTGGAACAGGAAACTAACCCTATGACGTACATGACGACACTTGGCCGCGCGGCTGCCGCCGCGGCGGGCCTCCTCCTCGCCGCGACCATCGCGACGGGGCCGGCGTTGGCGGCTCCGCCAGCGCCCCCGGCACCCGCGGCGAACAACGCCACGCCGGTCCCCAAGATCCTGGTGATCAACCGCGCCGCCATCCTGGCCAACGCCAAGGTGGGGCAGGACATCGTCCGCCAGGTGCAGGGTTACAAGGCCGCCGCGGAGAAGGAATTCAAGGGCGAGAGCGACGGCCTGAAGAGGGACCAGACGGCGTTGCAGCAGCAGGTCGCGATCCTCGCGCCCAACGTCAAGGCCCAGAAGATCAAGGAATTCCAGAGCCGCGCGGCGGCCTTCGAACAGAAGGTTCAGATGCGTCAGGCGCAGATCGAGTATGGCGTGTTCAAGGCGCGCCAGCAGGTCGAAGCCGCGATGGGGCCGATCCTGCAGGGCATCATGAACGAGCGTGGCGCAAACCTGCTGCTCGACCGCCAGGCGGTCGTGCTCGGCACCGTGAACATCGACGTGACGCAGACCGCGATCGACCGGCTGAACCAGAAGATGCCCACCGTGAAGGTGCAGCTCACCAACCCGCCGCCGGAGTTCCTGCGCGCGCAACAGCAGCAGGGCGGCTGAGGCCGGGAGCGGCCGAAGCCGGGGCGGGATGGCTGATCCTCGCTTCTTCGACAACCACGGACCGTTCGCGCTTGCCGGGCTCTGCGCCAAGATCGGCGCGGAGCCGGGCGGCGTGGACGTCAATGCCCGAATCGCCGATGTGGCGTCGCTCGCCGCCGCGGGCCCCGAGCACCTGGCCTTCTGCACAGGCAAGGCGAACGCCAAGGAATTGCCCCTGTCCGGCGCGGGCTTCTGCCTGATCCTGAAGGATTTTGCGCCAGCCTCCACACCCGCGGGCATGGCGCTGCTGCGTTGTGCCTCGCCCCAGCATGCCTTCGTGGCGGCGGCGCGGCTTTTCTATCCCGAGAGCGACCTCGCGGTCTGGGACCAGACGGCGGCCATCCATCCCGCCGCGAAGATCGAGCCTGGCGCGAAGCTCGCCCCCGGCGTTGTCGTCGGACCGGGCGCCGAGATCGGCGCGGACACCCAGATCGGCCCGAACACCGTCGTCGGCCGCGGTGTCGCCATCGGGCGCAGCTGCCAGATCGGCAGCAACGTCACGATCACCCACAGCCTCATCGGCGATCATGTCGTGATTCTCCCCGGCGCGCAGATCGGCTCGCCGGGCTTCGGATTCGCCTCGAGTGCGGCGGGCCACGTCAAGGTGCCGCAGCTCGGCCGGGTGATCGTGCAGGACAGGGTCGAGATCGGGGCCTGCACGACCGTCGACCGCGGCGCGCTGGGCGACACCGTCATCGGCGAGGGCACCAAGATCGATAACCTCGTCCAGATCGGCCACAACTCCAGGATCGGGCGCCATTGCATCATCGCCGGACAGGCGGGCATTTCCGGAAGCTGCGAGATCGGGGATTTCGTGGTGATGGGTGGGCAGGTGGGCGTGGCTGATCATGCCGAAATCGGCGCCGGCGCGCGGCTTGCCGGCCGGACCGGCGTCATGCCCGGTCCGCTCGCGGGCGGCCAGGATTATGGCGGAGCGCCGGCGCAGCCTGTAAAGGATTGGCTCCGGGAAGTGACGATGTTGCGCAAGATGGTCCGGGGTGGCGGGAAGAAGAGCGATGGCTGACGGCGAAGTTCTGGGTATCGAGATCATCAAGACGCTCCTGCCGCATCGCGCACCCTTTCTGTTCGTGGAGAAGCTGTCGGACATTGTGGCCGACGAGAGCGCGGTGGGCTGGAAGGCGGTGTCGTTCAACGAGCCCCACTTCCTGGGCCACTTTCCGGAATATTCCGTCATGCCTGGCGTTCTCATCGTCGAAGCGATGGCGCAGACGGCGGGGGCGCTGGTCGTCCATTCCGGGGGCTTCAGCAACCAGAAGAATCGCGTGTTCTTCATGGCCATCGACAGGGCCAAGTTCCGCAAGCCCGTGGTGCCGGGCGACATGCTGCGCATGCCCGTGAGGGCGATCCAGAAGCGCGGTCCGGTATGGCGCTTCGAGGGCAAGGCTTTCGTCGGCGATACGTTGTGCGCGGAGGCCGAGTTTTCGGCCATGATCCAGCGGCCATGACCATTCATCCCACGTCCGTGGTGGAAGACGGCGCGGTTCTCGGCGCGGGCGTCGAGATCGGGCCATTCTGCACTGTCGCCGGCACCGCGGTGCTGGGGGAGGGTGTGCGGCTCCAGTCCCACGCCGTCGTGGGCCCGCGCACGCGCATCGGCGCGCGCACCGTCGTCCATCCGCAGGCCGTGATCGGCGGCGAGGCGCAGATCAAGGGCAACGACGCGCCGCAGGCCCGCCTCGAGGTTGGCGCCGACTGCGTGCTGCGCGAGGGCGTGACACTTAGTCTCGGCAGCAGGAAGGGCGGCAACCTGACGACGATCGGCGACCGCTGCTTCCTGATGGCATTCTCCCATGTCGGGCACGATTGCCATGTCGGCGACGACGTGACGCTGGCGAACGGCACGGTGATCGGCGGCCACTCGCATATCGGCGACGGCGTGATCATGGGCGGCCTCGCCGCCGTGCAGCAATTCGCGCGCGTGGGCCGCTACGCCTTCATCAGCGGGCTCTCCGGCGTGTCGGCCGACGTGATTCCCTACGGCATCGCCATCGGGCTGCATGTGCGGCTCGGCGGGCTCAATCTCATCGGCCTGCGCCGCCGCAAGGTCCCGCGTGCCAACATCCACGCGCTGCGCGCCTGTTTCCGCTTCATCTTCCGGGAACAGCCCGGCTCGATCCACGACAACGCCCGCGCCGCGGCGCAGGAGGCGCGTTTCATCGAGGTTCCGGAAGCGAAGGAAATGGTCGACTTCATCCTGGCCGACGCCAAGCGTCCCATCGCGCCCGCGCGCAAGGCGGGCCGCGGCGAAGACGAGGCTGCGGACTGATGCCGCGGCTGGGCATCATGGCCGGCGGCGGCGACCTGCCCATCGCCATCGTCGAAAGCGCCCGCAAGGCGGGTCGCGACGTCTTCATATTGCGCATGCCCGGCGCGGACCAGGATTTCGGCGACGCGCCCCAGGCGAGCGTCGGCATCGGGGAATGGGGCAGGACGCTTTCGCTGCTGCATGGCCACCATTGCGAGACGCTGACCATGGCCGGAAAATTGCCCCGGCCCGACTGGAAATCCATCAAGCCCGACATGAAAGGCCTGCTGGTCGCGCCCGGCGTGTTCAAGGCCGCGCTGAAAGGCGACGACGCGCTGCTGCGCCACATGATCGTCCTGTTCGAAAAGGACGGCTTTCGCGTGATCGGCACGGCGGAAGCCGCGCCCGAGCTGATTGCGGGGCCCGGCGTCTATGGCCGTCACAAGCCCGACGAACAGGCGAATGAAGATCTGCAACAGGCCTTCCGTATCGTGCGTCGCATGGGCGAACTCGACATCGGCCAGGCGGCGGTCGTCTGCGAAGGCCTGACGCTGGCCGTGGAAGCCGCGGAGGGGACGGACGCGATGCTCGAACGGCTTGGGCAGCTTCCCCGCCACGTGCGCGGCACGGCCACCGCGCGGCGCGGCGTCATGGTCAAGGCGCCCAAGCCGCGGCAGGAGCGCCGCGTCGATCTTCCGGTTATCGGCGTGCGCACCGTCGAGCTTTGCGCCGAGGCCGGACTCGCCGGCGTGGCCGTGCAGGCGGGCGCGGCGCTCGTCGTGCGCAAGGACCGGATCGTCGAAGCGGCCGACCGGCTGGGCCTGTTCGTGATGGGCGTGGACAACGTATGAGCGGCAAACCGCTCACCCTGATGCTTGTCTGCGGCGAACCCTCGGGCGACGAACTCGGTGCGCAGTTGATGGCCCGGCTGCGGGAACTGGCGGGCGATTCCGTGCGCATCATCGGCGTGGGCGGGCCCGCGATGGCGGCGCGAGGGCTGGACAGCCTCTATCCGCTGGATGCCACCGCCGTAATGGGCCTGCGCGAAGTGGTGCCGCGCATTCCGGAAATCCTGCGCCGCGTGAAGCGCGCGGTGGATTTCGCGATTGCCGAGCGGCCCGATGCCGTTGTGTGCATCGATAGCCCCGACTTCACCCATCGCATCGCGCGCGCGCTGAAGCGCCGCGATCCCGCGATCAGGACCGTGAATTACGTCGCACCGCAGGTCTGGGCCTCGCGGCAATATCGCGCCCGCAAGATGGCACGGTATTTCGACCTGGTGCTGGCGCTCTTCCCGTTCGAAGTGGCGTTCTTCGACCGCTATCGCCTGAAGGCGAAATTCGCCGGCCATCCCGTGATCGAGCGGGCGGCGCTGATGGCGGGCGGTGGCGCCTTGCGCGCCCGTCTCGGTATCGCGCCCGATGCGCCGCTCCTCTGCGTGCTGCCCGGAAGCCGCGCCAGCGAGGTGCGCTTCCTGATGCCGGTGTTCCGCGATGCGGTGGCGAAGATCGCGGTCGAAGTCCCCGGTTTGCGTTGCGTGCTGCCCACCGTGCCCAACGTTGCATCCAAGGTGCGCGCGGCGCTGGCCGATTGGAGCGTTCCTGTCGACGTGCTGGAGGGCGACGCGGACAAATATGCCGCGCTCTCGACGGCGGAAGTGGCGCTGGCGGCGTCGGGCACCGTCACCACCGAGCTTGCGCTCGCCCATACGCCGATGGTGGTGGCCTACAAGCTCGGCTGGCTGACCTATGCGCTCATGCGCCCGCTGATCACGGTCAAGCACGCCACGCTCGCCAACATCCTGCTCGAACGCCGCGCCATCCCGGAGTTCATCCAGTTCGCCTGCCAGCCCGGGCCGATCGCGGACGCGGTCATCCACCTGTTCCAGTCGCCGCAGGCCCGCGCCGCCCAGGTCGAAGACCTGAAGCGGGCCGCCGCGCTCCTGGGCGAGGGCGCCGAGCCGCCGAGTCTCAGGGCCGCGCGCGCATTGCTCGATTTCGCGCGCGGCTGATTTCAGGGAAGCCACCATGCAGCGTTACATTCTCACCGGCACACCCGGGGCCGGCAAGACCGCGCTTCTGCGGGCGCTGGAGGCGCGCGGGTATTGCGTCGTCGAAGAAGCGGCGACGGACGTGATCGCCCTGGAACACGCGCGTGGCGTGGACGAGCCGTGGCGCGATCCAGGGTTCGTGGACAAGATCGTCGCCTTGCAGGTCGCGCGGCGGGCGCGCGCCGCCGGGCCGCTGCAGATTCACGACCGCTCGACCGTCTGTGCGCTCGTCCTGGCGCGCTGGCTGGGCTTTGCGCCACCGCCGCGCCTCGAGGCCGAGCTGGCGCGCATCGCGGCCGAGGGTACATACGAAAGGCAGGTCTTCTTCATCCGCAATCTGGGGCGCATCGAGAACACGGCGGCGCGGCGCATCTCCTATGAAGACGCGCTGGCCTTCGAGGCACTGCACGAAGAGGTTTACCGCGAACTCGGCTTCCGGCTCGTCGAGATCGCGCCCGCGCCGGTAGAGGCGCGGGCGGATGCGGTCGAAGCCTACTTGCGCTTGCTCACCGGCACGTAATCGCGCTGGGTGACGCCCGTGTAGAGCTGGCGCGGGCGGCCGATCTTCTGCGCCGGGTCCTCGATCATCTCCTTCCACTGCGCGATCCAGCCGACCGTGCGGGCGAGCGCGAACAACGCGGTGAACATCGAGGTCGGGAAACCCAGGGCCCTCAGCGTGATGCCGGAATAGAAATCCACATTGGGATAGAGCTTCTTCTTCACGAAGTAATCGTCCTGCAGCGCGATGCGCTCCAGCTCCATCGCCACCTTGAGCAGCGGATCGTCGCCGTGGCCGACCTCGTCGAGCACCGCATGGCATTGCTTCTGCATCGCCGTGGCGCGCGGATCGTAGTTCTTGTAGACGCGGTGGCCGAAGCCCATGATGCGGAAGTCGCTGTTCGGGTCCTTCGCCTTCCTGATGTATTCGGGGATGCGGTCGACGGAGCCGATCTCCTCCAGCATCTTCAGCGCCGCCTCGTTGGCGCCGCCATGCGCCGGGCCCCAGAGGCAGGCAATGCCCGCGGCGATGCAGGCAAAGGGATTGGCGCCCGAGGAGCCCGCGAGCCGCACGGTGGAGGTCGAAGCGTTCTGCTCGTGGTCGGCATGCAGGATGAAGATCGTGTCCAGCGCCCTGGCCAGCACGGGATTGACCCTGTACTCCTCCGCCGGCACCGCGAAGGTCATGCGCAGGAAATTCTCCGTGTAGCCGAGGTTGTTCAGCGGATACACGAAGGGCTGGCCGACCGTGTACTTGTAGGCCATGGCCGCCAGCGTCGGCATCTTGGCGATGAGGCGGTGGCTCGCGATCTCGCGCTGGCGCGGGTCGTTGATGTCCGTGGAGTCGTGATAGAAGGCCGAGAGCGCCCCGACCACGCCGCACATCACCGCCATTGGGTGCGCGTCGCGCCTGAAGCCACGGAAGAAGGTCGCGAGCTGCTCGTGCACCATGGTGTGCATGGTGATCGCGGAGTTGAACGTCTTCGCCTGCTGCGCGTTCGGGAGTTCCCCGTGCAGCAGCAGGTAGCAGACCTCCAGGAAGTTCGAATGCTCGGCGAGCTGGTCGATGGAATAGCCGCGGTAGAGCAGCACGCCCTTGTCGCCGTCGATATAGGTGATGTCGCTTTCGCAGGAGGCGGTGGAGGTGAAGCCCGGATCGTAGGTGAAGATGCCGGCTTCGCCGTAGAGCTTGCGGATGTCGAGGACGTTGGGGCCTTCGCTGCCGCCATAGACCGGCAGATCGAACGTCTTGTTATCGTAGATCAGCGAGGCGGAACCCTGTTTGGTGGCTTTGCTCTGTCGCATCGGACCCCTCTCCATCTTGCACTGCAGCAATTATAGGCCTGCTTCGTTAATTCCGTCACCTGATTTGGAAGGAATTGCGGCCGCGCCGAACAATTATTCATGAGGCGTAAGCCCTTAGTCTGGCTAGGGATTCGTCCTTCCCCAGCACCTGCATCACATGAAAGACCGGGGGCGAGGTGGTTCGTCCCGTGAGCGCCGCCCGGAGCGGCTGGGCGACCTGGCCAAGCTTCAGTCCTTTCGCATCCGCGAAGGCGCGGGTTTTTTCCTCGAGTGCGGGGGCATTCCACAAGGTCTGGGCCAGCTCACCGGCAAGCGCCCCCAGCGTCCGCCGCGCTTCGGGCGTCAGGATCTTCTCGCCGTCCGGCTCCAGCGCGCGCGGACCGTCGTCGTAGAGGAAGTCCGCCGCCTTCGCGAGTTCGACCACGGTCCTGGCACGCTCCTTGAGGCCCGGCATCGCCTCGATCAGCCGCTCGCGGGCCCGCGCGTCGAGGGCGCGCCGCGGCGACATGCGGGCGAGGTGGTGCTCCACCTCGTCGGCCAGCGCGCCGTCGGGCATCTGGCGCATGTAGTGGGCGTTGAGGTTGTCGAGCTTCTTGAAGTCGAGCCGCGAAGGGCTCCTGCCGATGCTTTCGAGGTTGAACCAGGCGATGGCCTGTTCCGTGGTGATGATCTCGTCGTTGCCGTGGCTCCAGCCCAGGCGGAGCAGGTAGTTGCGCATGGTCTCCGCGAGATAGCCCATGTCGCGATAGTCCTCGATCTTCTGCGCGCCGTGGCGCTTGGAGAGCTTGGCGCCGTCGGGTCCGTGGATCAGCGGAACATGGGCATAGACCGGCGCGGGCCAGCCCATGGCGTCGATGATCTGCAGCTGCCGCGCCGCATTGTTGAGATGATCGTCGCCGCGGATCACATGGGTGACGCCCATGTCGTAGTCGTCGACCACCACCGCCAGCATGTAGGTCGGCGTGCCGTCGGAGCGCAGCAGGATCATGTCGTCGAGCTGCTCGTTGGCGAAGCGCACGTCCCCCTGCACGACGTCATGGACGATGGTCTCACCCTCCCGCGGCGCCTTGAGCCGGATCACGAACGGCGCGCCCGCGGGCGCTTCGCCCGGATCGCGGTCGCGCCACCGGCCGTCATAGCGGATGGGCTTGCCCTCGGCGCGCTGCCGGGCGCGCATCTCGTCCAGCTCCTGCGGCGTCGCAAAGCAGCGATAGGCCTTGCCCTGCGCCAGGAGCTGCTCGGCGATCTGGCGGTGTCGCCCGGAGCGGGCGAACTGGTAGATCGTCTGGCCGTCCCAATCGAGGCCCAGCCACTCCATGCCCTTGAGGATGGCATCCACGGCTTCGGGGGTGGAGCGTTCCCGGTCGGTATCCTCGATGCGCAGCAGGAAGGTGCCGCCGGTGTGGCGGGCAAACAGCCAGTTGAACAGCGCGGTGCGCGCGCCGCCGATATGGAGGTATCCGGTGGGCGAGGGCGCGAACCTGAGGACGGGCTTCGTGTTTTCGGTCATAGTGGGACAATTCGTGATGGCTGCGTACAGGCCGAGTTGGCGAGGCTTCTAGCAAACCGGGTCCCGTGGGGGTAGCCACGATTCTGACGCGCGCGATGCCGCGCCGGGCCGCATGGCCGCCGGCGCGCGCGGCCGTGCCCGCCCTTGTCCGCTGGCTCATGCGCGCCTTCTTCGCCGAACAGGACCGCTGGGCGCTGTGGCTGCCGGTCGCTCTGGGGGCCGGCGTGGCGGCCTACTTCGCGCTGCCCGCCGAGCCCACCGTCGCGCTCGCCGTGGGCGTCGGTGTCGCGGGCGTCCTCTGCGCGGCGGTGGCGGCGTCCAGTCCGGAGACATGGCTGAAGGTCGTGCTCGCACTGGCGGCCGCATTCGCCATCGGCTTCGCCGCCGCAAAGCTTCGCACCGAGCAGGTGCGCGCGCCCGTGCTCCGGCACCGCATCGGCCCGGTCATGCTCATGGGCCGCGTGGAGGCCGCGCAGATCCACGGCGCGGGCACGCGCGTGACGCTGACGGTGTCGTCGCTGGGCGACGTCGCGCCACCGCAGCTGCCCGCGGAGGTCCGGGTCTCGATCCGCAAAGGCGGCGAGATACTGAAGCCGGGCGACTCGATTTCGGTGAAGGCCGTGCTGCTTCCGCCGCCCGAGCCCACCGTGCCGGGCGCCTACGATTTCGCGCGCGCGGCGTGGTTCGCGCGGATCGGCGCCGTCGGCTACACCTATGGCGGCGCGCAATTCATCCCGCCGCCGCGCGCCCCGACGCTCAGGGAGCGGGCCGAGCTGGCGGTGGAAAGCCTGCGCTGGCGCATGAGCGCGCGCATCCACGCCGTGCTGCCGGGCAGCACGGGCGCCATCGCCGCGGCGCTGATCACCGGCGACCGCGGCGGCATCTCCGAGGCCGACGACCAGGCCCTGCGCGACGCGGGCCTCGCGCACGTGCTCGCCATCGCGGGCCTGCACATGGCGCTGGTGGGGCTGGGACTGTTCTGGGCGATCCGCGCGCTGCTGGCATTATTTCCCGCCGTCGCGCTGAACCATCCGATCAAGAAATGGGCGGCGCTGGCGGCGCTTTCGGGCGCCGCGTTCTATCTGGTGATCAGCGGCGGAGCGGCCGCCACGACCCGCGCCTTCATCATGCTGGCGATGATGCTGATCGCGGTGCTGTTCGACCGGCCGGGAATCTCGATGCGCGCGCTGGCGCTGGCGGCGACGGTCATTCTGCTCCTGCAGCCGGAGAGCCTGATCGGGCCGGGATTCCAGATGTCGTTCGCCGCGGTCGCGGGCCTCGTGGCGGTCGCGGAATGGGAGCAGGCGCGGGCGGCGAAGCGCGACGAGACATATTCCGGCCTGCCGCTGCCGGGGGTGCGCCGCTACATGAAAGGCATCGCGATCACCTCGCTGGTCGGCAGCCTCGCGACCATGCCCTTTGCCGCCTATCACTTCGACCGCGCCACGCACTATGCCGTGCTGGGCAATCTCGGCGCCATGCCGATCATGGGATTCGTGGTGATGCCTTCGGCGGC
Source organism: Rhizomicrobium sp. (assembly GCA_035499995.1). Taxonomy (GTDB): domain Bacteria; phylum Pseudomonadota; class Alphaproteobacteria; order Micropepsales; family Micropepsaceae; genus Rhizomicrobium. The sequence goes on along the minus strand of DATJXR010000006.1, from coordinate 81,669 downwards.
GCTCGCGGTGATCCTGATGCCGTTCGGCCTCGATGCGGCGCCGCTGCACGTGATGGGCTGGGGGATCGAGGCCATGCTCGCGGTGGGCCGCTGCGTCTCGGGCCTGCCGGGTGCGGTATCGGTGGTCGCGGCCTGGCCGGTGTCGGCGCTGATCGCGCTGTCGCTCGGCGGATTGTGGATGGCATTGTGGCGCGGCGCGTGGCGCTGGCTGGGACTGGCGCCCGCCGCCGCCGGGCTCCTGTTCGCATGGCTCGCCGCGCCGCCGGATATCCTGGTCTCCCGCGACGCGGGCACCATCGCGATCCGCAATCCCGAGGGCCGTCTGGTGCTGCTGCACCGGCCTTCGGACGAATATTCCGCGGCCGACTGGCTCAAGCGCGACGGCGATGCGCGCCTCGCCGCGGCGACGCTCGCGCGCCCGGCCGATGGGGTGCGCTGCGACGCTTCGGGCTGCATCGCGCGGATGAAGGACGGCGTCCTGCTCGCGGCGCCGCGGCGGCGCGACGCGCTGGCCGAAGACTGCGCCTCGGCCACGATCCTGATCGGTGAGTTTCCGTTGCGCGGTCCCTGCGCCGGCCCACGGCTGGTGATCGATCGTTTCGACGTCGCGCGCAACGGCGCCTATGCCATTCGAATCCAGGACGGCATCCGCGCCCGCAGCGTGCGCGAGGAGCGTGGCGACCGGCCCTGGAGCCCGCCGCCGCGGGGCCACCAGTCTGTCGCACGGCCCGGCGCGGACCGCTTCACGCGTCGCGGGGCCGCGCCCGGCTTCAATACCGGCGGATGAGCCCGACCAGCTTGCCCTGGATCTTCACCCGGTCGGCGCCATAGAGCCGTGTCTCGTAGGCCGGGTTCGCGGCTTCGAGCGCGATGGAATCGCCGCGGCGGCGCAGCCGTTTCAGCGTCGCCTCGCTGTCGTCGATCAGCGCCACCACGATCTCGCCGGTGTTGGCCGTGTTGACCTCCTGCAGGATGACCGTGTCGCCATCGAGGATGCCGGCGTTGATCATGGAGTCGCCCGTCACCTCCAGCGCGTAGTGATCGCCGCGCGCGACGATGGCGCTGGGCACCGGCACTTCCGAAACCTTGTGCTGCAGCGCCTCGATGGGCGTGCCTGCGGCGATACGGCCCAGGATCGGCACCGCCACCGCACCGTCATCCGATTTGCGCGGGCTTCCGGCCGCGCGCACATCCACCGCCGTGCCGCGCGGCACGCGCGATGCGGGCATGTGGCTCTGGCGCAGGGCCTGGCTGCGGGAGGTCGCGGGGCGTTGCGTGTCCGCCACGTTCTCGGGCAGGCGCAGGATCTCCAGCGCGCGCGCCCGCTTTTCCATCCGCTTGAGGAAACCGCGTTCCTCCAGCGCCGTGATCAGCCGGTGGATGCCCGATTTCGACTTGAGATCCAGCGCATCCTTCATCTCGTCGAACGATGGCGGGACGCCGGTCTCGCGCACACGCTCATGGATGAACATGAGCAGTTCGTGTTGCTTGCGCGTCAGCATAATCCATGTCTCCCAAGGGTTTTCGAACAAATCCGAAACACGGAGAATCGTTCTATTTTAGTTCCGGGAACAGGTCAAGACCCAATCTATTGTGGTGGGAACCCGGGGAACCCGGTCGAATTCCGCCCGTTAAGCAACCCGGTGGGGCGTGAACCTGGAGACGCGACACATGAAACTGATCGGCAAAGCGGCCCTCACGGCCCTTTTGGGGGCGAGCGCGCTGGCCCTGACTGCCACCAGCGCCTCGGCCGAGATCGTATGCAACCAGTGGGGCGAGTGCTGGCATGTCCGCCATCACTACGCCTACCGCCCCGAGTTCGGGCTGGTGGTCCACCCCGACGACTGGCGCTGGCGCGCGGGCGAGCACTATCGCTGGCACGAGCACCATGGCCGGGGTTACTGGCGCAACGGGGTCTGGATCACGTTCTGAGCGAACGGTCCTGAGCGGAGCGGGCGGCCACGCAGCCGCCCGCTTTGCTATTCCAGCAGCAGGATATCCACGCGCGTGCCCGGCGCCGCCGCGGGCGCGTGCGGCGGCCGGACGATGAGCGCGTCCGCCGCCGCGAGCGTCGACAGCATCGAGGAATCCTGGACCGCGAAGGGCTCGGCCCAAGGCTCGCCGTCCCGGTATTCGATCTTCGCGCGCACATAGTCCTGGCGTCCGTCATTGGCGGGCAGATCGCGCGACAGGCGCGCGCCGAGCGGCGGCTCCTGCGCGCGCGCGCCGAGCATCGCCGCGATGGCGGGCTTGAGGAACAATCGGGCGCAGACCAGCGTCGACACCGGATTGCCTGGCAAGCCGAGCAGCGGCGTGGCGCCGAGCCGCCCGAAGATCAGCGGCTTTCCCGGCCGCAGGGCGATCTTCCAGAAGTCGAGCACGAAGCCCTTCGGCCCCAGCGCGCGCTGGACCAGATCGTGGTCTCCCACCGACGCGCCGCCCAGCGTCACGATGAGATCCGCGCCTTCGGCAAGGCCAGGAAGCGAGCCGACCGCCTCTTCGGAATCCTGCAGGATGCCCAGATCCCGGGCATGTCCGCCCCACGCGTCGATCATCGCCGCAAGGCCGTAGCCGGACGACGCCACGATGCCGCCCGGCTTGCGCGTCTCGCCCGGCCGTGACAGCTCGTCGCCCGTCGCCACGAACGCCACGCGCGGCTTGCGGCGCACGTCCACGCGCGCAACGTCCCCGGCGGCAAGCAGGCTGAGGTCGCGCGCGGTGAGGCGGTGTCCGGCCGGCGCCAGCGTTTGCCCGTGCCTGAAATCGAGCCCGGCGACGCGGATGTGCTTGCCGGCAATCGCGGCGGCGTGGATACGCACCGCGCCGTCCCTCGCGCCGGCGTCTTCCTGGATCACGATCGCGTCCGCGCCCCGCGGCACCGCGCCGCCGGTGAAGATGCGCACCGCCTCGCCGGATTTAACGGCGCCCGGCCACGGCCTGCCTGCCGGCGCCGTTCCGACGACTTTCAAGGTCGCCCCCGCCTGCGCATCGGCGGCGCGCACCGCATATCCGTCCATCGACGAGACCGGCGCCGGCGGCTGATCGGCCGCGGCGATCGCGTCTTGCGCCAGCACCCGGCCGGCTGCGTCGGCGAGCGGAACGGCTTCGGGCGGCATGGCCCCGAATGCCGCCACGATCCGGGACGTGGCCTCGGCGACGGAGATCATCGCCTGGTCCTGTAAGCGCCGCTCTTGCCGCCGGACTTCGCCAGAAGCCGGATGCGCCCGATGCGCGCCGCGCGATCGACGGCCTTGATCATGTCGTAGATCGTGAGCGCCGCCACGCTCGCCGCCGTCAGCGCTTCCATCTCCACCCCGGTCGGCCCCGTCGTCGCGGCCGTGGCGCGGATGCGGATGGCGCTGCGCTTCCTGTCCATCTCGAATTCCACCTTGGCGCTCGTCAGCGCGACCGGATGGCACAGCGGGATGAGCTCGGACGTCTTCTTGGCCGCCATGATCCCGGCGATCCGCGCCGCCGCCAGCACGTCGCCCTTCTTCGCCCTGCCCGAGGTCGCGGCCCTGAAAGCCTCGCGCGACAGCACGATCACCGCCTCCGCCTCCGCCTCGCGCGCCGTCGCGGCCTTGGCCGAGACATCGACCATGCGCGCCGCGCCCCTGGAGTCGAGATGGGTCAGTTTCGCCATGCGGGGATGTTAGACGAGTTGGCCGCGCCCGTCATGGCGCTCCTCACCGCCCCAGCAGCGCGCGCGTCGCCTCGGCCACGTCGTCCCGCCGCATCAGGCTCTCGCCGATGAGGAACGTCGTGACGCCGCTCCCGGCTAGGCGCGCGAGATCCGCGGGCGCCGACAATCCGCTTTCGGCCACGACGAGCGCATCCTTCGGCAGCCGCGGCGCCAGCCGGGCCGTCACGCCCAGGTCGGTCACGAAGGTGTGGAGGTCGCGGTTGTTGATCCCGATGAAGTCCGGCCCCAGCGCGGCGGCCCGATCGCACTCGGCTTCGTCGTGGACCTCCACCAGCACGTCCATGCCGAACGCGCGCGCAGCCGCCATCAGTTCGCGCGCCAGCGCGTCACCCACGATGGCGAGGATGATCAGGATGCAGTCCGCCCCCCAGGCCCGCGCTTCGGCGACCTGGTAGGGATCGAGCATGAAATCCTTGCGCAGGACGGGCAGGGTGGCGGCTGCGCGCGCGGCGGCGAGGAATTCCGGCGCGCCCTGGAAGGACGGCGCGTCGGTCAGCACCGACAGGCAAGCGGCGCCGCCTTGCTCATAGGCGCGCGCCAGGGCCGGCGGATCGAAGTCCGCACGGATCAGGCCCCTGGACGGACTGGCCTTCTTGATCTCGGCGATCAGGCCATATCTCCCCTCGGCGCGCCGCCGGACCAGCGCGTCGCGAAATCCCCGCGACGGTGGGGCGGCGCGGGCGCGCGCTTCGATCTCGGCAGGCGGCATCGCGGCTTTCGCGCGCGCGATCTCCCCGCGCTTGTAGACCGCGATGTCGTCGAGGATGGTCATGCCGCGGCCCGTGTGAACGCCACGAAGCGCTCGAGCGCCTTTTTCGCCGCGCCGCCGTCGACGGCGTGAGCGGCCAGCGCCGCGCCTTCGCGGAGATCCTTCGCCTTGTCGGCAATGCACAGCACGGCGGCGGCGTTGATGAGCACGATGTCGCGATAGGCGCCGCGCGCGCCGTCGAGCAGGTGGCGCAGGGCGGCGGCGTTTTCCTCCGGGGTCCCGCCTTCGATCGCTGCGGAGGCGAGGCATGCAAGGCCTGCGTCCTCCGGCACGATGGTGCGCCGGGAGATGCGGCCGCCGTCGAGTATCGCGGCAAACGTCGCGCCGGCGATGGCGATCTCGTCGAGGCCGTCGGCGCCGTGCACGGCCCAGACGCGCTCGGACCCCAGCGCCGAAAGCACCTCCGCCACCGGCCGCAGCCATTCCTTCGCGAACACGCCGATGAGCTGGCGCCCGACCCGCGCCGGGTTGGAGAGCGGGCCCAGCAAATTGAAGATCGTGCGCCGGCCGAGCTTGCGGCGCACCTCCGCCACGTGCCGCATGGCCGGATGATAGGCCTGCGCGAAAAGAAAGCAGAGCCCGGTCTCGCGCAGGCAGGCTTGCGCGGCTTCGGGGGGAAGATCGATGCGCGCGCCCAGCGCCTCCAGGACGTCGGCCGCGCCCGTGCGGGAGGACATGTTGCGGTTGCCATGCTTGGCGACCGGCACGCCGCAGGCCGCGACCACGAACGACACGGCGGTGGAGACGTTGAGCGTGCCCTGGCCGTCGCCGCCCGTGCCGCAGAGATCGACGGCGCCCGGCGGCGCCTCGATCGTGCGCATCTTCGCCCGCATCACCCGCGCCGCGCCGAGGATTTCCGCAACGGTGGGCCCGCGATCGGCGAGGGCGATAAGGAACGCCGCGAGATCCGCCTCGGCCACGCCGCCGGTCATGATCGCTTCGAAAGCGGAGGAGGCGGCATCGGCGTCAAGCGATTGCCCGCCGCGAACCTCGTCGAGATAGGGCGTGAATGCTTCCGTCCGGCTCATGCCGGCACGCGGGCGAAATCGCGCGCGAGGGCGAGGAAGTTCGCGAGCAGCGCGTGGCCGTTCTCCGAGGCGATGCTCTCCGGATGGAACTGCACGCCGTGCACGGGGTGGGTCTTGTGCATCACGCCCATAATCACGCCGTCGTCCGCCGTCGCCGTCACCTCCAGGCTCGCGGGCATGTTCTCCGGCCTGATGGTGAGGGAGTGATAGCGCGTCGCCTCGAAATCGTTGTTGAGCCCGCGGAACACGCTCCTGCCGGTGTGGTGGATGCGGGAAAGCTTGCCGTGCATCGGCGCGGGCGCGCGCACCACCTCGCCGCCATAGACCTGCCCGATGGCCTGATGGCCCAGGCACACGCCCAGGATCGGCACGCCACCTTTCGCTTCGCGGATGAGATCGAGGCAGATGCCCGCCTCGTTCGGCGTGCAGGGCCCCGGCGACAGCACGATGCCTTCCGCACCCATGGCGAGCGCTTCGCGCGCCGACAGCGCGTCGTTGCGCTTCACCACCACCTCCGCGCCGAGCTCGCCGAGATAGTGGAAAAGATTGTAGGTGAAGCTGTCGTAGTTATCGATCAGGAGAAGCATGGCCCGGCCTTTCGGCGCGCAAGAAAGCGGTCGGGCCCGCGCGCGTCAAGCTTGGCGCGGGGTGAGGGCCGGGGTAACTACATTGACAGGGCTGCGGATCGGCCTCCTATTGGCCCATGTCACGAAAGCGCATGATTCCCGGCGCGCGCGATCTCTCCCGCCAGGCGGGCGTGGCGGCGTTCTGGTTCCTGTTCGCGCTGGCGCTTGCGGTGGGCGGCGGGCGCGCGCTTTCGGGGCTTCCGCAGCTCGCCGAAACGCTCGTGCCGCCGGAATTGATGTCGGCCCAGGCCGGACAGGCGCGCGCCACGCCCAACTCGGATGTGGCGCTGCGCGAGCGCTTTCCGGCAAGTTCCCATTCGCCGCAATGGCTCGTGCCCGTGCAATCCGGCGCCTATCCCGAATGGCTGGCGGCGCGGCTGAAGGCGGGCGATCCGGACGCGGCGCCCGCGGCGGCGGATGCCCTGGCGCCGCCGGCGATCGCCATCGTCATCGACGATCTGGGCAGCGACCCCGTCGCCGCGCGCAAGGCGATCGCATTGCCGAAGGGTGTGAGCCTCGCCTTCCTGCCATACCCGGACGCGACACCCGCGCTGGCGAAGGAGGCCGCGCGCGGCGGGCACGAGATCCTGGTGCATGTGCCCATGGAGCCGGAGGGGACGACGGACCCGGGCCCCAACGCGCTCCTCACCTCGCTGCCGGCGGCGGAGAATGCGCGGCGGCTGGAGTGGGATCTGTCGCGCGTGCCCGGTTACGCGGGCATCAACAACCATGAAGGCAGCCGCTTCACGGCCGACCGCGTGGCGCTCACGCCGGTGATGGAAACGCTTGCCGACCGGCGCCTGTTCTTCCTCGACTCGCGCACGACGACGGCAACCGCGGTGGTGCCGCTGGCGCGCGCCTTCGGCGTGCCCAGCGCGGGGCGCGACGTGTTCCTCGACGATGTCGAAACGCCCGCGGCCATCGCCGCGGCATTGTCGCAAACGGAGGAAATCGCCCGTCGCGACGGCGTGGCCATCGCCATCGGCCATCCCAGGCCGGAAACGCTCGCCGCGCTGGCGGCCTGGACGGCGCGCCGGGGCGATCTCGTCCCCGTCAGCGTCGCCATCCGCCTGAAGACCAGCCGCGAGCTGGCTGCCACGTCGCGATAGCGAAACGCCCGGCACCAGAGGTGCCGGGCGCCGCCATGATGGCTCGTGCCGTCGGCGTTTCCGTCAGCTGTGCGTGAGGAAGTCCGCCGTGCTCAGCAGGCCCAGGTGACTGCTGCCCGTGAGCTGGATGACGATGTCGCCGTCGAACTGATAGCCGGCCACGCCGTTCTGGTCGATGATGAGGAAGGTGTTCCCCGCCTCGTCGCCGGAATCCGCGGTGAACAGCACGGCATGATCCGCGCCGAGCTGCGCGGCGCCGATGTCGTGCTTGAGGTCGGTCACGAAGGTCGCGTCCGACAGCGAACCCGTCGTCACGGCGGCATCCACGCCCGTCACCGGGTTGATCACGGTGATGCCGTCGCGGGTGGCATCGAAGCCCCGGATGGTGTCGTAGCGGGTTCCGTTGGAGTCCGTCACGCTCGTGTAGACGAAGTGGTTGGACTTGTCGCCCGCCACCAGCGTGTCCGCGCCCAGCGCGCCCTGGAACACGGTGTGTCCCTGGCCGCCGACGAGGAGGTCGTCGCCATTGCCGCCGCGCAGGCTGAGGTTGCCCGCCGCCGCGCTGCCGTCGAAATGCACGAAATCGGTGTTGTGCAGGTTGGAGGCGTCGAGGCGGAAGGTCTGGCCGGCCACGGTGTTCGCCGCGTTCAGCGTCAGGTCGTAGCTGTTGCCGTTGCCGTGCATCAGCCGCAGCTCCTGGATGTTCTGGAGCGAGCTGGCACCGAAGGTCAGGCCGTCGCTGTAGTTGCCGTCCAGGCTCACCAGGTTGAAGCCCGAGCCGCCGTCGATATCCGACGTGCCGTCGAAGTTCCCGCCGAAGATGAACTGGTCGTTGCCGCCGCCGCCCATCAGCGTCGCGCCCGAGCCGCCGCCATGGAAGGTGTCGTTGCCCGCGCCGCCGATGAAGTCGACGCTGCCGGTGTCGCCCGCGAAGAAGTTGAACTTGCCGTCGGTCTCGGCCGAACCGTCGAACCTCACGGAGGTGTCGCTGTTGCCCGGCCGCGCGTCGACCACCAGCGTGTGATGGGCCGCCACGTTGGCGTCGTTGGTGGTGATGTCGTAGCTGAAGGCGCCGGTCAGCGCGAGCTTGTCGATCTGGATCAGCGAGTTGGTGCCGAGCGTGAGGCCCGCGCTGTAGTCGCCGTCGAGCACCACCGTGTTGAACCCGCCATTGCCGTCGAGGCTGTCGCTGGAATCCAGCGTGGAACCCATCAGGAAGCGGTCGTTGCCGCCGCCGCCCAGCATCACGTCCGTGCCGCCCTGGCTGAGGTTGAAGACGTCGTCATGGGCAAAGATCCTCTTGACGAGGTGCTCGACGCTGTCGCTGGCGACGGAATCCTCGAACGTCGTCACGTCGAGCGCCAGGCCGCTGATGGTCGTGCGCTCGGTGGTCTCCGTGCCGGGGCCGTCGATGACGATGCGGCTGATGGTTCCGGACGATGGCGGTGTCGAGCCGCTGCCGCCGGAGAAATTGCCGAGCAGGGTGTAGACGGTCCCATCGGTGGCGGTGACCTGGAATTCGGTGTCGGTGTTGGCGGTGATGGTTCCGTTTTCGATGGTGGAAGGGTCGGTCGCGGCGAGATTGCTGTCGCCATCGACGATGATCTTGGCCATGGGTTATCCCTTGTGTTTTTCGAGGCGCCCTTCGCACGCGCCAAGACAAAACCGACGGCGGAATTGCGTTCCAAAGGTTCCGGGCGGGCAGGATTGAATCGATGCAATCTGGCCGCCGTCGCGCGGGTCCGGTCCGGGGATTTGATTTTTGATAACGTTGCGCGGGGGGCGGCGTATGTCCGCCTACTGGCCGCGCCTGGCCGATGAGGCGAAGCGCACCGCCTCCTCCGCCGCGGCCATCAGTGCCTTGGCCTTGTTGACGGTCTCCTGATACTCGGCTTCCGGCACGCTGTCCGCCACCACGCCGCCGCCCGCCTGGACGTACATGGTGCCGTCTTTCACCACGGCGGTGCGCAGCACGATGCAGGTGTCCATGGAGCCGTCGGCGGCGAAATAGCCCACTGCCCCGGCATACGCGCCCCCGCGCTTTTCCTTCTCGAACTCGTCGATCAGCTGCATGGCGCGGATCTTGGGGGCGCCGGTGAGCGTGCCGGCCGGCAGGCCGGCGGCCAGCGCGTCGATGGCGTCCAGGCCGTCGCGGATATGGCCCTCGACGTTGGAGACCAGGTGCATCACGTGGCTGTAGCGCTCGATGAAGAAGCTGTCCGTGACCTTCACGTCGCCGACCCTGGCGACGCGGCCCACGTCGTTGCGGCCGAGGTCGACCAGCATGAGATGCTCGGCGCGCTCCTTGGGATCGGCCTTGAGTTCCTCCGCGAGCGCCGCGTCCTCCTCGGGCGTCGCGCCGCGCTTGCGCGTGCCGGCGATGGGCCGGATGGTCACCACGCCGTCGCGCAGCCGCACCAGGATCTCCGGACTCGATCCCACGATGGCGAAGCCGGGGAACGACAAATGGTAGAGGAACGGCGACGGGTTGAGCCGGCGCAGCGCGCGGTAGAGGGCGAAGGGCGGCAGCGCAAACGGCCGCCGGAAGCGCTGGCTCGGCACCACCTGGAACACGTCGCCGGCCCGGATGTACGCCTTCGCGCGCTCCACCACCGCCAGATATTCCGCGTGAGTCATGTTGGACTCGACGGCAGCACTGCCGGGCAGGGCCGTGGGCGCCGGGGCCGAGGGCGCGGGCCGCTCGAGGTCGCCGATGGCGTCCATCAGCCGCTCGGAGGCCCGCGCGTAAGCCGCGCGCGCGTCCACGCCGGCCTCCGGCCGGACCGGCGAGACCATGAGGATCTCGTCGCGCACATTGTCGAAGATGGCCACGATGGTGGGGCGCAGGAGGATCGCGTCCGGCAAATCAAGCGGATCGGGCGGTGGCGGGCCGAGCTTCTCGATCAGCCGGATCATGTCGTAGCCGAGATAGCCGTAAAGGCCGGCGGCCATCGGCGGGAGGCCCGGGGGCAGCGTCATGCGCGTGGCGCGCACGAGGCCGCGCAGCGAGTCCAGAGGGTTGCCTTCCACCGGCACGAACGCGTCCGGCGTGGCACGCGCGTCGCGGTTGATCTCGGCCCTGCCATCCCGGCAGCGCCAGATCAGGTCGGGCCTGATGCCGATGATGGAGTAGCGCCCGCGCGTTTCGCCGCCCTGCACGCTCTCCAGCAGGAAGGCGTTGTCGCGCGACGAGCCGAGCTTGAGATAGGCGGTGACGGGCGTTTCAAGATCGGCGATCAGCCGCGCGTAGAGCACCTGCGGCTGGCCCGCGCCGTAGGCCTTCGCGAAGGCCTCGAAGGAAGGTTCGATGGCCATCGGCCGCTCATGAGCCTTCGCCGGAATCGCCGGTGGCCTGATCGACCATCTTCTGGTTGATCGTTACGCCTTTCTTGTCGCGCACGGCCATGGCGAGGATGGTGGCGATGTCCTGGGACGTGCCGGCGCTGACCTGCGAGATGAATTGCTGGTATTCGGGATCGGTCACGGGCGCGGGCGGATGGCGCACGCCGGTGACGCGCGCGACGATGTAGGCGTCGCTCCTGGACGACGCGCCGCCGACGGCCGAGCCCGGCGGCGCGGCGAAGATCTTCGCGACGAGGGCGGCGGGAAGGTCGCCGGTCGCCTTGCCGCGCTCCAGCGCGCCGCTCTTCTTCGGCGTCACGCCGAACTGCTTGGCGATCCCGTCGAGCGAATTGTCCTTCGTGGCTTCCGCCGCAAGCGACTGGGCCTTGGCGGCGAGGGCCTTTTGTCTCGCGTCCGCCGTCCATAACTGCACCGCCTGGTCGCGCACCTGCTCGAAGGGCTTGGCCCTGGAGGGCGTCTCGCTGTCGACGTTGAGGACGTATTCCTTGCCGTCCTTGCCCTGGAACGGGTCCTGATCCTCGCCGACCTCGGCCTTGAACATCTGGTCGCGGAATATCGGATCGTCGGGCACCTGCGCCTTCGTGCCGTCGGGGGCCAGTCCATTCGCGTCGACCGCGGCCACGTGGATCACGTGCATGCCGACTTTCTTCGCAGCATCGGGGAGGCTCAATCCGCTGCCGCTGGCGTCGATATAGTCGTTGGCGATGCCATCGATCCTGTCCGCGGCGATCTTGTCGGCCAGGTCCTTGCGGATATCGGCCTTGACGTCGTCGAGCTTCTTCTGCGAGCCGGGCTCGATCTTCGAAACGTGCATCAGCGCGTAGCCGGCGAGGTTCTTGAGCGGCTGGGTCACGCCGTTGTCCGCCAGCGCGAAGACGGCGGGGCCGCGATCGCCCAGCGCCTCCGACGTCACCTCGCCCAGATCGATGGGCTGCTGGTTCAGCGACTTGGCCACGTCGGCGAAGCTCATGCCGCCGTCGATCTTCTGCCGCGCCGCCTTGGCCGACGCCGCGTCCTTGAAGTTCAGCTGCTCGACGACGCGCTTCTCCGGAATGTCGTAGGCGTATTGCGGGTTCTGCTTGCGGTTGTCGTATTCCTGCTGGATCTGCTTGTCCGTCACCACGACCTGCGGCGCGATGTCGGCTGGGCCGATTTCCGCATAGGTGATCGTGCGGTAGGCGGGAACGCTGAAGGTCCCGGCATGCGCTGCGATGAAGGCCTTGAGCTGCGCGTCGGTGGGCGCGGGAATGTCCGCGGCCGCGCTCTCCGGTATCACGATGTAGTCCACCGCACGGCGCTCGTTGAGGAAGTCGAACAGCGCGCGGCCGAAGCCCGGCGGGATCTCGAAGCCGTCGCGCGCGGCGCTCAGCACCTGCTCGCGCATGTCGCCCTGGCGCACATAGGCGATGAAGCCGGGCTCCGTGAAGCCGTAGGTGTTCAGCACCTGGAGGAGTTTGTCGCGGTCGAAGGTGCCCAGCGGCCCGACGAAGCTCGGGCTGTTGCGGATGTCGGACGTCACCTGGTCGTCGCCGACCACAAGGCCGAGATCGCTCGCATAGCCGTCCATCGCGGTGCGGTTGATGAGGTCCTGCAGCGTCTTGTCGGCAAGCCCCAGCTTGCGGATCTGGTCGGGCGTCAGCTCGCCCAGCCGCTGCGAGGCGTTGCGCGTCGCGTTCTTGTAGTCGCGCGAATAGATCTCGTAGGGGATCTTTTCGCCGCCCACGCTCGCGACGCTGGTGTCCGCCGAGCCGCCGCGGATGACGTCGCCGATGCCCCACAGCGCGAAGCTCGCCGCGATCAGGGCAAGGACGATGCCCGCGGGCTTGGACCTGGCGACTCTGCGCATCTGCTGAAGCATGGGGTGTTCCGGATCGTGGCGGCGAAAGGCGGCGGATGATAGGGAGGGGGTGCGGCGAGGGCAAGGCGGCGATTCGTGGGCAATTGGGCGGATTTCTTCGTGGCGGAGCTGGGCGCGGCCGCGGCGCTCGCCGGCCTCGTCATCGTCGCCATTTCCATCAACGTCGCGCGCATCCTGTCGACGCCGCTCCTGCCGGGCCGCGCGGCGGAGACGCTGGTCACGCCGACCGGCGTGCTGGTGGCCTCGAGCTACGCGCTCGTGCCGCACCAGCCGGCCTGGCTGTTCGGCGCCGAGCTGCTTGCGACGGGCGCGGCCATGTGGCTGGTGCCGGTCATGATCCAGGCCCGCGCGCTGCGCAGTCCCGATTTCAAGGTCGACCGGCGCATCATCGTGCCGAGGATCGTGCTGGCCCAGCTGTCCAGCCTGCCGTTCATGGCCGCCGGCATCCTGGTCTGGATGGATGTGGGCGGGGCGCTCTATTGGCTGGTGCCGGGAATCGTCGTGTCGCTGATCGCGACCGTGATAAATGCCTGGGTGCTCCTGGTGGAAATCCTGCGCTGAGGGAACGATGCGTCATCTGATCGCCGGCAACTGGAAAATGAACGGCCTCTCCGCCTCGCTGGCCGAGATCGGGAAGATCTGCGAGCTGGTCGTCTCCGGAAAGCCGCAGGCGGATATCCTCGTCTGTCCGCCGGCCACGCTGATCGCGCGGGCCGCCGCCTGCGCCGACGGCCGGATCGCCATCGGCGGGCAGGATTGCCACACGGAGCCCGCCGGCGCCTTCACCGGCGACGTCAGCGCCGAGATGATCAGGGACGCGGGCGGGAGCGCGGTCATCGTCGGCCATTCCGAGCGCCGCCAGTTCCACGGCGAGACCGACGCCATGGTGGCGGACAAGGCGCGCGCCGCCTGGCGCGCGGGCCTGCTTGCCATCGTCTGCATCGGGGAAACCGAATCCGAGCGCGACGCCGGCCGCGCGCACGACGTCTGCGGCCGCCAGATTTCCGGCGGCGTGCCTGACGGGATGACACCGGCGAACACGGCCGTCGCCTACGAACCCATCTGGGCCATCGGGACGGGGCGCACGCCCACCATTGCCGACATCGCCGCGACCCACGCCCATATCCGCAAATGCCTCCGCGCGCGTTTCGGCGCGGAGGGGAACGCGGTCCGGATCCTTTATGGCGGTTCGGTGAAGCCTTCCAACGCCGCGGAGATCCTGGCCGTGGAAAACGTGGGCGGCGCGCTGGTCGGCGGCGCGAGCCTCAAGGCATCGGATTTCCACGCGATTTTCTCCGCGGTGCGCAAGAGTTAACCACGCCTGCCCACCATTCCTTAACGGGCCGCGCGCATGCTTTCCGCACAGGCGGGACAGATGGGAAGGCTCAGCTTCGATACGGCGGAAACGCTGGTCTACGATCCCGTGTCGGCCAACCGTGCCGCCACGCGCGCGGCCCTCTACAACCTCGGCTTCCGCCATATCGAGACCGCCGCCACGCTCGACGCCTTCATCGAATGCATCAAGCGCCGCGCGCCCGACCTGGCGCTATGCGAAACGCAGGGCGCCGACGACGAGCTGTGCACGGCCATCCAGGCCATCCGCCAGAGCACCGACGGCTACAACCCCTTCATCGTGCTGATCGTGACGGCCTGGGAGAATTCCACCGCGCTGGTCTCCAAGGTGCTGAACTCGGGCGCCGACGACCTCCTCCTGCGCCCGTTCTCGACCACGCTGCTCGGCCAGCGCATCCGCACCCATGTCGAGCGCCGCAAGGGCTTCGTCGTCACCTCGGAATATGTCGGCCCCGACCGGCGCAAGGACAATGCGCGTCCCTCCAACGTGGAGCTCTTCGAGCCGCCCAATTCGCTGAAGATGAAGGCGCAGGAGCGGCTGACCTCCGACGACGCCGCCCAGCGCCTCGACGCCCAGCTCAAATCCGCCCGCGGCCAGCTCAACAGCGAAAAGCTGCGGCGCGACTCCTTCCAGGTCTGCGTGCTCTGGCGCCTGCTCCAGTCGCACATCCCCGGCACCGGCAAATACGAGGTCGATCTCACCAAGCTCAAGGACCTCACCCAGTCCATGGCCCTGCGCGCCCGCGGCACGGCATTCGACGGCGCGACAGGCTGGTGCGATTCCGTCATCGCCGCCGCCGAAGGGCTGGAGGCCGGTGTGGACCGCAACGCTTCGCTTCATCTTCTGGGCCACGCCGCCCTGAACCTCACCCAGCTCTTCGTCCCGGAAAAGACGACGGCGCAGCACCTCGAAGAAGTCGACGCCGCCGTGGCCATGATCGCCGCCCGCAACGCCCCCGCGATGGCGGTCTGACCGCCCGATTCGTGCCGCTTCCAATTGCCGCCGGGTTGCTCTAAGAGCCCGCGGCAAGAGGTGCAGCCATGCAAGCGATCCTGATCATCATCCAGCTCGTCGTCTCCGTCGGCCTGATCGGGGTGGTGCTCCTGCAGCGCTCGGAGGGGGGCGCGCTGGGCATGGGCGGCGGCGGCTCGGGCCTGGGCATGTTCACGCCCCGCGGCGCGGCGGACACCCTGACCCGCACGACGGTCGTGCTGGCCGTGCTTTTCTTCGTCTGCAGCCTGGCCCTCACCATTCTGGCCCTGCATGGCCGTCCGCAGGCGATGACCATCGATTCGGCGCCGAGCGGCACGACCGTGCCCCTGAACCAGCCCAAGGCGCCTTCAGGCCCCGCCAAACCCGAGGTTCCCGCGGTCCCCACGCCGCACTGACATCGCAGCGTTTGCAGGCTGTTAACGGCTTTTCCTCGACTGCGGCATGAGCGCGTCACATTTTCTTCCGATTGCGCTTGAGTGCGCGCGTGCCTTTCGCCATGTTGGGCTTCCATGGCGCGGTTGATCTTCATCACCGGCGGCGTGGTCTCTTCCTTGGGAAAAGGACTTGCGTCTGCCGCACTCGGGGCTTTGCTGCAGGCCCGCGGGTTCAAGGTCCGTTTGCGGAAGCTGGACCCCTATCTCAACGTCGATCCGGGGACCATGTCCCCCTTCCAGCACGGCGAGGTCTACGTCACCGACGACGGAGCCGAAACCGACCTGGACCTCGGGCACTACGAGCGCTTCACCGGCGTGTCGTCGTCGAAGGCGGACAACGTCACGTCCGGGCGCATCTACAAGCAGGTGATCGACAAGGAGCGCAAGGGCGGCTACCTCGGCGGCACCGTGCAGGTGATTCCGCACGTCACCGACATGATCAAGGAATTCGTGCTGGCCGACACGGACGACCTGGATTTCCTCCTGGTCGAGATCGGCGGCACGGTGGGCGACATCGAAGGCCTGCCGTTCTTCGAGGCCATTCGCCAGCTGGGCAACGACCTGCCCGAAGGCCAGACCGCGTTCGTGCATCTGACGCTGGTGCCATTCATCGAGGCGGCCGGCGAGCTCAAGACCAAGCCGACGCAGCATTCCGTGAAGGAGCTGCGCGCCATCGGCATCCAGCCCGACGTGCTGCTGTGCCGGGCCTCGCGGCCCATTCCGCAGGAAGAGCGCCGCAAGATCGGCCTGTTCTGCAACGTGCCCAAGGAGCGCGTGATCCCCGCGCTCGACCTCTCGACGATCTACGAGGCGCCGATGGCCTATCACCGCGCCGGCCTCGACACCGAGCTGCTCAAGGTGTTCGGCTTCGCGGACGCCCCGGCGCCCGACCTGTCGCGCTGGGAATGGGTGACCAGCCGGGTGAAGAACCCCGAAGGCGAGGTGCGCATCGCCGTCGTCGGCAAGTACATGCAGGTGAAGGATTCCTACAAATCGCTGAGCGAGGCGCTGGTGCATGGCGGTCTCGCCAACAACGTGAAGGTCCACATGGACTGGATCGACAGCGAGATCTTCGAGCGCGACGACGCCGCCTCCTTCCTCGAGGACGTCAACGGCATCCTCGTGCCGGGCGGCTTCGGCGAGCGCGGCACCGAGGGCAAGATCAGCGCCGTCAAGTTCGCCCGCGAGCGCAAGGTGCCGTTCTTCGGCATCTGCTACGGCCTGCACATGGCGGTGATCGAGGCGGCGCGCGACCTCGCCGGCCTCGAAGGCGCGGGCACCACCGAGATCGGCAAGCCGCGCCATCCCGTGATCGGCCTGATGACCGAATGGGTGAAGGGCAACCAGGTCGAGACGCGCGCGGCGGACGGCGAGCTGGGCGGCACCATGCGGCTGGGCGCCTACCCCGCGGTGCTCGCGCCGGGCAGCCGCGTGGCGGAGGTCTACGGCGCCCATGAGATCAGCGAGCGTCACCGCCACCGCTACGAAGTCAATGTCGGCTACACACGCCAGCTCGCCGAGCACGGCATGGTCGTCTCCGGCTGGTCGCCGGACGGCAGGCTGCCCGAGATCATGGAGATCCCCGACCACCCCTGGTTCATCGGCGTCCAGTTCCACCCCGAGCTCAAATCCCGCCCGCTCGATCCGCACCCGCTGTTCTCCTCCTTCATCGCCGCCGCGGTGAAGCAGAGCCGGCTTATGTGAGACGCATGACTCCAAAGTGAGATTGCCGGCGCCCGTGGCGGAAGCCCCGGGCCGCTTGACAACGCGCCTTTAATATACCACAAAATACGAGAATTTGGGAGAAGTATTGTGACGGAAAAGCATGAAACCGGTGTGCGCGCCGCGGAAAAGCTGTTTTGCCGGCCGCAGGGCGCGACCATGGATGACGTCGTCGCCGCCACGGGCGGCTTCCACTACAACGTGCTCAGGCGGCTCGAGCAGCGCGGCTACATGGTGCGCAAGGCACGCGAGGGGCGCGTGACGCGCTACTGGGTTACCCCTCCCGCGGTCAGGTCCTACAAGCTCAAGGTCGGCGCGAACGGACAAACCACTTTGCCGCGCGATGTTCGCGAACGACTCGACGTGACGTCCGGCGGCGAGCTCGAGGCCAGGCTGGAAGGCGGAAAGCTCGTGATCGCGCGAACCTCGGGCCTCGACGGTCTGGTGGGAATCCTTCACAAGCCCGGCATGCGCGCGCGCACGGTAGAGGAGATGAACGAGGGAATCGCGCGCGCGGTGAAGGCGCGTGCGCGCCGGCAATGATCGGCCTGGACACCAATGTCGTCGTCCGGCTCCTGACCCGGGACGATGCCGTCCAGGCGCGCCGCGCGGCAGACTTCGTCGCGGGACAGGCGGTGCGCGGCGATCCGGTATTCGTCAGTCTCGTCGTCCTGACGGAAACGGCCTGGGTTTTGACCAGCACCTATGGTCTCGATCCTGCCGATGTCACGGCGGCCTTCCTTCGTCTCCTCGAAGCCGGCGAATTTGTTGTGGAGCAGCGTCAGGCCGTCTCTGCCGCCCTGGGGCGGGCATTGCGGAGCAAGGTTGGCTTGGCGGACGTCCTCATCGGAGTTTCGAACCGTTCCCACGGCTGCTCGGCGACGGCCACGTTCGACAGGCGGGCCGCGAAACTCGACGAATTTTTCGCGCTCTGAGCATTCCACCCGGGCGCCGGAGGATTTCCTGGCCTGGGGAATGCCGGGAACCCATTGTCGCCACGTGCGTTTTCACGGTCTTGCGGGGGAGGGCCGAGGGAACAATGCGAGATGCGACGGTGGAGCGAGCGGGCAGGGGCCAGCCTGCGGCGGGCCTGGAGGACAGCGAGCGCAACTTCCGGCTGCTCGTGCAAAGCGTCACGGACTACGCCATCTACATGCTCGATCCGTCCGGCATCGTGGCGAGCTGGAACGCGGGCGCCGAGCGCATCAAGGGATACCGGCCCGACGAGATCGTCGGCCGGCACTATTCGGAATTCTTCACGCCCGAAGATCGCGCCGCGCGCATACCGCATGGCGCGCTCAAGGTTGCCCTCGAAAACGGACGCTATGAGAGCGAGGGCTGGCGCGTGCGCAAGGACGGCAGCCGCTTCTGGGCGCTCGCGGTCATCGATGCGGTGTACGACGAGGGCCGCCACATCGGCTTCGCCAAGATCACCCGCGACATGACGGAGCGGCGGGAAGCCCAGCTTCGCCTCGAGCGCGCCAAGGACCGGCTCGCGCTGGTCCAGAAGATGGAGGCCATCGGCCAGCTCACCGGCGGCATCGCGCACGACTTCAACAATCTCCTGACGATCGTCAGCGGCCAGGCGCAGCTCATGCGCGCCCGCGCCGCCGCCGAAAAAGACATTCGCGCGCTCGATGCCATCGAAATGGCGGCGAAGAACGGCGCCAATCTCACCCAGCAACTCCTCACCTTCGCGTGCCGCCAGCGGCTGAACCCGGTGGTGGTCGACCTCGGGGAGCGCCTGCGCGCCACGCGCGAGCTTCTGGTTTCGTCGGTCGGCAGTTCGGTGACGCTGTCGCTGGACTTGGCGGCGGATGTCTGGCCCGTGGAGGTCGACGTCGGCGAACTCGAGCTCGCGCTGGTCAACATTGCCGTCAACGCACGCGACGCCATGCCCCAGGGCGGCACGCTGGTGCTCGAGGCGCGCAACGAGGCGCTCGACGGCGGCGGCCTGGCGCCGCTCGCCGGCGATTTCGTCCGCCTCTCGCTGACGGACACCGGCAGCGGCATCCCGGACGAAGTACTGCCCAAGATCTTCGAGCCTTTCTTCACCACCAAGCGGCTCGGCAAGGGCACCGGCCTCGGCCTGTCGCAGGTCTACGGCTTTGCGCAGCAATCGGGCGGGGACGTGGCGGTGGCGAGCGCCATGGGAGAAGGCACCACCGTCTCGCTCTACCTGCCGCGCTCGTTCAAATCGCCGGTGGCCGCCGCCCGCGGCGTCGAGCAGCCGGCAAGCAGCGGCGGCACCGTGCTGGTCGTCGAGGACAACGTCGAGGTGGCCGAAGTCGGCGCGATGATGCTGGAGCGGCTGGGATTCAAGGTGCTGCGCTGCACCGGCCCGGCGGCGGCGCTTGGTATTCTGTCGGGCGGCAGCGACATTTGCCTGGTGTTCAGCGACATCGTCATGCCCGGCGACATGGACGGGCTTGCCTTCGCGCGGCGCGTGCGCGAGCGGTTTCCTCACCTGCCGGTGCTGCTGGCGACGGGCTACGGCAATGCCGCGGAACGCGCGGAGCACCGCTTCCCGATCCTGCGCAAGCCCTACGATTCCGACGCGCTCGGAAGCGCGATCCGCCGTGCCATGGCGGAAGCGTAGGCCGCCTCAGCGCCTGTCCAGCATCATCTTCATCCCGTCCCTGGGCCTGAGCGTGATGCGCGCGACGAGCTCGATGTCCTGGCCGGGCGCGAGCCTGGGCCGGAAGCGCTGGGCCAGCGTAGCCAGGATGAGCGAGGCTTCCAGCATGGCGAGCTGTGCGCCGATGCAGATGTGCGGCCCGCCCCCGAAAGGGATGTAGGCGAAGCGCGGCCGGCCGGCGCTACGCTCGGGCGAGAAGCGCTCCGGATCGAAACGCAGCGGATCGTCCCACAATTTCTCGTGGCGGTGCACGATCCAGGGCTCTATGGCGATCATGTCGCCCTTCTTCACCTTGTGGCCGTTAAGGTCGTCGTCCGCCAGCGCCTCGCGCCCCGCGAGCCCGGGCGCGGGCGGATAGAGGCGCATCGACTCCTCGATCACCATCCTGGTGTAGGGCAGGTTCGCGAGGTCGGCGTACTCCGGCGCCCGCCCGCCCAGCACGCGCGCGAGCTCGTCATGCAGCTTCGCCTCCACGGCGGGATGCTGCGAAAGCAGGTACCAGACGAACGTCATCGCCACGGCGGTGGTCTCGTGGCCGGCCAGGAAGATGATCACCACCTCGTCGCGGACCTCTTTCTCGTCCATGCCGATTCCGGATTCGCTGTCGCGCGCGGCGATCAGCCGGTCGAGCAGGTCGCGCGGCGCCTCCGCAGGCGAGGCCGCGCGGCTCTCGATCAGCCGCCGCATCGACCCGTCCAGTCCCGAGAAGGTTTCACGGATGCGCTTCAGCGCCCGGCGCACGCGGATGGGCCCGATCACGGGCAGGAAGTCGAGCACGGTGAAGGACAGCGCCTCCTGCCCCGTCGCCATGGTCTCGGCGATGGTGTCGCCCATCTCGGCATCGCTGGCGGAGAACATGGTGCGCGAGATGATCTCCAGCGTCAGCCGGGTCATCTCGCCGGCGATGTCGACGGTGGCGCCGGGCGCCAGCTCCGCCCACCGCCGGGCGAGCGCGTCCGCGCATTCGGCCATCGCCGGGGCATAGCCGGTCAGGCTGCGGATGTCGAAGGACGGCGACATGATGCGCCGGTGGGCGCGCCACTTCTCGCCCTCGCTGACCAGAAGGCCCTCGCCGAACGCCGCGCCGAGTATCTCCTGCTCCAGCTTCGCCTTGGGGTAATTCGCCATGTTGTCGAGCAGCACGCGCTTGATGGCGACCGGGTCGTTCACCACCAGCGCACTGGCGAAGAAGAACTTGCTGCTCCACATCAGGTCGCGAT
The DNA here is from genome assembly GCA_035499995.1 of Rhizomicrobium sp. Lineage (GTDB taxonomy): Bacteria > Pseudomonadota > Alphaproteobacteria > Micropepsales > Micropepsaceae > Rhizomicrobium. The sequence goes on along the minus strand of DATJXR010000006.1, from coordinate 60,852 downwards.
AGGCGGCGCGCGGGATGGTGGCGATCGGATTGACCTGGCCGACCTTGATGGCCTTGAGCAGTGAGAGCGGCTTTTCGGGGACTTCGGGCCCGATCAGGACCGGGCGGTCGATGGGCTGCTGGATGGTCATGCGCCGGGCCCCTGCGCGGGTACGGAACTGAAGTGCGCACTGTGGGGCCGAATGTCAACGCTCGCGTCCGCTTAAATCGATCCGGAGCCGGAACCGCGGGCGGCGCGGGTCATTTCCCTGACAGGGACGGCGCCGGCGGGCTGCCGGAACGAGCCGCCCGGTCTCTGGACAGAAGGAACATCGCCATGAAGGTAGGCGAAGCAATGAACCGCGGCGCGCACATCGTGCATGCGGGAGACAGCCTCAAGGACGCGGCCAGGATCATGGCTCGCGAGGACGTGGGAGTCCTGCCGGTGGAGGAGGGCGGCCGCCTCGTCGGCATGATCACCGACCGCGACATCGTCACCCGTTGCATCGCGCGGGGCAAAGGCGGCGCGGACAAGGTTCGCGACGCCATGACGGATCACGTCCGTTACTGCTTCGAGGAGGACGACCTCGACGCCGTCATGGACAACATGGCCGAGCAGCAGGTGCGCCGGCTGCCGGTGATGGACGCGGCCAAGCAGCTGGTCGGCATCCTGTCGCTGGCCGACGCGGCGCGCAACTATTCGCCGGACGTCGTCGGCGTCGCGTTCTCCGGCGTGGTGGCGCCGGGCGGCCAGCACGCCGGGCGCGGCTGATGCTCAGGCCTCGACGACGCGGATGGTCCAGAAATCGTCCGCAAGGTCGTTGTTGGTGAGGTAGTCGTAGGGCATCGTGAAGTACCCCTTCATGCCCCAGCCCTTGCCCCAGGAATTGCGCACGATGAAGCGGTTCTGGCCGTCGTCGTAGCCGGCGCACATCACCGCGTGGCCGCCGACCGTCTTCTCGGCCGCGGCCGGCAGGTTGAGCACGCCGGTCCTGGCGACTTGCGCGCTCTCGAAGCTGTCGTAGCAGGTGAAGCCGAAGACGAAGGGATAGCCGGACGCGAGGCAGCCCTTCATCTGCGCCAGCGACTGGTCGAGGCGCTGGTAGCTCACGACCTGATGGCCGCGCGCGGTCGCATAGCAGGGCGCCGGCGGCTCGATCGCGAATTTGGCGACGTCGTAGCGCCACTGGTCGTTTGCCGTGCCTTCGAAGCAGGCGCCGAGCTTGTTGACGCTCTTGATGCCGTCGCGGATCTGCGCGCCGGAATCGGAGCCCACGGTGCGCTCCATGACGCGCTCGTTGAAATAGATGAACAGGCGCGACGGCACCTCCGACGGCGACGACGTGCCCTGCTTCATCCGGTCGAAATGGATCGCGCCGGCGATGGCGTTGCCGGTGCAGCTGCCGAGCTGGCCCTGGTCGTAGACCGGCGGGCATTGTGGGCGCAGGTCGACCTTGGCCGGAAGATGCACGGCCATCGGCGCCTTGTAATACTGGTCGCGGTGGTCGGGCAGGTCGGGCGCCCAGCCGTAGTACTTGATCTGCTGGACACGAAGCTTTCGCGCCGCGGCAGGCTTTTTCGCGGTGCGGCCGCGGGAACTCCCGGTTTTGCTCTTCTTGGCCATGGCGCCCTCATTGGCTTGAAATGATTGAAGGAATGCTCAATACATGCCGAAAACATAGTATGCCGTTCCAAGACAAGCCAAGTACAGTTTTGTAACACATGTTACCGCCTTGACTCGCGAGTTCCGCGACAGGAATATCGGCCGTCGTCCCGAATGCCCCCGGGGCCCTCCTCTGCTCCGATGTGCATGCGTCCGGGATGACGAGTTTTCTCCACGCGCGGAGGGACCCTCACTTTCGCGAGTGGCTGCAAGTCTGTTATGCAGAAGGGGTAGACGTCGATCTCGCCGAGTCGACGATACGGGTTGGCGAAAAGAAGCTGGCGACTCTATTGGGAGAGATGTGATGAAAAAGTTTGCGATGGTGGTGGGGCTGTTCGCGCTCGCCCTGCCGAGTCTCTTGACGACGCCTGCCAGCGCGCAGGCCACCCGCACCTGGATCTCGGGCGTGGGCGATGACGCCAACCCGTGCAGCCGTACCGCGCCGTGCAAGACCTTCCCCGGCGCGATTGCCAAGACCGCGCCGGGCGGCGAGATCGATACCCTCGATCCGGGCGGCTTCGGCGCCGTGACGGTGACCAAGGCGATCACGATGGCCGACGAAGGCGTCGGTGAAGGCGGCATCCTCGTCGCCGGCACCAACGGCATCACGGTCAACTGCTCCACCGATCCCAACTGTGTCGTCATCGTGCGCGGCCTGGTGATCGACGGCGGCCCGATCGGTTCGAACAGCCTTTCCGGCATCCGCTTCGTCGCCGGCAAGACGCTCGAGGTCGAGCACACCACGATCCGCAACTTCAACGGCGGCTCGCCGAACGGTTACGGCATCTGGTTCAACCCGTCGGCGTCGCAGCTCACCGAGCTCGACGTCAACGATTGCACGATCACCTCCAACGGCCAGGCCGGCGGCGGCGTGGGCATCGGCGGCGGCATCGAAATCCAGCAATCGCTGGGAACGCCGAACATCAGGTTCTCGATCAAGAACACCCAGGTCTACAACAACACCAACGGCATCCGCATCGACGCCCAGGGGGCAACCGGCGGATCGGTCAATGGCGTCATCACCAATACCGTGATCGACCAAACCGCCAACCACGGCCTGGCCCTGAACACGGGCGTCGGCGGAACGACAAAGATGAACGTGGTGTTCGACCGCAGCCAGTCGGTCAACTCGACCGGCGACGGCGCGGTCGCCAACGGCCCGCAGGTCACCCTCCAGCTCACCAACTCGGTGATCACCGGCAGCAGCAATCTCGGCGTGCAGGTCGCGAATTCCGGCGTGATCGATTCCTACAAGAACAACATCATTTCCGGGAACAACAACGACAACCTCGCCGTGCTTACGCTGGTCAACCCGACCTGATTTCCGGGTTCCGGCATGGAGAACAGGAGCCGGCGGCTCTCCGCGAATGGAGGGCCGCCGGTTCTCGTTTCGCCTGTTGACCGCACGCCCGCCGCCGACGCATGGTCGGCCCATGACAAGCCCAAATCCCGTCGTGAAGGTCGGCCGCGTCGAGATCGGAAACGCCAGCAAGCTTTCCATCATCGCGGGCCCCTGCCAGCTCGAGAGCCGCGCTCACGCCTTCGAGATGGCGGGCGCACTGAAGGAGATCGCGGCCAGGGCGGGCGTCGGTCTCGTCTACAAGACGAGCTTCGACAAGGCCAACCGCACCAGCGCCACGGGCCAGCGCGGCCTCGGCCTCGAGAAATCGCTTCAGGTGTTCGCCGACCTGCGCGCGCAACTGGACCTTCCCGTGCTCACCGACGTGCATGAGCGCGAGCAATGCGCGCCGCTCGCCGAAGTGGTGGACGTGCTGCAGATCCCGGCCTTCCTGAGCCGCCAGACCGATCTCATCCTGGCCGCCGCGGCGACGGGCAAGGTCGTCAACGTGAAGAAGGGCCAGTTCCTGGCGCCGTGGGACATGAAGAACGTCATCGCCAAGGTGACCGGCGCGGGCAACCCCAACGTGCTCGTCACCGAGCGCGGCGCCAGCTTCGGCTACAACACGCTGGTGGTCGACATGACCGGCCTGCCCGAAATGGCGAAGTTCGGCGCGCCGGTGGTGATGGACGCGACGCACGCCGTCCAGAAGCCGGGCGGGCAGGGCGACAGGTCGGGCGGCAACCGCGCCATGGCGCCGGTGATAGCGCGGGCGGCGGTGGCGGCCGGCGTGGCCTGCGTCTTCATGGAAACCCACCAGGACCCCGACCACGCGCCGTCCGACGGACCCAACATGCTCGACATCAGGACCTTGCCTGCGCTGCTCGCCGACCTCGTCGCCATCGATTCGATCGTGAAGGCGCGCGCGGCCGCGAACTGATCGGATTCCGGCGTTTATTTCGGGCGCCGTCCGGCTCTACTATCGCTCTGCTTCGGGCTGTGGGCGATAGTCATGACCGTTATTGATCCAGGATTTACGCGGCGCAGGATGCTGCTGGGCGCCGCGGCGCTGTCGCTCTCCGCCTGTTGCCGCCCATGGAGTGGCCAGACCGACGTGGTGATCGTCGGCGCGGGCGCGGCCGGCATCGGCGCCGCGCAGACGCTGGCCTCCCTGGGGCGGCGCTCGATCGTGCTGGAAGCCCAGGACCGCATCGGCGGCCGCGCCTTCACCGATGCGAAGACGTTCGGCGCCCCCTTCGACATCGGCTGCGCCTGGATCCACGCCGCGAAGACCAATCCGTTCTACCAATTCGCGCTGGAGCGCGGCTTTCACCTCCACTACCACAAGCTCGAACTCAACCAGATCTACTACGGCCCGCGCCGGCAATCCGGCACGTTCGTGGGCAGCGAGCACGAGGCCGAGGAAACCATCGGCACGACCGCGGAGAACGCCGCGAAAGCGAGGCAGGACGTCTCCATGGCCTCGTTGATGACCGGCTGGGCGCCGCCCGACGACGCGGCGGCCACCAACATGGGCCCGATGGACGCGGCGGTCGATTTCAAGAACGAATCCGTCTTCGATTTCTCCGGCGAGGCCGGCGCCGAATACGATCCGAACTATCTCGTCAAGGAAGGTTTCGGCGCGCTCGTGGCGCAGGTCGGCCGCGGCATGAACGTGTGGCTGTCCACGCCGGTCAGCGCCATCGACTACCGGGGCGGGGGCGTGGAGGTCACCACCGCGCGCGGCACCGTTTCCGCCCGCGCCGTCATCGTGACGCCTTCCGTGGGCGTGCTGGCGCGGAACGGCGTGCGGTTCGCGCCCGGCCTGCCGAAGGCGACGCAGGATGCCGTCCACGCCCTGCCGATGGGGCTTCTCACCAAGATCCCCATGCTCATCTCCGGCAATGAGGACTTCGGCATCCAGCCATACGAGAACGTGCTGGACGAGGACTCCGCGAAGCTCGATGACGTCTACTTCCTCGCCTGGCCCTGGAACACGCGGCTGATGGTGGGCTTCCTCGGCGGGCGCTATGCGTGGGAGATGGCGGGCGCGCCGGACGCCGACACCATCGATTTCGCGAAGGGGAAGCTCGCCGAAGTCTGCGGTTCGTCCGTCAAGTCGAAGGTCTCGCAGGCCCTGGTTACGCCCTGGGCGCGCAATCCGTGGACGCGCGGCGCCTATTCGGCCCAGGCACCCGGCCACTACGACGCGCGCGCGGCCCTGCGCATCCCGGTGGCCGGCCGCGTCTTCTTCGCGGGCGAGGCTGTGGCGGAAGACGGCCTGTTCGCGACCTGCGGCGGCGCCTATCTCAGCGGGCAATCGGTCGCGCGCGCGGTGAGCGACACGCTGCCGCCGCCCTGACGGCGCGCCCTCAGCCGGCGGTCACCGCGTTCCAGTCCATCACGATGCCGATGACGGCGAGGATGAGCAGGCCGAGCGTGGCGAGCGCGGTGATCCCGAACCCGGTGCCGCGCTTGTCCGGCGCCTTCATGTAGCCCTGCATGTAGAGGATGCGTCCGATCAGCCAGACGAGGCCCAGCGCCGCCGGCAGCCAGCCGACCATCTTGAAATAGCTCGTGGCCAGCCAGAGCAGCGGCAGGAAGATCACGAACTGCTCCAGCGTGTTCATCTGCACGCGATAGGCGCAGTCGAATTCCGGATGGCCCGACGTGGCCGGTGCGGCGACGCCGTGCTTGGTCCGCATCTGACCCACGCGGATGCCGGTGTAGAACACGAACAAGATCGCCAGAATGGTGACGACTGCGGTGAGCAGCGTCGCGGGCATCGCCATGTTGTCCTCCATCGAGGGCACGACTCGGCCCCCGTTCAGGGAACTGTACAGCAATCGCAAGTCGCCGTTGCGACCCGTGTCCGCCTTGCCGCGATGCGACTCAGGGCTGTGGCATCGGGCTAAGCCACGCGAAACGTTGACAAGTTCGCCGGGCGCATCGGCATGTCTGCCCGGTCCCGCGGCGTGCTACGCTCGGGCGGGGAGCGTCGTAGTGCGACGCAGCGAGGGGGAGACGTGGCCAGCTACACCGTCAGCACCTATCAGTACACGGACACGAACGACGTGCCGGGCTTCGCCGTCGATTCGGATCACTCGACGCTCACCGTCACCGGCGCGGGCTCGATCGTGACGGGCGGCACCGGCAGCGACGGCATCGATCTCACCGCCGCCTACGGCTCCCTCTTGCTGGACGGCGCCGTCACCTCCAGGCAGGCGACGGGCGTCTACGTCGGCGGCTCCTACGCCTATGTCGGCGTGCATGCGGATATCTACGGCGCCAATGAAGGCATCGACGTCGCGCTTGCCCTGAATCACGTGAACGTCGTCGTCTCGGCGGGGGCCACGGTGACCGGGCACGCGGACGAAGGCATCGACCTGATGGCGGCCTATTCGCACCTCACGGTGTCCGGCACGGTGGCCAGCGACCTCTACGACTACGCGATCACCGCCGGCGGCACCGCCGACACGCTGACCGTCTCTTCGCATGCGACGGTGGACGGCGGCATCGATCTCTATTCGCCTGCCGGCACGCTCGACATCGCGGGTACCGTCACCAGCAGCACGGGCGCCGTCTATGTCCACGGCGATCTGGAACGCGTGACGGTCTCCGGTTCCGTCACGGGCTACAGCGGCATGGGGATTTCGGGCAGCTATGGCAGCGTGCGCATCACGGGCGACGTGGACGGAACCGGAAGCGATGGGCAGGCCCTCTATGTCACCGGCATCGGCAATCACGTCGTCGTCGGCGCGAGCGGCACGCTCGAAGGTGCCGGCCTGGGCGCCAACCTTTACGACGGTTATGCCAATACGCTGACCAACAACGGCCACATCGACGGCTACGGCGTCCAGATTTTCGCCGGCTTCAACAACACCTTCGTCAACCACGGAACCGTGTCCGGCGGCGTGTATGTCTACGGAAGCGCGGGCGTCCATATCGTCAACACCGGAACGATCCAGTCGCAGTACGACGGGTTCTACGCCGGCGTGGCCAGCGTGGAATTCGACAACAGCGGAACGGTCGATGGCGATCTCTATTGCCTGCCCACGCGCCCGCCGGCGCATGTCGTGGCCAGCGTGTCGGTCGAGAATTCGGGTACCTGGACCGCCACGGAAATATTCGGCGGATATTACAACACCTTCCACCTCGTCAATTCGGGGAGCATCTACTTCAAGGCGGGATATGGCGGCGGCCACGACGACCATTTCGGCCTTTACGCGCCCTTATACTCCACCTTCGTCAACAAGGCCGGCGGCACGATCGGCGGAGAGGCGGGTTCGCACATCGATTTCTACGGGGCGAGCATCGACAACGCCGGAACGATCAGCCTGCCGATCAATTTCGGCGGCACACTCGTCAACGAAACCGGCGGCGTCATCGACGGGCACGTGGAGGTCTATTACGGCTCGGTGTTGAACTACGGCGAAATCAACGGCTCCGTGGTCGGCGCCGCGACAAGCGCCGGCGCGACCGTCGTCAACTATGGCACGATCGAGCGGGTGACGTTCGCCGCCGCCGGCTACCTCTACAATTACGGCACCATCACCGGCCATGTGACGGGCAGCGCAGCCGGCGACACGCTGATCGCGAAGAACAGCCATGCCAACTGGTTCAACGGCAACGCCGGCGACGACAAGCTCGGCGGCGGCGGCGCGGGCGACACGCTCTACGGCGGATCGGGCAACGACGTCATCCGCGGAAACGGCGGCAACGACATCATCACCGGCGGCAACGGCGCGGACGTCATCACCGGCGGCTTCGGCAACGACACGATGACGGGCGGCGCCGGGGGCGACAAGTTCATCTTCGCCGCCGGCTTCGGGCAGGACGTCGTCACCGACTTCACCACGGGCGGCGGCTCGGGCCACGACCTGATTGACTTCAAGCCCGGCACCTTCGCCGATTTCGCGTCGGTCCAGGCGGCCATGTCGATCGACGGCAACGGCGATGTCGTCATCACGCTCGATGCCGCCGACACCATCACCCTCACCGGCGTCCACAACACCGGAGATCTCGTGGCGGCCAATTTCGGATTCACCTGAGCGCCGCCGCGGTCCCCAGCGGAGACCGCGGTGCGCCGGCTTGCTATTGACCGGAGCCCTGCTGCTGCCAGCGGGCCCGGCGCTCGGCGATCTTCTGCTCGAGGGCCTGCTTCTGGGCGGCGGGGAGCGCATCCCACGCGGCCTGCAGGCGCGCCCTGAGCGCCTGCTTGTCGGCTTCGGACATCGCCTGCCATTTTGCCCGCAGCTGGTCGCGGAACTGCTGGCGTTGCGCGCCGGTCATGTTGCGCCAGTCGCCGGCGCCCGGCTGCTCGGTGCGCAGCATGGCCCGCTGCTCGGGGGTCAGGAACCCGTGGGGTGCCTGACCGGTGGCCGGACCGGTGGCCGGACCGGTGGATTGTGCGAAAGCGGCCCCGGCGGCGAGGAGCGCCGTGCAGAGGGCGAGGATGGGCATACGCATGAAGGAATACTCCGTGGATGCGCCCCATCCGGGGAGTCCTCTCCCGCATCCGCGCGGTCGCGTCAAGCGTGCGCGCTTGTCATGTCGGAACCCGGCCTTGCAGTTATTCCCAAGTAATGACGGTTTCTATGCAGGAAATCTCCTATATTTTACTTGATTTATACTTATACGGGCCTAAGGTCGTCCAAGTGTTCGCCGGCGGCTCCACCAATCTTCGGCGGCACGGCCTGTTTAAGGACTCCCCCGCTGGCACACACCGCCAGCCCGGCGGGCCGTCCCTCCGCAGAGGAGGGGCGGCCCGCCTTTTTTCGCCGCCGCGTTGACGCCTTGCGCGACCGCCCCCCGCTACCTAGAAGTCCGCCCGCAAGCCCAGCCGGGATTCGCCCCATGACCGCCATCGTCGACATCGCCGCGCGCGAGATCCTGGACAGCCGCGGCAACCCGACCGTGGAGGTGGACGTGCGGCTGGAGGACGGCTCGTTCGGCCGCGCCGCCGTGCCTTCGGGCGCCTCCACTGGCGCGCATGAGGCGGTGGAGCTGCGCGACGGCGCCAGGCGCTACGGCGGCAAGGGCGTCGAGAAAGCCGTCGGCGCCGTCAACCGGGAGATTTTCGACGCCATCGGCGGCATGGACGCCGAGGACCAGGTGCGCCTGGACCGCCTGATGAAGGAACTCGACGGCACGCCCAACAAGAGCCGGCTGGGCGCCAATGCGATCCTCGGCGTCTCGCTCGCCGTCGCCAAGGCGGCCGCGCAGTCCGCCGCCCAGCCGCTCTACCGCTATCTCGGCGGGCCGGACGCGAAGGTCCTGCCCGTGCCGCTGATGAACATCATCAATGGCGGCGTCCACGCCGACAATCCGATCGACTTCCAGGAATTCATGATCATGCCGGTCGGCGGCGCGACGTTCGCCGAGGCCCTGCGGGCGGGCTCGGAAGTCTTCCACACGCTGAAAAAAGGCCTCTCCGACGCGGGCCACAACACCAATGTCGGCGACGAGGGCGGCTTCGCGCCCAATCTGAACAGCGCGGACGAGGCGCTCGCCTTCATCATGAAGTCCATCGAGAAGGCCGGCTACCGCCCGGGCGAGGACGTGGTGCTGGCGCTCGATCCCGCCTCCACCGAATTCTTCAAGAACGGCAAATATGTGCTCGAAGGCGAGGGCAAGACGCTCGATCCCGCCGGCATGGTCAAGGTCTACGAGGATCTTTGCGCGCGCTATCCCATCGTCTCCATCGAGGACGGCATGGCCGAGGACGACTGGGAGGGCTGGGCCGCGATCACCAGGGCGCTGGGCAGGAAGCTCCAGCTCGTCGGCGACGATCTCTTCGTCACCAATACCGCGCGGCTTTCCGAGGGCATCGGCAAGAGCGTCGCCAACGCCATCCTGATCAAGGTCAACCAGATCGGCTCGCTGACCGAGACGCTGGACGTGATGCGCATGGCGCACCGCAACGCCTATGCCTGCGTCATGTCCCACCGCTCCGGCGAGACCGAGGACACCACCATCGCCGACCTTGCGGTAGCCACGAATTGCGGGCAGATCAAGGCGGGTTCGCTCTCCCGCTCCGACCGCCTCGCCAAATACAACCAGCTTCTGCGCATCGAGGAACAGCTCGGCGACCAGGCCATCTTCGCCGGCAAATCGGTGCTGCGCGCGTAAGGAGCATCCCGTGAAGAAGAACAAGTTCGCCAAGCCGCAGGCCTACGCGGCGCTGACCAAGGACACCCGCTTCGAAGGCACCTACGACGTGCTCGTGCCCGTGCCCGACCGCGTGAAGCCCCAGAAGGCCGCGCAGCAATTCCCCACGCAAAAAGCGGCCGAAGACTGGATCCACAGCCCCGAAGGCGTGCAGGCGATCGAGGCGATATTGGCGGGCTGACGAAAGTTTAGCTGGCTACATTAAAATCTCGTGCATGGAATGGCGCTGCAATCCCGAAGCGGCGGCAATGGGGCATGCGCCATGGACCGGCAAGATCGTGACGATGACCTGGAAGCGATGTTCGCCCGCATCCGCACCTGGCCGAAGGATTGGCAAGAGCATGCCATCGCGCGCTTCCATCTGATGGAGCACGACCTCAAGAATCCTTATGTGCTTTCGCCGGAGGAATTGGCGGATATCCGGGAAGGCCTCGCGGAGGCCGATCGCGGCGAATTCGCGACCGGCGAGGACATCGAAGCGCTTTTCGGGCGGCGCTTTTGCTCCGCGTGGTCGTGACGAAGACGGCCCAGCGGCAGATTGGCCGCGTTCGCGCTTACATTGCAAACGACAATCCCGGCGCTGCTGAGCGCGTCCGCGAGCGCATCCACGAAGTCATCGGGCATATTGCGGCGTTTCCGGATTCGGGCCGCGCGACGATTGAGCCGGGCGTGCAGCGTGGTACGCGCGTTTGCGCGTTAACGAAAATGTCCTTGACGCCGCGAATCAGTGTGTGATTCGTTCGCAGCCATGCGAATCAGGCGCAGCGTCAAGGATTTCTTCGGGCGGATCGTCATTCCCGCCATTTCCATCGCCGTCGCCGGGTACTTCGGCTACTACGCGCTCAACGGCCCCCGCGGCTGGATCGCCTATCAGGAAACCGGCGCCCAGCTCGAAGCGGACAAGACCCGCCTTGCTGCGCTGCACGATCAGAACGGCCGCCTGCGCCACCGCATAGACCTGCTCCAGGACGGCCATGTGGACTACGACCTGGTCGAGGAACTGGCGCGTGGCAGCCTGGTCGCCAGTTCGCCGGACGAGGTCGCGGTGCCCCGGCGGCGTCCCGCAAATCCGGTCCCCTGACATTCCTTCATTCCCGCCCGCCATACTTGATAAAGTCCGGCACGCTTGCCAAAACCGCCCGGCGGGGCATCAGGAGACATTCATGGCGGACGCCCGGGAGGCGGCCGCGCCCATGATGGGCGCAAACCCCGATCTTCAAACGAAATTCTACCGCGACATGCTTCTGATCCGCCGCTTCGAGGAAAAGGCGGGGCAGCTCTACGGCATGGGCCTGATCGGCGGCTTCTGCCACCTCTATATCGGCCAGGAAGCCGTGGTGGTGGGCATGCAGGCCGCGCTCAAGGAGGGCGACCAGGTCATCACCGCCTATCGCGATCACGGCCACATGCTCGCCTGCGGCATGGACCCCAAGGGCGTGATGGCCGAGCTGACCGGCCGCGAGACCGGCTACTCCAGGGGCAAGGGCGGCTCGATGCACATGTTCTCGGTCGCCGAGCATTTTTACGGCGGCCACGGCATCGTCGGCGCCCAGGTTCCCATCGGCACGGGGCTGGCCTTCTCCAACCAATACAAGAAGAACGGCGCCGTCTGCCTCACCTATTTCGGCGACGGCGCGGCCAACCAGGGCCAGGTCTACGAAAGCTTCAACATGGCCGAGCTCTGGAAGCTGCCGGTCGTCTACATCATCGAGAACAACCAGTACGCCATGGGCACGAGCGTGGAGCGCTCGAGCGCGGAGACGGCGTTCTACAAGCGCGGCTCCTCCTTCAACATCCGGGGCGAGCAGGTCGACGGCATGGACGTCGAGGCGGTGCATGCGGCCGGCGCGCGCGCCGTGAAATGGTGCCGCGACGGCAATGGCCCGATCATCCTGGAGATGAAGACCTACCGCTACCGCGGCCATTCGATGAGCGATCCCGCCAAGTACCGGACGCGCGAGGAGGTGCAGGCGGTGCGCGAGAAGCGCGATCCGATCGAGCATTTCGGCGCCAGGCTGGTCGAGCGCGGCGTCGCGACCGAGGACGGCCTCAAGGCCATCGACAAGGACATCCGCGCCATCGTCAACACCGCCGCCGAATTCGCCAGCGAAAGCCCGGAGCCCGCGCCGCGGGAGCTCTACACGGACGTGCTGGCATGACGCTCTTCAATTTCAGACGACGCAAATCCGTTGAAACGATGCTGGCCGAGTTGGCCAAGCTGGGAATCCGGCTGTCGCCTGGCATCGAGCCGGACGAACTCCTTGCGGATTTTTCGCGTGAGGCGATAGAGAAGTCCGGCTTCGAGATGCTTCTCGTCGCAATGGGCAGTCCCAACGCCTCTTTCAGCAGCGACGTTTGGCATTTCGACGCTGAGGCAATTGAGGATCACGGTAGCTATGTCGACCTGGCGGAGCATTGTGTCCGATTGGCGAACCCGGATCTTTCGTTTGTCAGAATTTCGGATCATGTGGAGGTCGACGAGGGCGAGGCTTGGATCGAATACGAAAACGGCTCCGGTGTGGAACGCGTGATACTCGCTGTCGACGATGACTGGGTCGATCCCGCCTTTTTTGACGATTTGGACAAACGGCTGGAATCTCGCGGCTCGAAGCGGAGGTTTTGGGCGCATGTTTTGGGTCAGGATTCTCTGATCATATGCCAGCCCGAAAGCAGCATCGGGTCCATCAACCGGACCAGCGGACTGAAATTCGGCAGTCTTCGGTTGTGAGCGAGAAACGTTGATGAGCACTCAAATCCTCATGCCCGCGCTGTCGCCCACCACCTCTTGTGTCATGGCCCGGCTTGTCCGGGCCATCCAGCTGCCGCGCGTCGGCGCGGCGAATGAGTCTTTCGCTCACCTGGGTGGCCCGCAGTCGCGGGCCATGACACCGAGGGGTTTCATGCAATGACCCAGATCCTCATGCCTGCGCTTTCTCCAACGATGGAAGAAGGCAAACTGGCCAAATGGCTGGTGAAGGAGGGCGACACGGTCAAGTCCGGCGACATCCTGGCCGAGATCGAGACCGACAAGGCGACGATGGAGTTCGAGGCGGTCGACGAGGGCACGATCTCCAGGCTGCTCGTGCCCGAAGGTACCGAAGGCGTGAAGGTCAACGCGCCCATCGCCGAGATGGACGGCGGTGCGTCGCTCGGGACGCGGCCTGCGGCCGTTCCTCGGGATGACGCGGAGTCGAAGCTCGCCGTCAAGGCTGAAGCGCCCACTCGTCATCCTGAGGTGCGAGCGGAGCGAGCCCCGAAGGACAATCAGCAGGATGTGGCCGAGCAGGAATTCCCCGCCGGCACCGAATTCGCCACCATCACGGTGCGCGAAGCCCTGCGCGACGCCATGGCGGAGGAGATGCGCCGCGACCCGGCGGTGTTCCTCATGGGCGAGGAGGTGGCGCAGTATCAGGGCGCCTACAAGGTGAGCCAGGGGCTGCTGGACGAGTTCGGCGCCACCCGCGTCATCGACACGCCGATCACCGAGCACGGTTTCGCGGGCCTGGGCGTCGGCGCGGCGTTCGGCGGGCTTCGCCCCATCGTCGAATTCATGACCTTCAACTTCGCCATGCAGGCGATCGACCAGATCATCAATTCCGCCGCCAAGACGCGCTACATGTCCGGCGGCCAGATGCACTGTCCCATCGTCTTCCGCGGACCCAACGGCCCCGCCGCGCGGGTCGGCGCCCAGCACAGCCAGGATTATTCGTCCTGGTACGCGCACGTGCCGGGCCTGAAGGTGATCGCGCCCTATTTCGCCGCCGACGCCAAGGGCCTGCTCAAGGCCGCGATCCGCGATCCCAACCCGGTGATCTTCCTGGAGAACGAGATCGTCTACGGCCGCTCGTTCCCGGTGCCGAAAGTGGACGACCTGATCGTGCCCATCGGCAAGGCGCGCGTGGTGAAGGCCGGCACGAACGTGACGCTGGTCGCGCACTCGATCTGCGTCGGCCTGATCCTCGAGGCGGCCGAGAAGCTGGCGGCGGACGGCATCGATGCGGAGCTGATCGACCTGCGGACGCTGCGCCCGCTCGACACCGCGACCGTGGTCGCGAGCGTGAAGAAGACCAACCGCATCGTGACGGTGGAGCAGGGCTGGCCGGTGTGCTCCATCGGCTCGGAGGTCTGCTCGGTGGTGACCAGCGAGGCGTTCGACTGGCTCGACGCCCCACCCACCAAGGTCACCGGCAAGGACGTGCCGATGCCCTACGCCGCCAACCTCGAAAAGCTCGCCCTGCCGACCGTGGACGACGTCGTGGAGGCCGCCAAGGCGGTTTGCTACCGGTGAGCCGCAAACCGAAAACCTCCTGGCATCGCGGCGGCTGCCATTGCGGGGCGGTCGCGTTCGAGGTCGAGGCGCCGGATTCCGTCGAGCTGGTGGACTGCAACTGCTCGATGTGCAGCAGGACGGGCTACCAGCATCTGATCGTGCCGAAGTCGCGCTTCCGCCTGCTCAAGGGCGAGGACAAGATCACGACCTACACCTTCAACACGGGTGCGGCGAAGCACACCTTCTGCTCGGTGTGTGGGATCAAGCCGTTCTATGTGCCGCGCTCGCATCCGGACGGGATCAGCGTCAACTTCCGTTGCCTCGATCCGAAGGAATTCAAGTCGGTGGTGACGACGGAATTCGACGGCAGCCACTGGGAAGTCAATGCCGCCTCGCTGGCGCCGCTGGAGGCGTCATGACCCAGATCCTCATGCCCGCGCTGTCGCCCACCATGGAAGAGGGCAAGCTCGCCAAGTGGCACGTCAAGGAAGGCGACGAGGTCCATTCCGGCGACATCCTGGCCGAGATCGAGACCGACAAGGCGACGATGGAGTTCGAGGCGGTCGACGAGGGCCGCATCGCCAGGCTCCTCGTCCCCGAGGGCACCGAAGGCGTCAAGGTCAACCAGCCGATCGCCGAGATGGAGGGCGACGGCGAGGGCGAAGCGCCGCCGCGCGACATCCCTACCGCCATGGCCTCGATCAAGGACGCGGTGGCGAAGGAAACCGCGCCCGCGACACCGCGGGCCAAAGTCGCCCAGAGCGACGTTCCGGACACCATGCTGAGCGCGGCCGGGCGCGGCGGCCGCATCTTCGCCTCGCCCCTGGCGCGCCGGATCGCCGGCCAGAAGGGCCTCGACCTGGCTTCGCTCAAGGGCAGCGGCCCGCGCGGTCGCATCGTCAAGGCGGACGTGGAGGCGGCCGAGCCGGGCCGGGCAAAAGCGCCCGCGCCCAAGCCGTCTGCGCCCGCGCCGCAACAGCCCGCCGCGGCGCCCGCCGGCGTTGCGCCGCTGCCCGATGCGCGGCTCTTCTACAAGGAAGGGGAATACGAGGAGATCCCGCACGACTCCATGCGGAAGACCATCGCCCGCCGCCTGACCTCGGCGAAGATGCTGATCCCGCATTTCTATCTCACCGTCGACTGCAACATCGACGCGCTGATGGACATGCGCGCGCGCCTCAATGAGAAGTCGCCCAGGAGCCCGGATTCGAAAGAGCCCGCCTACAAGCTCTCCGTCAACGACTTCGTGGTGAAGGCCTCCGCGCTCGCCCTGATGCGCGTGCCGGAAGTGAACGCGAGCTGGACCGAGACCGCGATCCTGCGCCACAGGCACGCCGATGTCGGCGTCGCGGTGGCGCTGGATTTCGGGCTCATCACGCCCATCGTCTTCCGCGCGGAGGAGAAGGGGCTGGCCGTCATCTCCAACGAAGTGAAGGCGCTGGCCGGGCGGGCGCGCGCCAAAAAGCTCAAGCCGCAGGAATACGAGGGCGGCGGCTTCTCCGTCTCCAATCTCGGCATGTTCGGCATCAGGGACTTCACCGCCGTGATCAATCCCCCGCAATCGGCGATCCTGGCCGTCGGCGCGGGCGAGCAGCGGGCAGTGGTGCAGAACGGCATCCTGAAGACCGCCACGGTCATGACCGTGACCATGTCCTGCGACCACCGCGTGATCGACGGCGCCACCGGCGCCCGCTTCCTCCAGGCCTTCAAGACCTTCATCGAAGAGCCGGCCGCGATGCTGCTATGATGCGCCGGGGGGCAGCGCGATGAGCGATCTGGAAGCGATCCTGGAAACCGGCGCGGCGGCGGGCGTGGAGCTTGCCGCCTCGGCGCTGGCCGAGCGCGGGCAGCCGCCCGGCAAATGCCCCAATTGCGGCTCGCCCATGATCGGGCCCTTCTGCGCCGTCTGCGGCCAGGAGCGCGACACCCACCGCCGCTCGATCTGGTCGCTCCTGGGCGACCTGTTCGAGGACATCATCAGCTTCGACAGCCGCATCCTCAGGACCGGCGTGGCGCTGATGGCCGAGCCGGGCGAGATCGCCATGGCGTTCCGCGAGGGCCGCCCGCGGCGTTACGTGCCGGCGCTGAGGCTCTACTTCTTCGTCTCGCTGATCTTCTTCGTCATCCTCAACATCACCGGCCTTGCGATCATGCAGTTCGAGGTCGTGGCCACGCCGCAGACGATCGTCGGGAAGGGCGGAAAATACTTCCTGGTCAATCCGGACAAGACCCCGGATGTGGGCGAGCCAAAGCTCATCCCGGTCCCCAAGGTGGAAGCTCTGTCGCCGGGCACCCATTACGGCCTGAGCCTGCGGGCGCACTTCTTCTCGCCCGTCGGCGCCTATCACTCCGACCTGCCGCCCGAGGCGCGCGCGAAGATCGCCAAATACGCGACCCGGGGCATGGGCGGCGTCGACGATCCCACCGGCGTGTGGATCACCGAGCGCGTCTACGGCACCTTCAACCGCCTGGTCGCCGATCCGGCGGCGCTGAATGCCTCGCTCACCGCCTGGGTGCCGCGGGTGCTGTTCCTGCTGCTGCCGCTGTTCGCGCTGCTCCTGATGCTGTTCTACATCCGCCGGCGCAAGCAATTCTATTTCGTCGACCACCTCATCTTCTCGCTCAACATGCACAGCTTCGTGTTCATCGCCCTGATCGTGGCGGTGGGTGTCGCGCAGGTGTTCGATTCCGGGCTGGTGGCGCTTGCGGCGATCGCCGCGATGGGACTCTATCTGCTGATCGCCATGAAGCGGTTCTACATGCAGAACTGGTTCTGGACCGGGCTCAAATTCCTCTCCGTGGCGTTCATCTACACGGTGTTCTTCCTCCTGCCGGCGCTCGGCGGCGCCATCGTGGCGAGCATCTTCTGGACCTGACATGGATTCCTACGACGTCATCGTGATCGGCTCCGGACCCGCGGGCTATGTCTGCGCCATCCGCGCCAGCCAGCTCGGCCTGAAGACCGCCATCGTGGAGCGCGACCGGCTGGGCGGCATCTGCCTCAACTGGGGCTGCATCCCCACCAAGGCCCTGCTGCGCAGCAGCGAGATCTGGCACCTGATGCACCGGCTGCCGGAGTTCGGCTTCTCCGCGGAGAATTTCCGGTTCGACATCGGCAAGATCGTGGAGCGCTCGCGCAAGGTGGCGCAGCAGCTTTCCAACGGCGTCGCCTTCCTGATGAAGAAGCACAAGATCGCCGTGGTGACGGGCGAGGCGAAACTCGCGGGCTCGGGCAAGGTCGCCGTGACGAAGGACGGCAAGACCGCCGAGATCGCCGCGAAGAACATCGTGCTCGCCACCGGCGCGCGGGCCCGCACGTTCCCGGGACTGGAGCCCGACGGCAAACTCATCTGGACCTATCGCGAGGCGATGGTGCCGCCGGCCTTCCCCAAATCGCTGCTCGTCGTCGGCTCGGGCGCCATCGGCATCGAGTTCGCCAGTTTCTACCGCACCCTCGGCGCCGAGGTGACGGTGGTCGAGGTGCTCGACCGGGTGCTGCCGGTGGAGGACGAGGAAATCTCCCAGCTCGCCGCCAAGGCCTTCGCCAGGCAGGGCATGACGCTACGCACCTCCACCACCGTCGAGAAGCTCGACAAGGGCAAGGACAGTGTCACCGCGACGCTCAAATCGAAGGACGGCAAGACCGAAACGCTCACCGTCGACCGCGTCATCCTCGCGGTGGGCATCGTCGGCAATGTCGAGAACAATGGCTACGAGGCCGCGGGGCTGAAGATCGACAAGACCCACATCGTCGTCGACGAATGGGGCGCGACCGGGGTGCCGGGCCTGTGGGCCATCGGCGATCTCGTCGGCCCGCCCTGGCTCGCGCACAAGGGCATGCATGAGGGCGTCATCGTGGCCGAGCGCATCGCCGGGGTGAAAGGCGTGCATCCGCTCGACGTCAGCAAGGTGCCGGGCTGCACCTATTGCTGGCCGCAGGTCGCCAGCGTCGGCATGACCGAGGCGAAGGCCAGGGCGAGCGGGCGCAAGATCAAGGTCGGCCGCTTCCCCTTCATCGGCAACGGCAAGGCCATCGCGCTGGGCGAGGCCGAGGGGTTGATCAAGACGGTGTTCGACGCGGATACCGGCGAGCTCCTCGGCACCCACATGATCGGCGCCGAAGTCACCGAGCTGATCCAGGGCTACACCATCGCACGCGCCGGCGAGCTCACCGACGCCGACCTCGCCCACACCATCTTCCCCCATCCGACGCTCTCCGAGATGCTCCACGAAGCGGTGCTCGCCGCGGACGGCGCGGCGCTGCATATTTGAGCTTCCTCTCCCCGCGGCAGCGGGGAAGGAAGCGCATGCCGTCACCCTTTCAAAAGCAGCTTCCCGATATCCCCCGCCAGCGCCTTCGTGTCGTCGGTCGTCAGCAGCACCTCGCGGGCGCGGCCGTCGCGGTCGAACAGGAAGACGGCGGCGGAGTGCATGACTTCTTCTCCGGCCGGCGCGGGCTTGACGCTGTAGAGCACGCGATAGCGGCGGGTGAGCTTGTCGATCTCGTCGGGCGTGCCGCGCAAGCCGTCGATCCCGGGCGCGAAGGCGTTCACATAGGCCTTCAGCGCCGCCAGCGTGTCGCGCTTCGGATCCACCGTCACGAACAGCACGCGCACGTCCCTGGCGCGCGGGCCCAGCGCCTGGAGCGCGAGCGTGAGGTTGGAGAGCGTGGCGGGGCACACGTCCGGGCAATTTGCGTAGCCGAAATAGAGCGCCACCGCCTTGCCGCGATAATCCGCCGCCGTCACGCCGGCGCCGTCATTGGCGCGCGTCATCGCGAAGGCCAGATCGGGCATGGCGCCGGCGATGTCCGTCACGCCGGGCCGGATTTCGCCGCGCCCGCAGGCGGCGAGCAGCAGGCAAAGCAGGATCAGGGCGCGTTTCATGATGCCGTGCATAGCATGCCCGGCGTGCGCCGGCGGCGTGCGGCCAAACGCCTCTGGAAGCGCGGCGCGCGCCCGGCCATTTTCCCGGCCCATGGCGACCATCGCCCTTTCCCCGGAGCGCGCCTCGCGCGGCTGGCTGTGGTACGGCGCGCTGCTTCTTCTGGGCGGCGCGCTCTATGTCGCCTCGACGGAATTCCCCGCCGAGATGCCGTTCTGGATGCCGTGGGAGTTCTCCTGGCCGGAATTCCTCGCCTGCGCGCTGGCGCTCGCCTGGTTCTTCCGCGGCCTTGGCCGCGTGGAGGAGAAGCCCGCGCCGTGGCGGCGGATCAGCTACGTGCTCGGTATCGCGTCGATCTACATCGTGCTGCAGACCCATGTGGACTACTACGCCCAGCACATGTTCTTCGTGCACCGCGCCGCGCATTTCGTGCTGCACCACGCGGGCGCGTTCCTGGTCGCGATGGGCGCGGGCGGCCCGGCGGTGCGCGCGGGCATGCCCGATTTCCTCAGGCCGCTCATCGACAGCCGCCCCGTGCGCGCGCTGACGAACGTACTGCAGCATCCGGCGGTGGCGCCGGTGCTGTTCGTGGGGCTGCTGTATTTCTGGCTGATCCCCGCGATCCATACCCGCGTGATGCTCGACCGCACGCTCTACGATCTCATGAACTGGACCATGGCGGTCAACGGCATCATGTTCTGGTGGATCGTGCTCGATCCCCGGCCGAAGCCGCCGGCGCGGCTGTCGCATCTCATGCGGGGGCTGATGATCCTGCTCATCGAACTGCCGCAGATGGTGCTGGGCTCGGTGTTGTCGCTGTCGAACACCGATTACTATCCCGTCTACAAAATCTGCGGCCGCGCTTTCGCGATGACCGCGCTCAACGACCAGCACTATGGCGGCCTCATCATCTGGCTGCCCGGCACGCTGACCAGCTTCGCCGCCATGATCGTGGTGCTGGTCAACATGCGCCTCAACGAGGAAAGGGAAGAACGTGAGAAAGCCGCTTAGCATCGCAATGGCCGCGCTCGCCGCCGCGCCGCTCCTCGCCGCCGGCGCGCGGGCCGCGGACCTGACGGTGACGGACGCCTGGTTCCGCTCGCTCCCTGGCACCCTGCCGGCCGGCGGCTACATGGTCGTGCACAACGCCGGCGCCGCGGATGCCGTGCTGACCGGCGCGTCCTCGCCCGCCTGCGGCTCCATCATGCTGCACAGGAGCGAGGACGTGAACGGCATGTCCGGCATGGTGATGGCCGACAGCGTCACCGTGCCCGCCCATGGCAGCTTCGCCTTCAGCCCCGGCGCCTATCACCTGATGTGCATGGCGCCAAGGATGAAGATCGGCACGAACGTGACGGTGACGCTGGAATTCGAGGGCGGCCGGAAAGTGGACGCGCAATTCGCGGTCCGCAACGCGACCGGCAAGTGAGCGGGGCGTTCGATTTCCTGATCGTCGGCGGCGGCATGGCCGGGATGTCCTGCGGCTATGAGCTGGCCCGCCACGGCCGCGTGGCGGTGCTGGAGCGCGAAGCGCGCGAAGGCACGCAGGCCACGGGCAGGAGCGCCGCGCTCTATCTCGCCAGCTACGGCGGCGCGGCCGTGCGCCGGCTCAACCGCGTCAGCCGCGCGTTCTTCGACCGGCCGCCGGAAGGTTTCGCGGAAACGCCCATCCTCGCGCCCCGCGGCTGCCTCAATATCGCGCTGCCGCAGCACCTGGCGTCGCTGGACGAACTGGCGCGGGAGTCCGCCGATTGCATGCGCCGCATGGGCCGCGACGAAATCCTGTCGCTGGTCCCGATCCTGCGTCCGCAATACGCCGGCGGCGCGCTCTACGAAGAAGGCGCCGCGGACATCGACGTCAATGCGCTGCTGCAGGGCTACCTCCGCGGCATGAAGCGGGCGGGCGGAACCTTGGTGACGGACGCCGGCGTGACCGCGATCGCGCGGGCGGGCGGCCGGTGGACGGTCGAATCCCGCGGCGGACGTTTTATCGCGCCCGTCCTCGTCGACGCGGCGGGCGCGTGGGCCGACGAGATCGCGGTGCTTGCCGGCGCGCGCCCGCTCGGCCTTCAGCCCATGCGCCGAACCGTAACGCTGATAGATGCGCCGAAGGTGGCGGGCTTCGCAGGATGGCCCGCCGTCGCCGACGCCATCGGCAGCTTCTATTTCAAGCCGGATGCCGGGCAGCTTCTCATCTCGCCCGCCGACGAGACGCCGATGCGGCCGGTCGTCGATGTCTCCGACGACGAGGACGACGTCCGCCTCGCGCTGCATCGCTATTCCGAAGCGACGACCGGGCAGCCCAGTCGCCCGCGCCACAGCTGGGCGGGCCTGCGCACCTTCACGCCCGACCGCGCGCAGGCCATCGGTTTCGATGCGAGGGTTCCGGGATTCTTCTGGCTGGCCGGGCAGGGCGGCTACGGCATCCAGTCCGCCCCCGCCGCCGCCCAGCTCGCCGCCGGGTTGATCGCGGGCACGTCCGCGCCGGACGTCGACGCGGACGCGTTCTCGCCGGCCCGCTTCGCCGGCGCGTGAACGCCCCTGCGAAGCGGGACGGCGAGTCCGCGGGGATATTCCGTCAGCGGCGGAACAGCCGCAGCATGTTGCCCGTCACCGCGCTGGCGCTGATGACGATCGTGGTTCCCAGCACCAAGAGGCCGACCAGGGTGTAGGTCGCGGAGATGCCGGTGACGGCGGTTCCGGTCGAGGTGAGCGCCAGGATGCCCAGCACGACCGCGGCGAGGCCCGCCAGGATCTGGATGCCCGTCGCGGTCGAGCTTGCCGCCTGGATGAGGTGGCGCCCGGTCTCGGCGAGGCCGCTGGAGGTGGTGAGCCGGATTTCGTTGAGCCGCTGCACGCTCGGGGCCGCGACGACGAGGAGCCCGCCGGCCGCCAACAGCGAAATCGGCAGCAGCGTTCCCGGCGAGACGCCGACGAGCGCAAGCACGCCGAGCACCAGCACGCCCGCGCCGATCACGACTTCGCTGAGCATGCCGCCGCCCATCTCGATTCCGGCCATGGTGGTGTCCCCGGACAGCGACATGAGCCTCGAGAATTCCGCGGCGATGGCGCCGCCTTCGGTGAGCAGGGCCGCGCCCAGCACGATGACGGCGATGGCCGTCAGCATGCCCGCGTCCGTGCGGCTCAGCCCGACGATGGCGAGGACTGCAACGGCAATCCCGCCCGCAGCTTCGGCGATGGAACCGGTTGCTTCCACCCGCGCCAGGCCTCTTTCTTCCGTGAATGTGGTGGCCATTGCGATCTCCCTGGTTGCATGGGATCGCGGGCTCCCCGCGCGGCCGGCGCGGGCGGCTTTCGCAAACCCTGTTGTGTCGATGGCAACGGCAAGGCGCGGCACCGCGTTCCTGCGACCTATCGCCGGGCGGATCGCGGGCGCGCGGGACGGCCGACAATCGTCGTCAGGGCAACTCGCAGGCCTTCGTGCCGGCGACGTCCCCGGAAAGGTCCTGCGCCGCCGAAACAAACGCGTGCCTGTCCGCGTCGTTGGTCAGCGCCGGATAGACGCTCTTGAGCGTCGCGCAGGCCTCGTCGACGAGCCCGGCGCGCTGCGCGCCGTCCTGCATCTTCGCCGCGAGCGCGTGCGTGGCGCTGGCGTAGTTCTCGTAGGGCCACGCATAAGGCGCGCCGGAACTCGCGCCGAAGGCGGCACGATCCTCTGCGCGCGCGGCATCGTATTGACCCAGGAACTCCAGCGTGCGCCCGTTGAGCGCCGTCCAGTATTGCGCCGCGCTGGGGTCGAGCGCGATGGCCCTCTGGAAATCCACCGCGGCGAGCGCGTAGCTCTTCTGGTCGAACTGGAGGATCCCGAGATCGCTGTAGACTTTCGCGGCGCGCTCCCGCTGCCCGCTGCGCACCAGAAGCGTGCCCGCCAGGTCGTAGGGATCGATGTCGCTGGGAGATTCGTCGATGGCCTTCAGCAGGTCGGCGATGGCGGCGGCGCGCGCGGAGGCGGAGCCCGAACGGGCTTCCAGGCGGCCGCGCAGTTCGTAGAGCTGCTCGCAGGATTTGGGGACGCAGAGCGCGCCGTCCTTCAGCTGCGCGTTTACGGTGTCGAGGGCACCCTTGAAGTCCCTGCGGCCGTACTGGAGCCAGCCGGCGTTGGCGGCGCCCCAGCCGTCGGAGCTGTCGCGGGCGCTTGCCTCTCTATAGCTCGCGAGCGCCTTTTCGTTGTCGCCGAGCCGCTCATAAAGCTGCCCGATGTCCTCCAGCGGCCACGAGTCGCCGGGGTCGAGCCGGGCGACCATCTGGCACTTTTCGAGCGCGACGGAATATTCCTTGTTGTTGGTGAGGATTTCGCACCAGAGGGCATAGGCGAGGGCCTTGTCGACCGGCGGATCGGCGTTGTGCGTGTCGCTCAAATAGGATCGCAGCAGGTTTTCGATGAAGGTGTTGTCGACGGTCGATCCCAGCGAATATTCGTATGTCGCGTAGGTGACCGGCTCGGTCTTGCGGACGAGGTTGAGCGTCGCGTCCGCGATGGCGTCCTGGATCTGCCCCAGCGGAACGGCCTTGCTGGGATCGGCGGGATCGCCGTTGACCCGCAGGCGCATCTCGTAGCCGTTCGAGGTGTTCACGATCTCGCCGGAGATGGTGGTCTGCTTCAGGTTGAGGAACTGGCGGATATACGAGGCCAGGCGGGACACCGAGAGGTTGGCCTGCGGCACGCTGGGGTCGGGGATGCTGTTGGCCAGCTCGTAGCGCGAGATGCCCTTGGTGCGGTCCAGCGTCGCCGCCACGGCGTCGCTGACGGAGCCGTCGCGCATCCGCACGATCTCGTCGCTGATGCGCTGCGCCACGATCTCGGGCGTGAAACCCTGCTCCTCCACCGCCCTGGGAACGGCGATGTTGTCGATGATGACGGCCGAGTTCCGGACCTCCGCGACGAGGAGGATCAGGACGATGCCCACCGGCACGGCGCCGAGGGCGAGGAGCAGGTATTTGAACGTGCTTCTGATCAGGCGCCATGCGTCCGACCAGGTGAGCGTCTTTGCCCAGGTCTCCACGCGCTGCCGCAGCGATTTGCGGGCGTGATGATCGTGCTTGTGGCCGTGACTATGCTGCTCGTCGCTCATTCGCGGGCACTCCCGGAAATACCTGGGACAAATCGATGGCCGTCATTCGCGGTGCGGCCCCGTCAAGTCAATATCCGATCACTTCGCCGTCCTTGCGCATTTCGCTGGCGCCCCAGTAGACGCCGTTGGGCGCGCGCATGATGGCCTGGTAGCCGCCGAAGCCGCCCGTGCCGGGCACGATCTTGTAGCCGCGTTTCGCCAACTCCGCCTTCACCTCGGGCGTGAAGCCGCTCTCCATCTCGACCGTGCCGATGCCGGTCGAGGGTTCGCCGGTGGGCTCGCTGCCGCCGTAATGGCGCCAGCGCGCGGCGTCGCCGGCCTCCTGGATGTTCATCCCGAAATCGATGATGTCGGTCAGCACCTGGACGTGGCCTTGCGGCTGCATGTCGCCGCCCATCAGGCCGAAACTCATGAACGGCTGGCCGTCCTTCATCACGAAGCCGGGGATGATGGTCTGGAACGGACGTTTTCCGGGCGCGTAGACGTTGGCGTCCTTGGGGTTGAGCGAATAGAGCTCGCCGCGGTCCTGGAACATGAAGCCGAGATGGTCGGCGACCAGGCCCGAGCCCATGCCGCGATAATTGGACTGGATGAGCGAGACCATCATCCCGTCCTTGTCGGCGGTGGTGAGATAGATCGTGTCGCCGTCATGCAGGCGCGGATCGCCGGGCCCGAAATCCGGATTGGCGTGCGCAAGATCGATCAGCTTGCGCCGCTCGTCCGCATAGGCGTCCGACAGGAGCCCCTTCATCGGCACGTGCACGAAAGCCGGATCGGCGTACCATTTGGCGAGGTCCTCATAGGCCAGCCGCTTGGCCTCCAGCATCGCGGTCAGCGTGTCGGCGGAGCCCACGCCCATCTTCTTCAGGTCGTAGCCCTTGAGGATGTTCAGCATCTCGAGCACCGCGGCGCCCTGGCCGTTGGGCGGGAGCTCGTAGACGTCGTAGCCGCGGTAGTTGACGGAGAGCGGCGTCACCCATTCGCCGTGATGGGCGGCGAAATCGGCATAGCGCAGATCGCCGCCGATGCGGCGGAAATAGGCGTCGATCGTGTGGGCGATCTCGCCCTTGTAGAACGCGTCGCGGCCGCCCCTGGCGATCAGGCCCAGCGTGTGGGCGAGGTCGGGATTGCGGAAGATCTCGCCCTCGGCCGGCGTGTGCCCGCCATGGCCGTCGGGGATGAGATAGGTGTGGCGCGCGTTGTCCAGCTCCTCGATCAGCGCCTTGTTCTTCTCGAACGCGGCCATGTTGCCTTTCCAGTAGACGGAGATCAGCTCGGTCACCGGAAAGCCGTTGGTCGCATAGCCGATGGCGGGCGCGAGGTCCTCGGTCATCGGCAGCCTGCCGAACTTCTGGTGCAGCGCGAACCACGCATCGACCGCGCCCGGCACGGTGACGGGCAGCGAGCCCACCGGCGGAATATGCGCCTTGGGCTCCATCCCCGCCTTCCGGTACGCGGCCTCGACCTCGGCGGTCATCTTCGCTAGGTCGCGGCCCATCGCGGCGCGGCCGGAGCCGTTGTAGCCGTAGAGCTTGTGCGTTTTGGGATCGTAGACGATGGCGAAGAGGTCGCCGCCGATGCCGTTCAGCACCGGCTGCATCAGCCCGATGCAGGCATTGGCCGCGATGGCCGCGTCCACCGCGCTGCCGCCCTTGCGCAGGATGTCGATCGCCGCGAGCGAGGCCAGCGGCTGCTCGGTCGCCGCCATGCCGTGCTGCGCGATGACGGGCGAGCGCGTCGCCCACGGCGCGCCGGAGTAGCGGTCGCCGCGCGAGATCTGCCCATAGGCGACATTGGCGGTGATGGTGGTGGCCATGGCGATGTACGCGATCCCCCTCAACAGATTCATTTGCCCTCGAGCTCCCCATAGGTGACGTGGCAGGAATGGCCCTGGTTCTTGTCGAAATAGTCCTGGTGATAGTCCTCGGCCTTCCAGAAGGTCATGGCCGGCTCGATGGAGGTGACGACCGGGCGCCGGTAGCGGCCCGACGCCCTGGCCTTCTCCAGTTCTTCCTTCGCGACCCGCTCCTGCTCCGCGCCATGGGTGAAGATCACCGAGCGGTATTGGGTGCCGACGTCCGGCCCCTGGCGGTTCATCTGCGTGGGATCGTGCATCTTGAAGAACAGCTCGACGAGCTTGCCGTAGCCGACTTTCGCCGGATCGAACGTGACCTCGACCACCTCGGCATGGTTGGTCGTGCCGGTGCAGACCTGGCGGTAGGAGGGATTGTCCGCGTGCCCGCCTTCATAGCCCGACACCGCGTCGATCACGCCGGGCACCTCGGCGAAGAAATGCTCCACGCCCCAGAAGCAGCCGGCTCCGAATGTCGCCTTCTCCGTCATGTCTCACTCCTTGCGGGCGGCGCGCCGCGCGTCCCGGATTCGTTGTAGCACTTCGCGCGCGGCCGCCCGCTCCACAGGAGCTGCTCGCCCGGCTCCGCTGCCGCCGCCAGGTTCCGTTCCAGATCCCGTCCCATCCCGCCTCCGTGGCGGCGGGAGCCTACGCGAGCCCGCCCGAAGGCGACAACCCGCCCACCCGTCCGGGTTTGACGCCGCAGGTCGGGCGGCCTAAGCCGCCGCTCATGTTCGACCGTCCGCTCAGGGATTTGACCCGATCCGTGCTCGCCAGGGGCGCGGCGCCGCTGGTGCGCGGCGGCGCCACGGCGGACTGGGTGTCGGCGGGCGCTTTCCTGGTCGGGCTCTGCGCCATCCCGGCGATCGCGCGGCACGCCTATCTCGCGGGCCTGGCGTTCCTCCTCGCCAACCGGCTCATCGACGCGCTGGACGGAGCGGTGGCGCGGCAGACGCGCGCGACCGGGCGGGGCGCCTTCCTCGACATGACCCTCGATCATATTGTCTTCGCCGGATTGCCCTTCGGCTTCGCGCTGGCGAATCCCGCCTGCGGGCTCGCCGCGTCGTTCTTCGTCTTCGCGATCGCGGCCTCGGGCTTTTCCTGCATCTTCCTGCAGCGCCATGTGAGCCAGCCCGGCGAGACGCTCTACAGCTTCGTGGGCCGCATCATGGAGGACACCGAACTCACGCTCGCCTTCGCCATCGCCTGCTTCCGGCCGGACTGGTTCGCGATCGTCGCCTATGTGGCGGGCGTGCTGTGCTTCCTCACGGCGGGCTCGCGCATCGGCTATGCCGTCGCAAGGCTCGGTGAGCCATGAAGGTCGTCGTCATCGGCGGCGGCATTGCCGGGCTTTCCATCGGCTGGCGGCTGGCCCAGGCGGGCGCGCAGGTCACGGTCGTGGAGCGCGCGCAGCCGGGCGGCGGCGCCACGCTCGCCTCCGCCGGCATGATCGCGCCCACCGCGGAGCGCGTCGGCGTGGAGAGCCCGGAAGCGAAATTCGCCCGCGCCGCCGCGGCGCTGTGGCCCGCCTTCGCCGCCGAAGTCGAGCAGGCGTCGAACCACAAGGTGACCTACCGTCCGGACGGCACTATCCTCGTCGCGCGCACGGCGGCCGAAGCGCAGGACCTCGCCGCACGCGTCGCCGCCGTGCCGGGGTGCCAAATCCTCACCGCCGGCGATGCGCGCGCGCTGGAGCCGCTGCTCGAAGGGCACATCGAGTTCGCCGTGTTCGATCCCGCCGAGGCGCAGGTCGACAACCGCGCCATCGGCCTGGCGCTGGCCCGCGCCTTCGTGCGCGCGGGCGGCGTGCTGCAGTCCAACGAGACCATCGTGCGGCTGGAGGTCATGCCGAACGGCGCGCTGGCCGCGGTGTCGCCCTTCGCCAGCTACAAGGCCGACGCCATCGTGGTGGCGGCCGGCGCCTGGGCGGGGCGCATCGAGACCGTGCCCCCCGGCCTCGCGCCGCCCGTCATTCCCGTGAAAGGCGAGATGATCGCGCTAACACCCGACATCGCCAGCGGATTCCCGCGCCGGGTCATCTGGGGTCACGAGGTCTATCTGGTGCCGCGCCACGGCCGCCTCTTCGTCGGCGCCACCATGGCCAGGGTCGGCTACGACACCGCCCTGACGCAGGGCGCGGTGGGCTGGCTGCGCTCGCGCGCCGAGGCGCTGATGCCCGCGCTGGCGCAGTGGGAGGAGGCCGAGCACTGGGCGGGCCTGCGCCCCGGCACGCCGGACGACCTGCCCATCCTGGGCGAAACCGCCGTTCCCGGCCTCTATGTCGCGGGCGGGCAGTTCCGGAACGGTATCCTGCTTGCACCGGCCATGGCCGAGGCCCTCTCAAGTCTCATTCTGGAACGCCGCTCGACCTACGAGCTCTCCGCCTTCGATCCACGCCGCTTCAACAAGACGTTGGTTGATCAAGCTGAGACATCGCGTTAACCAGAAGAGGCTGCTGGGGGGCCAATACGGGGGGCGCTTCGGGGCAGGCGTATGGCGTTCGGTTTCGTCGGTGTCGGGGTTCTGCTGCTGCTTCTGGGCAGCGAGGCGCTGCTGCATGGCGGCATCGGCCTCTCCAAGCAGATCGGCCTGCCGCATCTGCTGATCGGTCTCGTCGTCGTCTCCGCGGCCACCTCCGCGCCGGAGCTGGCCGTGGCGCTGGAAGCCGCCCGCGCCCATCCGGAGATCGCGGTCGGCGGCGTCATCGGCGGCACCATCGCGAACATCCTCCTGGTCATGGGCCTGGGCGCGCTGATCCGCCCGTTGCCGAGCCCGCCCAAGGTCGTCTTCCGCGACGGCGCCGTGATGCTGGCCGCGGCGCTCGCCATCCTCGGCTTTTCCGCGCAAGGCGCGCTCGGCGACAAGACGGCGGTGTTCCTGCTGGCGGGGTTCGCCGGATATCTCGTGCTCACCTTCGCCACCGAATGGCGCCGGCCCGCGCCGCTGGCGCCGACGGAAGCGCGCGCCCATTGCCGCGACGGCGACCGGGCCGCCGGCATCAACGTCCTTTTCGTGGTGCTCGGGATCGCCATCGTCTTCGCCGGCGCGCGCTGCCTCATCGACGGCGGCATCAAGGTGGGCGAGATCTACCGCCTGCCGCAGACCATGGTCGGCCTCACCATCGTGGCGCTGGCGGTGGCGCTGCCGGAGCTGGTCATCACCGTGACCGCGTTCGCGCGGCGCTACCACGACGCGGTGGCGAGCCACGTGATGGCCGCGAACATCTTCAATCTCCTGGTCGTGCTGGGGCTGGTGGCGCTGTTGCGCCCGCTTCCCATCGCCCCGCCGCTGGCGGAGACGGACCTGCTCGTCATGGCCGGCGCGGCGCTCGTCACGATGCCGCTGATGATCGCGTCCTGGCGGCTGTCGCGCCTGAACGGGCTGTTCCTGGTGCTGTGCTATGGCGGCTATCTTGCCTGGCTGTGCTCGAAGGTGGGATGGCTTCACCTCTTCTGACCGCCGGACCGCGCCATGGAATCCTTCGTCCTTCACCAGCGTCTTGCCGCGGACACCCGGGCGGTGGCCGACTGGGGCCTCTCGCGCGTGCTGCTGATGAACGACGCGCGCTATCCCTGGCTGATCCTGGTCCCGCGCCGCGCCGGGCTTGTGGAGTTGCACGACCTCAAGCACGCCGAGCGCCTGGTGCTGATGGAGGAGATCGCGCGCGCGGGTGCCGCGCTCAAGTCGCTCACCGGCTGCGCCAAGATCAACACCGGCGCGCTGGGCAACCTCGTGCCACAGCTTCACGTCCACGTCGTCGCCCGCGGCCCGGGCGACGCGGCCTGGCCGGGCCCCGTCTGGGGGCAGGGCACGGCCGAGCCCTATGCGGCCGCCGCGCTCGCCACGCGGCTCGGCGAACTCCGCGCCGCACTCGGCGGCCGAAGCTAGCGCACGCTCTTGAGGAAGCGGCTGCCGCGCACATGCAGCGGCCAGGACCAGATGCCGTCCGCGGCCTTGTAGTCCACCGAGCCCAGCACGAACTCCGCGCGCCCGACGAGGTTCTCGGCCGGCACGAAGCCCACGCCGCCGATGGAAGGGTCGGCGCGGCTGTCAAGCGAATTGTCGCGGTCGTCGCCCATCATGAAATAGTGCCCGGGCGGCACGGTGAAGACCCGCGTGTCGTCGTATTGGCCGTCCTGCATCCATTTGAGGATGTAGTGCGTGACCCCGCCGGGCAAGGTCTCGGCGAAGCGCGGCACGCTCATCTTGTCCCCCATGTCGTCCTCGACCACGCCGGTGCCGGCGGCGCGCAGCTTCACCGGCGCGCCGTCGATCCAGAGCCTTCCGGCGATCATCTGGATGCGGTCGCCCGGCACGCCGACCACGCGCTTGACCAGCGTCTTGCTGGGATCGGACGGGAGCTGGAAGGCCACGATGTCGCCGCGGCGGGGCGCGGCGCCGAACAGGCGCCGGTCCGATTCCGGGCCCAATCCGAACGGCAGCGAATAGCGGCTGTAGCCATAGGCGAATTTCGAGGCGATGAACTCGTCGCCGATCTGCAGCGTCGGCTCCATCGAGCCCGAGGGGACGTAATAGGGCCGGGCGACCGCCGTGGTCGCGGCCAGGATCACCGCGACGGTGACGAGCGGCTCCTTGGACCAGTTCCAGGCCAGCGCGATCCGCCGGCGGGCGGAGGCGGGCAGGGTGCGCCGCCAGCCCAGGGCGATGCGGGCCTTGAAGCGGCGCCAGCCGCGGATTGCAGTCATTCGGGCCTCCCGGGCCTCGGCTCCGCGCCTTAAGATAGGCTGGAAACCGCCAAATTCACCTTACGAATGCGCGAGGCCGCGCTTGACCTCGGCTCCGGCCTTTGCGACACGCGCGCGCCATGATCGAGCTGACGCAGGAATTCACCTTCGACGCCGCCCACTACCTGGGTGCCGGCGCGCCGCAGAACGCGCGCCTGCACGGCCACTCCTTCTACGCCGAGGTGACGCTGCGGGGCGAGCCCGATCCGCGGACAGGGTTTCTGCGCGACCTGGGCGAGGTCAGGGCGGCGCTCGAGGCGATCCGCGCCGGGCTTGACCATCACCTGCTGAACGAGATCGAGGGCCTGAGCCAGCCCACGCTGGAAAACCTGTCGCGCTACATCTTCACGCGCGCGAAGGCGGCATTGCCGGAGGTCGCGCGCGTGAAGCTCCGCCGCCCCAGCTACGGACAGAGTTGCGTCTATGAGGGATGATCTCTCAACCCCCGGCAAGGGCAGGCAATGAGCAAGCGCAATCCCAGGCTTCAGCTCGGCCGCTCCGTGCCCCTGCCGCGGTCACCGGAGGCGGCGGTGCTCGATGCCGTGCCCAATCCGCAGGCCGAAACCGACTATGTCGCCCGCTTCACCGCGCCGGAATTTACCTGCCTCTGCCCGGTGACGGGCCAGCCCGACTTCGCGCATATCGTCATCGACTATTGCCCGGCGAAATCGCTGCTCGAATCCAAATCGCTGAAGCTGTTCCTTGCCAGCTTCCGCAACCACGCCGCCTTCCACGAGGACACGACCGTCCTGATCGGCACGCGCATCGCCGCCGCGATCAGGCCGAAATTCCTGCGCATCGCCGGCTACTGGTATCCCCGCGGAGGCATCGCCATCGACGTCTTCTGGCAGACGGGCCGCGTGCCGAAAGGCGTCTGGCTGCCGGAGCAGGCCGTGTCGCCCTACAAGGGGCGGTAGGCACTCTCGATGTGCGCCACGGCCCGGGAGCGCAGGCCATCCGGCGACACGCGCGTCAATTCGAAACGCGGCAACGCCATGATTTCGATTTGGCCAGCCTCGCGCATGCCTTGTGCCTGGGGCAGGCCAGCATGTGGTCGTTGACCATGCCGACGGCCTGGGCGAAGGCGTAGACGATCACCGGGCCGACGAAGGCGAAGCCGCGCTGCCTGAGCTCCTTCGACAGGGCTTCGCTCATCTTCGTTTTGGCCGGCACCTGCGAGATGCGCCGGAACCGGTTCTGCACGGGCTTGCCGTCCACGTGCTTCCAGATCAGCCCGGTGAAGCCGCCGGGCTCCTTCTCCTCGATCTCGAGCCAGAGCCGCGCGCCCGCGATGGCCGCGTCGATCTTGGCTTTCGAGCGGACGATGCCCTCGTTCTTCAGCAGGCGTGCCACGTCGCGCTTGCCGTAGCGCGCGATCTTCTCCGGATCGAAGCCGTGGAACGCTTTGCGGAAATTCTCGCGCTTTCTCAGGATCGTGATCCACGAGAGCCCGGCCTGGAACCCGTCCAGGACGAGCTTCTCGTAGAGCGCGCGGCCATCCCACTCCGGCACGCCCCACTCCTCGTCGTGATAGGCGAGATAGAGCGGGTCGGTGCCGGGCCAGGCGCAGGTCGCGGCGTCCTCGTTCAACGCCGCTTCGCTTTCTTCTTCTTTTTCTTTTTCGCCGCCTTCGCCGTGGATTTCTTCGCGGCCTTTTTCGCCGTCTTTGGCTTTCCCGCGGCCTTCACGGGCGCGATGAAGGTGGCCTCGATCTTGTTGCCGTCGAGGTCGTAGATGAAGGCGCCGTAGTAGGCCGGGCCGTAGTCGGGCCGCGGGCCGGGCTCGCCGTTGTTGGAGCCGCCCGCCCCCAGCGCGGCGGCGTG
Organism: Rhizomicrobium sp.; assembly: GCA_035499995.1. Classification (GTDB taxonomy): domain Bacteria; phylum Pseudomonadota; class Alphaproteobacteria; order Micropepsales; family Micropepsaceae; genus Rhizomicrobium. The sequence goes on along the minus strand of DATJXR010000006.1, from coordinate 28,035 downwards.
GAATTTCATCACCGCCGCCCTGCTCTTCGCCGCGAAGGCGACATGGGCGCCGTTGCCGGAGGAGGGCATGCCCTGGTCGTGCGGCAGGCCGATCCACAGTTCGGGCTTGTCCTTGGATTCGCCGTAAGCGATGGCGCCGGGCGAATAATCCGCCACGCGCCTGTAGCCGAGCGCCTTCATGACCGGGTCGTAGAACGTCGCGGCGCGCGCGACGTCGCGGACGCCGAGGGAAACGTGATGCAGCATGGGAAACTCCTGGAAGAGACCAGGCAATCTGATCCGTTGCGCCCTCAGGTCAAGCTAAATCCATGACGGTCTGATCACGCTCACCCTTGCGCCGTCCGCATCGATGGCGGCGGCGCCCGCTTCCTCCAGCCGGTCGAGCCGCACCAGCGCGAAGCCGCGCGTGCCGTAAACCGACGTGATCTCGCCGATTTCCCGGCCCTCGGCCCTGAGCGCCGTGCCGGGCGCGGGCAGGGCGGTCTCGCCGCGCAGCGTCAGCAGCCGCTTGCGCGCGGTGCCGCGGTGCTTCATGCGCGCGGTCAATTCCTGGCCGACATAGCAGCCCTTCGTGAACGACACGGCGTGGAGTTCGTCGAGCCCGCCGTCGAGCGCGAAGATTCGGTCGGAGCCGAAATCCGCGCCCTCCGGAATGCCCAGATCGAGGCGATGCATCAGGTACGTCTCGCCCGGCGCCGCGCCGGCCGGCATCTCCGCGCGCGCGCCGATGCTGCGGTGGCCGAGGCCGTCATGCCGCGGGTCGGCGAAATTGATTCCCGCTTCGGGAAGCGGCCCGCCAGGCTCCGCCAGCACCGCCAGCTGCTCGCGCGGCTCGATCTCGACCCTGGCGCGCAGGCGGTACATCTTGAGCCGTTTGGTCAGGGCCTGGGCGGACGGCGCCGCGCAATCCATCAGGATCGCGCCGTCGCCTTCGGCCAGCAGGAAATCGAACAGGATCTTGCCCTGCGGCGCGAGCAGGGCGGCATAGAGCGCCTTGCCGGGCGCGAGCGCCGCGATGTCGTTGGTGATCAGGCCCTGCAGGAAGCCGCGCGCCTCCGGCCCGGTCAGGGCGATCACCGCGCGGTCGTCGAGCCTCAGGGCCATGCGATGGAGGTAGTACGCCCTGCGCCGCTTGCCAAGCGCCCGTTGCCAATGGCTTTGGCCCATCGTAAGGGGGCGCCGGAACATCTGCCTTGACCGCATGTCCCTGCGCATCATGACCGTGGCCGCGGGCGCCCAGTTCGGCGGCTCGGAGACCTTCTTCGTGTCGCTGACGCTGGCGCTCCGGCGCGCGGGCGTGGACGTGCGCGCGGCGATGAAGGCGTTCGCGATCCGCAGGAAGGCCTTCGACGGCGCGGGGATCCGCTACACCACGGCGCCGTTCTTCTATCCGCCGCTCGATTTCTACACGCCGTGGCGCCTGCGCCGGGCGGTGGCGGAATTCCGGCCGGATTGCGTGCTCACCTTCACCGGCCGCGGCGGAGCCATGACGCCGCCGGGCGACTACGCGCTGATCGGCCGGCTCGGCGGCTATTACCGCATCGAGTATTTCCGCCGCTGCGACTACCTCGTCTGCATCACGCCCGACCTGAAGCGCTACGTGGTCGGGAAGGGGTTTCCGGAAGCGAAGGTCTTCTTCATCCCGAACTTCCCGGCGATCCAGGATGCGCCCGCCATCGCGCGCGCCACATTCGACACGCCGGACGGCGTTCCCCTGGCGCTGGCGCTGGGCCGCCTGCACAACGCCAAGGCGCTGGACGTGCTGCTGAAGTCGGCGGCCGGGATTGCGGATCTGTGGCTGTGGATCGCCGGCGAGGGGCCGGACCGGGCGCAGCTCATGCAGCTCGCCAGGGATCTCGGCATCGCCAACCGCGTGCGCTTCCTCGGCTGGCGCACGGATCGCTCGGCGCTGCTGCGCGCCGCAGACCTCTGCGTGTTCCCGTCGCGCTACGAGCCCAATGGCACGGTGGTGGTGGAAGCCTGGGCGCACGACGTGCCGCTGGTGACGGCGGCGAGCGCGGGACCGGCCTGGATCGCGCGCGACGGCGAGGACGCGCTCATCGCCCCCGTCGACGACGTGGACGGCCTCGCCGCGCGCATCCGCGCGGTGCTGTCCTCCCCGGACCTGGCCGCGAAGCTCGTCGCCAACGGCCGGCGCCGGATCGAAGAGGAGTTCTCGGAGAAGGCGGTGGTGGGGCGTTACATTGCGATGTTCGAGAAGGCGAGGCGGCGCTGATGTGCGGCATTGCCGGCATGATGACGGCGAACGGCGCCCTGCCGCCGGCGGCGGCGATCGCCGCCATGCTCGACGCCATGGCCCATCGCGGGCCGGACGGCCACGGGCGCTACGAGGCGCCCGGCATCGCGCTCGCCCAGGCCCGCCTCGCCATCATCGACCTTGCGACCGGCGACCAGCCGCTGTTCGGGCCTTCCGGCTCGGTGCTGGTGGCCAATGGCGAGATCTACAACTACGTCGAGCTCCGCAAGGATTTCGCCGGCGTGAATTTCGCCACCCAGGGCGATTGCGAGCTGCCGCTCTACACCTACGCACGCGACGGCGCCCGCTTCGCGCACGACCTGCGCGGCATGTACGGCATCGGGCTGCACGCGGGGGACGCGAACTACCTCGTCCGCGATCCCTTCGGCATCAAGCCGCTCTACTATGCGGAGACCGCGCAGGGCCTCGTCTTCGCCTCCGAGCCGCAGGCGATCCTGAAGACCGGCCTCGTCGAGCGCCGCATCCGCGACGAGGCGGCGAACGAACTGCTCCAGCTCCAGTTCACCACCGGCCGCGCCACGATCTTCGCGGGCATCACGCGCGTGCTGCCGGGCGAGACCATCGCCGTCGCCAATGGCGTGCCCGGCGCACGCCATGTCGAGCCGGCGCTGCCGGACGGCCCGCTGCTCGATCTCTCCGAAGACGAAGCGCTGGCCCGGCTCAATGCCGCGCTGATGAATTCGGTGATGGTGCATCAGCGCTCCGACGTGCCTTACGGCCTGTTCTATTCCGGCGGCATCGACTCCACCGCCATCCTCGCCTGCATGGCGAAGCTGAACGACCGCCCGGTGCGCTGCTTCACCGCGCGCTTCCCCGAAACCTCGAAGAGCGGGGAGGCGGGACATGCGCTGGCGCTGGCGAAAGCCGCGGGCGCGGACGCCAGGGAGGTGACGGTCACGGCGGAGAAATTCTGGACCCGGCTCCCGGCCATCGCCCGCGCCATGGACGATCCGGCCTCCGACTACGCCATCGTTCCGACCTACATGCTGGCCGAGGAGGCGGGACGCGAGATGAAGGTGGTGCTGTGCGGCGAGGGCGGCGACGAGCTGTTTGGCGGTTACGGGCGTTACCGCAGCGTGCTGCGCCCCGCCTGGCTCGGCGGACGCAAGCTGCGCAGCCGAGGCTTCCTCGACGGCTACGATGTGCTGCGCGACGCGAGCGCCGCCTGGCGCCGCGGCATCGCCGCCGCCGGGCATCAGCCCGCCGCGCACGACCGGCTCCAGGCCGCGCAGGCGCAGGACTGCGCCGACTGGCTGCCGCACGACCTCCTCCTCAAGCTGGACCGCTGCCTGATGGCGCATTCGCTGGAAGGCCGCACGCCGATGCTCGACCCGGTGGTCGCCGATCTGGCTTACCGCCTGCCGGTGAAGTTCAAGATCCGGCGTGGCCTGGGCAAGTACCTGCTGCGCAAGTGGCTGGAGCGGACGATGCCCGCCGCGCGGCCCTTCGCGCCGAAGCGCGGGTTCACCGTGCCGGTGGACGAGTGGATCGCCGCCCGCGCGGAAAAGCTCGCGCCCCTGGTGGCGCGGCAGGAAGGCGTCGCCGCGGTGTGCTATCCTGAAGCCGTGGAACGACTATTCCGCTCCTATTCCGGCGGCGACAGGCGCAGGGGCATCGCCTGCTGGCAGCTTCTGTTCTACGCGCTGTGGCACCGCATCCATGCCGAGGGCGTTGACGCATCCGGCGACGTCTTCGCCTGCCTGGAGGCCGCATGAATTTCGATCTTCTGATCAGGGGTGGGATCGCGGCCACGACCGGCGGCATCGCCGAGGCCGACATCGGCGTGAAGGACGGCCGCATCGTGGCCGTCGGCGCGCTGGGCAACGCGAAGGCCGCCGAGTCGTTCGACGCGAAGGGCCTGCACGTCCTTCCCGGCGTCATCGACACCCAGGTGCATTTCCGCGAGCCGGGCAACGAGCACAAGGAGGACCTCGAGAGCGGCAGCCGCGCGGCGGTGCTGGGCGGCGTCACCGCCGTGTTCGAGATGCCCAACACCAGCCCGCCCACCACCACCCGCGCCGCCATCGCGGACAAGCTCGCCCGCGCCAAGGACCGCATGCATTGCGACTACGCCTTCTACGCCGGCGCCACGCCCCAGAACGTGGGCGCGCTGGCGGAGCTGGAGCGCATGCCCGGCGTGTGCGGCGTGAAGGCGTTCCTCGGCTCCTCCACCGGGACGCTGCTCCTGAGCGAGGAGCCGGACATCCTGGCCGCGCTCAAATCGGGCACCCGCCGCATGGCCGTGCATTCGGAGGACGAGCATCGCCTGGAGGAACGCAAGAGCCTGCGCGTGACCGGCGATCCGCGCTCGCATCCGCTCTGGCGCGACGTGGGGACCGCGACGCGCTCGACGGAGCGCGTGCTCCGCCTGGCGCGCGAGGCCGGACGCAGGCTGCACGTGCTGCACGTGACGACGGCGGAGGAGCTGCCGCTGCTCGCCGCCGCGCGCGATTTCGCCACCGTCGAGACGACGCCGCAGCACCTCACCCTCGCCGCGCCGGAATGCTACGAGCGACTGGGCGCCTACGCGCAGATGAATCCGCCGATCCGCGAATCCCGCCATCGCGACGCGCTGTGGCAGGCCGTGCGCGAGGGGCTGGTCGACGTCATCGGCTCCGACCACGCGCCGCACACGCGCGAGGAGAAGGACAGGACCTATCCCGACACGCCCTCCGGCATGCCGGGAGTGCAGACGCTGGCGACGATCCTGCTCGATCACGTGAATGCGGGGCGGATGAGCCTGGAGCGTTTCGTCGATCTCACCTCGGCCGGCGCGGCGCGCCTGTTCGGCATCGCCGCCAAGGGCCGCATCGCGCGGGGCTTCGACGCCGATTTCACGATCGTGGATCTCGGGAAGACGCGAAAGATCGAGAACTCCTGGATCGCCTCGCGCTGCGGCTGGACGCCCTTCGACGGCATGACGACGCAGGGCTGGCCCGTCGCCACGATCATCCGCGGACAAACGGTCATGCGCGACCACGCGCTCACGCAGGCCGGCCAGGGCGCGCCGATCCGCTTCGTGGAAACACTCACCCCGGGCTGACGGCACTTCACGTCCGCCATCGGTCGCGCCGCGAGACCGCCGCGGCACGGAGGCGGCGAGTCCGTCAGTGCAGCGTGAACTCGCCGGCGTGCATCCGGAGTTCGGCGTCGGCGATGAAGCCGCGGGCGGCGACGCGCACCGCATGGATGCGGCCTTCGATGCTCGTCTCCCAGAAATGGAGGAATTTGTTGAGCACCGGGAATCCCGGGGCGATGTCGAGCTCCTGCCAGATGTAGCTCTGAAGCACCGCCGGATGATCCGGCATGTGGTAGAGGATCTCGGCCGTCGTCAGACGATAGCCGCGCAACGCCAACTCGAACCTGCTCATCTCGACACCCAACGCACGCCCCGAACCCGATGATCCTCCCGGCCCGTAAAAAAATAGTCTGCGCCGGGCCCGGGATTGAGGCGAGACTTGACAGGGCGCAATCCGGGCGATTCCACCAAAGCCTTGACGGCTTTGCCGTTTTTGTGTGGTTTTCAGGTCCCACAGGCCGCGCGCCGCGGCAGCACTCTTGAGCGGGTAGTGCCAGATGAAAGACCGTTTCCGGGCCGTCCTGCTGACCAGGGACGGCGCCGCGCAGAAGGCCGAGGAGGTCGAGCTCGGCCTCGGCGACCTGATGGATGGCGACGTGGTCGTCGCCGTCTCCCATTCCACCGTGAATTACAAGGACGGGCTGGCGCTCACCGGCCGCTCGCCGGTGGTGCGCAAATTCCCCATGATCCCCGGCATCGACCTGGCCGGCACGGTCGAGACCTCCTCGCATCCGGGCTTCAGGCCCGGCGACAGGGTGCTGCTCAACGGCCACGGCCTCTCCGAGACTCACCATGGCGGCTATTCCGAGGTCGCGCGGGTGAAGGGCGACTGGCTGGTGAAGCTGCCCGCCGCGTTCTCCGCCGCCGAGGCCATGGCCATCGGCACGGCGGGCTATACCGCCATGCTCTCGGTGCTGGCGCTGGAGGACGCGCACGTCGCGCCCGGGAAGGGTCCCGTGATCGTGACCGGGGCCGCGGGCGGGGTGGGCTCGGTCGCGGTCGCGATCCTGGCCAAACTCGGCTACCGCGTGATCGCCTCCACCGGGCGCGTGGAGGAGGAGGCCTACCTGAAAGGTCTTGGGGCGAGCGAAATCATTCCGCGTACGGAGCTTTCCGGCGAGCCGCGCATGCTGGGCAAGGAGCGCTGGGCCGGCGCGGTCGACAGCGTGGGCTCCCGGACGCTCGCCAACGTCATCGCCTCCACGCAGTATGGCGGCGCGGTCGCGGCCTGCGGGCTGGCGCAGGGGCTCGACCTGCCCACCAGCGTGGCGCCGTTCATCCTGCGGGGGGTGTCGCTGCTCGGCATCGAATCCGTCTACATGCCGATGCCCCGGCGCAGGCAGGCCTGGGAGCGGCTGGCGCGCGATCTCGACGTCGAGAAGCTCGCGGCGATGACCCACACGATCGGGCTTGGCGAGGTGCGCCAAGCCGCCGAGGACATCCTGGCCGGAAAAGTGCGCGGCCGCCTGGTGGTCGACCTCGCGCGATGACCTATCTCGTCCTGATCGTCTCCGGCTTCGTCATCGGCCTCATCGCGGCCGTGCCCATCGGCCCCGTCAACCTGCTCTGCGTGCGCCGCACCTTCGCCTACGGCTCGCTCTACGGCTTCCTCTCCGGCCTGGGCGCCGCGCTCGCCGACGGCGTGTTCGCCTGCATCGTCGGCTTCGGCTTCACCTATATCGCCCAGCTGATCAAGTCCCATTCCACGCCCATCGAGGTCGTGGGCGGCGTGCTCCTGATCGGCTTCGGCGTCCATACCTTCCTGGCTTCGCCCCAGATCAAGCTGGACGAGAAGCTTAAGGCCCGCGAGCAGGCGCAGGCGCAGGGCCACGCCTCGCTGATCCGCGCGATGATGACCACCTTCGCGCTCGCCATCACCAATCCCGCCACGCTGCTCGCCTTCACCGCCATGTTCGCGGGGGTGGCCGGACTCGTGGGCAACGAAGCCAGCTTCTTCGGCGCGTTCCTGCTCGTCTGCGGCGTGCTGGCCGGATCGACCAGCTGGTGGTTCACGCTCACCACCGTCGCCGGCATGTTCCACGCCCGCATCGACCAGCGCGTCATGCACCGCATCAACCGCATCTCCGGCGTCGTGATCACCACCTTCGGCCTGGTCGTCTTCGGCCACCTGATCTGGCGGCTCGTGTGAGGCGCGCGGCTCTTGCGTTCTGCGCGGCGGCCGCGCTCGCGGGCGCGCAGGCATCGGCGGAAACGTGGAGGCCGCCTGCGGGCCATGTGCAGATCCCGATCTGGCCGGGGACGCCGCCGGACGCCAAGCCGATGCCGGGGCCGGAAAAGGTGGTGACCGTCGACCATGCCCTGGCCGGGCGCCCGTATCATGCGATCTTCGACGTCTCGCTGCCGACGCTGACGGTCTATCGCCCGACGGGCGGGAACACCGGCGCCGCGGTCGTGGTGCTTCCCGGTGGCGGCTTCGAGGTGCTGGCAATCGACCTCGAGGGCACGGAAGCGTGCGACTGGCTGGCATCCCGGGGCATTGCCTGCATCCTCCTGAAGTATCGCGTGCCCAGCGAGCCCTTCGACTGGCATTGCCGATGCCGCCCGGACGGCCTGGCGACGCCGGCACGGTCGCTGGAAGACGTGCAGAGAACCATGGGGCTCGTGCGCCTGCACGCCCGGGACTGGCACATCGATCCCCACAAGGTCGGCGTGCTGGGGTTTTCGGCCGGCGGCTACCTCGTCGCGGAAATCAGCACGAAATACCGGGAGCGCCTTTACGCGCCCGTGGACGACGCCGACAGGCAGAGCGCCCGCCCGGACTTCGCCGTGCTGGTCTATCCCGGCCATCTCGCGACCGCGGACGGCAGGCTCAATCCGAACGTGCCCGTCACCGCCGACACGCCGCCGACATTGCTGGTGCAGGCGGAGAACGACGAGACGGACGGCGTGGACCAGTCGCTGGTCTATTTCGCGGCGCTGAAGAAGGCCGGCGTGCCGGTGGAGATGCATATCTACGCGCAGGGCGGGCATGCGTTCGGCCTGCGCCGCACGCGGCTTCCGATTACCGGCTGGCCGCGGCTCGCCGAAGACTGGCTCCGCACCATCGGGGTGACGCCGAAATAGCGGCCACGCCTAATCCGGCAGCTTCGGTCCCTGCACCAGCTTGATGGCCTTGACTTCCTCTTCGGTCGGGGCGCGGAACGTGCCCCCGGCGTGGAGCGTGAGCGTGACGGTCAGGCTGTTGCCGCCCAGCGCCGATGGCGGGATCGGAACCGGAAACGTGCCGGCGGGCGCGCCAGCCTTCAGGCCGAACGGCGAGATGGTGCCCAGCGGTTCGCCGCGATCGCCCGTCACGTCGATCTCCGCCCCGGAGGGCAGGCGCCCGACCGTCACCTCGAGGATGACCAGGCGGCCCTGAAGCCCCGACGACGGCAGCGGCAGCGTCACCGTGCGCCCCACCGGCGCGTCCGCGCCTTGCGCCAGGAGGGCGAACAGCGCGAGCGCGGCGGCAAGAAGACGCATGGCCGCTCAGCGCACGGTGAGCGCCAGGCCCTTGAGCGCCGGCGCGGTTCCGCCGCCGGTGGGCACCACGCTGACGGTCAGCGCCGTGGACGCCCTGGCCGCCATGGCGTTGGCGCCGCCCTTGGGCGCGGTCAGCATCGGCGCGGGGTGCTGCGCCGCCTTGGGCAGCGGCACCGAGAAGGTCGCGTTCATGGGCATGGTCATGCCCGCCATGTGGCCGAAGAAGGCGATGGTGCCGGCATAGACCTTGGCGGTCGAGCCGGGCAGCGTGATCAGCACGTCGAATTCCTTCTGGCCGCTCTCGGCGCTGGGCGGCGGCACGGTGATCTCCATCATCGCCGGCGGCGCCGAAGCGTTCAGCGCGGCCTGCGGCAGCGACAGCGTGCCGGTGTTGCCGCTCACGCTGCCCGCGTGGACCTCGCCCCTGGCCATGGCCATTGCCCCGGCGGCCGGCTTGACCACATCCTCTCCGAAGCCCGGCTCGTAGGCGTAGTCGAAGACCTCCATGTTGAAGAAATCGGCGGCCTTGCCGTCCTTCACCGGCTGGCCCTTGGCGTCGACGAAGAACAGGAACGGCTCGTCGAAATAGGTCTTGGCGTCGTCCCTGGCCGGGCGCCAGTCCAGCCCGTGCGCCTTCTGCTTGCGCGTCCACACGTCCCACAGCCGGTCCATGTTGGAATGGTGCAGGAAGAAGATGGGATCCACCGGCGACAGATTGTTGGTCATGTTGCCGTAGGGCCCATAGTTCAGCGGACCGACGCCGCCGATGTAGTTGTGGACCTTGTTGTGCGGCATGCCCTCCAGCGTGGAGAACTGCTTGGAGCTGGTGGGCGCGGTGTTGTGGGATGCCGTGCGGGTGCTGTTGAAGCTGAGGCCGGCTTCCTGGTTGTAGAAGTCGGTGACCAGAAGCCCCGCGGTCACCACGAAGGGCGACACGTCGTAGGTGGTCTTTTCGTCGAGCCTGGGATTGCTCCTGGTGAGGTAGCGCGCGCTGCAGGTGGGGGCGAACGCGATGTTGCCGGCGTTGGCGTATTGCTTGACGGTGTCGTAGGCCAGCATGTCGTTCCACATGGCCTCGAACGTCTTGTAGCCGCGGGCGTCGAGCTGCGCGTGCTGGGCGCCGGACAATCCGTCCCAGTATTTCGTCAGCGTGGGCTGGATGAATTTGGTGAACACGTCGAGATTGAACGTGAACGGCTCATAGGCCCTGTCCGCCGGCGTCAGCACGCCGTCGAACATGCCGCCCGGAATCTCCGGAAGCTGCGTCCAGTCCCAATAGGGGATGGCGAAGCTGGAATCGCCGCTCAGCTCGCGGATCGTGCGCTCGAAGAAGCCGAGATAGCCGCGATGCCAGACGTAGAACCACCAGTTGCCGTGCGGGCAGTCCATGAAATGGACGAAGGCGTTGCGGAACCAGTTGTGCGGATCGTTCGCCGGCAACCTGAGCATGATGCCGACGGCCTTGGCGTAGCTCGCCAGCGCCTTCCTGCCGCCCTCGCTGGTGACGTTGTAGCGGGTGTATTTCGGCCTGGCCTGCGCCAGCGCGCCGGCGGACGGCAGCGCCGATGCCCCGGCCGCCAGCGCGGTCGTCTCGAGAAAATACCTGCGCGTGAAATCGCCCATCGCCGCATCCCCCCGGAAGATCGAAGTATTCGATGGTCACTATGCAGTCCGGGGGAAGGACAGGCAAATGAAAAGACGGCGGCAGGCCCGCGCGAGTCTCGCCCGGTTCAGGCGAGCCCTGCCATCCGCGCGATCGCGGCCGCGGCCTCGCCGGCGATCTCGCGCACGATCTCGGCGGCGGGCTTCACCGCGCGCACGCCGCCCGCGCCCTGGCCCATGGCGAAGGCGGAGCGTTCGCGGCTGAGCCCTTCGATCTGCCCGCCGATGCCGCCCATCACGCCCGCCTGCGAGGACATCATCGCCTGCATGGGGAATTTCTGGATGTCCTGCGGGCGGCTATCCCAGTCCTTCGTCCATTCGTTGGCGAAGACGCGCATGGGCTTGCCGGAATAGGAGCGGGTGACCACCGTATCCTCGTCGCCCGCGTCCAGGATCACCTGCTTGTAGAGCGCGCCCGCATGCGCCTCGGTGCTGGCGATGAAGCGCGTGCCCATCCACACGCCCTGCGCGCCCAGCGCCAGCGCCGCGGCCAGCCCGCGCCCGTCCACGATCGATCCCGCCGCGATGACGGGGATCCTCACGGCGTCCACGATCTGCGGGATCAGCGCCAGGCCCGCGACGCGACCGGTGTGGCCGCCCGCCTCGGTGCCCTGCGCCACCACCGCGTCGAGCCCGCCGGCCTCGGCCGAGCGCGCGTGCTTCACCGTGCCGTTGACGTTCATCACCTTGAGCCCGGCGTCGTGGAACTTCTTCACCAGATGCGGCGGCGGCACGCCGAGGCCGGAGATGAACGCCGCCGCGCCGCCCTCGATGATCGCGTCCGCGGTCCTCTCCAGGGATTCCGGCACCGCGGCGAGAAGGTCGACGCCGAAGGGCTTGTCGGTGAGATCTCGGACCTTCCGGATCTCCTCCCTGATCTCCGCCTGCGAGCGCCCCGCCATGCCGAGCGTGCCGAAGCCGCCGCCGTTGGAGACGGCCGCGCACAGCTCCGCGTACGACACGCCCCCCATGCCCGCGAGCATGATGGGATATTCGATGCCGAGCATGTCGCAGAGCGGCGTGTGGAGCGTCATGGCGGTCTCGTTTCGCAGGTTTGCAACCGGCGCCAAGCAAGGCGCAGAACGGGACGACGGTCAATCCCATGCGCGGGAAGAGCGCACCCACGCCACGGCACCGGAGGGTGCGGGCTGTCCACGGCACGGCGGAACGATGCGCGGTGCGGAGCGCCGTCAGCGCGCCACAAAATCAGGGGCTACGCTGCGGCAGCCTCGCGGATCGCGCGCTCGGGCGGAAACCGGACCGTCACGGTCGTGCCTTCGCCGCGCCGGCTCTCCAGGGTGAGCTGGCCGCCATGGAGCTCGACGAGCTCCTTCGCCAGCGGCAGGCCGAGTCCGGAGCCCTCGTATTTGCGGCTCAACCTGTTGTCCGCCTGACCGAAGCGCGTGAACGCCACCGCCATTTCGGATTCCGCCATGCCGATGCCGGTGTCGGCGACGATGACCGTGAGCGCGCCGTCCGGCGACTCCGTCGCGACATCGACGCGTCCGCCGCGCGGGGTGAACTTCACGGCGTTTGCAACCAGGTTGTGCAGGATCTGCTTCACGCGGGCGCCGTCGCATCTCAGGCTGGCGAGGCGGTCTTCCGGGTGAAAGGAGATCCGCACGCCGGCCCGATCGGCGCCCGGCCGCAGCGCCCCCACGCAATCCGCCACCACGCCGTTGAGATCGACGGTCTCCTGCGCCAGCGTGACCTGGCGCGCATCGAGATGGGTGATGTCGAGGATGTTGTTGACCAGTTCGAGCAGCCGGTTGCCGCCCTCGAGGATGCTCGCGGCATAGTCGCGGTAGCAGGCCGGCTCGACCGTGCCCATCATCTCGTCCCTGATCAGTTCGGAGAAGCCGATCACCGCGTTGAGCGGCGTGCGCAATTCGTGGCTGACCACGGCGAGGAAGCGTTCCTTCGCCTGCGCGGCGACGTTCGCCGCCGCGAGCGCGCGTTCCAGTTCGCGCGCGGTTTCCGTCAGCCGCCGCTTGCCGGCCTCGACCGCGGAGACGTAACGGTCCATCAGCGCCCCGATGAGCCCGAGGCTGACGATCGAAAGGCTCACCGCGGTCGCGGCCACGGCGAGCCAGAGATGCGGCACCGGCTCGGCGGGACCGGGAATTGCGCCGTCGGGGATGTAGGTCACGGCGGCCATCGCGGTGAAATGCATGGCGCAGATGCCGAGCGCCAGCAACCCGCCGGCCGGCAGCGGGCGCTGGCCTTTCAGCCGCGCCGCCACGGCGAAGGACGCCATGCCGAATCCCGTGCCGATGACGAGCGAGGCGGCGACCAGCGCCCGGTCCCAGCGCTCGAGCGCGGGAATTTGCAGCGCCGCCATTCCGACATAGTGCATGGCGCAGATCGCCAGGCCCGTGACGGCTCCGCCCAGGAGCGGACGGCGGGCCAGCGCGGCCAGCGCGAAGCCGAGCGCGCAGCCAGCCACGGCGATGATCGCCGACAGCATCGTGAGGCCGAAATCGTAGCCGATCGGCAGGCTGCTGCGGAAGCCGAGCATGCCGATGAAGTGCGTCGCCCAGATGCCGCAGCCCGCAACCAGCGCGGCCGCGCCGATCCAGTATTTGCCGTAGCGCGGCCCGTGGTGGGACGTGCGCGCCACCATGCTGCACGCGGTGAAGCACGCGAACAGGCACAAAAGGCCCGCCAGCGCGACGAGCCGCAGATCGTGATCGTGTGCAATGCAGCCATATACTCGCAGCATGGCGGGAGCATGCCGCGGCCGGGCTTAAGCCTTGGTAGCGCCGATCCCGCGCGCCCCGTCCGGAAAACTACCTATGCGCCGGCGAAGCGCCGCTGCGCCTCCCGCGTCAGGCCGAGCGCGACGGAAAGAAAATCCGATCCCGCCGTGCCTCGCGCGCCTGGCGCCGCGCGCGCGATGGCGCGCTGCACGGCCGGCACGAGGCTCGATCCGCCCGTGAAGAAGATGGTGTCGATCCTGTCCGCCGCCACGCCCGCCGTGCGGATGCAATCGGCGGCAACGGCCTGGAGCCTGTCGAGCCTGTCGCGCACCGCGTTCTCGAAACCTGGCCGCGTGGCGCGCGCGGCGAGCCCGTCTTCCAGGAAATCCAGCGGCAGCGCCGCCTCCGCCGCCCCGCTGAGCGCGATCTTGGCGTCCTCCACCGCGAAGGCGATGCGGTGGCCGAGATGGCGGCGGACGGTCTTGAGCAGCCGCGCCACCTTCTCGGGCTCGCGGGCCTGCCTGAGCAGCCCCGCGATCTCGCGCTCGTTGCGCCAGGTATAGGCGAAATTGATCGTGGCCCAGGTCGCCAGCTCGTAATAGATCCCGCGCGGCATGGGTAGGTCCTTCTCCTCGATCCGCGTGCCCAGGCCGAGCAGCGGCATCGCCGCGTCGATGCTGAGCCGGGTGTCGAAATCCGTGCCGCCGATGCGCGCGCCGTCGTTGGCGAGGATGTCGCCGCGGCGGTCGGGCAGGCGCCGCCGCCCGGGCCCGATGCGGATCACCGTGAAGTCGGAGGTGCCGCCGCCGATGTCGGCCACCAGCATCAGCTCCTCGCGCGTGGCGGTCTCCTCATAGTGATAGGCGGCGGCGATGGGCTCGTATTCGAACGCGACCTCCGAAAATCCCGCGCGATGCGCGATCTGTTCCAGCACCGCCTGGGCGCGGGCGTCCGCCGCGTCGTCGCCGTCCACGAAGCGCACAGGCCGGCCATGCACCACGCGGGCGATCTCCGCCCCGGCAAACGCCTCGGCGCGGGCCTTGAGATGGCGGATGAACATCTCGACGACTTCGGTGAGCTTGATGCGGCGGCGCCCCACCGCCGTCGCCTCGTCGATGAGCGGGGAGGCGAGGATGGTCTTGAGCGCCCGCATCAGCCGCCCGTCGCGGCGGCCGATATAGGTGTCGATGGCCTCGCGCCCGTAGAGCACGCGGCCATGCTCCTCGAAATCGAAGAAGATGGCGGACGGGATCAGCGTGCCCGCGCCCTCGACCGGGGCGAGGACCGGCATGCCGTCACGGACGATACCGATGGCCGAATTGGAGGTGCCGAAATCGAGGCCGCAGGCGGCTTGAAACGCGGGTGGCATGGGAATCCCCTTCGCTTGAGGGGACCCCATCTATTGGACATTTTCCGCTCTTGCCAGCCTGTTTCTTCGCCTCTACACTTGGCCGCCTAGTGGGATGTCCGGAAACGGGCGTCCCATTTTTGTTTGTGTACGGATCGTTTGCCGGCGCTCATTCGGCCGGCACGGGCGCTTTAGCGGGCGTGCGCAGCGCCGTGTAGAGCGCCACCGCGATCACGTTCGGGATCCACGAGGTGTAGGCCAGCCACACCGACATCTCGCTGTAGCTGTGGAAATGGAAGAAAACGAACCCCAGCGGGATCTGCAGCCTGAGCGTCACCGCGCCGAACGTCATGGCGTAGGAGAAGCGCATCCAGATGCGGTGCACGCCGAAATTTCCCGCCAGCGCCGCGCGCCAGCCGCCGATGTTCGCCGCGATCCACGAGACCGCGAGCGCCCCGAAGCCGAGCCCCGCGACGGGCCCGCCCGAGGCGAACGGCGCCGTCGCCAGCGCCGCCGCGCCGGCGACCAGGCAGGCGACCACGTAGGTGCGCCCCGTCCAGCGATGCAGCCGCGGATGCCGGGCGCGCAGGCCGGGGATGAACTGGAACGGCCCCGCGAGGAGCGCCACCGGCCCCGCGATCATATGCGTCAGCGCCTGCACCGGCACGCGCTCGATCACGCCGCGGATGCCGGCGTCGATGCCCAGCCACACCCCGGCCGGAACGGCGAGGAAGCGGAAGGAATACAGCGCCACCCCCACGGCCAGGAACGCCATGGCGGCGCGGCTGAAGCGGACCAAGCCCGGTTCCGCGGTCCCCGATTGCATTGCATGCCCTCCCGGCTTGAGTTAAACAGTGTCAAGATAACATGGAGCGGGATTTGAACACTGTCAAGATACGGCGCGCGCCGGCCGCGCGGGCCGGATCCGGCGGCCAGAAACAGGGCCCGCGCCCCGGCCGGGGCAGGGGATCGTCGCGCGCCCGCGGCTACCATCATGGCGACCTCCACGGCCAGCTCGTGGCCGCGACCGAGGCCCTGATCCGCGAGCGCGGCGTGGACGGCTTTTCCCTGCGCGAGGTGGCGCGCCGGGCCGGAGTCTCCCCCGCCGCGCCCGCCCATCATTTCGGCGATGCGCGCGGGCTCCTCTCCGAGGTGGCGCTGCGCGGCTTCCGCGAGTTCGGCGATGCGCTCGCCGCCGCCGACGAGGCGGCCGGTCCCGATCCCGCCCGGCGGCTGCACGCGCAGGGCCGGGCCTACGTCGCGTTCGCCCTGCGCCACCCCGCGCGCTTCCAGCTCATGTTCCAGCACGGCAAGTGCGACATGGCCTATAAGGACCTCGCCGCCACGGCCGAGCGCGCCTACCGCGTGCTGGAAAACGCCGTGCGCGCGGCGATGGAGCTCGCGCCGGACGCGCCGATGACGCCGGACGCCAGCGGCTTCCTCATGGCGACGTGGTCGGTGGTCCACGGCTTCGCGCATCTGGCGCTGGGCGGGGAGCTCGATCTCGCCGCGCGCGCCCATGGCGGCCGTGGCGCCATCCTCAATTCCTTCCTGCCGCTGATGCTGAAATTCCTCCCGGTGCCGGAGCCGCGCGCATGAGCGGTGGGGCGGACGCGATCGAGGTGCGGATGCTGCGCCCGGGCGAGGAGGCGGCGCTGGCCCGCGCGGCGCCCGAGGTGTTCGACAACGCGGTCGATCCCGCGCTCGCCCGCGAATTCCTCGCCGATCCGCATCACCACATCGCCGTCGCGCTCGACCGTGGCGTCGTCGTCGGCTTCGCGTCGGGAGTCGACTACGTCCACCCCGACAAGCCGCGCGAGCTCTTCGTCAACGAAGTCGGCGTGGCCCCCACCCATCGCGGGCAGGGCATCGGCAAGCGCGTCGTCGCGGCGCTGCTCGACCACGGCCGCGCCGTCGGTTGCAAGGTCGCCTGGGTGCTGACCGATCGCGACAACAAGGCGGCGCGGGCGCTCTACGAGTCGTGCGGGGCCGAAGCCCTTTCCGACGAGACCGTGCATTACG
This sequence comes from Rhizomicrobium sp., assembly GCA_035499995.1. Lineage (GTDB taxonomy): Bacteria > Pseudomonadota > Alphaproteobacteria > Micropepsales > Micropepsaceae > Rhizomicrobium. The sequence goes on along the minus strand of DATJXR010000006.1, from coordinate 11,464 downwards.
AGTTCAGGCTGAAATAGGGTCGCCTTTGCTTATCCTCCCCCGCGGCGCGGGGGAGGATAAGTCGTTTCAAAACACCAGATACCCGCCGTCGATCGCGAAGGTGTCGCCGGTGTGGTATTTGCTGGCGTCGGACGCGAGGTAGACGGCGATGCCGCCGAAATCCGCGGGGTCGCCCCAGCGGCGCATCGGGACGCGGGGGAGGACTTTCTCCGCGAACGCGGTGTTGGTCTGCATTCCGGCGGTCATGTCGGTGGCGATCCAGCCCGGGGCGATGGAATTGGCGCGGATGCCGAAGCGGGCGTGCTCCACCGCGATGGACCGAATCATCGCCAGCACCGCGCCTTTGGTGGCGGAATAGGCTTCGTTGCGCGCCGCGCCTTCGATGCCCGCCAGGCTCGCCACGCCGACGAGCGAGCCGCCCGCGTCGCCCGTGCCGGCGCGCGCCACCATGTGCCGGCACGCCTCGCGCAGGGTGAAGAACACGCCTTCCTCGTTGACGGCATGCACGCGCCGCCAGGTCTCCAGGCTCATCTCGGAAAACGAACGCGCGCCCCCGCCGATGCCGGCATTGGCGATGACGCAGTCGACGCGGCCCATCTCCGCCACCGCCGCCTGCATGCCCTCGACCACCTCGGCCTCGTTGCCGACGTTCACCGTGCGCGCGCCCACCCGGCGGCCGTGCGCGGCGAGCGACTTCTTGGCGCTCTCGTTCTTCTGCGCGTTGGTGCCCCAGATGACGATGTCGGCGCCCGAGGCCGCCAGCGCGTCCGCCATGCCGTAGCCGATGCCGCGGTTGCCGCCCGTCACCAGCGCGACTTTCCCCGACAGGTCGAAGGGTTTGTACATGCGATCCTCCCAATAGAGCTGCCGCCACGCTACGGTATTCGCACCAAACCTGTCATCCCGGCCGGGCGCAGCGAGAGCCGGGACCCATCTCCCGGTTTGGACGATGGCTCCCGGATCGGCGCTGTCGCGCCGTCCGGGATGACAGGGGAATTGTCGTCGTAACCATTCCGGAAAGCGCCGCCTTCCCTTGGCCACAATGCCTGTGACACACTGCGGGCGGGCCGCGTGCAAGACGGCCGGGCCGCTGGGCCATGCAGGGGTTTTGGCATGACATCCGAGATCGCGGTGATGAACCAGCGGGCGGTGGCGCTCGCGGCGGATTCCGCGGTGACCTTGATCGACGGCGGGACGGTTGTCGTGCGCAACGACCAGCGCAAGCTCTACAACCTGGTCGAGGGCCACGCCATCGGGCTGATGTTCTTCGGCGTGGCCGACAAGATGGGCCACCCCTGGGAGCAGCTCATCGAGCACTACCAGAAGAAGGTGCGCCCGCGCAGCTTCGCCCATGTCGGCGACTACGCCAAAAGCTTCACCGACATGCTGGACAACCTTCCGGAATTCTTCCCGAAGGACCGGCAGGCCGACGAATACCGCCGCCTGCTCGCCAGCGTGTTCCGCTACATCCTGCAGCTGGCGCAGTTCCTGCGCGACAGCGCCGACGAGGACGCCGAGGAGGTCGACGACCTCACCATCCTGGACGAGGCGATCGAGCGGGTGTGGCGCGACTACCAGTTCAGGGACGACGGCAGCCCGCGCCCCGATCTCGCCTGCTTCCCGCAGGGCTTCGGCGCCAGGGTCGCCAGCGACTATTCCGCCCAGATCGACGAGATCGTGGCCTACGGCTTCGCCACGTTCGGGCTCTCCAGCAAATCCTCCCAGCGGCTGCGCGAGATCGCGGTGTTCTGCGTGGTGAAGGACCTGTTCCTGGAGGACATCTCGGGGCTTGTGTTCGCGGGCTTCGGAAGCGAGGACCGCTATCCGGTGGTGACCACCTGGTACGTCTCCGCCATCGTCGGCGGCATCGTCAAGCGCGGCGTGACCAGCCAGGACGCCATCGACGGCGAGGTGCGCTCGAAGATCCGGGTGTTCGCCGACAGCGAGGTGACCAACGCCTTCATCCGCGGCATCGATTTCAATCTCGAGCGCCGGCTCTATGGCGGCTTCCGCATGATGATGCACGGGCTGGTCGACCAGGTGATCGGCGCCTTCCCCGCGGCCGAGCCGTCCACGCGCGAGGCGGTGCGCAACCGCTTCCAGCAGGATTTCGTGCCGCGCTATTTCGACGCCTTCCGGCGCATGATGCTGGAATACCAGCAGCAGGCCTTCATCAATCCCGTCCTGCGGGTGATGGAGATCGCGAGCAAGAAGGAGCTGGCCGACACCGCGCGCGAGCTGGTGGGCCTCAACATCTTCAAGAAGCGCATCTCCGCGCAGAAGGAAACCGTCGGCGGCGCGATCGACGTGGCCATCGTCAGCCGGGACGGCGGCTTCCAGTGGGCCTCGCGCCAGAATGGCTGAATCGCGGCTGAATCGAAGGGCTGACCTGGGGGGCGGAAGAGAGTAGGATGAAGCGTGCCATGACCGACAAGCTGATCGACACGTCCCGACGCAGCGCCTTCCTCGACGGCGCCGCGCGGCTGAACGCCATCGCCCGCCCCGGCGAGCAGAACGGCGAGAGCCCCTTCGTTGCCGCCCAGGACCGGCTCACCGCCGTGAGCCCGGACGAGGTCTGGAACCGCCGCTTCATGAGCATGGCCATCGGCCCCGCCACGACCACCTTCGCGGCCACCCCGCCGGCCGCGCGCCCCGAGCCCTCCGCCATGGAAGAGCGGGCGCCGGCAAGGACGTTGGCCCGTCCTGAAAAGCCCGGCCCCATCGGCGCCGCCATCGGCAAGCCGATCCGCCGCTCGCTCCTGTCGCGGATGTTCGGGCGGCGCTAGTTCGCCACGCCCCGCCAAGCCAATTCCCCTTGAATTCAACGGATTAGGGAGTATTCCTGTCGTTCCGGACGGGCTGAAGCCGGGTGGGCTGGGAACGAGGGAGATGACGATGCGGATGGGTATTTCGACATTGGCGGCTGCCGCGCTGGCCGTGGCGCTGGCGGCCGGAGCGCAGGCCGCCGCTCCCGCGCCCTACGACCCGGCATCCGACCCGTCGCTCAGCGCGCAGGCCAACGCGAAATTCCTGTCGGACAACCTGCACCGGCGCGGCGTCATCCACACCGCCGACGGGCTTCAGTACCGCATCATTCAGAACGGCTACGGCAAGCGGCCGGGCGGTTTCGACAAGGTCACGGTCTACTACACCGGCAAGCTGATCAACGGGAAGGTGTTCGACGCAACCGAGCCCGGCCTTCCGGCCCAGTTCACCGTCAACAAGCTCATCCCGGGCTGGACCGAAGCGCTGGAGCTGATGCGCGAGGGCGATCATTGGGAGGTCGTGCTGCCGCCGCAGCTCGCCTATGGCGACCGCGGCGCGGGCGAGGACATCCCGCCCGGCCAGGCGCTGGTGTTCGACCTGCAGCTCATCAAGGTCGAGCCGCCGGATCGCGATCACGACGACCAGGACGACAACAGCGGCCAGTAGCAGGCGGCCGCGGACGGTATTCGGCGCGGCGCGGGCGGCGCGCCTGGTGGAGTGAGAATGTTCGCCGATTGGCGCCGCAGGATCTCGGGTGGAACGCCGCGCATCGCCATCGCGCTGGCGCTGGTGGTGGCGGCGAGCGCGCTCTACTGGGCGAGCCGGGACTACACCGTGGTCGCCCCGGACTGGGACGGCCAGGTGCGCGGCATCGCCTACAGCCCCAGCCATACCTGGACCGAAAAGGATCACGAGTTCACCCCGCCCGAGGTGATCGACGCCGACATGGCGCAGCTTTCCAAGGTCACCGGCCATATCCGCACCTACACCGTCTCCAACGGCCAGGACCGCGTGGCGGAGATCGCGCGGCGCTACGGGCTCACCGTGTCGCTCGGCGCCTGGATCGGGCCCGATCTCGATCTCAACGAGAAGGAGCTCTCGACCCTCATCCGCACGGCGCTGGCGAACAACAACGTCGATCGCGTGTTCGTGGGCAACGAGGCGATCCTGCGCGGCGACGTCTCCGCCGACCAGCTCAACGCCTATATCCAGCGCGTGCGCGCGGCGCTTCCCAACCGCATCAAGGTGTCGACGGCCGAGCCGTGGTCGACCTGGCTGCTCAATCCCGAGATCGGGCAGTACGTCGATTTCATCACCATCCACCTGCTGCCCTACTGGGAAGGCGTGCCGATCAGGGACTCCGTCAACTTCATCCCGCGCGCCTACGGCCATATCGAGGACGAGTTTCCCGACAAGCCCATCGTGATCGGCGAGGCGGGCTGGCCGTCGGAAGGGCGCACGCGGCGGGCCTCGGAAGCCTCGCTCGCCAACGAGGCCTATTTCATCCGCAACTTCGTGCAGCTGGCGCTCGACAAGGGCTACGACTACTACCTCATCGAAGCCTACGATCAGCCCTGGAAGAGCGACAACGAAGGCGCGGTGGGCTCCTACTGGGGCCTGTTCGACGCCTCCGGCAATCCCAAGTTCGGCTTCACGGGCATGCTGCGCGCCTTCCCGGAATGGCGGACTTACGCGCTGCTCGCCTCGATCCTGAGCTTCCTGATGGGCCTGCTGATCCTGGGCCGGATGCCGCGGGTGCACGCGCCGGGCTATCTCGTCATGGGCGGGCTGGTCGGCCTCGTCGCCACGGGCCTGCTGGTGCTGCTCGACACCTCGACGGTGCAGTACATCCAGCCCAGCGACCTGGCGATGACGTTGGCGATGATCCCGCTGGTGTTCCTGGCCTGCGTCATCATCCTCACCGAGGGCGTGGAGCTCGCCTCGAGCCTGTGGCGCATGGAGCGGCGCGCGCTGGTGGCGCAGATCCCGGAATCGAGCGCGCGCGTCTCCATCCACGTGCCGTGCTACAACGAGCCGGCGGAGATGGTGATCGCCACGCTCGACGCGCTGGCCAGGCTCGACTACGACAATTTCGAAGTCATCCTCTTCGACAACAACACGCCCGATCCCGAAACCTGGAAGCCGGTGGAGGCGCATTGCCGCGCGCTCGGCCCGCGCTTCCGCTTCGTGCACAAGGACGGGGTGAAGGGCTTCAAGGCCGGCGCCCTGAACGAGTGCCTCAGGATCACCGATCCGGCCGCGAAATACATCGCGGTGATCGACAGCGACTACCAGGTCGAGCCCGGGTGGCTGAGGCGCGCGCTGCCGTTCTTCGCGTCGGACAGCGTCGCGCTGGTGCAGGGGCCGCAGGACTACCGCGACGGCCGGGCCAATCTCTTCAAGGCCATGTGCTTCGAGGAGTATCGCGGTTTCTTCCGCATCGGCATGGTGGAGCGCAACGAATACGACGCCATCATCCAGCACGGCACCATGATGGTGGTGCGCAAGGATGCCCTCGAGAAGGTGTTCGGCTGGTCGCAATGGTGCATCACCGAGGACACGGAACTGGGCCTCAAGCTGTTCGAGGCCGGCTATTCCGCCGCCTATATCCCCGAAAGCATGGGCAAGGGGCTGACGCCGGATACGCTGGCGGCGTTCATGAGCCAGCGCTACCGCTGGGTCTACGGCGCCATGCAGATCGTGAAGCGCCACGGCAACCAGATCTTCCTGGGACGCGACCGGCTGACTTGGGCGCAGCGCTACCAGTTCCTCTCCGGCTGGCTGCCCTGGATCTCCGACGGGCTTGGCCTGATGGTGACGTTCTTCGCGCTGGTGTGGACGTTCCTGATGACGGTGGCGCCGATGTATTTCGACGTGCCGATGGAGGCGCTCTCCGCCGCCGCGCTGACGCTGTTCTTCGCCAAGACCGCCAAGACGCTGCTGCTCTATCCCAACAAGGTGGGCTCGGGCGTGGTGGGCGCGGTGCTGGCCTCGGCCGCGGGGCTGGCGCTGACGCACACGGTGGGCAAGGCCGTGTGGGCGGGGCTGTTCACCTCCGGCAAGCCGTTCCTGCGCACGCCCAAATGCGAGGACCCCGCCTCGCTCGAGCAGTCGCTCAAGCTCGCCTGGCAGGAGACGACGCTGCTCGGGCTCCTGATGCTCGCGGTCGTCTCGATGTTCTTCAACCGCGGCTTCGAGGATCCGGCGGCGACGCTGTGGATGGTGATGCTGGCCATCCAGGCGCTGCCCTATGCGTCGACCGTCGCCATGGCCGCCATCAGCGCCATGTCCTACCGCGCGCCCGCGCGCGTCGCCGTGCCGCTGCCGCCCGCCAATCCTGAGCTGCCGAAGGCGGCGTGACCGAACATTTCTCGCGGCGGGATGCGGGCTTCCGAATCCGCGGCAATCGCCGGACGAGGCGAGCGAAGGGGTTGACGGCTGTCCGGCGTTGTTACATGAATATATATTATGACTTCATATCATGTAACAACATCGCGCGAACCGTGGCGGCTTACGGCGCAGGAGGCGGCGCACGCCATGCCGGTTCTGCAATCCGTCCATCCCGGCCTCGAAGGCGCTCCGGCGCCCAGGCTGGCGGCCATCCGTCATCTCGCGCGCCGCAGCCGGGTGCGGGACGGCACGCTGCGCACGGCGTTGAGCCGCGCCTGCGCGAGCGGCTCGCTCAGGCTCGTCGATGGGCGCTATCGGCTGGGACCGCTCAGCGTCGAGGAGGCCGCGGCGGCGAGCGCGCGTCTGGCGCGGACGCGCGGCTATGCGCTGGCCGTCATCCCCGAAGGCGACGGAGCCGATCTTCCGCGCTTGCGCGAGCTCCTGCCGCGTCTCGGTTTTCGACCGTTTCAACGATCGGTCTGGATCGGCGCCCGCACAATGGACGATCGCCTCGGTCCGCCGCTTCGCGAGGCGAGGCTTAGCGGTTCCGTCATCGTCTTCCGGACGGACGAGGTCGACGCGGCGGCGCGGGCGCGGTTGTCGGAACTCTGGAATCTCAAGCAACGGACGAAGGCGCTGCAAAAATTCCATCGTCAGCTCATGGGCTACCTCACCGCGCCGCGGCTCGGCGAGACGGCGGCGGCGTGGCGTTGCGTCGAAGCCGCGCCCATCTGGTACCGCGTCGCGGTTCGCGACGAGCCGCCATTCCCGCTCGATCTTTGCGGACCGGATTATCCGCTGGAACGCCTCAACGCCGATTGGCGCGAGCATTTGCGCGCAATGACGCGCGCGCTGGTCGAACTCTGGACGTCGGAGGATCGATGAGCGCCGGCGCCTCGAACTGGATCCCGCGCCGGCGCATCCGCATCGCGGTCGCGCTGGCTCTCGCCTTCGCGACCGCAGCCGCCGTCGGGACGTCATGGAGCCCGGTAATGTTCGTGCTCGCGATCCCGGCGCTCGGCGCAGGCTGGGCGGCTTTCCTGATGTTGTGGATACGGCGCCAGCTGTCGGCGGACGGCGGCGGCTGGGAGCGGCGCATCCACGATCTCGTCGTCTCCCGGCTCGCGCTTTCGGCCGACGCGCGGCTCTGCGTGCTCGACATCGGCTGCGGCGACGGCAGCCTGCTCGCCGTCCTGCTGCAACGCGCGCCCGCGCTGCGCGCCACGGGCGTCGATTTCTGGGGCGCGAATTGGGACTACGCCCAGTCGGCTTGCGAGGCACGGTTGTCCCGCCTCGGCCACAACGCCAGGTTCCTGCGGATGGATGCCGCGCGCCTGGATTTTCCCGATGAGAGCTTCGATGCCGTGGTTTCGGTGATGTGCTTTCACGAGGTGCGCGCGCCGCGCCGCGCGAAGATGCGTGGTCCCGTGCGGGCGCTCAGCGAAGCACTGCGTGTGCTGCGGCCGGATGGAACATTCGTGTTCGTCGATCGCTTCGCCGATGCGGCCGACTACGGCCGTCCGCGCGAACTTGCCGCCGTCCTTCGCCGTGCAACTGACCTTCGTCGTGAGTCCCTTGTCGCGGCGCTCGACGTGCCATGGCCGCTCAAGACCAAACGCGCCATGGGGCCGGTGGAAATTCTGTCGGGCCGCAAGGCGTCGGAGCCTTCCGGGCCGCCTCGACATCTGTCCCGATGACGCCGGTTTGCGTCCGATCCCTGCGCAGCCCCTTCAAGGGCAGGACAGGATTTTGCCCGGATTGAGGATGTTCTTCGGATCGAGCGCGCGTTTCAGCGTGCGCATCAGCTCCATCTCGACGGCGCTTTTGTAGAGCGGGAGTTCGTCGCGCTTCATGATGCGGTTGCCGCCGGGCGCCATCAACATTTGTGCCATGGTCCACCCTTGCCGGCACCGGGTTCCGTAATTAGCACATCGACCCCGGCGTTGCCATACCGGCCAGTACCCGAAGCCGAACGCGGCTACCGATTCTTGTCGTTGTTCGCGCGACGCTTCTTCCAAAGCACTATGGTCGCAATTGCGAAGACGAGAGGAATCTCGGTGACGAAAGCCAAATAGAAAATGTCGCGCTCGGCATGCGTGATGTAGACCGGATGACCATGCATTTCGAATGGGACGACATGCCCCGATGCCATGTCCGGAGCGATCGGCGCGCGCGTGAACGAGGCAGCCATGATCGCGACGACAAACCCCGCGGCCGCCGCGATTAGAACCGTGATCTTGAGGAGCGTTCGCAGAGTCGTCTTGTGAGCTCGATTGTCGATTACGGGCTGGCCGCTACGGAGAGGGACTACGGCGGTATCCGCGACGCCACCGTTGCATTCCTCCTCGCGGGCCCACCGTAGCCCCTCCGCCGGCGACTTTCTGCCCCGCCGCAGCGCCTGTCCCTTCGAGCGCGTCCACCCCTCCGGACAGACCGTCGCCGGCGGAGGGACTTTGATTGCCAAACGCCCCCTGAACGCTGTCGACGGAACGCGCGTTCGAGCCCGGCACATTCAAGCCGGCATTGCCCGAAATCCCGCCCCCGCTCATGCTGCCGGAGTTTCGCGGGCCGAAATTGTTGAATTGATCCGGAAAATCGCCAAAATCGGTCAGCGTGCAGCCGGTGTCGGTGCCGCCGGTGAGGGTGCGGCGCTTGCCGTAGGGATCGTAGGCATTGCGCTCGAGCGTGTTGCCGGAATTGTCGGTCAGCGCCACGGTCGAGCCCAGGTGGTCGAGCACGAAATACTGCATGCTCTCCACCCCCATGTTGCTGACGTGCTCGGCCACGATGCCGCCGAAAATTCATTTGCCGCCTTCACCTCGCCATCGGCGTGACGGGCAGGTATTGGACGTCAAGAGTTACCGCTTTGAGTGTTCCTTTCGCGTCTTCAGATGCTCATCGATTTCCTCAAGGCTCGGCAAAAGGACGAGCACATCGAAAATGAGAACGAAAGGCCGACAAAAAATGAGAGCTCATCAAACCGCCCGAAAGAGTGCGGACCCGCGAAGTAATTCGGTCCAAACACCAGGCACTGCAAACCGACAATGGCAGCCAGAAGTCGCCCAATATTGAATGAAAAGTTCCGCCGATACCACTCCATCAGCAACTCTTTTCGGTCGGTCCGCGCTGGTCAACCTTGTAGAATGCTCCCAAGTGTTTCCTTTATCTGCAAGCCTTTGTAATCCACCACCATCAATGTTGTCTCCGGCGCCCGTGCCGTCGCAGACTCACTGACATAGGCGCCCCTGGCTGTGCGAGGTCATTTCCTTGAACGCGTGTAATTTCGCCATGCGCTCAAGAGATTTTCAGCGTCGCCGTGAAGTAGGAATGCTGCGCCAACCGCAATCAGCAGCAATGCACCGCTGAGAAATGTCATCATGGCGCCGCTGTTCGAAACGTTGAAGAACAGAGGGAAGGTCAGAAGCCAAACCACCCATAGGCCAAGAACGATATATCCGCGGCGTCGAGATGCGCGCTTAGCGACGGTTTCCGGCGATCGATGCTTATCGATAAGTCGGCCGCCTGAAAGCAGGATACGCGCGCCAATAACAGTAATCAACGAACAACAAATTAGTGCAATCTGAATCTCTCGCAAAGTAAAAATACATGCTGATGACCGCTGCGCCGAGCGTAGCGATTGCGGCCGCCAATAGCCTCCAGTTTGTATTCATCACTGCCTCTGCGGCGCTGAGTAAGCGGCCCTTCGTCTGGTCGTATGCGCGTTCATCTTGGTCAGGCACATGGAGTATATCATCTCGTGGCCGGAAAAGCCGCGGGTGGTGGCGCTGGTCAGTGTGCAGCCGGTGTCGGTGAGGGTGCGCCGCTTGCCCTAGGGATCGTAGGCGTCCTGCTCCAGGGTGTTGCCGGAGGTGTCGGTCAGTGCTGTGATCGAGCCAGAGCGTTTTGTTGGATTCGAAGCGGTCTGCTGCGCTTGCACAAATCAATCCTGAGGCTCAGCGCTTACCCACTACTTTAAGCACATCGCATCCGATTTCATTTTCGATTTCATCCATTGTGGCCGGCCGAGAACCAGACGTTCGTCGAACGTCTTTCCCGAATTTTTGAATGTCAGGGTATTCAAATACTACACACATCATTGCGTCAACGACCTGGCCAGTGCGTTCATTGATCGATATCTGATTGATCGCTTGGCCGCTTCCAAAAAACGAGATGGTCACATAACCGGGAAATAGCGGATTTCCGGTTTTCGCGGTGGTCAAGTCGAAGAAAAACAGTTTTTCATTCGGGACATGATAGCCTTCGTCTCTGGCGACGGCTTCCGCGATGTCCAATGCCACAGACGTTGGAATGAATGTCTTGACTTCCGTTCCATGAGGCTCTGGAAGCGAGCCCGCCGCTGCAAGCAGAATCAGTGAGCTGATCAGCATTTCATCCTCCTGGCGACACTGTTTATGACGCTTGCTGTTTTGGAAACGAAATGTGGATCGCCCCCAGTTTCGGCGTTTGCGGTATTAAATACCTCGTCAACCAAGTCTTGCGCGAATTGCTCCGGTGTGTCTGCCCCCCGTACGCCCGCTCCATACTGGGCGGCAAATGACTGGGCCGAAGCTGCGTAGGAAGGAAATGTTGACAGCTGTGCAGAGCTATTTTGAGCCTGCATGGAGCCATTAGCGAATGGTGAACTTGCGTTCCCTTGAAGAGAGAAAAAATTGTTGCCCAATCTGGAGAAACGGTTGGTCCCGTACTGGGACTCTGCGGCCGATAGACCGAGTACAAAGCTTGTGGGAACCTGAAGTTGCTGTGCGACTGCCGCGGCGTCTGCTTCGTGGTGCTTAACAAAGCTCACTGCATTTGCATTGTTACATAGCATGTCCTGCTTTGTGCCGCCGCTGCCGCCGAATACGGAAACATCAATTAGGAAGCCGAATGGCGACGGGTTGATTGCGAATCCGCCGAGCGGTTCCTGGTGGCGCCGGTGCCCAGTGACGACGACATTCTCGCCGGTCCCGGGTGCGCCTGTGCCGCCAATGACGCTCTCGACGGCGTCCGCCGTGCCGGCAGGCATGGGAACACCGTTGACCTTATCCTGTGGCAGGAGGGGATGATCGACGACAACTTGTTCGATATTTCCCGTCAGATCGGTGAACACGGTCGGCTGGCCATCGACATAGGCGTAGGGATTGAGATCCTGCCCATTGCCCGGATCGAAATCCACGTTGTCGGCGCTGAGGAACCTCCCCATGGTCTGGTCGTACATGCGCGCGTTCATGTCGGTCAGGCACATGGAGTCGATCATCTCGTGGCCGGAGAAGCCGCGCGTCGTGGCGCTGGTCAGCGTGCAGTTGGC
>DATJXR010000005.1:0-12072 GCA_035499995.1 Rhizomicrobium sp. | reverse complement strand
ATCTGCGCAAAGCCGCAAGGCGAACCATCCCAGACATCATCGACGAGATCGGAAACGCCATACCGCTCTGCAAACCAAAGCACTGCCGTGGATACTTCAGAAAAGCAGGCTACGCTTCTACCTGATCGGATTCCGCTCTAGGTGGCCCGCACTCCGGCGGGCCATGACAGGAGGGGACTGCATCGCTCTCACCCAAACCGGAAAATGTTGCGTTCGCCCGCTGTCACCTCTCCCACGCGGCCGAGCATCTCCTCCGCCATCATGGCGTCGAGGGTGGCGTCGTCGTCCGGCGTGTTGGCGAGGAAGCGGCGGTTCTGCGCGTCGCGGCCCACGACGAGGCCGAAGCGCTTGCCCTTGCGGTCGGTGACGACGGTGTAGGTTTCCACGGTCGCAGGCCCGCCCGGCCGCTCGATCGCTTCGGGATGCGGCTCGGCGTCGATTTCCTTCTGGTAGGATCCCGGATCCTCGCGCCGCCACGCGCCTTCGGTGGGCGTGGTCGAATAGATGCCGGCGGAGTGCTTGGTGACGTACCAGCCATTGCCGGTGCACAGGCCGAAGGTGCCGGGCGCCGCGCGCAGATTCTCCATCATCGTCACGATGGAATGCATGACGTAGTCGTTGCCCGCGCCGCCGAAATAGGGAAGCCCGCCGGTGATCGTGAGTCCGCGCGGATCGTCCTCCGCGATGCCCAGCTCCTTGCAGCCCAGCTCCACCGCGCTGGGGAAGCACGAGTAGAGATCGATATGGGCGAGACCGGCCGGCGTCTTGCCCGCCATCGCGAAGGCCTTGCGGCCCGCCATGCGGATCGCCGGCGAAGAGTGGAAGTTCACCCGCTCGGTGAGGTTCCAGATCTCGTTGGCGTCGGCGCAGCCATGCAGGAAGATCCAGCGCGACTGCGGGATGCCGAGCTCGCGCGCCCTGGCGACGCTGGTCATCACCACCGCCGCCGCCATGTCGACCTCGATCACGGCGTTGAGATATTTGGTGTACGGGAAGCCGACGAAGCGGTTCTTTTCGCTGGGCGTCGAAATCTCCTCGGGCGCGCGATAGACCGGAAACCAGGAATAGGGATTTTCCGACGCCACCTTCGAGAACGGGGAGAAGAATTCGCCCAGCCATTTGAGATGTTCGGCGGGAGTGCGCCGCTTCTGTCCGCGGATGGCGTTCTCGAACAGCGGATAGGCGTTCACCGGGAAGTGCAGCCCGTAGGCGCGCTCGTAGGGCGAGACGCCCTCGCGCTGGTTTCCGATCTCCTCGGGATCGCTGCCGGGATCGGGCTCGTTCTGCCAGCCGAGATCGATGCCCTGCTTCATCGCGCCCAGCAGCGTGGCGATGTATTCCGCGCCCACCAGAAGGGCTGCGTCGCATTCGCCGTTGGCGATCTCCTCGGCGGTGCGGTTGACCAGCCATTGCGGCGTGTTGCCGCCCGTCGCGGTGTAGAGCGCGCGGCGCGGGCTCGCGCCCAGATGCCGCGCCAGCGAGCCCGGCGGATTGCGGAACATGCGCTTGGGCAACCGGCCCTGCTCGCCCGGCGAATCCGCCGTGAAGCGGACGACCGCGACGGTATCGAGCGTACGGATCAGCTCGTCCGCATGGCCGGTGTCGGCCAGCGCCAGCCGCGCCGCCTTCTCCAGCATGGCGATGGGCGACAGGCTCTCGTGGATGCGGTTCTCGCGCGCGGTGCGCTGGGTGAACTGCCCGCCGCCGACGAGGATGGGGGTGCGGGGATCGATGGTCATGGCGCTACCGTTGCGAGGTTCCGAAATATTTGTCCAGCCGCCCCAGCGCCTCCTCGATCACCCCGCGCTTCTTGCAGAAGGCGAAGCGGACGAGGTGGTCGGGCTTGTTGCCGGTGAAGAAGACGCTGAGCGGGATCAGCGCGACGCCGGCCTCGCGCACCAGCCGCTTGCAGAATGCGGTGTCGGGCTCGTTGGTGAGGCCGGAGATGTCGGCGGTGAGGAAGTAGCTGCCCTCGCAGGCGAGCGGGTGGAAGCCGAGCCTGGCCAGACCGGCCGCCAGCACGTCGCGATTGGCCTGTAACGAACGGGTCAGCTCCAGCGTGAAGTCCATCTCGTGCTCGAGCGCGTGCGCGATGCCGAGCTGCAGCGCAGGCGGCGTGGTGAAGGTGACGAACTGGTGCGCCTTGGCCACCGGCTCGATCAGCGCAGCCGGTCCCGTCACCCAGCCGACCTTCCAGCCGGTGAGCGAGAACATCTTGCCAGCCGAACCCACGCGCACCGCGCGCTCCGCCATGCCCGGCAGCGTCATCAGCGGGATGTGCGCGCGGCCGTCGAAGATCAAGTGCTCGTAGACCTCGTCGCAGATCACCGCGGCGTTCGAGCGGGCGACGGCGCGCGCCAGTTCCTCGAGCTCTTCGCGGCTGAAGGCGCGGCCGATGGGATTGAGCGGCGAATTGAGCAGGATCGCGCGCGTGGCGGGCGTGATCGCTTCCGCGAGCGCGGCCTCCTCCAGCCGCCAGGCGGGCGGCGACAGCACGACGGAGCGCACCTTCGCCCCCATCGCCTCGCAGATCGGGCGGTAGGAATCGTAGGCCGGCTCGATCAGCACCACCTCGCCGCCCGCGCCCACCAGCCCCATGATCGACGCGGTGAGCGCCTCGGTGCCGCCGGAGGTGACGACGATGTTCGTGTCGGGATCGAATTCCAGACCGTAGAAGCGCCGGGCGTGGCCCGCGATGGCGCGGCGCAACTCGATGCGGCCCCTCATCGGCGGATATTGGTTGGGCCCGTCGCGCAGCGCCTTGACCGCGACTTCGCGGATCGACAACGGCCCATCCTCGTCCGGGAATCCCTGCCCCAGATTGATCGCGCCATGCTCCACCGCCAGCGCGCTCATCACCGTGAAGATGGTCGTCGGCAATTGCGCGAAGACGGGATTGGGCATCGGTCCGGGCATGGCCGCACCTTCAAGGGCCGGCCGCGGTTTTTCAAGTGCGGCTCCGCTGGCGCCCGGGGAAGAAGGCCCGCAAGGCGCTCTTCGGCATCGCCATCGTGAACGCGAAATCGGGCGAGAAGGCGCCGCCGTGGGGGCTCGCCCTGCGCGGCCTTCTTCCCCACGCTCCACCTGATCGTGCTCGTGCCCTGTATTGCCGCTCGAAGCGCCGGGGCGGCCGAGAAGGAAGGAATGGTTCGAGACCATCGTCGGCGTGGCGAAGCTGCGCCAGCAATTCATCGAGGAACGCACCCCCCGGCCACTACAACACCGAAGGCAAGCCCAGCGCCGCCGCCGTCCGCAACGGCCCCGGCTCCATCGCCTTCGTCAAGCTCCTCGAAGACTGGCGCGCCGAAGGCTCGCTCAAGGAGCTGGAGTTGAACTGAGCAGTGCGTGGCGCCGGAATGACCGGCCTGGTCCTGGTCGTGCAATCGTTCGGATCGCAACCGCTTTCGCGCCATAGGATCTCGCGCCCGGCATCAGCCACGCTGCCCGGGAATGCCTCGTCGATACGCACGAAGCCTTCTTTCACGAATTGCTCGATCTTGCTGCTTGTCAGCGTCACGGCCTCTCATGCCGTGGCTGGTAGAGTCCCAGCGTGCCGCCGCCGGGGAGTTTGATCCGGGTGAGGAGCCCCCAGGTTTGCCGCTGCGGCGTCTCGCAGGCCACGCCCGCCTTCTTCAGCGCGGCCATCTCGGCGTCGAGGTCGTCGGTCATCAGATAGAATTCGTGCATGTCGTTCTCGTCGGAAGGATGCACGGCGACTTCGGATGGCGGCAGCGCGAAGACCAGCCAGCCATTGTTCACGTCCACATATTTGAACTTCAGCACATTTCTGATGAATGCCCGGTCGGCCTCGGCATCCTTCGAATAGACGATGACATGCGCGCCGTTGGTCATGGCCCCCCTTTGGCGGGGCATTGAACACCGCACCGTCTGGGTCCGCCAAAGGCCCGAACGTCGCCCCGCCGACTGGTAGTGCGCTTGCCCAGCGACAAGGCGGAGTGCTTAAAATTTAGGCACTCCGGTGCGCCCGGAACCGGAAAACGCCCACTAACCCACTGAAATAGCTTGTGGATAGTCCGGGCGGCGGTGGCACGGCGCGTGCTAACGGGGCTACGCAAGCGAGCCGCATTCAAGCGGTCGCGGGAGTTCGCTCGCATGAAGAAGATCGAAGCCATCATCAAGCCGTTCAAGCTCGATGAGGTGAAGGAAGCGCTGCAAGAGGTGGGTATCCAGGGCATCACCGTGACCGAGGCCAAGGGCTTCGGGCGGCAGAAGGGCCACACCGAACTCTACCGCGGCGCCGAATACGTCGTCGATTTCCTGCCCAAGGTGAAGATCGAGATCGTCGTGCCCGACGAGCGGCTCGAAGCCGCCGTCGAGGCCATCCAGAAAGCCGCGCGCACCGGGCGCATCGGCGACGGCAAGATCTTCGTCCTCGACGTGGCGGACGCCATCCGCATCCGCACCGGCGAAACCGGCGCGGATGCCATCTGAAACCAGGGGATCATCTGAAGGGAAAGACCATGGCCGAGACCAAAGACGCCAATTCCGTTCTCAAGCTCATCAAGGACAAGGAGGTGAAGTTCGTCGACCTCCGCTTCACCGATCCGCGCGGCAAGTGGCAGCACGTGACGTTCGACCTGTCGCTGGTCGACGAGGAGATGCTGACCCAGGGTACGATGTTCGACGGCTCCTCCATCGCCGGCTGGAAGGCGATCAACGAGTCCGACATGACGCTCTTGCCCGATTGCTCGACCGCGGTGATCGATCCGTTCTTCGCGCAGACCACGCTGTCGCTCACCTGCGACGTGATCGAGCCTACCACCGGCCAGCGCTACGGCCGCTGCCCGCGCTCCATCGCCAAAGCGGCGGAGAAATACGCCGAGTCCTCGGGCGTCGGCGACACCGCCTATTTCGGCCCGGAAGCGGAATTCTTCATCTTCGACGACGTGCGCTACGGCACCGAGATGAACAAGGGCTACTATTTCCTCGATTCCATGGAAGGGCCCTACAACACCGGCAAGGAATATGAAGGCGGCAACCTCGGCCACCGCCCGGCCGTCAAGGGTGGGTACTTCCCGGTCCCGCCGGTCGACAGCGCCCAGGACATGCGCAGCGAGATGCTTGCGATCATGGGCGAGATGGGCATCCACCCGGAAAAGCACCACCACGAGGTCGCCGGCTCGCAGCACGAACTTGGCTTCAAGTTCACCACGCTGACCAAGTGTGGCGACAACATGCAGATCTACAAATACGTGATCCATCAGGTCGCCGCCGCCTACGGCAAGACCGCGACCTTCATGCCCAAGCCCGTCTACGGCGACAACGGCTCGGGCATGCACGTGCACCAGTCGATCTGGAAGGGCGGCAAGCCGCTCTTCGCCGGCTCGGGCTATGCCGATCTGTCGGATACCTGCCTCTACTACATCGGCGGCATCATCAAGCACGCCAAGGCGCTCAACGCGCTCACCAACCCGCTGACCAATTCCTACAAGCGCCTGATCCCCGGCTTCGAGGCGCCGGTGCTGCTGGCGTATTCCTCGCGCAACCGCTCGGCGTCGTGCCGCATCCCGTTCTCGGCGTCGCCCAAGGGCAAGCGCGTCGAAGTGCGCTTCCCCGATCCGGGCGCGAACCCCTACCTCGCCTACGCCGCGATGCTGATGGCGGGACTGGACGGCATCGAGAACAAGACCCACCCGGGCGATCCGATGGACAAGGACCTCTATGCCCTGCCGCCGGAAGAGCTGAAGGAAATCCCCACGGTGTGCGGCTCGCTCCGCCAGGCGCTGGAATGCCTCGACCGCGACCGCGCCTTCCTCAAGAAGGGCGGCGTGTTCAGCGACGACTTCATCGACAGCTACATCGAGCTCAAGATGCAGGAAGTCTACGCCTTCGAGCACACCCCGCATCCGGTCGAGTTCAAGATGTATTATTCGGTGTAACGGTGGCTCTCCTCACGTTTACACGGGAAGTGCAGAGCGAATGCAATGAGTGAAGCGGAGGGGGCGGACATGATGCCCGCCCCCTTTATCGCCCCGCGCCTCACCCGAGAACAAAGGTAATGGAGTCCGGTCGTGGAGCGTCGCAGATGTTACACAACTTTTACTTGAAGAGCGTGGCTCGAAACATAAGCCCCACCACCATCTACAATTGTTACCTCAGCTGGGTTCGTTAGGGCAATGCAGCAGTACACGTCGCCTTCTTTTTGAATTGCCAACGAGTGAAAGCGCTTGCGATTTGTTTTTTGCCACTCATCCATTTTCGAATAAAGTTCTCTAAAGGACGGACTGTCGAAGAACAGCATGTTCAACTTGTTGTCGTCAGACATGTGATATCTCCTTTTTTCAAAATTTGCCCACGCTTGATGCCGCCGCTCTCGTCGTAGAGGTTTGACCAAAGGCAGGCTCGGGACGCAAAAACTATTGTGGAGGACTTGGTTCGGTCAATATCTGAGGTAAACGCGCATCTGAACCACATAGGGCATCGCATGGGAATTCAATAGTGGTCACGCGGGGTCAGAGACAATCTCGGAATTGTCAAACGACCCTGAGCCCAAGATGTGTTTGCATCGGCTCGAAGTCGCGGTCGGCGTGGAGCAGCGCATGCCCGCGCTCGATGCAAAATGTGCCGATGATGAGATCGGCCGTCTTGCGGATCGTGACGCCCAGCCCCCGCAGCTTGCGATAGTTGCGGGCGGCTTTCGACGCCAGATCGGCGCCCAGCAACGGCACGACCGTGAATTGCCGCAGCGCGCGCTCCATCCGCGTGGCATGGGCCCCGGTGCGCGCGCCCTGCAGCACTTCGAGCAGGATCAGGTCGCCGATCAGAAGCGGCTGTTGCACGGCAACCTGCTCGAGCTTTGCGGTTTGGGGCGTCGCCTGTCCCTTCAGGTGCGCAATCCAGACGGAACTGTCGACAAGGATCACGTCTCGGGCCTGACCGGGCGGCCCCGGCGCATCTTGCCGAGATCGCCCTCCCACCCCAGGCCCTTCAGCGCCGCAACCGCCCTGGTTTGCCTGCGGACCCGCACCAGCATCCTGAGCCCTTCTTCCACCGTCGCCTTCTTGGTCGCCAGCCCGGTCGCGGCCATGGCGCGGGACAGAAGCTGGTCGTCGATCTCGATATTGGTGCGCATGGCTCGCCTCATGTGTATATTTTTCCACAATATACACATCGGCGCCGGACCGCAACGGGCGGCGTCCCCGAAAGTCCCGATTTTTCGACGCCCTTTTCTTTTTCTGCTTTGTGTGAATACTTGCCCAGTCTTGGGGGATTTCAGCATATGCCGGATTTTCTCAGCAATATGACGGCCACCACCGCCGCGGCTGCCCGGGCTCTCACGCCGGCGGTGAGGCGGGTGCTCATCGGCCTGTTCCTGATCGTGGCTTTCGCGGCGACCAGCACGGTGCTCCTCTTCGTGATCACCGCCGAGCGGCTGCAGGACTCCCTGAACGCGCCCGCGCTCACCAACGTCAGCGTCTCGACCGGCTGGATCCGCCAGGACGTGGCGGCGATCGAGCATTATTGGACGGTCTATCACTCGATCGAGAAAAAGCAGGACGACGCCAACGAGCTTCTGTATCAGGCCACCGTGCGCAACGAAGCCTCGCGCGCCGAGATGGTGCGCATTGCCGCCGAGATCAGGGACTTCATCGCCCTCAACGACACGGTCTACATCAGGCCGCCACTGAAGGTTCATCCCTTCGTGGAGCGCGGTGCCGTCGAGGCACAGCCCACCGCGCCGGCCCCGGCAGCCACGCCGGCGGCCCCCGCCCCCGGCAGTGCTTCGGCGCCCGCCAGCGAAACACCCGCCGCGGCTCCGCCCGCTTCCACCAATGCCGCCGCGCCGTCCGCTGCCGCGCAGCATTCGCGCCATCCCGCGCCCGAGCCGCAGCAGGCCGCCCCGCCGGCGGCGAGCGCGCGCGCGGCGCTGCCCATCGAGCTCGGCAAGGACGTCGACGACTACCTCGACACCTACTATTCGGCGCTCGGCCCGGGCGACACCGACGCCCGCAAGTCGCTCGACGATTTCAAGGCGCAGATCTACAAGAAGCTCGCCAAGTATTTCTCCGCCCGCGCGCAATACGATGCCGACACCTCCAGCGTGAATTCGCTGCGGGCGCTCATCGCCTCGCTGCGCAGCGACGCCCGGCAGCTCGACACGGACGTCGTCACCGAGAACACCAATCTCTCCAACGACGCCTACTGGAACCTGTGCGAGGACTTCCTCGCCTTCAAGTCGCTGGCGGGCGAGCGTGCCTACGACATCGTCGCCTTGCCCCGCATGATGCTGGTGCTGGTGCTGGCCATCTTCATGGGCATCCTGGGCAGCCTGATCTACATCAGCCAGGACTACCTGCGGAATCCCGACGGGCGCGGCTTCTGGGACATCCTGTTCCGCATCGGGTTGGGCGCCGGCGTGGCGTTCGCGCTGTTCTTCTTCGCGGCGGCGGGCATGCTGGCGCTGGCGCAGACCTCCAGCAGCGGGCAGACGGAGATGAGCCCCTATCTCATCTCCTTCCTCGGCATCACCGGCGGCTACCTTTCCGACCGCGTGACTCAGTGGATGCGCGAAGTGGGCGAGAACGCCTTCCGCATCAAGTCCGACGGCCCGCCGGACCGCTGGGGCGTCGGCATCGCGGCGGCGCTCGCCGCCGCCGGTCTCGACAACGCCGCGCTCGCCAAAGCAACCGGCGCCGCGCAGGCCGATGTCGATGCGTGGGTGTCGCTGTCGAAACCCGTTCCCGGCGACAAGCAGGCGCTCATCGCCGCCTTCCTGCGCGTGCACCCGAGCAAGGTCTTCACGGATATCGCGCCGGGATAGTTGGCGCGGAAATCAATTCGGCGGCGAACAAACAAACGCGAATTTTCCGTCATGGCCGGGACAAGCCCGGCCATGACGATTTGTATTGAACTGGCTGGCTCGCGCGCCGACCTCGCGCATCTCAAAATACGCGTTGCCGCGATGTGCGAGGCGAAGCGACGGCTCCCGATTCTTAAGCCGCCGCCGCTTCGGCGCGTTGGGGAAGCACGACGTAGGCGCGGCAGCCTTTTCCGTATTCGCTTTCGATCCAGGCGCGGCCGCCATGGAGTTCGGCCAGCCCGCGCACCAGCGCAAGCCCCAGGCCGGTACCGCCGCCCTGGCGGTCGTAACGATTGTCGACCTGGCTGAACGGCTTGAAGATCTTGTCGATCTTGTCGCGCGGGATGCCGGGCCCGTTGTCCTCGACCATGATCTGGAAGCCGCCGTCGCGCGCGCGGCCCGCGACCACGGAAATGCGCCCGCCTTCCGGCGTGAACTTCACGGCATTGGAGACGAGGTTGATCAGCACCTGCTTGAGCGAGCGCTCGTCGGCATAGAGCGCCGGCGCCGCGGGATCGATTTCGATGACCAGCTCCTGGCGGCGTTCGCGCGCCTTGGTGCCGATGATCTTGAGCGCGGTGTCGAACACCCGGCGCACGTCCAGCTCCTCCGGCTCGATCTCCATGCGCCCGGCCTCGATCTTGGCGACGTCGAGAAGATCATTGATCAGGCTCAACAGATGCGCGCCGGAGGAATGGATATCGCCCGCATATTCCTTGTAGCGCGGCGAGCCCGCGGGCCCGAAGCATTCCTTGGCGATGATCTCCGAGAAGCCGAGGATGGCGTTGAGCGGCGTGCGCAGCTCGTGGCTCATGTTGGCGAGGAACGCGGTCTTGGAGGCGTTGGCGGTCTCCGCCTCGAAGCGCTTGCGCAGCGCCTCGTCGCGCGCCTCTTCCAGCTCGCGCGCGAGATCTTCCACCTCGAAGCGCAGGCGCGAGTCCTCGTCGAGCCGGTGCGTGAGCCGCCGCGCGTCAAAGAAGAGCTGCAGCGCGAAGAGCGGCAGGAGCGCGGCGATGCATCCGTCGAGCCATGTCCAGCCGAAGACGAAGCGTAGCGCCGACAGCGCCGTCACCGGCACCAGGCCGGAGAGCAGCATGTCCATGTGATTGGCGCGGCTGACCACCAGCCCCGAGAACACAACCAGCAAACAGCACGACAGGAAAAGATGGTTGGTCGGGTTGCCAGCGTCCCACAGCAGCCAGGGCATCAGGCCCCATGCGCCGGAGATCGCCACCTGCATGCCCACGAAGCGGGGGAACCAGCGCTCAAGCTGCTCGAAGGTGGCGCGTCCGCTGGCCTCGCGCTGATAGAAGCTCACGAAACGCGAAGCGGCGAACGCGACGACGCCCACGATCAGGGGGAGGATGAGGCACGAGGTGAAGGAGCGCGAACCCAGGCGGCCGCCGGACGCGCCCCACGCCATGCCCAGCGCCCACAGCGGCGCGGTGAAGCGCGCCGAATGCACAACTTCCGCGATGAGGTCGAGCTGCGCCTTCAGAACGCGGACGTCCGCGCTCCGCTGAACACGCAGCCGCTGGCCATAACCCACGGCGTTTCCTCTATTTCCCCCGGGCCGCAACGCCGGCCCACGCGGGAATGGTAAAGGACGTTTCCCTAAAAATTCGCTTAGAGGTTGGGCGATTACGCACGCGCGCGGATGTGAATCGCATCCCGATTTGCTACCGGGAAGTAAACATAGGCCCTCACCCCCGCGCCCAGGTCGCTCTCGATCCAGGCACGCCCGCCATGCAACTCGGCGAGCCCGCGCACCAGCGAGAGCCCCAGTCCGGTGCCGCTGATGTCGCGGTTGTATCGGTTGTCCACCTGATTGAACGGCCGGAAGATGCGCTCGACCATGTCGGGCGCGACGCCGGGGCCGTTGTCCTCCACGCAGATTTCATAGCCGCCGCCGGCGGTGGGCCCGCCGGTCACGGCGACGCGGCCGCCCTCGGGCGTGAATTTCACGGCGTTGCTGGCGAGGTTGATCACGATCTGCTTCAGCGCCCGCTCGTCGGCTTCGAGAAGCACGTCCGGCGCCGCGATGTCGACCGTCAGGTGCTGGCTCTTGTCCCTCGCCCGCCCGGCGACGACGATGAGCGCCTTCTCGATGACCGCCTTGGCGTCGAGCGGGCGCACGTCGATGTCCATCCGGCCGGCCTCGATCTTGGCCACGTCCAGGATGTCGTTGATCAGGCTCAGCAGATGCGCGCCCGATGTGTTGATGTCGGTGGCGTATTCCCGATAGCGCGCCGTGCCGACGGGCCCCAGCGCCTCGTGGGCGATGAGCTCGGAGAAGCCCAGGATGGCGTTGAGCGGCGTGCGCAACTCGTGGCTCATATTGGCCAGGAACGCCGTCTTGGAGGCGTTGGCCGCCTCCGCCTCGTAGCGCTTTTTCAGCGCCTCGTCGCGGGTGGCGCGCAGCTCGGCGGTGAGCTTGTCGTTGTCGACGCGCATGCGCGTGACGTTTTCGAAATAGCGGCGGGCGCGATGAGCGAAAAGGAAGCTGAGGCCGAACGTGACCGCGAGAAACAGCGTCAGCGGCGTGCTGGCCGGGCCGCCTTCGCTCCACACCCTCAGCGCCGTCACGGCTGCGCAGGGCGCGATGCTGGCGAGCAGGACGGTGCGGTCCATGGAGCGGCCGAGCGAATAGGCCCACAGGACCGTCACCAGGCTCATCACCACCATGACATGATTCAGGGTGTTTTGCGGCACCCACAGGAGCCACGCCATCGCGCCCCATTCCGCGCTGACAAGGCCCTGATACCAGATGATGCGGCGAAGCCAGGTTTCGGGCTCGGCAACGCCGGCGCGCGTGGCCGAGCGGTACACCACGCCCGCCGTGACGCTGTTCGCCGCGTGCAGGCCGAGCGCCAACGCAATGCGCCACCACGCGAGTTGGCCGAAGGCCGGAAACAAGCCGGTGAACGGCAGCGCCGTCAGCATCGCCCAGGCGGGATTGATCCACACCACGCCGGGCAGTTGCTGCAAGGCGAGCTCGACGCGCGAGCGCGCTGCGCGCGTGGCCTCGCCGGGCGTCTCCAGGGCTTGCCCACCCATGTTCGTGCATCCCGCCGCCCCGGCGCCCCCATGGCGCGCGGACGTTGGTAAATCTAGGGTGTGGACCCATAAAGATCGAGGGATTCCCAGTGGGTTAGGTTTGTGATTCCATATTTGGGCTGATTCTTTGGGGTTGGCCCATGAGCAACCTGTTCTGGCTGAGCGAAGAGCAGTTCGAGAAGATCAAGCCATTG
>DATJXR010000004.1:0-2902 GCA_035499995.1 Rhizomicrobium sp. | reverse complement strand
CCCGAGACTCCAAGTCCACGTAACTGAACAGCGCTCCAGACCGTTCGTCGCTTCCTCGCATCGCAAATCCCCCAGCAACGCATCGCTAAAGGAATCACGATCCAAAGCCGCCCGCTAGGGACTTTTTCAACAGCCTGCTAGAGCGCAATCGGGCGAAGTGTGCAGCGGTTCGCCCGAAAAATTGCGCGTCAATTAGATACCTGGAGCGGGATCGCGATTCGAAGAAGAGCGATCCTGCTCTAGCCAGGCAGGTTCACGAACAGAAGCGCGATATAGGCCGCGTAGAGCAGCAGCGTGGCCGGCGCGAGCGCCTTGTGGACCGCGTCGCTGCGCGACGCCAGGCCCGTCAGCGCGGCGGCGGCGAACACGGCATGCCCGGCCATGTCGAGCGGGTTGGGCGGGCCGCCGCTGACCAGGACGTTCTTGACCAGGCTCACCGCCAGCGCCAGCAGGATCGAGCCGAAATACCACGGCCGTTCGCGGAAATAGATCTCCCGGAGGTCGAAGCGGCCCTCGCCCGCGAGATCGGGCGTGATGAAGGCGGCCATCATGTAGACGCTGACGGGCTGCATCAGCACGATGAAGAAATGGGCGAAGGTCCAGCGGCGCATCTCGTGCAGCGGGAAGAGCGCCCACCACAGCTGCACGGAGATGAGGAACACCGCGGCCATCTGCACCGGCACCGGCCAGTACATCGCCATGCGCCCGCGCGCCCGCACCAGCGCCGCGAACCCCGCCAGGAGCTGCGTGATCGCCAGGCCCAGCACGATGGAGAGCAGGACGGAGAGATAGTCGAACGCGGTCATGCCCGGCCCCGAAACCCCGTCGCCACCAGATAGAGCTCCACCGATTCCGCGCGGCTGGCGGGGGGCTTGACGTGCCTGACCTCGGCGAAGCTTTTCTTGACGCGCGCGAGCAGCGCGCCGGCGGCGCCGCCCTGGAACACCTTGCCCACGAACGTCCCGCCGGGGCGGAGCAGGTCCTGCGCCGCATCGAGCGCGGCTTCGAAAAGGGCGGTGGTGCGCAGATGATCGGTGGCGCGGTGGCCCGTCGTCGGCGCCGCCATGTCGGTGAGCACGACGTCGGCCTCTGCTCCCAGCGCCGCCTTCAGTTGCGCGAGGGTGCCGGGATCGAGGAGGTCGGCCTGGAAGATCAGGGCGCCCGCGATCGGCTCCATCGGAAGGATGTCCGCCGCCACCACCCTGCCCGCCTCGCCCGCGCGCGCAACGGCCACCTGCGTCCAGCCGCCAGGCGCGGCGCCGAGATCGAGGATGCGCGCGCCCTTCTTCAGGAAGCGGAATTTCCGGTCGAGCTCGATCAGCTTGAACGCCGCGCGGCTGCGATAGCCGCCAGCCTTCGCCGCGCGGACGTAAGGATCGTTGAGCTGGCGCTCGAGCCAGCGGCGCGAGGAATCCTTGCGGCCGCGCACGCTCTTCACCCGCACGCGCGCCGCGCCGCGCCCCGAATCGCCTTTCGCATGGGAACCCATCGCCGCAGACTAACACGCGACGCGGCGTCAGGTGATCTTCTGGATGATTTTCGCGGTGATCGGCCGGTTGCCCGCCGGTACGGCATTCATCCCGTACGCGACGTATCCGTATTTGTGCTGGATGTATTCGTCGAGCTGGTTTACCTGCACGCGCCGGTGGCCGATGGTGGCGTCGAAGCCCTCGACGATCGGATGGCCGCGATGGCGGCGGCCTTCGTGGGGGCCCAGCGTGCCGAACGGCGTCAGGTGGAAGTCGAGCGGGCGCCGCCCGGGGCCGTCATACTGGAACTCGGAATCCGGATGCATCAGGTCGAAATAGGTGTAGATCATGTCGAGCTCGACATGCTGCTCGAAGAATTTCGGCACCCAGCCGGTCAGCGCCCAGTTGTCCACGAAGCAGATGTTCTTGCCCGGCGAAACGCTCATCGCCCGCGCCGCCAGCTTCACCCGGATGAGGCCGTCGCGATAGACATAGTACCGGCTGGGCGGCTGATGCCCGTTGCGGGTGGTGAAGATGCGCGGGATGTTGTCGATCATGGCCGGACCGCAAGCGCCTCCCGATAGGACGCCCCACCCCGCCCATCCGTGAGCGCGATCGAAGATCGCCATCGCGGATCGCCAGGCCAGATCGCCAGGCAAGTTCGCCAGGCCAATCGCCAGGCAAGTTCGCCGGGGCAGATTGCCAGGCAAGTTCGCCGGGGCGGCAAGCGTGGCCGCCGCCCCGGCCGCGCCGGGTCAACATCGCTCCGCCGGACCGGCGCCGGGTCACATTGCTGCGCCGGACCGGTGCTGCCGCACGCATCCAGAATTGTCACGCGTGCGAAGGCGCCGGACCGGCAGAAACGGCTCGAGCCAAGCTCTCGGCCCGGCGGCCTGCCGCCGCCCACCCAGCTTGAAAGCCCCCGGACGCTGGTCTAAAGGAGCCCTCCCGTTTCCGGGCCCGTTGGGGGATCGTCTAACGGTAGGACTGCAGACTCTGACTCTGCCTGTCTAGGTTCGAATCCTAGTCCCCCAGCCAACTTGCACCGATATTATGGCGCAAGCACACCCAGACCGGGGTGGGCTTTAGCTTGGCGCGTCGTAGGTGAAGCTGGTCACCCCGCCCCGCGCATCGGTGACGCTCGCCGGCTGGCCGAGATCGTTCTTCGTGGTGGTGGTGACCTCGCTGAACGCCGCCGCGTTGGTGGGGATGACGTGCACCGTCGCTACCGTGGTCAGGCCCTGGTAGCCGGTCAGCGTGTAGCCCCCGTTGAGCTGCAGCGCCTTGGTGACGCGGCCCAGCGTGTCGTAGGTGAACACGGTGCAGGAGGTCCCGCTGCCCGACGCGCACGGGCTCTGCGCCGGCGACGCCAGGAAGTAGGGCCGCGAACTCTTCTGGACCCGCCCGAACGCGTCGTAGAGGGTCGAGGTGCG
>DATJXR010000003.1:0-2178 GCA_035499995.1 Rhizomicrobium sp. | reverse complement strand
GGAGCCGGGCCTGGTCCGCGCTTCTTGCGCACTTCCACCTGCACCACCTTGGAGCGGCCATGCGAAAAACTCTGACGCACGGAGCCGGCATCGACAGTATGCCCCGCATCCCCACGCGCCGCTGGGCGCAGCGAGAGCCTGCCTTTGGTTTCATTCTGGTCGTTGCCGTCACTCATGCCTAATCCGGTCCAATCCGCTAGTCAGGGCCGGAGTTAACCGGCCTGGTTGGGCTCTACTGCCCGCTTGTTACTTCCACCGCAACACCTTGGAGGCGTTGCGCTTCGATTTCGATCATCTTGGCCAGCCGCCCTGGGGCGATGACCACATGCACCGTGTGCTCACGGCCGAAGATTTTTCCCAGCGCGGCGGCGCTTAGCACCGCCACCACGGGCACATCCCGCCCGCCCAGGAACCGTGCCCGCTCATCCGGGCTGCCATCCGCCGCCTGCACGACCACCCCGGCCTTGCCGGCCTGCAGCCATTCCCGCGCCTTCTCGAAGCCGGATATGGCGACGCCACCGCGCCGGGCCAAGCCCAGCAGGTCAGCCACGCGGCGAGTGAGTGCCGCATGCACCTCAGCGAGAAGATCGGGCGGCAGAACAACCTGCCCCTTGGCGGCGCGGGCGAACACACCACGCCGGATTGCCTGATGTAGCACATCGGCGCTCGCGCTCAACCACAAGCCTCGTCCGGGCAGGGTTGCGGCGGCGTCGAACACCAGGCGGCGCTCCGGCCCCACGACGAAGCGCAGCGCCTGCTCGCGCGGCACGGTCTCGCGGGTGACGAGGCAGCGGCGCAGCGGGCCGCGCTCCTCCGCCTCGTCAGGCACTTCCAGCGCCTGGGGTTCAGCCTGCGTTGCCATCCTCCCCTTCGAACCAATGCGCGCGCGCGGCCATGATGATTTCGTTGGCCTGCTCCTCGGTCATCACATCATTCCCCAGGATCTCCACCAGCTCGTCACCGGCGAGGTCCGCGAGGTCATCCAGCGTCTTCACGCCCTTCTCACCCAGGGCGATCAGGTCCTTGGC
Organism: Rhizomicrobium sp.; assembly: GCA_035499995.1. GTDB lineage: Bacteria > Pseudomonadota > Alphaproteobacteria > Micropepsales > Micropepsaceae > Rhizomicrobium. The sequence goes on along the minus strand of DATJXR010000003.1, from coordinate 1,150 downwards.
CGAGAACACCTCGAACGCGGCGACCTCATCGGCCACGCCAAGCGCGACGCGCTTCTCCTCCATCTCGCCGGCCTGACGCTCCAGGAAGGCGTTGGCACGGCGCACCAGCTCGGCCGCGACATTCTCGTCGAAGCCCTCGATCGAGGCGACTTCCTCTTCCGGCGTGGCGACGAGGTCCTCGATGGTCTCGAAGCCCTCCTGCACCAGCAGACCGGCGATCACGTCGTCCACGTCCAGCCCCTCAACGAACAGGCCGGTCTTGCGGCGGAATTCCTCCTGCCGGCGCTCGCTCTCCTCGGCCTCCGTCAGGATGTCGATATCCCAGCGGGTAAGCTGCGAGGCGAGACGCACGTTCTGGCCGCGGCGGCCGATGGCCAGCGAGAGCTGGCTGTCCGGCACCACGACTTCAACGCGCCCGGCTTCCTCGTCCATCACCACCTTGGAGACTTCCGCCGGGGCCAGCGCGTTCACGACGAAGGTGGCGACGTTGGGCGACCAGGGGATGATGTCGATCTTCTCGCCCTGCAACTCGGCCACCACCGCCTGCACGCGCGAGCCGCGCATGCCGACGCAGGCGCCGACCGGGTCGATCGAGCTATCGCGCGAGATCACCGCCATCTTGGCGCGCGAGCCCGGGTCGCGGGCCACGGCCTTGATCTCGATGATACCGTCGTAGATCTCAGGCACTTCCTGCGCGAACAGCTTCGCCAGGAAGCCCGGATGGGTGCGGGAGAGGAAAATCTGCGGGCCGCGCGGCTCCTCGCGCACGTCGTAGATATAGGCGCGGACGCGGTCGCCATTCTTCAGGTTCTCGCGCGGGATGCACTCGTCGCGGCGCAGCAGCGCCTCGGCGCGGCCGAGATCAACCATCAGGTTGCCGTACTCGGTGCGCTTGACCACGCCATTGATGATCTCGCCCACGCGGTCCTTGTATTCGTTGAACTGCTTGGCGCGCTCATACTCGCGCACGCGCTGCACGATCACCTGCTTGGCGGTTTGCGCGGCGATACGGCCGAAATCGATCGGCGGCAGCGGGTCCACGATGAAATCGCCGACTTCCTTCTCCGGCGCGAACTTCTTGGCGATAGCGACGGGGATCTGCGTCTCCTCGTTATCCACAGTCTCGACGATTTCGGTCCAGCGGGAGAGG
>DATJXR010000002.1:0-62448 GCA_035499995.1 Rhizomicrobium sp. | reverse complement strand
AGGCGCACTTCGAAGCGCAAGGCGCGCCCGCGGCGCTCGCCGCGCCGCAGCGCTCGATGATCGACATCTCGCAGATCGAAGGCCAGGTCCGCGAATCCTCCATCAAGAAGGTCGGCGAAGTCGTCAATTCCCATCCCGAGGAAGCGCTGGCGATCATCCGCACCTGGCTCCACGAACCGGCATAAGAGAACATGGCACCGCGCAACAAACCCGCCGCCAAGGAAGACGTCCGCCAACTGTCGGGCGCCGAGCGCTCGGCCATCATCATGCTCTCGCTCGGCGAGGAGCACAGCCAGAAGCTCTGGCAGATGATGGACGAGGACGAGGTCAAGGAAGTGTCGCAGGTGATGTCGACCCTCGGTACGGTCAGCTCGAACCTGGTCGAGAAGCTGCTGGTCGATTTCGTTTCGCAGATGTCGGGTACCGGCTCGCTGATGGGTTCCTACGAGTCCACCGAGCGGCTTCTGTCGCGCATGATGCCGGAGGACAAGGTCTCCCAGATCATGGAGGAGATCCGCGGTCCGGCCGGCCGCACCATGTGGGACAAGCTCGGCAACGTGAACGAGACGGTGCTGGCGAACTACCTGAAGAACGAATACCCGCAGACCGTCGCCGTCGTGCTCTCCAAGATCAAGCCCGAGCACGCCGCGCGCGTGCTGGGCGCGCTGCCCGAGGAGTTCGCGCTCGAGGTGGTGCAGCGCATGCTGCGCATGGAGAGCGTGCAGAAGGACATCCTCGACAAGGTCGAGAAGACCCTGCGCGTGGAGTTCATGTCCAACCTCGCGCGCACGGCGAAACGGGACTCCCACGAGCACATGGCGGAGATCTTCAACAATTTCGACCGCCAGACCGAGGGCCGCTTCATCACCGCGCTGGAGGAGCGCTCCCGCGACAGCGCCGAGCGCATCAAGGCCCTGATGTTCACCTTCGAGGACCTCGCCAAGCTCGATCCCGGCTCGATCCAGACGCTTCTGCGGCACGTCGAGAAGGACAAGCTGGCGCTGGCGCTCAAGGGCGCGACCGACACGCTGCGCGACGTCTTCTTCTCCAACATGAGCGAGCGCGCCGGAAAGATCCTGCGCGAGGACATGGAGGCCATGGGCCCGGTGCGGCTGAAGGACGTCGACGAGGCGCAGATGCGCATGGTCAATGTCGCCAAGGACCTCGCCAACAAGGGCGAGATCATGATCGCCAACAAGCAGGGTGAGGACGAGCTGGTCTACTGATGGGCACGACGAAATTCACCTTCGACACGGTCTTCGAGGCGCGCCAGGACGTCGTCTCCGACGCCGCGCGCGCGCGGAAGCGCATCACCCTCAGCCAGGGCGAGCTCGATTCCATGCTGTCGCTGGCGCGCAACGAGGGCCTGGGCGCGGGCCAGGTGCGCGCCATGGAAGACACCGCCCATGCCGCGCGCGACACCATCTCGGCCATCGACGCGGCGCTGGCCCGCCTGCGCGAGGAGCTTCATGCCGTGCGCGAAGGCGCGGTGCAGGTGGCGCTCGCGGCCGCGCGCAGGCTCGCGCGCACCGCCCTTGCCCGCTTCCCCCATGAGGAAGTCGAGGACACGCTGCGCCAGGCCATGCACCAGGCCGTCGGCGAGCCGCGGCTGACGCTGCGCGCGGCGCCGGATGTGGCCGAGGCGCTCAAGGCCCGCATCGCGGAGATCGCGCACGACGAGGCCTTCGACGGCCGCGTGCAGATCTCCGCCGAACCCCATCTTCACGGCGCCGACTGCCGCATCGAGTGGCGCGGCGGCGGGCTGGAGCGCAGCGAAGCCGCCATCGCCGCGGCGCTCGAGGCGCTCGCTTCCCGGCATTTTTCCACATCGGCTCAGGAGAGCTAAGCCATGGCTTCCAACGACGAAGTCGAACTTCCCGACCTGGCGCGCGACGGCGCGGCGGCCAGCACGCCCGCGCTGCTGCAGAACGAGCCCGGCGAGAGCGAGGACGAGACCAGGCGCTCGGCCTCCGACCTCGAGGCCGTGTTCGACGTGCCGGTCACGGTCTCGGCCGTGCTGGGCAAATCGGGCATGGAAGTGAGCCAGCTGCTCAAGCTGGGCAAGGGCACGATCGTGGAGCTGGACCGCAAGGTCGGCGAAGCCATCGACATCTACGTCAACGACCGGCTGGTGGCGCGCGGAGAAGTCGTCCTCGTCGAGGACCGGCTGGGCGTGACCATGACCGAAATCATCAAGACCGGACAATCGTAGGATCGGCGCAACGCCGCGGAAGGAATACGAACATGCGTCTTCTCATCGTCGGATCGCTTCAGGGCCAGATCGGCGCCGCCACCAAGATCGCGATGGACCGCGGGGCCAAGGTGACCCACGCCTCCTCCATCGAGCAGGGCCTGGCCGAACTGCGCGGCGGGCGCGGCGCCGACCTGGTGTTCTGCGACGTGGGCTTCGACATCGGTCAGCTGGTGCGCGGCCTCGCCGCCGAGCGCATCTGCACCCCCGTCGTCGCCTGCGGCGTCGGCACCGACGCGCGCAAGGCCGTCGATGCCATCCGCGCCGGCGCCAAGGAATACCTGCCGCTGCCGCCCGATCCGGAGCTGATCGCCGCCGTCCTGGCCGCCGTCGCCGACGAATCCCACCAGATGGTCTACGAAGACGAGGCCATGGGCGCGGTGATCGCGCTGGCCGACCAGGTGGCGGGCTCGGACGCCTCCATCCTCATCACCGGCGAGAGCGGCACGGGCAAGGAGGTGCTCGCCCGTTACGTCCACCGCAAATCGACGCGCGCGGACAAGCCGTTCATCTCCGTCAACTGCGCCGCCATCCCGGAGAATTTGCTGGAGTCGGAATTGTTCGGTCACGAGAAGGGCGCGTTCACCGGCGCCATCGCGCGCCGCGTCGGCAAGTTCGAGGAAGCCAATGGCGGCACGTTGCTGCTCGACGAAATCTCGGAGATGGACGCGCGGCTTCAGGCCAAGCTGCTGCGCGCCATCCAGGAGCGCGAGATCGACCGCGTGGGCGGCACCAAGCCGGTCAAGGTCGACATCCGCATCATCGCGACCTCCAACCGCGACCTCGCCGAGGCGGTCAAGCACGGCACCTTCCGCGAGGACCTGCTCTATCGCCTGAACGTGGTGAATTTGCGCCTGCCGGCGCTGCGCGAGCGGCCCAGGGATATCCTCGCATTGGCGCGCTTCTTCGCCCAGAAATACGCCGAGGTGAACGGCGCGCCGATCCGGCCGGTCGCGCCGGCGACGGAGCGGCTTTTGATCTCCCATCCGTGGAAAGGCAACGTCCGCGAGCTCGAGAACACAATCCACCGCTCGGTGCTGCTGGCGCAGGGCGTGGAGATCGGGCCGGAAGCCATCCGCCTGCCGGACGGCACGCAGGTCAACACCGGGCGCTCCGACATGCCGGGCGCGGTGAAGGCCGCGGTGGAGAATGCCGCCGTCGTCACCCGCGGCCTGGTCGGGCGCACGGTGGCGGAAGTCGAGCGCGACCTCATCCTCGACACGCTGGACCATTGCCTGGGCAACCGCACGCACGCCGCCAACATCCTGGGCATCTCCATCCGCACGCTGCGCAACAAACTGCGCGAGTACAGCCAGTCCGGCCTCGCCATCCCCCAGCACGGCGAAGCGCGGATGGCGGGGTAAAATGAGCACCGGCCTGCAACACGTCTTCGCACCTCCCCCTTGCGGGGAGGTCGAAAACGCAAAGCGCTTTCGGGTGGGGAATTCCCGCGGCCGCGCCGCCCCCCACCCGAAAAATGCTTCGCCGTGCTCGCATTTTTCGACCTCCCCACAAGGGGGAGGTTGGTAGAGCGCCATGTCCGATACCGCCGCCGCCGCGCCCGCCGCCCCCGGCCTCAACCTCGCGACGCTGACGCAGTATCTCAAGCGCAGCGACCTTGCGCTGGCCGTCGGCATCATGGCGATCCTGATCGTCCTGATCCTGCCCCTGCCGCGCTGGCTGCTCGACATCAGCCTCGCCTTCTCGCTCAGCTTCTCGATCCTGATCCTGATGACGGCGGTGTTCATCAGGAAGCCGCTGGAATTCTCCTCCTTCCCCGCCGTGCTGCTCATCACCACCATGATGCGGCTGGCGCTCAACCTCGCCTCCACGCGGCTGATCCTCGGCCACGGCAGCGAGGGCACCGCGGCCTCGGGCTATGTCATCCAGGCCTTCGGCAAGCTGATCATGCAGGGCAATTTCGTGATCGGCCTGATCGTGTTCGCGATCCTGGTGATCGTGAACTTCGTGGTCATCACCAAGGGCTCGGGCCGCATCGCCGAAGTCGCGGCGCGCTTCACCCTCGACGCCATGCCCGGCAAGCAGATGGCGGTGGACGCCGATCTCTCCTCGGGCCTGATCGACGAGAAGGAAGCCCGCGCCCGGCGCAAGTCGCTGGAATCGGAATCCAATTTCTTCGGGGCCATGGACGGCGCCAGCAAGTTCGTGCGCGGCGATGCCATCGCGGGCCTCCTGATCGTCGCCATCAACGTGGTGGGCGGCATCATCATCGCCGTGGTCCAGAAGGGCATGAGCTTCGCCGACGCCTCGCAGACCTTCACCGTGCTGTCGGTCGGCGACGGGCTGGTGTCGCAGATGCCGGCGCTCATCGTCTCCACCGCCGCGGGCCTGATGGTGTCGAAGGCCGGCGTCGAGGGCGCCACCGACAAGGCGCTGATCGGCCAGCTCTCCTTCTATCCGCAGGCGCTGGGCATGGCCGCCGCGGTGATGGCGATCGTGGGCGTGCTGCCCGGCATGCCGACGGTGGTGTTCACCCTGCTCGCCGCGCTCATCGGCGGTGCGGCCTTCGTCGCCTACAGGCGCAAGGACGCCGCGGCCGCCGAGCAGGCGCAGAAGGAAGAGAAGGAACGCGCCGCCGCCGCGCCCGCGGAGGAGCCGATCTCGACCGCTCTCGCGCTCGATCTCCTGCGCGTCGAGCTGGGCTACGGCCTGTTGCCGCTCATCAACGACGTCAAGGGCCACCGCATCACCGACCAGATCAAGGCGCTCAGGCGCCAGCTCGCCGGCGAGATGGGATTCGTGATGCCGAGCGTGCGCATCCTCGACAACATGCAACTCGGCGCCAACGAGTACCGCATCTGCGTCAAGGAGGTGGATTCCGGCCGCGGCGAGCTCTTCCCCGGCTCGCTGCTGGTGATGGACCCCAGGGGCACGCCCATCGACCTGCCGGGCACGCACACCACCGAGCCCGCCTTCGGCCTGCCCGCCACCTGGATCGCCTCCAGCCTGCGCGAGGAGGCCAGCTTCCGCGGGCTCACCGTGGTCGATCCCGGCACGGTGCTCACCACCCATCTCACCGAAGTGCTCAAGACGCACATGGCGGAGCTGCTCTCATTCGCGGAGACCAAGAAGCTGCTCGACGACCTGCCGCCCGAGCACAAGAAGCTGGTGGAGGAACTCATCCCTTCCCAGATCTCCATCAACGGCGTGCAGCGCGTGCTGCAGACGCTGCTGACCGAGCGTGTCTCCATCCGCGATTTGCCCGCGATCCTGGAAGGCATCGCCGAGGCCGTCGGCCACACCAAGAACGCGCTCTATATCAGCGAGCACGTGCGGGCGCGGCTGTCGCGCCAGCTCTGCAACCAGCATCTGTCGCCGGGCGGCTATCTGCCGCTCATCGCCCTGTCGCCGGCCTGGGAGCAGGCCTTCGCGGAATCCATCGTGGGCCAGGGCGAGGATCGCCAGCTCGCCATGGCGCCCAGCCAGCTGCAGCAATTCATCACCAGCGTGCGCGAGCGCTTCGACGAGGCGGGGCAGAAGGGCGACGTGCCGGTGCTGCTGACGAGCCCGCATGTGCGCCCCTTCGTGCGCTCCATCGTCGAACGCTTCCGCCCGCAGACCGTGGTGATGAGCCAGAACGAAATCCACGCCTCCGTGCGGCTCAGGACATTGGGGCAGGTCTAGCACATGCAACTGCGCACCTTCGTGGCCGGCGACATGCAGCAGGCACTGGCGCATATGCGCCGGGAGATGGGGCCGAACGCCATCATCGTGTCGAGCCAGCGCGCGCGCGAGGGCGGCGTCCTGGTGCGCGCGGCGCTGGACGAGCCGGAAACCGATCTCGAGACCGCCGTCGCCGCCGAACAGCCCGAAGCCATCATCGCCGATTTCGAGACCGGCTACCGCGACAACCTCATGCGCCGCCTGCGCGAAAGCGCGCCCGACGCCGCCCGCGGCGCGCGCGCCTTCGGCCGCGCCGAGCTCATCAGCCTCCTGCGTGAACAGCGCGCGCCGGATTCGCTCGGTCACGCGCTCGCCGAAGCTGCGGAGAAGACCGGCCTCACCGACATGACGCTGGCGCTGGCGTCCGCGCTCGACAAGCGCATGCAGGCCGAGCCCATCGAGCTGTCCGCCTGCCCCGCCCTTCTGCTGGTGGGCCCCCACGGCGCGGGCAAGACCGCCACGGCCGCCAAGCTCGCCGCGCATGCGCGGCTCATCGGCCGCGCCGTCGCGCTGATCGCCACCGATCCCGCGGGCGCGGGCGCCATCGCGCGGCTCGAAACCTTCGCCACCCATGTCGGCGCGAGCTTCGAAGTGGCGGAAACGGCGGAAGAGACCGCCAGGCTCGTCGCGGCCTCCAGCGCCGCCGGGACGCTCGCCATCGTCGACACCGCCGGCTTCGATCCGCGCGATGGCAAGGCGCGCGCCGCCTTCACCGCGCTGGCGCAGATCGCGGACCTCGAAGCCATCGGCGTCGTCTCCGCCAACGGCGATTCCGAGGAGACGGCGGAGATCGTCTCCGCCCTGTCGCTGCTCGGCGCGCGGCGCATCGTCGTCACGTGTCTCGACACCGCGCGCAGGAGCGGCGCGCTCGTCGCGGCGGCCTGCGAGGAATCGAGCCTCGCCTTCGTCACCCGCTCGCCTTTCGTCGCGGGCGGGCTCGACACGCTGACGCCGCTGTCGCTGGCGCGGCTGATCGTCGAAACATCCGGCCAGGCGGGCCGGGGGAGCGCGCAATGACATCCTTCCTCGCCATCGGCTCCGGCAAGGGCGGCACGGGCAAGACGCTCGTGGCCGTGAGCCTTGCCCATGCGCTGGCCCATCAGGGCGAGAAGGTGCTCCTGTGCGACGCCGATCTCGGCCTTTCCAACACCACCGTGCATCTGGGGCTCGAAAGCGGCGGCGACCTTGCCGGCGTGCTGGCGGGCCGAAGGGCGGTGGCCGACGCCGTGGTGCCCGCCTTCGGCGGCATCTCCGCGCGCGGCGGCTTCGACCTGCTGGCCGCGCCGCCGGGCTCGGGCGCGCTGGCCGATATCCACGAGGACCAGGCCCATCGCCTCGTCGAAACGCTGCGCGCCGCGCGGCGCTACGACCGCATCGTGCTCGATCTCGGCGCGGGCGTGGACGCCACCATCATGCATTTCGCCGCGTGCTGCGATCACACCCTGCTTGTGCTCACGCCCGATCCCGCCTCGCTCGCCGACGCCTATGCGTTCGCGAAACTCCTCAAGCGCCGCGGCGCCAGGCTGCCGCTGGTCGTCGTCAACATGGCCGCGAACGACGCCGAAGCGCGGCGCACCTCCGGCGCGCTCGGCAACACCTGCCAGGCCTTCCTGGGCGCGGTGCCCGAATATCTGGGCGGCATCCCGCGCGACCCGCATGTGTCGGAAGCCGTGCGCCGGCAGAGCCAGCTTCTCACGCTTCATCCGCAGGCCGCGGCCTCGGCCGCCATCCACACCGTGGCGCGCCGCCTCCATAACAAGATCGCGGCGCCCCAGCCCGCCTCCGGGCTGCGTTAACCAACAGTTTCCAGCCTTTCCGCCCGCGCGCGCCGCGACCCTGTGGAATGCGGCCATGCCCTCCCGCGCAGGCGGGGATTCATGTATCATTCCGATACGAAAATGCCGGAGTACGTCGCGGCATTCGCGGGGTTGTAAGGGGGAATCATGTCTGCGCTTACCGACATCTGGAACACCATTCACGGCATCCTCACGTCGAACGACTGGATGCTGCTCGGCACCATCCTCATCGCCTGCATCGTCATCGCCTGGTTCACCGAGGGCCTGAGCGCGCTGCTCAACTCCACGGTGATGGCCCTCATCCTGATCGCGGTCGCGACGTTCGCGGAAGCCGCCATCAAGGCCGGCGGCAAGGACATCGGCACGCTCGCCCAGACCGACTGGGGCGTGCTGATGAAGATGACCGTGGGCACGCTGATCGCCTACGCGATCATCTGCGCGGTGATCGTGGCGGTCGTCTCGGCGATCAAGTCCGCCATCGGACGCTAGCAGCCGTCCGCCGCGTTTCGCGGGCGCCGGCGCCGATTCGCGCCGGTGTCTTTGCGCGCCCGCCGCGGAGATGGACGAATCCGTACGGAACCTTTAGCGTTCCGACTCATGAGCTGGATTGCGCTGGGCATCGTCGCGGTCGCCCTTCTGTGGGCGGTCGCGGTCTATAACGGTCTGGTCCGCCGCAAGAACGTGGTGGCGGAAGCGTGGAGCGGGATCGATGCCCAGCTCAAGCGCCGCGCCGACCTCATCCCCAACCTGGTCGAGACCGTGAAAGGCTATGCCGCCCACGAGCGCACGACCTTCGACGAGCTGGCGCGGCTGAGGAGCCAGGGGCAGGGCCAGGCCGACCCGGCCCAGCGCGCCCAGACCGAGGCCGCCATCACCGCCGCGATCGGCAAGGTCATGGCCGTGGCGGAGGCCTATCCCGAGCTCAAGGCCAGCCAGAACTTCCAGATGCTGCAGCACGATCTCGCCGACATCGAGGACCAGATCCAGATGGCGCGGCGCTACTACAATGCCACGGTGCGCGACTACAACGTGACGATCGGCCAGTTCCCCTCGAACCTCATCGCCGGCATGGGCGGCTTCACCCCGCAGCCCTTCTTCCAGGCCGACGAGTCCGACCGCGCGGTGCCGAAGGTGTCGTTCAGTTGAAGGCGCGGCTCGCCCTCCTCCTCGCCGCGCTCATCTTCCTGGCGGGCTCCGCCCTCAGCCCCGCCTTCGCCTACGACCCCTACGAGCGCATCACCGATTACCGGAGCGACGTGACGGTCGGCGCCGACGGCACGCTGACGGTGACCGAGACCATCACCGTGGTGGCGGCGGACGACGAGATCCGCCACGGCATCTTCCGCGATTTTCCCACCACCTACACCGACACCTACGGCTTCAAGCGCAAGGTGGGCTTCGAGGTGCTGCATGTGACGCGCGACGGGGCGCCGGAGCCCTATGAGGTCAGCGGCGTGGATTACGGCGAGCGCATCCGCATCGGCGATCCGGACAGGATGCTCGCGCCCGGCGCCTACACCTACGCCATCACCTACACCACCAACCGCCAGATCGGCTTCCACGACAGGTTCGACTCGCTGTTCTGGAACGCCACCGGCAATTACTGGAAGCTGCCCATCGAGCACGTGACGGCGACGATCCACCTGCCGCCCGGCGCGCATGTCTCCAACACCGCGGCCTATACCGGCGCCGAAGGCTCGCGGGCCGGCAATGCAAGCACGCAGATGCTTTCGGACAGCGCCGTGCGCTTCGAATCCACCGAACAGCTGGCGCCGCAGGAAGGCATGAGCGTGGCCGTCGCCTTCAACAAGGGCGTGGTGTTCCCGCCCACGCAGGCGCAGCTGCGCGAGGATTTCCTGCGCGACAACGCCAGCCTCGTCACCGTGGCCATGGGCATCTTCGTGCTGCTGATCTATTTCGGCGCGGCGTGGTTCGAATTCGGCCGCGATCCCGTGGCCGGGCCCGTCGTGCCCCTGTTCGCCCCGCCAGAGAACTTGTCGCCCGCCGCGGTGCGCTACATCCACCGCATGGCCTATGACCGCAAGGCCTATGCCGCCTCGCTGATCGCCATGGCGGTCAAGGGCTACCTCACCATCGGGCAGGAGGACGGCGCCTATCTGCTGACCCGCACCGGCAAAAGCGAAGGCGAATGCGGGCTCGCGCAGCCCGAAGCCCAGCTCGCCGGCAAGCTCTTCGACGGCGACATGTCGGTCACGATGAAGCAGGACAACCACACCCGCATCGCCGCTTCCATCAGCGCGCTGAAGACGGCGCTGAAGCGCGAATGCGAGGCCAAATACTTCGTCACCAACCTGCACTGGTTCGCGGGCGGCGGGGCGATCCTGCTGGTCACCTCGCTCATCGCGGCGCTGCAATCCGAGGACATCGGCGCGACCGGCTTCGTGATCCTGTGGCTGGGCGGCTGGTCCATCGGCACGTCCTTCGTGGTGCACATGGCCTGGGATCACTGGATCGGGGTCAACGGGCCCGGCTCGCGCGTGCTCAATGTTCTCACCGCGCTGTTCTACACCGCCTTCGCGCTGCCCTTCGTGGGCGGCTGGTTCTTCGGGCTGTTCCTGCTGAACCGGGGCCTTTCGCCCGCCGCCGGCTTCCTGCTCATGGTCGGCGGCGTCATCACCTACGTCTTCTACCATCTGCTCAAGGCGCCCACGCTTCTGGGCGCCAGGATCCGCGACGAGATCGACGGCTTCCGCCAGTTCCTCAACATGACCGAGAAGGACCGGCTGGAAGTCCTCAACCCGCCCAGCGTCACGCCCAGGCTGTTCGAGACATTCCTGCCCTATGCCATTGCGCTGGATTGCGAGAACCGCTGGAGCAAGCGCTTCGAGGCCGAAGCCGCGCGCGCGGGCCAGACGCCGGACCAGTCCGGAGGCTACTACACGCCGCTGTGGTGGTCGGGCCTGTCGCCCCATGGTTTCGGCGCGACCGATTTCGCCTCCGGCCTCGGCGCTTCGCTGGCGGCATCCGCGGCCTCGGCCTCGGTGGCGCCCGGCTCAAGCTCCGGCTTCGGCGGGGGCGGCGGTTCGGGCGGCGGTGGTGGCGGCGGCGGCGGTGGGGGCTGGTAAGTCCTGGTTTGCGCCGGGCCGCCGCGTTCGATCCGCAGCGATGCCGCAGCCCGCGCCTTCGATCTCGGGCGTCGTGGTCCCCCAAATCCATCCGGGTCACCGGATGCGACCGATCAAGGCCGTGCGCGGAAGCAACCCGTCCGGGCGATCCGCACGCGCGGGCCGCGACACGTTCCCGGAATGGTTCCGCCCGATCGATGTCACCGCCGCTTCTGCTGGCCGCGGTTGTCGAGCGCGAATTTGCCCGGCCCGATGCCGACGAGCACGAGCAGCCCGCCCGCGATGGCGATGTTGCGGGTGAAGATCTCGTACTGCTCGGCGCGCTGGATGGGATCGGAGAAGGTCCAGTAGGCGTCCATCGCCACGGTGGTGACGGCGGTGAAGGCGAAGAGCAGCATCGCGCCGTGCCGCGTCTGGAACCCGAGGATCAGCGACAGCCCGCCCATGACCATCACCAGCAGCGCCGCGGCGAGCAGCGGCGGCGCGTAGGGGATGTGGCTCATGCTCATCAGCGTGAGCGTGGCGTCCCAGTCGCTGGCCCGCGTCCACGCCGCGTCCAGGAAGAACCACGCCAGCAGCCAGCGCCCCAGCAAGGGCGAAATCAGCTCCGAAAACGACATCGCTTCCCCCAGCGCGAAGCAGCGGCGGGAATGCTAGCGGAGGCGGAGGCAAAGAGCGATTCGAACCCGTGGCCGCTCATGAGGGACGGAGCCTTGGAACGTCTTCGGTTTTCAGCAGCACGGAACCGGGTTCGTCCACGGGCCATGACAAATATTTGGCGCGGAGCATGGACTCTATGGCAGATCGGTTTTGCCGGAAGCGCTCGATCCGGCCATGCTGATCCATTCCGTCTGCGCCAAAATGATCCTCGAGAGCTTCGCGGCTGACGGCGCAACGTACGCGTCCGCCGACTGATTCGTTTCCGTCGAAGTAGACAATCTCTCTCGAAAAATCATAGCGGATCGGCGGTTGGGCGAATGTCAAGTCCAACCCTGTGACCGTGGACCTGGGAATTTCCGACACCTTCAACAGCATGTCCCTTGGACCGATTGAAACGCGCGCGAGTGATCGACAGAGCAGGGATTTCCACATGGGACCACGCGAAACCGCCTCATGCCATGCTTCGGCCAACTCAAAACTTCTCCTGTGAGCCAGAATCTCCAGGAGAATCTCCGACTGACGGAGATCTTTCTCCTTTTTTGGACTGCCCGCGAGTCTGCGCTCGGACACAATCAGCTTGTGGATCGCAAACCTTTGAGGCGACGGTACGAGTACATACACGCCGGCATCATGCAAGACGACGGCCGGTTCGGGCTCGTAGATCAGAAAGTCGAGAAACCTGAGAGGTTCGGCATCCGTGCGCAGGGCGGGAAGCGACTGCGGTTCCAGCGTGTCTGGCCCCTCGTTAGGAGCGAGAAAATCCACGCGTAGCCCGTTCGACGATTCAAATCGCGTCGACCGTCGCCCGTCAACGCGATGCGGAATAGATCGAAAAGTCTCGTTCACCGATTTCAGCACATCCAGCATCGGTGGGGTGCTGTCCTCTACGGCAACGGACACAGTCGCGAACTGTGCGATGTCCACATCTTCGGTTTGCAGGGCTGCTCCTCTGAGGGCAACTCCGAGCGCCGGCCCATAGGTCTGAAATGCGGTTGTCCCGACCAGCACACCCCGCAACCGAAAGACGCCTGCATTGGCAAGCGCTTGAAGGACAGCCCCTGCTTCAGGCAGCGGTCTGGGATTTCCATATGCGCGGATCAGGGCGGAAACCAGTGCACGGCGTTCAAGCAAATTGGCGCGCGCGCTTCTGTGGTTGGAGATTTTTTCGAGCAAGTCGGGGGATTCGGCCCCAACGTATCGCTGTTTGCGGCCTTCGGACGAGGCTACCTGGAAATACCAATAGCTTCGCCCCTTGACGGTTTTTCGTACGAAGTTGCCTTCCTCGGGGAAAGCTGCGTTGAACGAGTCCGAAGCCGCCCGCTCGAGGAGTTCGGCATAGGCGGTCTGAATTTGCAGCGGGGGTCCGGACATCGTTATACTCACTTCGCGAAGTGAGTATAACTAATCGCATTTCGTTGTCAAGAGAAGTTATACTCACTTCGCGAACTGAGTATAACGCTAAGCCTGCCGCAGCGCGTGCTTCCTCAAGTGGCGCACGATGGCCATTTCGTCGAGGCGGGACTGGGCGCGGCGGGATTCGAGTTCGGCGGCGCGCTTGTCCTGCTGCTCGGTGGCGAGCTCGAGGCTCTTCAGGTCCTGGTAGGCGACCGAGAGATCGCCCTGCACCATCGCGCGCTCGCGCTCGACTTCGCGCAGCGTGGCGCGCAGGTTCTCGCGGCGGGCGTCGATCGAGCGCAGGAAGCTCGGGAAGGCGAGACGGCCGATGTCGGTGTCGTTGGCGCGCTGGCGCTCGCGGGCGACGCTCTCCTCGAGGTCGGCGAGCTTCCTCTCGGCGTCGGCCTTCATGGCGTCGAGCGTGGCCATGCGGCGCTTGAGGTCGTCGACCTTGAAGCGCTTGAGGCGCATCAGCGTATCGCGGCGTTTCATTGTCTACCCTTCCCCACGGCTACGATCTTTTCCAGGGCGGCGTAGCCATCGCCCAGCGTGGCGCGCTCGTCCTTCTTCTGCGCGAGGAAGGCCTCGAGCTTCGGATGGAGCGCGATCGCGGCGTCCACTTCGGGGTTGGTTCCCGTCTTGTAGGCGCCCAGACGGATCAATTCTGCCATATCTTCGTAAACGGAAAGCGGAGCCCGCGCGGCGGCGACGATGGCCTGCTCGCGGCCGTCGTTGCAGCCGGGCATGGCTCGCGAAACCGACTTGAGCACGTTGATGGCGGGGAAGCGCCCGCGCTCGGCGATGTTCCGTTCCAGGACAATGTGGCCGTCGAGGATGCCGCGCACGGCATCCGCCACCGGCTCGTTCATGTCGTCGCCCTCGACCAGCACGGTGAAGAGGCCGGTGATCGAGCCCGTGGTTCCGGCCTCGCCGGGGCCGGCGCGCTCCAGCAGGCGCGGCAATTCCGCGAACACCGTGGGCGTGTAGCCCTTGCTGGCCGGCGGCTCTCCTGCGGAGAGGCCGACTTCGCGCTGTGCCATGGCGAAACGGGTGACCGAGTCCATCAGGAGCAGCACATGCAAGCCCTGGTCCCGAAGCTGTTCCGCCACGGTCATGGCGACATAGGCCGCCTGGCGGCGCACCAGCGCCGGCTCGTCGGAGGTGGCCGCGACCACGACGGAACGCGCCAGGCCCTCCGGCCCCAGATCGTCCTCGATGAATTCCTTGAGCTCGCGGCCGCGCTCGCCCACCAGGCCGATGACGATGGCGTCCGCGTTCGTGTTGCGCGCGAGCATGGCGAGCAGCGTGGATTTGCCCACGCCCGAGCCCGAGAAGATGCCCATGCGCTGGCCCTTGCAGCAGGTGGCAAAGGCATTGAGCGCGCGCACGCCCAGATCGAGCTTGCCTCCGATGCGGGCGCGGCCATGCGCCGAGGGGGCCGCGGCCTTCACCGGATAGGCCCGCCCGCCTTGCGGCAGCGGGCCCCTGCCGTCGGCGGGATTGCCGAAGCCGTCCACCACCCGGCCGAGCCAGGACTGGCAGGGATGGATGAGGGCCGGCCGGTCCTCGAAATCGGCGCGCGCCCCCAGGCTCACGCCGTCCAGCGTGCCCAGCGGCATGGCCAGCGCCCGGCCCTCCCGGAAGCCCACGACCTCACATGGAATTGTCTTGCCATTAGAGGCAGTTAGCCTTAGCTGTCCGCCCAAGCTGATGGCGCCCGCCGCGCCCGTGACCTCGACCGACAGGCCCTCGATGCGGGCCACCCGGCCGAAGCGCTGAAGCGTCGGGAGGGTCTCGATATCCTTGAGCAGAGCATGCATCGGGCGGCGGACCGGGAGAATTTCCACCGCTCCATCTTGCCGCGAAGGATTTAAGTGGCGGTAAACTTAACAAAGCGAATCAAGGGGATGCGAAGTTCCCTCGCGGCAGTTTCCGTTAAGCCGGGTTCGCGAGTCCCTTCCGGGGGGCGAGAGCGCAACAGGATGTTAACCAGTTAAGGATACCGTCCATTCATCGAAATGGCTCCTGTGGGCCGCAAGGGGTTTGAAGATATGCGAGTGCTCCTGATCGAAGACGACAGCGCCATGGCGCGCAGCATCGAGCTGATGCTTCGCTCCGAGGGCTTCAACGTCTACACCACGGATCTGGGCGAAGAGGGCATCGACCTCGGCAAGCTCTACGATTACGACATCATCGTTCTGGACCTGCAGCTCCCCGACATGAGCGGATTCGAAGTGCTCAAGAGCCTGCGCCTGGCCAAGGTGCAGACCCCGGTGCTCATCCTCTCCGGCAACGCCATCGTCGAGGCCAAGGTCAAGGCGCTCGGCTTCGGCGCCGACGACTACATGACCAAGCCGTTCCACAAGGACGAGCTGGTCGCCCGCATCCAGGCGGTGGTGCGCCGCTCCAAGGGCCACAGCCAGTCGGTCATCACCACCGGCAAGCTCACGGTCAACCTCGACGCCAAGACGGTGGAGGTCGACGGCCAGCGCGTGCACCTGACCGGCAAGGAATACCAGATGCTGGAGCTGCTCTCGCTGCGCAAGGGCACGACGCTGACCAAGGAGATGTTCCTCAACCATCTCTATGGCGGCATGGACGAGCCCGAGCTCAAGATCATCGACGTCTTCATCTGCAAGCTCAGGAAGAAGCTCGCGGCGGCGACCGACGGCGACAACTACATCGAGACGGTCTGGGGCCGCGGCTACGTCCTGCGCGACCCGAGCGAAGCCGGCCAGCCCATCGCGGCGGCGCCCGCGGCGTAACGCACAACAGCTACCATCCAGGATTTGCAAAAGGGCGCCCTGTGGGCGCCCTTTTCGCTTTAGCTTCTCGCAAACTGTTGCGGATAGCGATATGTTGTCCCTCGGATTGCAACCAAATAGTCGCGCAGGTCCCATTCGACGAGAAGGATTTCACGATGCCGTCCATGATGAAATTGGGCAAGACAGGAAAAATCGGAGCGCGAGGACGCGACGGCGAACATGCGCCCCCAAACGCTACGGACGCGCCGGGCAATGGTGGCCGGGGTGGTGACGGCGGTGCCGGTCAGGACGTCGCCGCCAAGCCGATCTGGCCAGTCAGATCTGGCCACGACTACCTAGCGGCCTCATACGCGGGCGCTGGCGGTCAAGGAGGTAGCGGTGGCAACCCCGGAGGTACGTCTTCCGTCGAGATTCGGACGGACTCCAAACACGTCGATACCTACCATTCGCCGTCGGCAGACGGCGGAAATGCGGGAGCCGGCGGTGCCGGCGGCGATGCGGCCACCGCATATTCGGATATCGCCGCGAACTTGCGAGATGCCGGCTCTGCGTACGTATTGTTGTCGTCGCTCGCCGGGAGCGGCGGAGGCGGAGGCCCCAGCGCAGACGGCGGAGCCAACAACTATTACGTCGACAATTTTGGCATCGATGGGTATGGGCAGCCGTTCCAATATGTCGACCACGGCCTTGCCGGAGGGTTGGGCGGCAACGGAGGCAATGGCGGCGCGGGTGGGGCAGCCTACACCTCGCTCGACGGCGGCAAATTCGCGCGCGTCCTCGCGTTACGGCTCAACCTTTCGGCGGAAGCCGGCACTGGCGGCACGGGAAGCACCGGCGGGCTCGGCGGCGCCGGCAGCATCGGTGGCAATGGTGGCCGTGGTGGAAACGGCGGTCACGGCGGCGATGCAATTGCGGAAATTTCCGGCAATGCGATCGCGGCGTACGCCTCACCTTCCGCAGGATCGAGCCAGATCGAATTCGATCTCCTGGCGCTGGCTGGCAATGGCGGATCTGCAGGCGAAGGCGGTGACGGCGGTAGGGGCGCGCAATTGACGATCTATTCGAACGCTCTTGATCCCAGCCAAAACTACACGTCCGAACTCGACACTCCCGGCGTGGCGGGCCGTGGCGGACGGAGCGGAGATGGCGGTGACGCGATCGTCAATTTCACGAATAACACGATAACCGGACATGACGGCAACGACAGGATCGACTTTGTTATTCAGGCGACGGCGGGGAATGCCGGCGCTGTTGCCGACATACCGGGCGATCAAGCCGGTTCCATCGGGCATCGTGGCCATGCAATTGTGAATTTTTCAGGCAACGTGATAGCCGGCGGCGGCGGCGTGAACACAATGGATTTTTCGGGTTCCGATGTGGACCTGACGGTCGATCTTGGGACCGGAAGCATTAACGGCGGCATCAACACGATCAGGAACATCAATGTCGTCATCGGCGGCAACGAGCACAACACACTGACAGGCAGCGCCCATCGCGGCGAGACGCTCGAAGGAGGAATCCGGGATGACACGCTGGTCAGCAGTCCGAACGGGGGCGATATTTTCGAGAACAGCCCGGGAAACGACAGTTTTGTGTTTCTGAGAGTTGGCGACTCACCCGCCTCTCATCCAGACACGATCGAAGGCCTTACTCCAGGCCGCAACACCATCGATCTTTCAGCCATCAGCCCGGATCTGGTCCATGTCGCGAAACTGGACGGGCACCCGGATGAATTCGCACTCATCTATATTCAGAGCCACAACATGACCAAACTGGCAGTGGACACCGACGGCGACAAGGTGGCTGACATGATAGTGCTTCTGCCGGGCGACAATCGCGAATTTTCGGATTTTATCGTCTGACGTCACAGCCGTTGGAGCGCGCAACGTCCCAGCGCCTCGGCAACCTTGTCCGACACGTCCTCGCTCGACGAGCCGTTGGTCTGGATGATCAGGTGATAAAGGCCGGCGCGGAACACGGCGAGGTCGCCCTGGCGGTCGTGGAACGTCCAGAACGCGGCGTCACCGAGGTCCGGCACGTCGCGGATGCCAAGCGTGTGGTGGGCGGCGAGCGCGGCGCGCATGGTCGCGCGCCACGCGTCTTCCGCGGCGCGATAGGGCGGCAGGCTGAGGAGGACCGTCACGTCCGTGATGCCGCCGCCGTCGATCCTGAAGCTGCAATAGCTGCGCGTGCCGCCGTCGCAGGTGCCGCCGCAATCGGCGAGCGGCCCGCCCTTCACCATGGTCACGCGGCCGACGGCGCGTTCGACGTCGCCGGTGCGCAGGATCGCGCACGCGGTGGGAGACGCCAGCGCGGGCGCGACGGCGGCGAGCGCGAGGAAGAGAGCCAGCGCAGCGAGCCGCATTGCCCTATCCCGCCAGCGCCACGCCCTGGCTGAACTGCAGGTCGGCGAGCCGCTTGTAGAGCCCCCCGCGCGCCACCAGCTCGGCATGGCTGCCCTCGCCCACGATGCGGCCCTGGTCCATCACCACGATGCGCTTGAGCCGCTGGATGGTGGCCAGCCGGTGCGCGATGACGATGGTGGTGCGCCCCGCCATGAGATTGGCGAGGCCCGTCTGCACCAGGCGCTCGTTCTCGGCGTCCAGTGCGCTGGTGGCCTCGTCGAGCAGCAGGAGCGGCGCGTCGCGCAGGATGGCGCGGGCGATGGCGATGCGCTGGCGCTGGCCGCCCGACAGCGTGGTGCCGCGCTCGCCCACGACGGTCTGGTAGCCCAGCGGCAGGGGCTCGATGAACTCCGCCGCGGCGGCGGCCTCCGCGGCACGGCGAACCTCCACATCGCTTGCGCCGGTGCGCCCGTAGCGGATGTTGTCGGCGATCGTGCCGGAGAAGATGATGGAATCCTGCGCCACGATGGCGATGTGGCGCCTCAGGTCGGTGGGATCGAGGCGGGCGATGTCGGTCCCGTCGAACCGGATGGCGCCGGATTGCGGCGCGTAGAAGCGCAGCAGGAGCTGGAACACCGTGGATTTGCCGGCGCCCGACGGGCCCACCAGCGCCACCGCCTCGCCCGGCGCGATGTCGAGCGAGAAATCCTCCAGCGCCGCCGATTCCGGGCGCGAGGGATAGTGGAACCTCACCCGATCGAAGGCGATGCGGCCCTGTGCGCGCGCCGGCAGCTTCACCGGATCGGCGGGCGCCCTGATCTCGGGCTCGACGTGCAGAAGCTCGGTCAGCCGCTCCGATGCGCCGGCGGCGCGCTGCAGGTCGCCCCAGGTCTCCGACAGCGCCCCCATGCCGGAGACGAAGATGACGGCATAGCCCGCGAATTGCGTGAGCAGCCCCACCGTCATGCGGTGCGCCACCACGTCGTGCGCGCCCACCCAGAACACGCCCACCACGCAGGTCGCCACCGCGGCCATGACCACGGCCGTCATCACCGCGCGGGCGCGGGTGCGCTGGATGGCGACGCGGAAGGAGCTTTCGACCGCGCTGCCATAGGCCTGCCGTTCCGCCTCCTCATGCGTGAAGGCCTGCACGGTCTGCACGGCGTTGAGGGTTTCGCTGGCGTGCGCGCTGGTGTCGGCGATGCGATCCTGGCTCTTGCGGGAGAGCGTGCGCACCCAGCGGCCGAACATGATGAGCGGCACCAGCACCAGCACCACGATGCCGAGCACCATCCCCGTCAGCTTCAGGCTGGTGATGAACAGCAGCGTGAACGAGCCCACCAGCATGACGGCATTGCGCGCCGCCACGGAAGCCGAGGAGCCCACCACGGTCTGGATCAGCGTGGTGTCCGCCGTCAGCCGCGACAGCACTTCGCCGGTGCGCGTGAGCTCGAAGAAGGAGGGCGTGAGCCCGATGACGTGGTTGAACACGGCCTCGCGGATATCGGCCACCACGCGCTCGCCCAGCCAGGTGACGAAGTAGAAGCGCACGGCGGTGAAGAAGGCCAGCACCAGCGCGATGGCGACGAGCGGAAAGAAATACTGGTCGATATGGCTGGCGATGGTCTGGCTGAAGCCGTGCTGCACCAGCTGGCCGAGGGCCGGCGGGATGAGCAGGCTGGCCGTCGAGGAACACACCAGCGCCACGAACGCGCCGCCGATCTGCAGCCGGTAGGGCTTGAGGAACGGCAGCAGCCGGCGCAGCGGCCTGAGCGAGCGCGCCCTGGGCCGGACCCCGGCCACCCGCGCAACCTCGTTGGCAAACTCCTCGCCCGACTGCGACATGGGCACCTATTTAGGGGCCGGGCGGGGCCAAAACCAGCATTTCCGCCATGTTTTTCCCGCGCGGATCGCCGCGCCTTGCGTTTTGCCCCGCCTTTCGCCTATAAGCCGCGCCTTCCGAACGAGGCCTGCGCCATGAAAAAGGGCATCCACCCCAGCTATCATTTCGTGAACGTCCAGCTGAACGACGGCACGACCTACAAGACCCGCACCACCTGGGGTGAGGAAGGCCAGAAGCTCACCCTCGACATCGATTCCACCACCCATCCGGCCTGGACCGGCGGCCAGCAGCAGCTGATCGACCGTGGCGGCCGGCTCACCCGCTTCAACGCCCGCTTCAAGGATTACGTGAAGTAAGGGCGCATGCCGCCGGGGCGGCGGGCCCATGCGCGGGGCGCATTTCTCGTTCGTGACACGACATCGCTAGGCAGGGCGCCTCGCCGTCGCCCGAGGTGCCCATGCCCCGAGGTGTCCATGCCCCGAGGTGCCCATGCGTAATCCGGCCATCCTGCTTTGCGCGCTTGTCCTCGCCGCCGCGCCCGCGCTGGCGCAGGGGCCCGTCTCCGTCATGGTGATCGGGACGTTCCACTGGGCGAACCCCAACCGCGACCTGCACAACGTGAAGGCCGACGACGTGCTCGCGCCCCGCCGCCAGGCCGAAATCGCGCGGATCGCCGCCGGCCTGTCACGGTTCCATCCCACGCAGATCGGCGTCGAATGGCCGGCCGGTCTCGTCGCGCAGCGTTACGACGCCTACCGCAAGGGCACGCTGGGTCCGTCGCGCAACGAAGTCGTGCAGCTGGGATTCCGGCTCGCCGCGGCCAACAACGCCGCCGTGCACGGCATCGATGCCGACGGCGATTTCCCCTTCGATCCGGTCGCCGCCTACGCCAGGGCGCATGGGCAGGACGCGATCCTGGCCGGCGCCGACGCCACGATCATGGCCGAGGTCAGGCGCGAGCAGGACATGCTCGACGCCGGCTCGATCGGCGCGCTGCTGCGCTGGATCAACGATCCCGCCCGCGAGGACGCCGGCAACGCGTTCAATCGCCTGCTGATGAAGGTAGGCGGCGGCAGCGACCAGCCGGGCGCGGCGCTCTTCGCCGCCTGGCAGGCGCGCAACGACCTCATCTGCGCCAACCTGCTGCAGATGGCGCATCCCGGCGACCGCATCGTCCTCATCTTCGGCGCCGGCCACGAGACCCTGCTGCGCCAGTGCGTGCGCGAAACGCCTGGCTTCAGGCTGGTGGAAGCGAACGGCTATCTGCCGAACTAAGGCTGCGCGCCGGCCGGGCGCGGCGTCAGTTGCGTTTGCCGAAGGCCTTGTTGAGGCGGTCGAGCTGGTCGCGCACGTCGGGTTCCACGCCCGCCGGCCCGCCGAACAGCGCATCGTCCAGCCGGGCGATGCGGCGGTAGAGATTGTCGCTCCTGTCCAGGAGGTCGCGCAGCTTGGCGGGCAGGATCTCCACCGCCTCGCCGCGCCCGCCGAAGCAGATCTCCTTGGAGCCGAGACGGTAGCGCTCGCTGGCCGCGGTGTCGCGGTCCATCTCGCCTTCATGCACGGCGCGCTGGATCAGAAGCCAGCTCGCCGCCTGCATCAGCCGCGTCGTCACGCGCATGCTTTCGCCGGCATAGAGCAGGGCCGCCTTGCGCGGCAGGTCGCGCGATTCCTGGCGGCCGCGACCGTCGAGATAGCGCGCGGTCTCCTCGACCAGCGACATGCCCTCGTCGAAGGTGCGCTCGAACAGGGCCGAACCGGTGAAGGACTGAAGCGTGAGATCGCGGTACTCGTCGTCGGCGAAATCCGGATGCGACATGGCGCGGAATGCCCCCCAAAGAGCAAACGCAAAGCGCTTGCGACGCGAAAGCTAGCAAGCCCCGACGCCCTTGCAAGAGCACATGGATGCCTGGCCCGGAGAAACCGCGAACTTGGTTGCAGGCGGGCAACGCTTGAGGGTTCCACGTTAAGATTTACGCGTGACGCCGGTCACGCCTCAGCTTTTGCGGAAAAATGCATCGGCGGCGCTTTTCGTCGCTTGCCGGGATTCGATGGCGGCGCGGCAACGCGAGATTTCTTCCTGCATCGCGGCAATGCGCGCCTCCAGCTCGTGCGCGGAAAGCGCCGACAGGTCCTGTCCCAATATGATTTCGTTCACGGGCTTCTTGCGGGGCAGCAACTCGTCGGGATCGATGGCCATGGCGGGGCTCCCTGTGCAGCGTTAATGTCGGGCCGGAAAGCACGGGTTCGCAAGAGCGATGAAAGCCGTCCGCGTCGAAAATCCAGGTCCCGCCTATCGCCTCGCCGTGCACGACATCGCCAGGCCCGCGCCCGGCGCGGGCGAGGCGCTCATCGGCGTCGCGGCCGCGGGCCTCAACCATGCCGATCTCGCACAGGCCAGAGGACTTTATCCGCCTCCGCCGGGCGCGCCGGACACGCTGGGCATGGAAGTTTCCGGCGTCATCGCCGAAATCGGCGCGAACGTCACGGGCTGGAAGGCGGGCGACGAAGTCTGCGCGCTCATCCCCGGCGGCGGCTATGCGGAATTCGCGCTGGCCTCGGAAAAATGCCTGTTGCCGGTGCCGCGCGGCGTTTCGCCGGCGCACGCCGCCGCCCTGCCGGAGGTGCATTTCACCGTTTGGACCAACCTGATGGACAGCGCCCGGCTCCAGCCGGGCGAAACCGTGCTGATCCATGGCGGCACCAGCGGCATCGGCACCGCCGCCATCCAGCTCTGCGCCGCGCGCGGCCACAGGGTGTTTTCGACCGCGGCCACCGCGGAGAAATGCGCCGCCATCGCGCGGCTGGGCGGCGAGCCCATCGACTACAATGAACAGGATTTCGTGGAGGTGGTGAAAGCGGCCACCGGCGGGCGCGGCGCGGACGTGATCCTCGACATGGTCGGCGGCGACTACATCCAGCGCAACATGGCCGCCGCCGCGCCGTGGGGCCGCATCGTCAACATCGCCTACATGAAGGGCATGAGCGCGAACGTGAACTTTGCGCCGATGCTGATGAAGCGCCTGAGCCTGCTTGCCACCACGCTGCGCGGCCGCAGCAACGACGAAAAAGGCGCCATCCGCGACGCGCTCCTGCGCGAGGTGTGGCCGCTCGTCGAGGTGGGGAAGATCAAGCCGGTGGTGGACCGCGTCTATCCGCTGGCCGAGGCGCAGGCCGCGCACGAACGGATGAAGTCGAGCGCGCATGTGGGGAAGATATTGCTAAGTTCTTAGCGCAGATGGCGCCGGTGCGGGCTCTCCGTGCAGCGCGAACTACTATTTGGTGCAGCGTCGTGATATTCAATGAGGGGTTGACAAATAGAATAAGTTCGTTATATTTCTAGGGATGCGAAGATGTCACTTAAAGCACCCGAATTCTTGGATGCCAGTGGATATAACACGTTCCAAGAATTCCTCGATTTTCTGTCGGTTTCTAAGACAGACGGGCCGCATCTTGCAGCGGAACTGGCACGTCTTCATACCTTTCGCTGTTCGTCCGCTATCCCGCGGGCCGATCAGATTCTGCCCGGCTTTTACGGCCGTGTTTGCGACGGCTGGGTGGTGTTCTACGCGATCGAGCAATTGCCCATCCGCGTTACTGTCCTGCTCGCAGGCGATTTGGCCATGCAAACCTATTCTAATCTCGAGGCCGAAGCCATCAGGCGGCTTGGTCTCATGCCGTGATGGAGGTTGACCATGGCGGATGACATGAAATCGCGACGCCTTGAGGTGAAACTCGAGGATTTGTTGACCACGCCGTCGGCGCGGCGCGCGTTCGACGACGCTAACGCCGCGCTGGAGGCAGGCGACGCTGTTCGTTCGCTGCGCAGGGCCGCAGGCCTCACTCAAATGCAACTGGCGGAAGCACTAGACGTCACGCAGGCACGCATCAGCGCGATCGAGAACGGCGAGGGCCGCGATGGCCCGTCCTATGCGCTCCTGAAGCGTATCGCCGCAGCTTGCGACGTGACAGGGCCCATTTTGTCTTTTGCCACACCCGATAAGATACGTGATGACGCGCCCCGGGACGCGGAGAAAGCCGACAAACAGCAAGAAATGACCCCGGCCACCGCGGGTTCGTTCGAGGCCGGGCCGCTCACGATCACCGATGAAGTTGGGCACGTCGTGAATGTAGAGATGTACGTGCCGTCGGAACGGATCATCAGGACCTTCTTAAAGCACAAGCCCGACTACTGGGCGCATAGCTACTATTTGAAGTTCGGCGGGCGCCCTATCGCCACCGTAGCGCTGAAACGGCAGGTTCAGCCAGGCGTGAGGGTGCGCACACTTGACGAAATGAACCAGGTTGTGATCAGCGGCGAAAAATTGATGAACAAATAGGTGGCCCATGATCACATACCTCTCACCTGCGGCCTGGGTCATTCTCCTGCAGACGACAGGGACATATGCTTCGATCTATTCGGCATATTGCTTCGCGATTCCCGTCATCCGCATGCAGAATCTCGAATTCACGCGCGACACGCTGGCCAACGTCGAGGCCAAAGACTCCAGAGCCACCGCCATCTTCAAGAAGGCACTCGATAGCGTCAGCGATGAGATCGAGAAGGCCAAGCCTACCTATATACGGCGGAACCTCCGCGGCTATGTCTGGCTTTTCCTTTCCTTGGCTCTCTTCCTCGGCGCTATGGTCCTCCAGTTGGCCACCGACCCCGCGTTCCGGCACCCCGGATAGGCCGTCTTTCGCGCGTTCCCCACTGCTTGGCAACCGCCTTTTTTCGCGATTGTGCCGAGTCGCGTCCAAAACCATTGCATTTGCGGCCCAACCCGCTAAAAGACGCGCCTTCCTCGAAAATGTTGACCTTCGAGCGAGGGGACGGGGCGGAGAGCCTCGCCCGGGACCGGAAAGCCTTTGACTGAAAGAGACATGCCATGGCCGCCGACACCAAGCCGCTCATGCCCAAGGCCACCGCCGTCTGGCTGGTGGACAACACCTCGCTCACCTTCGAGCAGATCGCCGATTTCTGCGGGCTGCATCCGCTCGAGGTGAAGGGCATCGCCGACGAGGACGTGGCCAAGGGCATCAAGGGCCAGGACCCCGTCGCCACCGGCCAGCTCAGCCGCGAGGAGATCGAGGAGGCGGAGAAGGATCCCGCCAGGCGCCTGAAGATGGCGCCGCCCAAGCACAAGATGCCCTCGGTCAAGCTCAAGAAGGCGCCGCGCTACACGCCGGTCTCCAAGCGCCAGGACAAGCCCGACGCGGTGTACTGGATCCTGCGCAACCATCCGGAATTCACCGACGCCGACATCGTGCGGCTGGTCGGCACCACCAAGGCCACGATCCAGAAGATCCGCGAGCGCTCGCACTGGAACGCCACCAACATCAAGGCCGTCGATCCGGTGACGCTGGGGCTGTGCTCGCAGCTCGAGCTCGACCTCGCGGTGGAGCGCGCCGCCGCCAAGCGCGAGCGCGCCGAGAAGCGCGCGTCCAAACACGGCGGGACGCTCAAGCCCATCGCCGAAACCACGGCCGGCATCGTGCCGGGCACCGGCGAGCAGCCCCCCGAGCCGGAGCACATGCCGATCGGCGACGAGTACGAGTGAGGCAATTTTCTACAATCGCCCGGCGCCCATCCGTGCCGTGATGCGCCGCCCAGCAGGAGGATCGCCATGGCCGGACGCACCACCGTTTCGCTCTACCTGATCGCGGCCGACGCGGCCAAGGCGCTCGATTTCTACGTGGCCGGGCTCGGCGCCACCGAGGTCGAGCGCTGGATCGATCCGGAGAACGGCAAGGTCGGCCATGCCGAGATCCGGCTGGGCGACTCCACGCTCTATGTGGCGGACGGCTACGCGGTGATGGAATCCATCGGCGTGAGGAACCCCACCGCGCTGGGCGGCACCACCGTCAATTTCTGGCTCGCGGTGGACGACCTGGAGACGGCGCTGCAGCGCGCGCTGGAGGCGGGCGCGGTGCTCAGGCGCCCCATCGAGGTCAATCCCAACGAAGGCGGGCGCCGCGCCCGCATTTCCGATCCCGCGGGCCATGCCTGGACGTTGACGGGGCGCTGAGCCGGGCGCGATGCTCGCGCCATGGCCACGCCGCACGATCCTTCCGCCAAGCTCGCCGATGCCGCGCTGAAGCTCTTGGCCAAAACGCCGTGGAGCGAGCTCACGCTGGCGCGGGTGGCGAAGGCCGCGAAGCTGCCCCTCGCGCGATTGCGCGGCCACGTCGACGGCAAGCCCGCGCTGCTCGGCGCCATCCTGACCAGGCTCGGGGACGAGACCGCCGCCCGCTACAAATCCGATCCCAAATCGCCCGCCCGCGACCGCGTTTTCGACGCGGCGATGACCTGGTTCGAAGTCTCCGGCGCCCGCAAGCAAGCGATGCGCACGCTCCATGACGGGCTGAAGCGCGATCCCCTGACGCTCGTCGCCGCGCGCGAGGATATCGTGCGCGCGGCCGGCTGGCTGCTCACCCTGGCCGAAGCCGACACCGGCCCCGCCATCCCCCTTCGCGCGCTCGCGCTCGCCGCCGCCATGGCGCGCGCGTTTCCGGTGTGGCTCGACGACGGCAAGGACCTCGCCAAAACCATGGCCCGGCTGGACGGCGACCTGCGGCGGATGGAGCGGCTGCTTTAGTTAGTTCCTCCGACGCAAGAGCGGGGCCGCAAACTACTTAACCTCCCCCTTGTGGGGAGGTCGAAAAATTCGAGCGCAGCGACGAATTTTTCGGGTGGGGGGCGCGGTGGCGAAAGCACGGCACCACTCCCCCGCCCCGAAAAACGCTCGCGCGTTTTTCGACCCGCCCACCAGGGGCGGGTTATTCGTGCGCAATCGCCTGCACGAAGAATTACACCGGCAATCGTATCGCCGCCCTCAGCCCGCCCGCCTTGCTCGTTTCCAGCGTGAGGTCTCCGCCGTGGGCGCGGGCGATGTCGCGGGCGATGGCCAGGCCGAGGCCGGAACCGCCCTTCTGCAGGTTGCGGCCCTCGTCGAGGCGGTGGAACGGGCGGAACGCCTCCTCGCGCCGGCCTTCCGGAATGCCGGGCCCGTCGTCGTCCACCACGATCTCCACCGCGTGGCCGTTGCGATGCAGCGCGACCTCGACATGCTTGCCGTGCTTCAGCGCGTTGTCGATCAGGTTGGTGGCGCAGCGGCGCAGCGCGTTCCTGCGCACGCTGAGCACGATGCCCGGCTCGGTCTCCACCATCAGCCGGTCCGCGCCGGCGCCGCGCGCGCGGGCGGCAGCGGCGGCGGCATCGCGCACGATGTCGGCCAGATCCGCGGTCTGCGATTCCTCCCCGCCCTCGCCGCGCGCGAAGTCGAGATACTCGTCCAGCATGTGCTCCATCTCGGCGATGTCGCCCTTGAGCGCGGCGGTGTCGGTCCCGCCGTCCATCATGGCGAGCTCGAGCTTCAGCCGCGTCAGCGGCGTCTTCAGGTCGTGGCTCACCCCGGCCAGCATGTCCGTGCGCTGCTGGAGGTAGCGTTCGATGCGCTCGCGCATGGTGATGAAGGCCTGCGCGGCGCGGCGCACCTCGGTGGCGCCGTAGGGCTTGAAGTCCGGCACGCTCCTGCCCTTGCCGAAGGCCTCCGCGGCGCGCGCCAGGTTCTCGATCGGGCGCACCTGGTTCCTGAGGAACAGGATGGCGATGGCGAGCAGCACCAGCGACGAGCCCACCATCCACAGGATGAAGATGTCGACGTTCGACGCGACGAGGCGCTTCCTCGGGATCAGCACGCGCAGGACGCCGTCCCGGGTCTGCACCTTGAGGTCGGTGAAGTTGCCCAGGTCCCTGGAGGTGAACGGATAGGCGATGCCGAACTGGTTGGCGAACACCGCGTGCATCGCGTCCTTCAGGTCGGCGGCGGAATGGTGGTAGGGCGCCTCCAGCTTCGCGCCCTGGGTGAACGTCACCTGGTAGCCCAGGTTCCTGTTCGCCATGTCGAGCAGCGCGTCGCGGGTTTTCCCCGGCGGATTGCTCTCCTCGATGTTGATCAGGAAGGCGACGTCGGCGGCCACGCCGCGGGCCATGCGCGCGGTCATGATGTCGTAATGCCGCTCGAAGAACACGTAGGTCACCACGCCGAGCAGCAGCACCACCGGCGCCACGATGATGATCAGCGAGCGGCCGAACAGCCCGCGCGGCATGGCGCGCTTGACCACGCGGAACGGCCGCGGGCGTTCGATCCTGATGGGCGCGATCTTCAGCTTCGCCATCACGCCACCCTGTCCGGCACCAGCACGTAGCCGACGCCGCGCACCGTCTGGATGTAGAGCGGCAGCTTGGGATCCTCCTCGATCTTGCGCCTGAGCCGGGTCACCTGCACGTCGATGGAGCGTTCCAGCGTCACGCCCAGCCGCGAGCACAGGTCGGTGCGCGAGAACGGCCGCCCGGCGTTGGCCGCGAAGAGCTTCAGGAGCTGGCTCTCGCTGGTGGTGAGCCGGACCGGCCTGCCCTTGCGGCGCAATTCGCCGCGCTCCGGATCGAACACCGCCTCGCCCATGCGGACTTCGCGGTGCGGCGAGGCGGCGACCGGCGTCGCGCGGCGCAGCAGTCCGTTCGCGCGCAACACCAGCTCGCGCGGCTCGAAGGGCTTGGGCAAGTAATCGTCCGCGCCGTGCTCCAGGCCCTCGATGCGGTGACCGGCCTCGCCGCGCGCGGTGAGCATCAGGATCGGCACCTGGCTCTGCGCGGCGCGGATGGCGCGGGTGAATTCGAGCCCGGTCTCGCCGGGCATCATCACGTCCACGATGAGCAGGTCGAACGCCATGGATTTCATCAGCGCGCGCGCCTCCGCCGCATCCGCCGCCACGCTCACGCGGAAACCGTTGGAGGAGAGATAGCGCTGCAGTAGCGCGCGCAACCGCTCGTCGTCGTCGATGACCAGAAGGTGGGCATTGTCGGCGGCGGCGCTCATGGCAGGCGTTCCGTCTTCCTGAGGCGCCGCTCGCCCGCCAGCCCCGCGAGCACGCGGCGGAATCCGGCCACGGCGTCGGGGCCGGCTTCGCGAAAGGCGCGCACCAGCTTGTGGCGCTGAGAGTCCCACAGGGCGGCGTCCAATGCCGCGCCCCTGGCGGTCAATTTTAATTGCCGCGTGCGACGGTCGCGCAGGCCCGCCTTGCGCTCCACATAGCCGCCGGCCAACAGGTCGTTGAGCACGCGGTTGAGGCTTTGTTTCGTGATCTTCAGGATCGCCAGCAAGTCCGCCACCGAAAGCCCGGGATTGCGCGCAATGAAATAGATGGCGCGGCGGTGCGCGCGCCCCAATCCCGCCGCCTTCAGCGCCGCCTCGCCGCTCGCGAACATGTCGGTAAACGCGAAGAAGAGCAGGTCCACGCCTTGCTTCAACTCCTCGTCTCTTAGATATAGCGGGGAGGCGGACGGGCGCGGCTCGTTCGGCGTTACGTCAGGCATGCTGACTAATTAGTCCGGCCTCGCGCGTTGGCGCAAGAGGCCCCTACCGGAAAGGTTCGAGGATCATGGCCGCTCCCCAGGTACAGCCCTTCGACGACCGCGACGGCCAGATCTGGCTGGACGGCCGGCTCGTGCCCTGGCGCGAGGCCGACGTGCATGTGCTGACCCATGGGCTGCACTATGCCTCCAGCGTGTTCGAGGGCGAGCGCATGTATTCGGGGCGCATCTACAAGCTCGAGGAGCATACCGCGCGGCTGTTCGAATCCGCCCGCATCCTCGACATGCAGATCCCCTTCAGCGAACAGGCGATCAGCGACGCCTCGACCGAGGTCTGCCGCGTGATGGGATTCGAGGACGCCTATGTGCGCCCCGTGGTGTTCCGCGGCAGCGAGCAGATGAGCGTGGCCGCGCCGAAATCGCACATCCGCGTGGCCATCGCGGCGTGGAAATGGGGCTCCTATTTCGATCCGGCGAAGAAGATGGAAGGCATCCGGCTGACGCTGTCGCGCTGGAAGCGCCCCGATCCGGAGACCGCGCCGACGAAGTCCAAGGCCGCGGGCCTCTACATGATCTGCACCATCTCCAAGCACGAGGCCGACCGCGCCGGCTTCGACGACGCCATCATGTACGACTATCGCGGCTACGTCGCCGAAGCGACGGGCGCCAACGTGTTCTTCGTGTACGACGGCAAGCTCGTCACCCCCACGCCCGACTGCTTCCTCGACGGCATCACGCGCCGCTCGGTCATGGCGCTCGCGCGCGCGCGCCAGATCCCCGTAATCGAGCGCCACATCAGGCCCGCCGAGATGGCCGGCTTCAGCGAATGCTTCCTCACCGGCACCGCCGCCGAAGTCACGCCGGTGCAATGCATCGGCGAATACCGGTTCAAGCCCGGCCGGATCACCGAAACCCTGATGAACGACTACATGGCCGACGTGCGCCGGCCGGTGTCGAGCGTGACACTGGCGGCCTGAATTTTCCTCTGCCACGGAAGCGGGGAGGAAGCGCCTTACGCCGTCTTCTCCAGAGTCACCGGCTTCAGCTGCGGCGTCTTCGCGCCGGCCGATTCCGGGCGCAGGTGGCCGTCGACATAAGCGCCGGACTCGATGCGGATGTCCTGGTGCATGATGTCGCCGGTCATGCGCGCGCTGCCGGTGAGGATCACCTTCTTGGCGTCGATCTTGCCTTCGATGGCGCCGGAAAGCTCCACCTCGTCGCCCGACACCGTGCCCTTCACCTTGGCGCCGGGACCGACCTTCACGGTCAGGCCCCTCACGTCGCCTTCGATCTGGCCGTCCACCTGGATGTGCTCGGAGCTTTCGAGCTGGCCGGTGATCTTCAGCGCCTTGCTGATGACGGAGGTCGACGCGGCGGGCATCGACACCGCCTGCGGGCGGCGGGCTTCGGATGACAGAGGCGATTGCGTGGCTTGGCTGTCGGGCATCGTGGTGGTCCTTCCTTGAAGTTGCTGGCCTTGAAGTTGCTGGCCCTGAAGTTGCTGGCCCTGAGTTTGTTGGCCGTGTTGCGGCGGGCTCGGGTTTGGCGGGATGTGTGGCGGCTGGGGTTTCGGCGCGTGCGCGGATGCCCGCGGCGGCGCGGCTTGCGGCTTGGGCTCGGGCGGCTGGTTCCTGCTGAACAGACTCATGGCTGTGTCTCCGGCAGTTCGGTGAGGGACTCGAAATATTGCGGCGGCCGCCATGGCATGCGGCCCTCGAAGCGCGCCCCCCGCGCGACACTGACGATGTGGTGGAAGATGCGGCCGGCGACCTGGGCGCCATCCTCGAGCGCGACGGTGACGGCGAAGATTCGCCCGGTGAAGCGGCCCGCCACGCGCACCTCGCGCGCCATCACGTCCGCCTCGACGTCCGCGCCATCGGCCACGACGAGGAGATCGGCGTCGATGCGGCCCCGCACGCGGCCCAGGACCACGAGTTCGCCTTCGGTTTGCAGATGTCCGGTCACGTTGAGGCCGCGCCCGAGCTCCGAGGCGGGCAGTGGCGCGGAATCGCGCGCGCGGTCCTTGAGCGCGAACATGGTGCGGGCCTTCCCAACCCCAACAACCGGCCCCCGCCGCTCGCCCTTGCCCTGAGCATGGCCCGGATAGCGAAGCCGCTGCAAGGGGTTATCGCAGGAATGTGCCAAAGTTTTTCGATGGCGGGCACACGTGGAGCGCGCGCCGTTCATCCCGCCGGCCGCCGGCGTCCTTGTTGGGCAACCTACGGCTGGACGTGGCGGCCGTTGCGGGTTCCGGTTCCGGCAAACCACTGTCGATACGATGTCGCGACGACGTGCGAGCCGTCACGCGAGCGACAGTCGGGCGGGAAGAAAAATTCGAAAATCCTTTGGCACCTTGCCGGGGCCAGCAAAATTCGTCGCCTTCATGGCAGCCGGGGGCCGTGCTACATTTGCACGTCCGGGCGGGGCAATTAAGACCATGCAATTGGCGCAAATATGGGAACTGTTGTTGATTGCCGCAAGCGCTGCCTTGGCATTTTTCGTCAGCCAGGGTCACCGGCAGGGGCGAACACTTCTCGGAGTCGTCGTGTCGGCGTCTGTCACGGTCGGCCTGCTTTTTTTCAACAGTTGGCTCTGGGCGAATTCCGGTCAGGGCCTGCTCGAGCACGCCATATGCCTGGTGCTCAAGTCGGCACCCGCTTGCACTCCGAACGATGCCGGAAGCAAAGCCGAGGAGGACGCGCTCTGGGAACGCTGTGCCGGGGACAATGACGATGAGGTGATAAGCGCATGCACCGGGATTCTTGCCAAAGCAGACCGCCCCCAGAAGCAGATTGTCAACGCGACCTTGAATCGTGCCGACGCATATTTGGACAAGGGGAAATTCGACGATGCCTATGCGGACTATGACGAGGTGCTTAAAATATCGCCCAACGACACCGACGCCCTGTATGGGCGTGGCCGCGCCAGCACGGAGACGGGCGAATTCGAGAACGCTACTCAAGACTTCGACAGGCTTGTCAGGGATCATCCAAAGGATCCGGACGGTTACTATGGCCTTGGCGTGGTGCATGGACGGCAGCGTGAATACGACCTTGCCATATCTGCGTTCAACAAGGCCATCGACATCGATCCTAAATTCATCGACGCACTGAACGACCGTGGAAGTGCTTTCCTCCTGAAGCTCGATTTCGCCAATGCGATCTCGGATTTCGACCGGGTCATTGCACAGCAGCCCACCAATGTTTACGCGCGCGTCGCACGGGCCCAAGGCTACGCAAACACAGGCCGTCCCGATGACGCGATGAAAGATCTGGATATAGCGGTATCCACCGACCCTCGAAACTCGGACGCCTTCGCCGTAAGGGGGGCGGTGTTCGGCATGAAGGGGGACTTTCGTCATGCCATGGAAGATCTAAATCGCGCGCTCGAGCTGAAGCCGGAGAGCAGCGTTGCTCTCGAGCAGCGTGCGCAGGTGCTCATTGACCAGCGCCAGTTCGATCAGGCTGTCAAAGATGCGACTCATGCACTGGAGATTCAGCCGATATTTCCGCAGGCCCTGCTCACCCGGAGCATAGCCTACATAAACAAGGGTGACTTCGACAGCGCGATAGCGGATTGCAGCGAGGCGATACGAACGGGAGGCGACAGCGCCTGGGCGTACAATGCGCGTGGCCACGCGGAACTCATGAAGCAAGAATATGACGTGGCGATCACCGATTTTTCTCATGCAATCGACCTTAATGCGAAAATTGACAGCGCATTTGCCGATCGCGGCTGGTCCTACGAGCGCAAGGGGGACCACGAGCATGCGATCGAAGATTACGACAGCGCAATCGCGCTGTCTCCACAGTCTTCGACATACTATGCGGAACGCGGACTGGCGCATCAGCATCGAGGCGACGTAGCGATGGCCCGGAGTGACTTCGACGCGGCGATCGCGCGCGATCCCAAGAACGCCTGGGCCCTCTCCGCAAGGGGCGATTTCAGGAAGCAAAATGGGGATGCGGCCGGGGGCGAGGCCGACCTCGCCCTGAGCAAGCAGCTGTCGGCAGGAAAATAGCGCGCGCCTATTGGGCCGCGTCTCGCCGGCCGCCTACTCCGCCGCGCGGGGATCGAGCTCGATGGAGATGGCGGTGCCCGCTTCGGCCATGGGCTCGAAGGGCTCGCGCAGCTCGTCCGGCGGGGCGCTCTTCACCAGGAGCCTGAGCGCCACGAAACACGAGAACAGCACGTGGATGCCGGCGCTGTAGACGAAGAGCCAGGCGATGCCCATGCGCGTGGTGACGAGCGAGGCCAGCACCGGGCCGACCGCGGCGGCCATGGCGTTGAGCATCAGGAGCGTGGCGGAGGATTCCACGAACATCTCCCGCGGCAGCCGGTCGTTGGCGTGGGCGACGGAGAGGCCGTACATCGGCAGGTTGGCGAAGCCGAACAGCGCGAACAGCGCCAGCGCCCAGCCCGCGCCGCGCCCGCCGAACGCCGCCAGCGCCAGCCCCGAGGCGATCGCCGACAGCGACACGAAGAGGATGATCCAGCGCCGGTCCATCCTGTCCGACAGCCGGCCGAGCGGCATCTGGATCGCCGCGCCCGCCAGCGTGAAGGCGTTCATGAACGCGGCCAGCATGCCCTTGGTGAGATGGTGGTCCTGCGCGTAGACCGGCGCGAAGCTCCACACCGCCGCGTTGGCGAGCCCCACCGCGATGCAGCCGGCCACGCCCACCGGCGCGATGGCGAACATGCGCCGCGGCCTCAGCGTGGGCACCTCCACCGCCTTGGGTTGCGGCAGGCGTGTCAGGCTCACCGGGATCAGGCACAGCGCGTAGAAGATCGCCGACAGGCTGAAGAGCGAGAAGCTCTGCGGCCGGCCCACCATGAACAGCGTCTGCCCCAGCACCAGGCCCAGATAGTTCACCGTCATGTAGGCGGCGAAGATGCGCCCGCGGGTCTCGGGCGTCGCCCGGTCGTTGAGCCAGCTTTCGACCGTCATGTAGAGGCTCGCCGCCGCGAAGCCGAAGGCGCCGCGCGCCACGATCCACCAGAACTCGCTGAAGGCGAGCGACTGCACGAGCGGCGTCACCGCCGACAGCGCCGCGGCCACCGCGAACGTCCGGCTGTGGCCCACCCGCGCCAGCAGCCGGGGCCCGGCGAAGCAGCCCGCCACGAAGCCCACGTAATAGGCCGAGCCGATCACCCCGATGGCGAACTGCGAGAAGCCCGAAAGATGCGCCCGCACGGGCGTCACCGTGCCCAGAAGCCCGCTGCCGACCAGCAGGATGAGCACGGAGGCCAGGATGGCGCCGACGGAAAGAATCTGCTTGCGCATGGACGAACGGCTAACGCGCGCGGCTTATGGTGTCAAAACAAGGCGGATGTGGGGCGGACCCGTTCGCTAACCCTCCCCTTGCGGCGGGGTTGAGCCTTACCGGAAATTGCACACCGAGAAGCTGTCGGCCGAGCCGGAGAAGATGTAGCGGGCGACGAAGAAGCCGGCGACGACGATGACGAGCAGCACCGTCACGATGATGGGCAGGTATTTCTCGATGAACACCCGGGCGCGTTCGCCCATGGCGTAGAGCGCCGTCGCCACCAGCATGAAGCGCACGGTGCGGGTGACGGTGGACAGGCCCAGGAAGAGAAGCAGCGGCAGGTGCGCGAAGCCCGAGGCGATGGTGATGAGCTTGTACGGGATGGGAGTCAGCCCCTGCAGCACGATCAGCGGCCCGCATTTGATGAAGGTGTGCTGGAAGGCCGCGATGTCGCCGCCCATGCCGTAGACCTCGATCAGCCAGCGCCCCACGCTGTCGTAGAGCAGCGAGCCCAGCGCGTAGCCGAGCAGCCCGCCGATCACGCTCCACAAGGCCGTCCAGGCGCCGAGCAGGAAGGCGCGGCGGCGGTTGGCCAGGATCATCGGGATCATCATGATGTCGGGCGGCGTGGGGAAGAACGAGCTTTCGGCGAACGAAAGCCCCGCCAGCACCCACCAGGCCCAGGGCCCGTCGGCGTGACGCATCACCCAGTCATAAAGATTGCGCAGCAGCCCTTTTCGCTCCTGCGCCCCGACACTTTCGCTCATTGCGCGTTCCGGCGCCTCCCCGGCCTTCCTAGCAACCCGCATGCGCCCGGTCCATGTCTGATTTGAGGCGGCGTCGCGGCCTTTCGCGACGCGGCGGCGCAAGCCGGAAAACTTGCCTCGCTAACCCCGTTTCTCTAGGTTTCGCGCGGATCGAAATCCGGTGGGACGATGGCGCGCCAGCGTGGAAAAAAGGGCGGAAGGACGCCGGCCAAATCCGGCCGCGGGAAAAAATCCGCGCCGGCGAAGACGAAGAAGCCCGCGAAGGCCAAACCGTCCCGGCCCGCGCCCAAGCCCGCGATGCCGTCGCCGCGCCGCCTGCGCAAGGCGGCCACGGTGCGCGGCCGCTCCGGCGCGCGCGCGCCGGCGCCGCGCCCCACGCCCAAGGCCAGGGCGCTCGCCTCGGGGCCTTACGACACGGACCTCGACAAGAACGCCGCCAACTACCAGTCGCTGACGCCGCTCACCTTCCTCGAGCGGGCGGCCAGCGTCTTCCCCGACCGCACGGCCATCGTGCACGGCATGCAGCGCCTCAGCTACGCGGAGTTCCATGAGCGCAGCCGGAAGCTCGCTTCGGCGCTGGCCCGGCATGGCGTCGGGAAGGGCGATACGGTGGCGGTGATGCTGGCCAACACCCCGCCGATGCTGGAGGCGCATTACGGCGTGCCGATGACCGGCGGCGTGCTCAACACGCTCAACACGCGGCTCGACGCCGCCGCGCTTGCCTTCATCCTCGATCACGGCGAGGCCAGGGTGCTGATCACCGACCGCGAATTCGCGCCCGTCATCAAGGAGACGCTGAAGCTCGCCAGGGTGAAGCCTTTCGTCATCGACTACGACGATCCGGAATTCCCCCAGACCGGCGAGATGCTGGGCGAGATCGAATACGAGGAATTCATCGCCGCGGGCGATGCCGATTACGCCTGGAAGATCCCGGACGACGAGTGGGACGCGATCTCGCTCAACTACACCAGCGGCACCACCGGCAATCCCAAGGGCGTGGTGTTCCACCACCGCGGCGCCGCGCTGATGGGCTACGGCAACGTGCTTGCCGCCAACATGCCGCGCCATCCGGTCTATCTGTGGACGCTGCCGATGTTCCACTGCAACGGCTGGTGCTTCCCGTGGTCGCTGTCGGTCGTCGCGGGCACGCATGTCTGCCTGCGCTGGGTGCGGGCGAAGGCGATCTACGACGCGCTGGCCGACCACAAGGTCACCCATCTCTGCGGCGCGCCCATCGTGATGTCGACGCTGATCAACGCGCCGGAGAGCGAGCGCCGGCCGCTGCCGCACAAGGTGGAGTTCATCACCGCCGCGGCACCTCCGCCCGAAGCCGTGCTCGCCGGCATGGCGGAGGCCGGCTTCAACGTGACCCATGTCTACGGCCTCACCGAGACCTACGGCCCGGCGGTGGTCAACGAGTGGAACGCCGAGTGGGAAGCGCTGGAGCGCGGCGCGCGCGCGGCGAAGAAGGCGCGCCAGGGCGTGCGCTATCACGCGCTGGACGCGCTCACCGTGATGGACCCCGAGACGATGGAGACCGTGCCCGCCGACGGCGAAACGCTGGGCGAGGTCATGTTCCGCGGCAACATCGTGATGAAGGGCTACCTCAAGAACCCAAGGGCGACGCAGGACGCCTTCGCCGGCGGCTGGTTCCATTCCGGCGACCTCGGCGTGCTGCACCCGGACGGCTACGTCCAGCTCAAGGACCGCTCCAAGGACATCATCATCTCCGGCGGCGAGAACATCTCCTCCATCGAGGTGGAGGACACGCTGCTCAAGCACCCCGCCGTAATGTTCGCCGCCGTCGTCGGCAGGCCCGACGAGAAATGGGGCGAGACCCCGGTCGCCTTCATCGAGAAGAAGGCGGGCCACGAGGCGGTGAGCGAGGCCGACATCGTCGCCTACTGCCGCGAAAAGCTCGCCCACTACAAATGCCCGCGGCACGTGGTGTTCGCCGAGATCCCGAAAACGTCGACCGGCAAGATGCAGAAGTTCAAGCTCCGCGACCGCGCCAAGGCGATGGCGTAGATTCTTCCTCCCCCGCCGTTGCGGGGGAGGGGGACCGCGAAGCGGTGGAGGGGGTGTGAGGAAGCGCGAAGAACGATCTCGCCCATTCGCCAAGGAACTCCGCCGCCGCATGACCGAGGCCGAGGTCATGTTGTGGTCGCGACTCCGAATGAAGGATGTGCACGGTGTGCGATTCCGCCGCCAGCATCCAATTGGGCCATACATCGCGGATTTCGCGTGCATTGCTTCGAAGCTGGTCGTTGAAATTGACGGAGCAACGCACGCAACGGATGAGCAGCATGACTACGATGTCAGGCGCGATGCGTACATGACACGGCTGGGTTGGCGCGTGATCAGGCTGACGAACGAGGACGTTTACAGGAATTTGGAAGAGGTGTTCACGGCGTTGCTGTCCCTCACACCCCCTCCGTCTGCCGCGCTGAAGAGCGCGGCATCCACCTCCCCCGCACCGGCGGGGGAGGAAGAGGGAAAGCCAATCACGAGCGCCAAATCGTAGGCGGTTTCCTACCCCTCCAGCGGCACGTGCTGGAGATACGGTCCGCGGCGGATCAGGTATTCCGTGGGCGTGAAGCCGGAGAATTCGCGGAAGTCGCGGATGAAGTGGGACTGGTCGAAATAGCCGCCCTGCTCCACCGCGTCGCCCCAGTCCACCCGCGGTGCCGCGAAGATCTTCGCCAGGACGCGCTGGAAGCGCGCCACCCGCAGATAGAGCTTGGGCGTGAAGCCCACCTCTTCGGCGAACAGGCGGATGAATTTCTTGTGGCTCATCTCCGCTTCCGCCGCGAGCGCGGCCACGCTCACCGGCCGGCGCCGGCTCAGCCGCGCCAGCGCCATCTCCACGGCCGGATGGCGCGCGAAGCCGCGCACGGCGAACGCGATCAGCGCCGCTTCCAGGATCGCGAATTTGTCCTCCGGCGTGGGCGCCTGCACGAGCCGCTGGTGCAGCCGTTCCGCGTCGCGGCCCCAGACCTCCTCCAGCGAGAGATGCATGTCCTCGAACGCCCGCGCGGGAGGCCGGAAGAAGGGAAACGATCCGCCGGGCCGGAACTGGGCGCCCATCATGTGCGGCTGCCAGGCGTTGATGGCGAAGGCCCGCGAATGCGTGCCGCAGAGCGCGATGCCCTTGAGCCGGTTCTTCGTGGCGAAGCGCTCGCCGTCGTACCAGCTGAGCGCGTCGTGCTTCAGGTTGATCAGGATGCCCATGCGGCCGGACGCCATGATGGTGTCCTTGGCGTGGCCCGGCGCGTCGCCTTCCCAGTACCAGAGGTTCTCGACGAAGCGGTCGAGCGGCGGCGCCGGGACGTGCGTCTGGTACTTCATGCGCGCATGGTGCGCGCGGGCCGCGCGCGCCGCAAGCGGGCTATCTGCCGAGTTCCTTCGCCCGCCGGTTCGCGGCGGCCACCGCGCGCGCCATCAATCGCGCCAGCCCGTCCTTCGCCATCAGCACCTCCAGCGCGGCCTGCGTCGTGCCGCCGGGGCTGGTGACGCCCGCGCGAAGCGCGGCGGCCTGGCGCGGATCGGACTCCAGCAGCGCGCCCGCGCCCGCGACGGTGGCGCGGGCCAGCGCTTTCGCCGCCTCCGCGGGAAGGCCTTGCGCGCGCGCCGCCGCCTCCAGGGCCTCCACCAGCAGGAACACATAGGCGGGCCCCGAGCCCGAAACCGCCGTGACGGAATCGATCAGCCCTTCGCGCGAAACCCACACGGTTTGCCCCAGCGCGGCGAGCAGCGACCGCGCCAGCCGCTTCTGCGCCGCGGTGACGTTCCTGGGCGCGTAGAGCGCGGAGATGCCCTTGCCGATCTGTCCGGGCAGGTTCGGCATGGCGCGGACGATGCGCGCCTCGCGCCCCCATGCCCCGGCCAGCGATGCGAGGGTGGTGCCCGCCGCGATGGAGATCATCAGCGTGCCGCGCGCCGCGACCGGGGCGAGCCGCGCCGCCTCCACCTTCAGGATCTGCGGCTTCAGCGCGACGACGCAGGCCGCGTAACGCCCGCGCGCGTCTTCGATGCTTGCGATCAGCGCGATTTCGCGGCGCTTCCTGAGCCAGGGCGCGGGGCGCGGCTCGACAACGGTCACGGGGCCGCGCCCGGCTTCGAGCCAGCCCTTGAGCAGCGCGCCACCCATATGGCCGGCGCCGATCAGGAGGAGGGTCATTCTCCTGAACCTCCCCCTCGTGGGGAGGTTGAGGGCTTCACGCCTGGCCCTGGCATTCCAGGATCGCGGCGGCGACGGCTTCCTCGGCGGTCTTGCCGCCCCACAGCACGAACTGGAAGGCCGGGTAGTAGTATTCGCAGGCCTCCACCGCCAGGTTCAGCAGCGCTTCGCATTGCGAGGCCGAGGCGCGTGCGTCCGGGAAGATCATGGCATGGCGGAAGAGCAGCGTGCCGTCCTCCGGCCACAGGTCGAAATGGCCGATCCACAGCTTGGCGTTCACGAACATCAGGAGCTGGGCGACGTCGCCCCGGCGGCTGTCGTTCACCCGCATGTCGAACGCCGACGACAGGTGCAGCGACTGCAGCTCCTCCCGCCAGGTGAAGCTGAAATGATGATCACACCAGCGCCCGGCGACGGAGAGGTTCAGCTCGTCGCGCCCGCTGCGCTCGAAGGACCAGCCATTGTCCTCCACCGAGCGCTCGAGCAGGTCGAGCGGATGCGGGCCGGGCTGGAACTCTTCCTGGTGAACCAAGGTCATCTCGATCGACTCCCCAAGACGCCAAAAACGAAGCAGTTGCGTTCTACCTGACACAAGATTTTGTGGCCGCACAAGAGTCCCGCCGCGAAACCTGTTGGTTAAGGCGCGGGCGCCGTTCACAGGATTCGATTTGCGAGTCACGCCGCGGGCTTATCCACCGCGCGGCTCAGCCGTGCGTCTTGAGCTTCGACTCCAGCTCGGCCAGCCGGGCGGCCAGCGCGTCGTTCTCGGCGCGCGCCCTGGCGGCCATCGCCTTCACCGCCTCGAACTCCTCGCGCGGCACGAAGTCCATGTCGGCGACGAGCTTCTCCAGCCGCTGGCGCATGAAGGTGTCGATCTCGGCGCGCACGCTTTGCGCGGCGCCCGCGGCGTCGGTGAAGAGCCGGGCGAGCCCGTCGAGCAGCGGATTGTCGGTCTGCATGGAGGTTATATAGAGGGTGAGGGAGGCTTTGGCGAATAGCGAGTAGCGAGTAGCGAATAGGGCGCGAAAGGCCGCCGCCGGACGCCCGGGCGGTGGAAATGATGGCGAAAATCCCCTATTCGCTATTCGCTACTCGCTATTCGCGGCTCTTCATGGCCCTCGTCATTCCCTTCTACCACACCGATCCGGTGCTCCTGCATATCTGGGGGCCGCTGGAGATCCGCTGGTACGCGCTGGCCTATCTGGCGGGCATCCTGATCGGCTGGTGGCTGGTCCTGCGGATGGTCCGGCAGAAGAGCCTGTGGACGAATCCGCCATTCAACGGCCAGGCCCCTGCCACGGCCGACGACATCGGCGATCTGGTGGTGTGGGTGACGCTGGGCGTGATCGTCGGCGGCCGGCTCGGCTATGTGCTGATCTACGGCATCCTGCTCTGCGGGGTGACGCCCGATCCCGCCGCCTGCGGCGACGCGCCGATGATGTATGTCACCCGGCCCTGGACGATCCTGGAGGCGTGGAACGGCGGCATGTCGTTCCACGGCGCGGCGCTCGGCGTGATCCTGGCCATCGTGTCGTTCTGCCGGCGCCGCGGCTTGCGGCTCCTCAGCATCGGCGACCTGATCTGCGCGGTGCAGCCGGTCGGCCAGTTCTTCGGGCGGCTGGCCAACTACAACAACGGCGAATTGTGGGGAAAACCCAGCGACGTGCCGTGGGCGATGATCTTCCCCCGCGCGCCGGGCGGCGTGCCGCGCCATCCGAGCCAGATCTACGAGGCGGCGCTGGAGGGCCTGCTGCTGTTCGCCGTGCTTCAGGCCGGCATCCGGGTCTTCCGCTGGCACGAGCGGCCGGGGCTGGTGAGCGCGGTGTTCCTCATCGGCTACGCCGTCACCCGTTACATCTGCGAATTCTTCCGCGAGCCGGACGCCCCGTTCCTGGCGGGGGTGAGCATGGGCCAGGCGCTCTCCATCCTCTTCTTCCTGGGCGGGCTGTTCGTGCTCTGGCTGGTCCGCCGCAAGCCGGCCGGGGCGGGTGCGTGAACGCGCTGGCGGCGCGCATCGCGGCGCTGATCGCGGCGCAGGGGCCCATCTCCATCGCCCAGTACATGACGATGGCGCTGCACGATCCCGACTACGGCTACTACGCCACCCGCGATCCGCTCGGGCCCGGGGGCGATTTCGTCACCGCGCCGGAAGTGAGCCAGATGTTCGGCGAGATCCTGGGCCTGTGGACGGCGCAGGCCTGGCACGACCAGGGCAAGCCTTCGCCCGCGCGGCTGGTGGAGCTCGGCCCCGGCCGCGGCACGCTGATGGCCGACGCGCTGTCGGCCTGCGCCCTGATGCCGGCGTTCCTCGATGCGGTCTCGGTCGAGTTGGTGGAGAGCAATCCCGTCTTGCGGGCGGCGCAGATCGGGACGCTCGGACGCTGGCGCGAAAAGACCCGTTGGGCGGGGCGCTTCGAGGCGGGCGGCAAGCCCCTCTTCCTCATCGCCAACGAGTTCTTCGACGCCCTCCCCATCCGCCAGTTCGTGAAGACCCCGCGCGGCTGGTGCGAGCGCATGGTCACGGCCGATCCATCCGGCGCGCTCGCCTTCGCGCTGGCGCCCGAGCCCGCGCCGCTCCCCATCCCCGGCCCCGCGGAGCCGGGCGCCGTGTACGAGATCTGCCCCGCCGCCACCGCGCTCATCGACGCGATCGCCCACGACATCGCCCGCCACGGCGGCGCGGCCCTCATCGTCGACTACGGCCATGGCGGCGGGGCGGGCTTCGGCGAGACGCTTCAGGCGCTGAAGGACGGCGCCTTCGCGGGCCTCCTCGATTCGCCCGGCGAGGCGGATCTCTCCGCCCATGTGGACTTCGCCGCGCTGGCCCAGGCGGCGCGCGAGGCCGGCTGCGCGGCCCATGGCCCGGCCGAACAGGGCGATTTCCTGCTGCGGCTCGGCATCGCGCAACGCGCCGGGCGGCTCGGCGATTTCGAAGGGCTGGACAGGCTCACCGGCACCGATCAGATGGGAAGCCTGTTCAAGGCGCTGGCGATCCTGCCCGCGGGCGCGCCGAAGCCGGAAGGGTTCTGACCATGTTCGTCCTGAAGGCGAAGAACCTCCCCGAGGCCGGGCACGGCTTCTTCGGCCGGCAGGGCGGCGTGTCCACCGGCATCTTCGCCTCGCTCAATTGCGGACCCGGCTCCGGCGACGATATCGGCGACGTGACGACCAATCGCGGCCGCGTCCGCGACGCGCTCGGCGCCGCGCACCTGGTCAATCTCCACCAGGCGCACGGCGCGAAGGCCGTCACCGTCACCGCGTCCTGGGAGCTGGGCCGGGGTCCCGAGGCCGACGCCATGGCGACGAAGGTGCCCGGCATCGCGCTCGGCATCCTCACGGCGGATTGCGCGCCGGTGCTGCTGCACGATCCGCAGGCCGGGGTGATCGGCGCCGCCCATGCCGGCTGGAAGGGGGCGCTGGCGGGCGTGATCGATTCCGCGCTGGAGGCGATGCAATCGCTGGGCGCGGTGCGCGAGCGGGTGGCCGCCGCGGTGGGCCCCTGCATCTCCCAGGCGAGCTACGAGGTGGACGACGATTTCCACAGCCGATTCCGCGCCGCCGATCCGGACAACGGACGCTTCTTCAGGCTGGCCGAACGCGCCGGCCATTTCCGCTTCGACCTGGAGGGCTATGTCGTCCACAGGCTGCGCGAGTCGGGCGTGGCGCGCGTGGAAGGCGTGTTCCGCGACACTTACACGCACGAATCGGAATTCTTCTCCTACCGCCGCGCCACGCACCGCGGCGAAAAGAACTACGGCCGGCAGCTCTCGGCGATTGTGCTGCCCGGGGCTTCCTCCGCCGCGTGAGCGGGGGAGGAAGCGGAAAAGCGACACGCTTGCCCGGCAACGCCCCTTGCAGATTGCGCCGCATTTACCCTGCGCATCCCGCTTGCTATAGGACCGTCACTCAACCTTCATCGAGAGCGGCGTCCATGGCTGAAGCGCGGAACATGAAGCTCCTGGCCGCCAACTCCAATCCGGAGCTCGCCCAGAAGATCGGCGCCCACCTCAAGCTGCCCTTCGTCAGGGCCCAGGTGCGCCGCTTCGCCGACATGGAGGTGTTCGTCGAGGTGCAGGAGAACGTCCGCGGCGAGGACATGTTCGTCATCCAGTCGACCAGCTTCCCGG
Source organism: Rhizomicrobium sp. (assembly GCA_035499995.1). GTDB lineage: Bacteria > Pseudomonadota > Alphaproteobacteria > Micropepsales > Micropepsaceae > Rhizomicrobium. The sequence goes on along the minus strand of DATJXR010000002.1, from coordinate 18,909 downwards.
CCAACGACAACCTGATGGAGCTCTTGATCGTCATCGACGCGCTCAGGCGCGCCAGCGCCCGGCGCATCACCGCGGTGATCCCCTATTTCGGCTACGCGCGGCAGGACCGCAAGGTCGGCCCGCGCACCCCGATCTCCGCCAAGCTCGTCGCCAACCTCATCACCGAGGCCGGCGCCCACCGCGTGCTCACCGTCGATCTCCATGCCGGCCAGATCCAGGGCTTCTTCGACATCCCCACCGACAATCTCTACGCCGCGCCGATCATCGCCAAGGACATCGAGGACTATCTCGGCACCGGCGACCACCTGATGGTGGTCTCCCCCGACGTGGGCGGCGTGGTGCGCGCGCGCGCGCTCGCCAAGCGGCTGGGCTGCGACCTCGCCATCGTCGACAAGCGGCGCGAGCGCGCGGGCGAGAGCGAGGTGATGAACATCATCGGCGACGTCGAGGGCCGCGCCTGCATCCTGATCGACGACATCGTCGATTCCGGCGGCACCATCTGCAACGCCGCCGACGCGCTGCTCAAGAACGGCGCCAAGGACGTCTGCGCCTACGCCACCCACGGCGTGCTCTCGGGCGGCGCGGTGGCGCGCATCCAGGGCTCCAAGCTCAAGAGCATGGTCATCACCGACTCCATCGCCGCCACCGGCGAAGTCGCCAACTGCAAGAACATCCGCCGCATCTCCATCGCGCCCCTGATCGGCGAGGCCATCAAGCGCATCAACCACGAAGAAAGCGTGTCGAGCCTGTTTGATTGAGGCTCTCCCCCGCCGCCTTGCGCTCCTATCTCATTTCTGATATATATCGGGAATGAGCTGGACCGTCCATTTCCTGAACGCGGTGGCGCGAGCGGAAATGGACTCGTTGCCGAACGACATGCAGATGCATTTTGCGCGCATTACGGACTTGATGCGGGATCACGGGCTTTCAGCCGTGCGCGGGCCGTACGTGAAGCATCTCACGGGCAAGCTGTGGGAAATGCGCCTGAAAGGACGGGATGGCATCGCGCGTTCGATCTATGTGGCTGCGCGCGGCCAGCGGGTGATCGTGCTCCGGACCTTCGTGAAGAAGACCGAGACGACGCCGCGCAGGGAATTGGAGATCGCGTTCTCGCGTATGAAGGAGATCAAGGAATGAAAAGCGTGGAAGCGTGGAAACGGGAAAAGCTGAGGGATCCCGCCTTCAAGAAGGAATACGACGCGTTGGAGGAGGAATTCGCTCTTGCCAGCGAATTGATCAGCGCACGTGCGAAAGCGAATCTGACTCAAGGCCAGGTCGCCCGCCGCATGGGCACGTCGCAATCCGCCGTCGCCCGCATGGAGAGCGGCAACGGCCTACCCTCCACCACCTCCCTGGTGAAATACGCCCGCGCCGTGGGCCGCAGGATCGAGATCAAGCTCAAGAAGCCGGCGTGACGCGGTCGCGGCCTCCGGATGTCAGGCAATCCCGGACGTCACGCTGACGGCGCGGCAGGCCGGGTTTCACGCTTCGGCGTTGCCGCCACGCCTCTTGACTTGTTCTTTTTATGTTCCTATCCTCGCCAATTCAATCACAAGATGAGTCGCCGGGCGAAGCCCATCCGGCGAGGAGGAGGAGAATTGTGTCTTGGGCAGGCTGGATTCCGGCAGGGACAGGAGGCGGCGGGCGCTGAAAAAGCGAAGGCGGAGTGGGAAATGCGATGGTCGAAAATCGTGGATTCGCGCGAACAATTATGTTGCGCGGCGGCGCGCGGGAGAAGGACGCGGTGTGCACCCCCTCCCCCCTCGAAAATCGGAAAACAAATAGATGCGGTCCGGGGCCGCGGTACATCTACAGGTAGTTGCTGTCGCGGCGGCCTGTCACTTCCGCCCTGTCGCCCCCGCCCCGTCGTCTCCGCCCCGTCCGGCCTCCCGGTCACTCGGTCCGGGCGCCCGGCCGGGCCTTCAACGGGAACAGCGGGACCGGCGGCGGCGGGAGCCGCGGTGGCGCGGGGCCTCGCGCTCAGAAGAACTCCGGGTGCTTGCGCGCGATGTCGGCTTCCAGGGCGGTGATGTGGGAGAGGACCTCGGACTCAGCGCCGCCCGGCAGCGCGCGGCCGGTGTCGTAGCAGAACCACGCCAGGTTCGGCTGCCAGGCCTGGCGGTACGCGTCGCCCAGGTCCTTGTAGAAGCCGGGGATGTAGGGATTGGCGCGCAGCGCGCTTTCGAACAGGGGCAGCGCCCTGACCGGCTCGCCGGCCTCGACATAGGTGTTGGCGAGGAAGTCGTCGAGCATCCAGGGGTCGGAAAGGTCGTCGCGCTTCATCGCCGCCAGCGTGGCGATCGCGCCGGCGAGGGCCTCGCCCCGAGCCGCGAGCGCGGTCTTCAGCGCGTCCGTGCGCGGGTCGGCGCCGGCGGCCTTCACCACGTCGGCAAGCGTGGGGCAGTCGCTGCCGGCGCAGGCGGCGGCGGCGCCATATTGCAGGCGCTTCTCCATGGCCAGGATGAAGGCGGGGAAGTAGCTCCTCTTCGTCATCGCCCCGGCGATGGCGGCGTCGTAGTCGGCGGCGCTGCGCTTGCCGGGCGCGGCGCCGGCAAGTGCCGCCTGCATCAGGGGAACCAGCGGGGCGAGCGTTCCGGCCTCGCCCGCGGCGTCGAGCGGCGTGCCCTCGCGCAGGGGATAGACGGCCTTGACCGCGCGGCCGGCGCCGAAGATCCATTGCGCCGCCGGCGCCTTCCGCATGGGCGGCATGGCGAAGGCGACGCGCGCGGGCAGCCGGCCGCTCGCCTGGATCTCCGCGATGATGGCGGGATGCAGGCCGCTCGCCATGCGCAGGTAGTGCGCCAGGCTGGCGCTCTGCGCCCCGGTGAGCGCCGCCTTCGAGAGCGCATAGGACGCCACGTCCTGCCCCGCGAGCAGGAAGTGCACGCTGCCGTCCTTGGCCCGCCTGCGCACGAGCGCCGGCGCGCCGTCCTGCGGATCCACGATCTTGAGCTCCGCCTGCACCCAGTACGCGTCCAGCGCATGCGTCTTGCCGGCGAGGTTGAGCGCGCCCAGCGCGCCGCGCTGGTAGCGGCGGTTGGCGGTCTCCAGCATGTCGAAATCGACGGTGGCGTAGAGCGAATAGTTGCGGAAGGTCTTGGCCTTGTCGTCGAGGGCGACGACGCGGCGCAGCGCATAATCGGTGAGCGTGCCGCTGGTGTCGCCGTAATCGACGGTGAAATCCCCCGCCAGGTCGACGGTGCGGGTCTCGGAGCCGTCGCCGCCAGTCTGCTTCACGGTGAATTCCAGGGCCGGCTCTGTCAGCGCGGGCCGCGCCGCGCGGATCGCCTTGGCGTCCGCCAGCGGACCGATCAGGGTGAAATCGGCGACCGTGTTCGGGGCCGTATTTGGGGGCGTATTTGGGGGCGTGTTCGCAGCCGGGTCCGCGGCCTGGCCGGCAGCCTGAGCCGCGCCCGCGCATACGAGCGCGCACAAAACTCCCACCACAAGTCTCGCCATTGGCTCCGCCCCGCTTGGTTCCAGACGCTCCGGGATGATATGCGTGGGCGGTCACGAGGTCGAGCGATGGCCACCCCGAGCGACGTCCGCAAGATCGCCCTGGCGCTGGAGGGCACCAGCGAGATCGAGCATTTCGCGCGCCCGGCCTGGCGCACCGCCCGGCGCATCTACGCCGTGATGCGGCCGGACGGGCTCTTCCTCCACCTGCCCGACGAGCGCAGGGACTTTCTGTTCGAGGCCGACCCGGCCGTCTTCGTCAGGCGCATGTGGGGCAAGCGGCCATTCATGACCGTGCAGATCGCGAAAGTCCCACGAGCCGAGATCGCCGGCCTCATCCGCGAGGCCTGGGAGTTCAACCGCCCGCCGGCCAAGCCGGCGCAGCGGTCCGCCAAGCCGGGATCCGCGCGGGCGCGCCCGAAGACGAAGTCGAAACCGAAACCGAAACCGAAACCGAAGAAGAGGACGTAGCCGAACGCCAGGGCGCCCGATCCGCATTACATCTTTCTCACGAACGCGCGGGCGATGTTGCGGGCCCGCCAAAAACGCTTTCCCGCGGGGCGCGAACATGCTTAGTGCCGGCCATTGCAGCGGGGGGGTCACGCCGCTGCATCAGCCCAATCGTCCGGTCGCGCCATGCTGGGAAGGAAGATCCTGCCGCCGGTTTCGGTCGAGGTCCGGCAGCTGCTGCCGAGCCGGTGGGACGTGCTGGCCGCGCTGCTGGTGCTGGGCTTCATCGTGCTGTTCGCGCAGGCCAGCCGCACGCTGTCGCTGCCGCTGACCTCGCTCACCGGCGCGCCGCTGTCGCTGTCGCCATGGCACCTGCCCGAATACGCGCTGCGCACGGGCCTGCGCATGCTGATCGCCATGGGCGTCTCGCTGGTCTTCACCTTCAGCTACGCCACGCTGGCGGCAAAGAGCGCGCGCGCCGGCACCCTGCTCATCCCGCTGCTCGACATCCTGCAATCGGTGCCGATCCTGGGCTTCATCTCGGTGACGGTGACGTTCTTTCTTTCGCTCGCCAACCGCAGCGTGCTCGGCGCGGAGCTGGCCTGCGTGTTCGCGCTGTTCACCAGCCAGGCCTGGAACATGGCCTTCAGCTTCTACCAGTCGCTGCGCACCGTGCCGGTCGAGCTGATGGAGGCGGGCGAGCTGTTCGGGCTCAATGCCTGGGCGCGGTTCTGGCGCATCGAGGTGCCGTTCGCCATGCCGCCGCTGATCTGGAACATGATGATGTCCATGTCGGGCGGCTGGTTCTTCATCGTGGCGGCGGAGGCGATCAGCGTCGGCGACACCAACATCGCGCTGCCGGGCATCGGTTCCTACATCGCGCGCGCCATCGAGCTGGGCGATCTCGGCGCGATCTTCTGGGCGATCGGGACCATGCTGGTGGTGATCCTGATCTACGACCAGCTGATGTTCCGCCCGCTGGTGGCCTGGGCCAACCGCTTCCGCATCGACCAGGAGCAAACGGGCGAGGAACCGGAATCCTGGATGCTCGACCTGATCCGCCGCGCCCGGCTGTTCGACATCCTGGGCGCGCCGGTCGAGCGTTTCATGCACTGGACCTACCGGCTCGCGCCGAAGTCCCGCAAGGCCGGACGCTCCACGCCGGCGGTCGGCCGGCTCGCCGATATCTCCTGGTATGGGATGGTGGCGGTGCTGGTGGGGTTCGCGCTGTGGCAGATCTACCTGTTCTCGGGCGCGCGCCTGCCGCTCAGCGAAACCGTCAGGGTGCTGGGGCTGGGGCTGATCACGCTCCTGCGCGTGCTGGTGCTGATCGCGCTGGCAAGCGCGATATGGACCCCGCTCGGCATCCTGATCGGGCTCAGGCCCAGGCTCGCGCAGGTCATACAGCCCATCGCCCAGTTCATGGCGGCGTTCCCGGCGAATCTGCTGTTCCCGGTCGTGGTCTACTTCATCGCCACCTTCGCCCTGAACCCGGACATCTGGCTGTCGCCGCTGATGGTGCTGGGGACGCAATGGTACATCCTCTTCAACGTCATCGCCGGCGCTTCCGCCATGCCGCGGGACATGCGCGACGCGGGCGACAATTTCCAGGTGCGCGGAATTCTGTGGTGGAAGCGCATCGGCATTCCCGCGGTGCTGCCCTATTTCGTCACCGGCGCCATCACCGCTTCCGGCGGTTCGTGGAACGCCGCCATCGTGGCGGAATTCGTGAGCTGGCGCGGGCATGCCATCGCCGCCCACGGGCTTGGCGCCTACATCGCGGAGAACACCGCGCGGGGCGATTTCCACCGCATCGTGCTGGGCATCGCCGTGATGGCGTTCCTCGTCACGGTGATCAACCGCGCCTTCTGGCGGCCGCTATACTGGTACGCCGAACGCAAATACCGCCTGACATGAGGTGAGACATGGACGCGCTGCTCGATCTTCACGACGTCCGCCGCTCCTTCCCGCGGCCGGGAGGCGGCGAGCTCCTGGTGCTGGAGAACGTCGACCTGGCGCTGAAGCAGGGCGAGATCGTGGGGCTGCTCGGCCGCTCGGGCTCCGGCAAGTCGACGCTGCTGCGCATCATCTCCGGCCTGTCGGCGCCCAGCGCCGGCACCGTCCGTTACATGGGCCGCGACGTGGACGGGCCCGCCCAGGGCATCGCCATGGTGTTCCAGAGCTTCGCGCTGTTTCCCTGGCTCACGGTGCTGGAGAACGTGCAGCTGGGCCTGGAGGCCCTCGCGCTGCCGCAGGGCGAAATCCGCAAGCGCGCGCTGGAAGCGATCGACCTGATCGGGCTGGACGGCTACGAAAGCGCCTATCCGCGCGAGCTGTCCGGCGGCATGCGCCAGCGCGTCGGCTTCGCGCGCGCGCTGGTGGTGCATCCCAACATCCTTCTGATGGACGAGCCGTTCTCCGCGCTCGACGTGCTGACCGCGGAGAACCTGCGCACCGACCTGCTCGAGCTGTGGTCGCAGGGCGACCTGCCGATCAAAGGCATCATCCTGGTCACCCACAACATCGAGGAAGCGGTGCTGATGTGCGACCGGGTCTGCCTGTTCTCCACCAACCCGGGCAAGATCGTCAGCGAGATCAAGATCGACCTGCGCAAGCCGCGCGACCGCAACGATCCGGCGTTCACCCAGCTCGTGGACCGCATCTATGTCGAGATGACCACGCGGCGGGCGGAAAAGCTGCTCCAGAAGACCGACGCGCCACGCGCCACCATCGGCACGCGCCTGCCGCGGGTTTCCGTCAACCTGCTGGCCGGCCTGATCGAGACGCTGGCCGCGCCGCCCTATAACGGCAAGGCCGACCTGCCCGAAATCGCGGGCGACCTGCAGCTGGAGATCGACGACCTGTTCCCGGTGGCGGAATCGCTGCAGATGCTGCGACTGGCCGATGTGGGCGAAGGCGACATCACGCTGACCGACAACGGCAAGCGCTTCGCCGAGGCCGAGGTGGACGAGCGCAAGCGCATGTTCGCGCGGCTGCTCATCCGCTACGTGCCGATCGCGGCCCTGGTGCGCCGGGTGCTGGACGAGCGCGAGAGCCATGCCGCTCCCTGGGCGCGCTTCACCGACGAGCTGGAAGACTACATGACCTCCGAAGCCGCGGAGGAAACCCTGCGCGCCGCCGTGAGCTGGGCCCGCTTCGCCGAGCTCTTCTCCTACGACGACGACACCGGCCAGTTCAGCCTGGAGAACCCGGCGTGACGCGGCTCACAGCCCGCATTGCAGGGTCGTGGGCGGTTGCGCGGCGAGCCAGCTCTGAAGCTCGGTGTCGTGGGCGAAATACGAGATGAAGACGCGGAACTCGCCCCGCCCGGTTCCGATGCCGTCGCGCCATTGCAGGTTCGTCGGCAGGGCGCCGCTCTGGGTCGACACCGTGATGTAGGCGAGACCCACCGGGCCCACGATCTCGTTGCTGTCCGCGCCCAGCTGAGAGCCCATCGCCGCCGTGAAGCCGCCGAACTTGCCCGAACCGTTGGCGAAATAGAGGCAGCCCCCGCTGCCCTCCGGACAGCTGAACGAGGGAAAGTCCACCGGCAAGCCGCTCAGCATCACGTTGCCCTGGCCCCTGCGGCCGATGGATTTCCACGCCAGATCGACCTGCATGTCGATGCGGTCGGTGTTGGCCGTCAAATGCGTGACGGCGAACAGCGACCACTGGTTCACATAGCCGACGTTCGCAGGATCGTGCCTTGCGATCGTGCTGTCGCTCATCACCGCGCCGGCGAGCGCGAGCCGGACCTTGCAGACATCCGCAGACGCCGGCGCGTGTGCAAGAAGCAGGGCGACGCATCCGAAGGAAATCCCGCGTCCGGCTCGCATCGCTAAAGTCCGCAGACCAGCGTGGCGGACGGCTGGCTGACGAGCCAGCCCTGCAGCGAAGCGTCGAGGGTGAAATAGGTCACGAGCATGCGCAGGCGGCCTGGCCCCGTCGACAGCGCGCTGTCCCACTGGAGATCGGTCGGCTCGGCCGCGCCCTGGTCGGAGGCGGTGACGAAGGCAAGGCCGGCCGGCGCGAGCACCGGGTTGGTGGTCATGGAAAGCTGGACGCCGGTGGGCGCGATGAAGCCGCCATAGTTGCCCGCGCCGTTCGCGAACGTGAGGCAATCGGCGCCGCCGGAACACGGAACCGGCGAAACCTGCGGCGGCAGGCCCGCGATCCAGACGTAGCCCTTGCCGGGCACGGCGATGGATTTCCAGGAAATCTCGATCTGGATGCTCACGAGATCGGTGTCGGCGGATACCGGGCTATAGGAGAACAGCGACCATTGATGGATGTAGACGACCCCCAGCGGATCGTGCCGCCGGATCGAGGTACCGCCGGGGATCGACCCGCCCGCGAGGCTGAGTTGCGCCTTGCAGACGTCGGCAAGCGCCGAGGTCGCCGCAACACACAATGCGACGGCAGTCACAAAAGCCCGAAACACATGCAACCTCGTTGAGGCACCGATCGGGGGAAATTCCACCAGGAATGCGCTAAGCTCAACTGCTGTTTGCCGGACTGGTTGCCATCCTCGGGCCCTTCCGCTAAAAGCCTCGCCTTTCCGGGGGCCCGGTGGTCTGCGGGATCGGCTTTTCAGCCTGTCATATCAAGGACTTGCGCCATGCGTCAGATGCAGGAACTGCGTGCGGAAGCGCGCACCGGAACGGGCAAGGGCCCGTCCTATCAGGCCCGGAAGAACGGCATGATCCCCGGCATCCTGTACGGCGGCGCCGACAAGCCCGAGCCCGTCTCTGTCGGCCGCATGGAGCTGGAGCGCCACTTCGAGAGCGGCACATTCCTCACCACGCTTTTCATGCTCGACATCGCCGGCAAGAAGCAGCGCGTGATCCCGCGCGCCGTGCAGATCGACCCGGTCAGCGACCGGCCCGTGCATGTGGATTTCATGCGGCTCGCCGAAGGCGCCAGGGTGAAGCTCGACATCCCCGTGCGCTTCCACGGCCATGAGAATTCGCCCGGCCTGAAGAAGGGCGGCGTGCTCAACATCATCCGCCACGAGATCGAGATGCTCTGCCCGGCCGACAGCATCCCCGATTTCATCGACGCCGATCTCTCCGGCCTGGAGATCCACGGCACCGTCCACATCTCCTCGGTCAAGCTGCCGGAAGGCGTGAAGCCGCTGATCCGCGAGAAGGACTTCACCATCGCCTCCATCGTGGCGCCCACCAGCGTCATCGAAGAGGCGCGCGCCGCCGCGGCTGCCGCCGCGGCCGCCGCCGCCGCACCGGTTGCCGAGGAAGGCGCCGCGCCCGCCGAAGGTGCCGCGCCTGCCGCCGGCGCCGCGCCCGCCGCCGGTGCCGCTCCCGCCGCCGGCGCCGCAACGCCCGCTGCCGGTGGCGACAAGGCCAAGGCGGCGCCAAAGAAGTAAGGCACCATGGACACGCCGCTTCTCATCGCCGGGCTCGGCAATCCCGGCGCCGAATACGCGCGCAACCGCCACAACGCCGGATTCATGGCGGTGGACACGATCCATGCGAGCTGGGAATTCGGCCCCTGGCGCGCGCGCTTCGAGGGGCTGGTGTGCGAAGGCAGGCTCGCGGGCCGCAAGGTGCATCTGCTGAAGCCCATGACGTTCATGAACGAGAGCGGGCGCTCGGTGGGCGCCGCGATGCGCTTCTTCAAGCTGCCATTGGACGCCGCCGTCGTGATGCATGACGAGATCGATCTCGCCGCCGGCAAGCTGAAGGTGAAGACCGGCGGCGGCGACGCGGGCAACAATGGCGCGCGCTCGATCACCGCTGCGATTGGGCCCGGCTATCGCCGCGTGCGCATCGGCATCGGCCATCCCGGCGAGAAGCATCGCGTGCACAGTCATGTGCTGGGGAACTTCTCCAGATCCGACGAGGACTGGCTGGTGCCCATGCTGTCGGCCATCGCCGAAGCCGCGCCGCTGCTGGCGAATGACGACGATGCCGGGTTCATGAACAAGGTGGCGCTGCTGACCAGGCGGCCGAAGCCGGAAAAAGACAAAGAGAAAGACGCATAATGGGCTTCAAATGCGGCATCGTAGGCCTGCCGAATGTCGGCAAATCCACGCTCTTCAACGCGCTGACGCAGACCGCGGCGGCGCAGGCGGCGAACTATCCGTTCTGCACCATCGAGCCGAATGTGGGCGACGTGGCAGTGCCCGATGCGCGGCTCGACACCCTCGCCGCCATCGCGGCGTCGGCCCAGATCGTGCCCACGCGCATCACCTTCGTCGACATCGCGGGCCTGGTGCGCGGCGCCTCGAGGGGCGAGGGCCTGGGCAACCAGTTCCTGGCCAATATTCGCGAGGTCGACGCCATCGTGCATGTGCTGCGCTGCTTCGAGGACGACGACATCGCCCATGTCGAGGGCCGCATCGACCCGGTGGGCGACGCGGAGACGGTCGAGACCGAGCTGATGCTGGCCGATCTGGAGAGCCTGGAGAAGCGCATCGTCCCGATCGAGAAGAAAGCCAAGTCGGGCGAGAAGGAGGCCAGGGAGCCGTTCGCGCTGATGATGAAGGCGCTGGCGCTCCTGCGCGAGGGCAGGCCCGCGCGGCTGGCCGATCTCACGCCGGAAGAGCGCGAGCCCTATCGCCAGCTCGGGCTGCTCACCGAAAAGCGCGTGCTCTATGTCTGCAATGTCGAGGAAGCTTCGGCGGCGGGCGGCAACAGGTATTCGCAGATGGTGGAGGCGATGGCCAGGCGCGCGGGCGCGGGCTGCGTCACCATCTCCGCGCGCATCGAGGAAGAAGTGGCGCAGCTGCCGGCGGGCGAGCGCGAGGGGTTTCTCGCGAGCCTCGGCCTCGCGGAGCCGGGCCTGAACCGGCTGATCCGCGCCGGCTACGACCTTTTGGGCCTCATCACCTTCTTCACCGCGGGGCCGAAGGAGGCACGCGCCTGGACCGTCACGAGGGGCAGCCGCGCACCGCAGGCCGCGGGCGCGATCCACACCGATTTCGAGCACGGATTCATCCGCGCCGAGACCATCGCCTACGAGGACTATGTGGCCGGCAAGGGCGAGGCGGGCGCGCGCGACGCGGGCAAATTCCGGCTGGAAGGCAAGGACTACGTCGTGCAGGATGGCGACGTGATGCATTTCCGCTTCAACGCCTGAGACCCGTGCATGCGCCTTCTCCACTTCGAAGACATGACCGTTGGCCGCGTCTTCGATTGCGGCACCTATCACGTGACTCGCGACGAGATCCTGGACTTTGCCCGCGAATTCGATTCGCAGCCGCATCACCTCGACGAAGAGGCGGCGCAACGCTCCATGCTCAAGCGCCTGTCTGCGTCCGGATGGCACGTCTGCGCCATTGCCATGCGCATGCTGGCGGATGGCGTGATCCTGAAGGCGGACAACAGGGGCGGCGCGGGCGCGCGCGAGGCCCGCTGGATGAGGCCCGTGCGCCCGGGTGACAGGCTGCGCATGGAGGCGGAAGTGATGGAGGCGAAATCGTCCTCCTCCAGGCCGCTCGGCTTCGTGACCTTCGATTGCCGCCTCTATAACGAACGTAACGAGCAGGTGGCGCTGGTGTCCATGACGCCCATCGTCGGGAAGAACTCCGCATGACCGACATCTGGTGGGAGGACATCGAGCCCGGCAACCGCCGCGAGGTCGGACGCTACACCTTCACGGAGGACGAGATCGTCGCCTTCGCGCGGAAATACGACCCCCAGGCGTTCCATCTCGATCCGGAGGCCGCCAGGCACACCATGTTCGGCGGCCTGATCGCCTCGGGCTGGCACACCGCCGCGGTGTGGATGAAATTGATGATCGCCTACCGCCACACCGAAATCGCAGGCGGCGCGCGGCGCATGCGCGCCGGCGTCTCGCCCGGCTTCGAGGACATGAAATGGCTGAAGCCGGTGCGCCCGGGCATGACGCTGACCTATTACACCGAGACCACGGCGAAAACGGAACTTCGGTCGCGGGCCGACATGGGTCTCGTCTTCAGCCGCAACGAGGCGCGTGACGAGGCGGGCGATTTGGTGTTCAGTTTCACAGGAAAAAGCTTCGTGCAACGCCGCCCCAAAGGAGATTTCGGATGACCCAGGGCCAGATGATCAGGATGAAGATGAGCGACGGCGCGGAGATCGGCGTCTATCACGTCGCGCCCGCCGGCAGGCGGCGCGGCGGACTGGTGCTCATCCAGGAGATTTTCGGCGTCACCGACCACATCAAGGAATGCTGCGACTCTTTCGCGGCGGAAGGTTACGAGGTTCTGGGGCCGTCGCTCTACGACCGCGAGGCGCCCGGCTTTTCCGTGAGCTATTCGCCCGAGGACATCCAGAAGGCGATCAAGATCGCGCGCGGTGAGCATCCGTTCGATCTTTCGATCAAGGACACGGGCACCTGCATCGACGCGCTCAAGGGCAAGGGCCCGGTGTTCATCACCGGCTATTGCTATGGCGGCTCGGTGACCTGGGCAGCGGCGTGCCAATGCGACGGGCTGGCGGCGGCGAGCGGCTATTACGGCGGCAACATCGCCCAGATGGCCGACTGGCAACCCAAATGCCCGACCATCCTGCATTTCGGCGAGCACGACCACGGCATCCCGATGGAGGCGGTGGAGAAGATCAAGAAGGCCCATCCCGAAGTGCCGGTCTACGTCTACGACGCCGGCCACGGATTCAATTCCGACCGCCGCACCGACTACAACCCCGAAGCCGCGAAACTTGCGCGGGAGCGGACATTGGAGTTGTTTAGGAAGAATGGGGGGTGATGGCTTGCAAGATTCAAACTGGAGGAAACAATGCCTGGAGTAGATCGGCAGATTATTGGTATGCGTGGTGTTTATTTGGTCGCCGCAGAACTCTCTCGTCTTGATTTTATCGTCGCTCCCACATCGCGGGGCGCCCGAGGTGCCGACTTGTTGATCACAGATCGCGATTGCAATCACGCCTTTTCCATTCAGGTCAAAACCACGAGGAGCGGCTTTTTCCTGTTCGGAAAACATATGAAAAAAATGAAATCGAAAGACTATGTCTATGTATTGGTGCATGAACGAAAGAAAGCCAGAGACTTCTATGTCGTAAAAAGCCCTGTCGCCGCAAGAATGGCAACGCCCACTTGGAATGGAGGGTTTCAACTCAAGTTGGCACAACTGCAGAAATTCAAGGACAAATGGGCTTCATTGAATTGATTAACACCAAGGCAATCGCTCAAATTCAAATTTTGGCGTAGCGACGGCTCAATATTGCCGACGACGACGTTCACGCTACCTTCGTCAGCATCGTTCCGACCAGCATCTCGACGAAAGCCGAGTGCGTGAGGCTGCGGCGCTGGGCTTCTTCGTCCATGGCGGCAAGGACGCCGGAATCGATCGACAGATTGGCCTTCACCGGCTTGCCCGTTTCGCGCACCAGCGGCACAGTCGCCAAACCGGCGCCGGAAGCGAGTACGGCCTTGACTTGCGGATCGCGGCGCAGCGCTTCGAGATTGTGCGGACGCGGAACCTTGCCGCCGCCCTCTTCCGTCACGGCGGCCCAGTCGCGCAACGCTTCCGCCGCGTTGCTCAATGCATCGTCCATGGTCTTGCCCATCGCGGCGCAGCCGGGAAGATCGGGAAAGGTGACGCCATAGGCCCCGGCCTTGCCATCGATCAGTGCGATGTAGCGATGCACTTTTCTTTTCAGACGCATTGTTCTCAATCGCCAAATCAAACGCGGTTGTCATCCCCGGCCGAGCGAAGCGAGGGGAAGGGGACCCAGGTACCGCAGCAGCACGGTCGAAAGAGTCTAGCGCATTCGTCGAGACCGGAAAAGTTGCGGCATCTGGGTCCCCTTCCCTTCGCGCGCGAAGGGCGCGCTCAGCCGGGGATGACAGCGGAGTTTGGTTCAGCGAAATGCGTCACTCTAACGAAGCGACGCCTCGATGTTCCCGCCGTCCACGGTGATCACGGCCGCGGTCGTCTTCTCGGCGTGGGCGAGGTAGACGAAGGCTTCGGCCACCTCGGCAGCGTAGACTTCACGGCCCAGCAGATTGCCGCCCATGTAGTCCTTCTCGGAGAGGCCGCGGGCCTTGGCGCGGGCGGCGACCATCTCGTCGGTGAGGAGCCCTGAGCGGATGCGGTCGGCGTTGACGGCGTTGGAGCGGATGCCGTCCCTGCCGTAGTCCAGCGCGTATTGCTTCATCAGGAACAGGGTCGAGGCCTTGGGCAGGCCGTAGGGGCCGAAATCCTTGCCGGGATTCACCGCCTGCTTGGAGGTGTTGAACAAGAGGCACCCGCCGGTGCCTTGCGCCTTCATCACATGCACGGCGGCCTGCGCCACCGACTGGTGGGCGAAGAAGTTCAATTCGAAGGATTTGCGCAGAACCTCGGGATCGACTTCGCCGATGCGGCCCTGCCAGGCGGCGCCGGCGTTGGAGACGACGATGTCGACTCCGCCGAACGCCTCCACCACCTTGTCGAACGCGGCCTTGACCTGCGCCGCATCGGTCACGTCGCAGGCGATCGCCAGCGCATGCTTGTGGATCGCCTTCGCGGCCTTCATCGCCGCCTCGTGGTCGCGGTCGAGCACGGCGATCTCCGCGCCCTCGGCCGCCATCGCCCTGGCCACCGCGGCGCCGATGCCCGAGCCGCCGCCGGTGACGACGCAGACCTGCCGGCTCAGCGCCTTCTCCACGCCCTTGCCGAGCTTGGCCTGCTCCAGCGACCAGTATTCGACGTCGAACATGTCGGCTTCGCCGATCGGCTGGTAGGCGCTGACGCCCTCGGCATTGGTGACGACTTCGACGGTGTTCTCCGCGATATCGGCGGCGATGGCCGCGTCCTTCGCCGACGCGCCCAGCCCGAACAGGCCGATGCCCGGCACCAGGATCACGCGCGGCAGCGGATCGAGCTCCTTCTTCTTCGGCTTGGCCCGCTCGTTATGCTTGGCGAAATAGGCGTGATAATCGGCCACGTATTTCGCAACCGCCGCTTCCACGTCCGTCTTCCAATCGTCCAGCCTGTGCGCCTCCGGCGCGGGAACCACGAGCGGATAGTTCTTGGTGCGGATGGTGTGATCGGGCGTAACGACGCCCTGTTGCGAATAGCGCGACAGCTCCGCGCCGTTCACGTAAGCCAGTATCTCCGGGTTGGTGCGGAAGCAGAGGACCTGCCGCTTCACCGTGCCGGCCATCTCGTTGCGTTCGATGGCCACCGCTCCGCGCAGGATGGGCGCGATGTCGGCCAGCCGGGCGATCTCTTTGGGCAGCGTGGCCTGCCTGAGGGGCTTGCGGTTGTTCGCCAGCCGCTCCTCCGCCATGGTCACGAATTCGATCATCTTCTCGTAGGCGGTCTTCGCATCCTCGGCGAAGGTGAAGATGCCGTGGCGCGGCAGGACAAGTCCCTCAACATCCGGATTGCGGTCGAACACGTCCGCCACCGCCTTGGCCAGCGTGAAGCCCGGAATGTAATAGGGCACATAGGCCATGCGCCTGCCGTAGAGGTCGCGCGCCAGGGCCTCGCCCTCCGGCTGGTCGGTCAGCGCCAGGACGGCGGTGGAGTGGGTGTGGTCGACGAATTTGTGCGGCAGGAAGGCGTGCAGCAGCGTCTCCACGCTCGGGTTCGGCGCCGAGGCGTCGAGCAGGTTGATGCGCTGGAAATTGACCATGTCCTCGTCGGACAGGGTGTCGAGCGCGCGCAGCCGGCGCATCTCGCGAAGCTTCACCGCCGGCAGGCCTTGCGGCTCGATGGCGCCCATGTCCCAGCCGGAGCCCTTGATGTGGAGCACCTCCACGTCCTCGCCGAGCTGGTCCTTCGCGATGGTCTTGACGGAGGTGTTGCCGCCGCCATGCAGCACCAGCTTGGGATCGCCGCCGAGAAGCCGCGTCGTATAGGTGCGCAGCGCCAGGTCTTCGTTCACGCCCATTGCGGCGTAACGCGTGACATATTCCTGGGCTTCGGCGTCGGACCAGCGGGATTTCATGGGCAGCTCACGAGTTTTGCCACCGGCGAAAAGCGAATGGCGAGTAGCGAATAGCGAGTAGCGGGGCGAGCTTCAACCCCATTCGCCATTCGCTACTCGCTATTCGCTATTCGCCCGGAAACAGGCTCCTAAGCCCGGCCTTACTGGCCGCGCATACGCCTCGCTCCGTGATGAAACCCGTCACCAGCCGCGCCGGTGTGACGTCGAAGCCGGGGTTGGCCGCGGGGCTGCCGGGGGCGGCGATTTCCACCGTCGCGAGGCCGCCACCCGGGAGACGGCCGGTCATCTTCAGCAGCTCGTCGGCAGAGCGTTCCTCGATGGGAATGTCGGCGCCCTTCGCCATGTTCCAGTCGATGGTGGAAGACGGAAGCGCGACATGGAACGGGACGTTATTGTCCTTCGCCGCGAGCGCCTTCAGGTACGTGCCGATCTTGTTGGCGACGTCGCCGTTCTTCGTCACGCGGTCGGTGCCGACGATGCAGAGATCGACCTGGCCCTTCATCATGTAGAGGCCGCCGGCATTGTCGGCGATGATGGTGTGCGCCACGCCGTGGCCGCCGAGCTCGAAGGCGGTAAGCGAGGCGCCCTGGTTGCGCGGGCGTGTCTCGTCCACCCAGACATGCAGCTTGATGCCTTCGTCGTGCGCCCTGTAGATCGGCGCCAGCGCCGTGCCCCAATCGACGCAGGCGAGCCAGCCGGCGTTGCAATGGGTGAGGATATTGAGCGTCTCGCCCGGCTTTTTCCGCGCCGCGGCTTCGCGGATGATCGCAAGCCCGTGCTCGCCGATGGACCGGCAGACTTCGACGTCCTCGTCCGCGATGGCTGCGGCTTCCTTCCAGGCGAGCGCGGCGCGTTCATTGCGCGGATGGTTTCGCAGCGCGTCGCACATCCGCTTCAGCGCCCAGCGCAGATTGATCGCGGTCGGACGTGTCTCCGCCAGCAGAGCGTGCGCGCGGTCCAGCGCCTGGTCCGACGCGTCCTCGCGCATGGCGAGCGCGATGCCGTAAGCGGCAGTGGCGCCGATCAGCGGCGCGCCGCGCACGATCATCGCCGTGATCGCCCGCGCCGCATCCGCGGCGGTGCGCAGGGTCAGCGTCTTGAACTCATGCGGCAGCTTGGTCTGATCGATGATCCCGACCGCCTCGTCTCCCACCGGCCAGATGGTGCGATAGGGTTTGCCGTTGATCTTCACGCTAAATTCCTAACGCCCGCTTGAGTTCTTGCGCTCCGATAGGAGGTTGGCCCTGGCCTGAATTTATCAAGCCGGTGATGCTCCAAGGGTTACTCGGCAAGAGGTGTGTGTTTATTAGGTTCTTATTTTTTCGAGCCGCATGGCCGACAAGATATTCTTCCACCAGGGAAATATGATTGGCGTTTATTTTTCCCCGCGTTTTGCGAATCGGCAACAAAAAAACCCAGAGTGTGCCTCTGCGACGACCGGCAAGCGTGAGATTGCAATTCTTTATGTTTCGATCATTGAGAACTTCAATGTCAAATCTCGAAGAGGTCGCTCTGCCGACATAAATTGGCATGTAGCCTCTTGATGCCCATACGGCAAATACGTAGCAGCCGTGTCGATCTCCAATTTCAGTATTTTCCCAAAATTTGCGAATCTTGGCTCGATCCTCGTCGATCGCTCTGATACCAGTGTCCAGCTTCATTGTGGGAACTTCAAATGGCCCTTTTACATCGAATATTGCCATGGTGATGCATCCTAATGCCCAGCGAACGATACCAGCGTCGTCACGTCCTTGCCGAGCGCGCGGATCTTGTCGGCGCCGCCGAGCTCCGGCAGGTCGATCACGAAGGAGCAGCCCAGCACGCGGGCGCCCGCGCGCTCCAGGAGCTTGATCGCGGCGAAGCAGGTGCCGCCGGTGGCGATGAGGTCGTCGATGACGAGCACGTGGTCGCCGTGTTTCACGGCGTCGGCGTGGATCTCGACGCGGTCCTTGCCGTATTCGAGGTCGTAATCCTCGCCGATCACGGCATGCGGCAGCTTGCCCTTCTTGCGTACCGGCACGAAGCCGACCGAGAGCTGGTGCGCCACCGCGCCGCCCAGGATGAAGCCGCGCGCCTCGATCCCGGCCACCCTGTCGATCTTCACTCCCGCATAGGGCTGCACCAGCGCGTCGACCGCGGCGCGGAAGGCCCGCGCGTTGCCGAGCAGCGTGGTGATGTCGCGGAACATGATGCCGGGCTTGGGATAGTCCGGAATGGTGCGGATGGCGGATGCGAAGTCCATGGCGGCCTCGATTGTGTCCGGCCCGGATATAGCGAACCGGGCGCCGAATCCCAAATCGCTAGCGCTTCAGCACCCGCCCCGCCACCGCGTCCAGCTTCCTGAATAGTTCCGGATCGCGTTTCTCGGGCGCGGTGATCAGGGCTGTGTCGAGCACGTCGTCGATGCCCGGCGACGGCGTGCGTTCGGGGCCGAGCTTGGGCGCCACGGCGGCGACGAGGCGGCGCGCGTTCTCCGCGTTCGCGGTCAGGACCCTGACGACCTGGTCCACCGTGACGTGGCCATGGTCCTCGTGCCAGCAATCGTAGTCGGTGACCATGGCGACGATGGCGTAGGGGAGCTCCGCCTCGCGCGCGAGCTTGGCCTCGGGCATGGCGGTCATCCCGATCACCGAGCAGCCCCAGGAGCGGTAGAGATTGCTCTCCGCCAGCGAGGAGAATTGCGGGCCCTCCATGGCGAGATAGGTGCCGGCCTTGGCGCAGGGCACGCCGATCTCGCGCGCGGCCCGGTGCAGCGCATCGGCGAGCTTGGGATCGACGGGATGGGCCATGGAGACATGCGCCACGAAGCCCGGGCCGAAGAAGCTCTTCTCGCGGCAATGGGTGCGGTCGATGAACTGGTCGGCCATCACGAAGGTGCCGGGCGGCAATTCTTCCTTGAGCGAACCGCAGGCCGAAACCGAAATCACATCGGTGACGCCGACGCGCTTCAGGACGTCAATATTGGCGCGGTAATTGATGCTGGTGGGCGTCTGGATATGGCCGCGGCCATGGCGCGGCAGGAACACCATGTCCACGCCATGAAAGGTGCCGGTGAGAAGCTGGTCCGACGGCTCGCCCCAAGGGCTTTTCACGCTCTGCCAGCGGG
>DATJXR010000001.1:0-3300 GCA_035499995.1 Rhizomicrobium sp. | reverse complement strand
GGCTCGGGATAGTCCGAGCCGGTCCTGACCGCCACGCGCGCGACGTCGATCTTGCCCATTCCCCTGCCCCTGCTGCTGCCCAAGCTGCCTGTCGCGCCTTACCGATAGGGCGCGTCGGACGCTAGATTGGCGGCGATCTCGCGCTCCCAGCGTTCCCCGTTCGCCAGCAGCTTTTCCTTGTCGTACATCAGCTCTTCGCGCGTCTCGGTCGCGAACTCAAAATTCGGCCCCTCGACGATGGCATCGACCGGGCATGCCTCCTGGCAATAGCCGCAATAGATGCACTTGGTCATGTCGATGTCGTAGCGCGTGGTGCGCCGGCTGCCGTCGTCGCGCGGCTCCGCCTCGATGGTGATGGCGAGCGCCGGGCAGACCGCCTCGCACAGCTTGCAGGCGATGCAGCGCTCCTCGCCATTGGGATAGCGGCGCAGCGCGTGCTCGCCGCGGAAGCGGGGCGACAGCGGGCCCTTCTCGAACGGATAATTGAGCGTCGCCTTGGGCGAGAAGAAGTAGCGCATGGCGAGCGCGAAGCTCTTCACGAACTCCCACAGGAAGATGTTGCGCGCGGTGCGGTCGAGGAACGCCATCATGCACCTCCATGCGGGCCGAACACGACCCACGCCGCGGTCAGCGCCACCCACAGGAGCGACAGCGGCAGGAACACCTTCCAGCCGAGCCGCATCAGCTGGTCGTAGCGGTAGCGCGGCACGATCGCCTTGACCATCGCCATCATGAAGAACAGGAACGAGGCCTTGAGCAGGAACCAGATCGGGCCGGGGATGAAGGAAAGTCCCCACACCGGCAGCCAGCCGCCCAGGAACAGCACCGTCATCAGGCAGCACAACAGCATGACATTGAGGTATTCGCCGAGGAAGAAGAGCAGGAACGGCGTCGCCGAATATTCGACCATGAAGCCCGCCACCAGCTCCGACTCCGCCTCGAGAAGGTCGAAGGGCGGGCGCTGCGTCTCCGCCAGCGAGGAGATGAAGAAGATCACGAACATCGGAAAGAGCATGGTGAAGGCGAACCACCAATGCTCCTGCGCATGCACGATGCCCGAGAGGTTCAGGGTGCCCGCGAACAGCAGCACCGTAATCATCACGAAGCCGATGGAGACCTCGTAGGACACCATCTGGGCCGCGGCCCGGAGCGCGGAGAGGAAGGCGTATTTGGAGTTCGACGCCCAGCCCGCGACGATGACGCCGTACACGCCGAGCGAGGAGATCGCGAAGATGTAGAGGATGCCGACATTGATGTTGGAGAACACCACGCCCGCCCCGACGGGCATCACCGCCCAGGCGGCGAGCGCCAGCGTCGAGGTGATGAGCGGCGCGATCAGGAACAGCACCTTGTTGGCGCCCGACGGGATGATGGGCTCCTTGAACAGAAACTTGAGCGCGTCGGCGATGGTCTGCAGGAGGCCGAAGGCGCCCACCACGTTGGGCCCGCGCCTCAGATGCACCGCCGCCCAGATCTTCCGGTCGGCCAGGATGACGGCGGCAACGGACAGCATCAGCACCAGGCAGACCACCGCCATCAGGATGGCCTCGCCGATGGTCCAAGCGACCCAATAGGGCGCCGCGGCGCCGAACAGCTTCAGCGACAGCCAGTTGAGGAAGGGGATCAGCACCATCGCCCTACTCCGCCGCCATCTTGGCCGCGCCGGAGACGAAGGTGCGGCTGCATTCGGCCATGGTCACGCTCGCCCGCGCGATGGGGTTGGTGAGATAGAAGTCGCGGATGGGGCTCTCCAGCGGCAGCCTGGGATCGACCGGCCCGGGCGCGCCGATGGCGTTCCAGATCGCGGGATCGGCGCCGGGATGATCGGGCGTCTCGTGCAGGCTGGCGAAATGCGGCGCCTCCTTGTAGATCGCGGCGCGCAGCTGTTCGCGGTCGTCGTAAGGCAAGCGCCTGCCCAGCACGTCCGACAGCGCGCGCAGGATCGCCCAATCCTCTTTCGCCTCGCCCGGCGGGAAGGTGGCGCGCTTGGCGCGCTGCACCCGTCCCTCGAAATTCGCGTAGAGGCCTTCCTTCTCGGTATAGGCGGCGCCGGGCAGGATCACGTCGGCCCGGTGCGCGCCGGCATCGCCATGCGTGCCCTGGTAGACAACGAAGGCCTTGCCGAGCCCGGCCATGTCGAACTCGTCGGCGCCCAGCAGATAGACGAAGTCCATCCCGGCCATGCCGCCGATGTCCGCGCCCTTGACGAAGCCGAGGTCGAGCGCGGCGACGCGGCTCGCCGCGGTGTGCAGCACGTTGAAGCCCGACCAGCCGCCTTCGGCCGGCGTGCCCGCCGGCCCGATCATGCCGGTGTCGCCGGCGATCTTCGCCGCCAGCGCCGCAATCGCCGCGCCGTCGGGACGCGCCAGCGCGCCGGTGCCGAGGATCACCATCGGCCGCTTGGCATCCTTCAGCACTTGCGCGAAATCGTGGCTGCCATCGGCGATCTTCGCCAGCGCCTCGGCGCCGCCGAGCTGCTGGACGGGATAGGTCAGGTCGTAGGCCGCGCCGATATTGGCGATCTTCACCGGGCCGGCGAGCCACGTCTTGCGGATGCGCGCGTTCAGGACCGGCGCTTCCCAGCGCGGATTGGTGCCGATCAGAAGGATCGCGTCCGCCGCCTCGACGCCGGCGATGGTGGTGTTGAACAGCCAGGACTGGCGCGGACCGGTTCCGATCTTCATCCCGTCCTGCCGGCATTCGAGATTGGCGGCGCCGAGCGAAAGCATCAGGTCCTTGAGCGCCTTGATCTCCTCCGCCGCCGCCAGATCGCCCACGATGGCGGCCATCTTCGACGGATCGGACGTCTTCGCCCGCGCCGCGATGGCCGCGAACGCGTCCGCCCAACTCGCCGGCTGGAGCTTCCCGTCTCTCCGGATATAAGGACGGTCGAGGCGCTGGCGCGAGAGCCCGTCGCAGGCGTGGCGCGCCTTGTCGCCGATCCACTCCTCGTTCACGTCCTCGTTCAGCCGCGGCAGCACGCGCAGCACCTGCGGCCCGCGCGTGTCGACGCGGATGGAGCAGCCCTGCGCGTCCATCACGTCGACGGATTCGGTCTTGCGCAATTCCCAGGGCCGGGCGTTGAAGGCGTAAGGCTTGGAGGTCAGCGCGCCCACCGGGCAAAGATCGACGACGTTGCCGGACAATTCGCTCGCGAACGCCTTCTCCAGATAGGTCGTGATCTCCATGTCCTCGCCGCGGCCGGTGGCGCCGAGGTCGGGCACGCCCGCCACCTCGGTCGCAAACCGCACGCAGCGCGTGCACTGGATGCAGCGGGTCATGATCGTCTTGATCAGCGGG